>CAZPMT010000001.1:0-127232 GCA_964587655.1 uncultured Nitrospiraceae bacterium
TTATACTACATCTGACGGCCCGATTTGTTACAAGTGGTGAGAAATCCGGGCTAGTCACACTGAGTCCGTTTTCGACGGACCTCGTGATCGGCGGGGTGCTTACGCTGACGGCGGCGTCGACCGATGGTCGCGACACCAGCTTCAACTGGACTGTGAGCGATAGCGAGGTTGTGCAGTTGAGCGGCAGTACCGGCACGTCAATTACCGTGACGGCATTGTCGGAAGGGACGGCGGTTGTTACCGCCACAGGCGTTGGAAGCGGGATATCCTCCAGCGCAAACTTCGCGGTTACCGGCGTGGTGGACCCGCCGGAAGTATCGGGGACCATTGCCGGCTCGGTCGTTGACGATGCCGCCGGGACGCCGGTGGCCGGCGCTTCGGTGAGCACGATCCCCGTTACCCCGGGCGCAATCAGTGATTCCGATGGCTTGTTCAGCATTGCCAGCGTCCCTGTCGGCGTTTACACCGTCGTCGTTGCTGCTACCGGTTATGCGCCCCAAGAGGTTGCAGGAGTCTCCGTGACTGCCGGTCAGACAGCCAGCATCGAGGCCCGTTTGCTCGTGCCCGTTGCAACGACTGGCAGTGTCTCGGGATCAGTGAAGAAGCACGATTCCCCGAGCGACGTGGCGCTTCCGGCCGCTACCGTTGCTTTGGTTGATGCGACGGCACTTGCCGCGTCAAGCAGCAAGACCCCTCTCGAAACGCTCGCTGCGGCTAGCCCGTACACGGCAACGACGGATGCCACCGGTGCGTTCGCAATCAACGGCGTGCTGCCGGGCGCCTATTTCATACATGCCGCGCCCGCTATCGCCGACCAGGCTACAGTCCTTCCCGGCGGAGATGTCTCGCGAGAGTCTTTCGATGTCGAAGTCGGCGCCGCAGCGAGCAAGGACATCGTCCTTTCACAGCGCCCGTCGTCCGCGGCGACGTACGTTGGCTCGGCGGCGTGCCTCACTTGCCACGACGGCTCTCTTGCCACAGACGTCAGCGGTTTTAAGAAGACACTTCACGCCTTGGTTTACCGTGCGCCGGATCAAACGAGTTCGATTCAGGACCTGAGCGATTATCCGGACGCGAACGCCGCGCACGCATTCTTCAAGGATGGCAACACCCGCGACAACACCGGCGCCGGCGATGAATACGGCCTGCACATTAACGTGGCCGCGTTCCCTATGTTCACACTGGCCAACGCGTCGGATGTTTACGACATCTGGCTCGGCTTCGAGAGCGGTACGAGCAAATATTACATGCAGTTCTCGAATACCGCCGGCGACCTTCTGTCGGAGAAGTACTACGTTGAGTTCACATTCGGCGGCCATGGAATCTACAAGGAACGGTGGGTTACGCGCGTCAAAGGTAACGGGACCTACGATGCTGATCCGGCGGGCGGGGATTCCTCCTACTACGTTCTACCGGTCCAGTACGATGAAATGCTGCAGGCAGGGGCCGAACCCTTCCACCCGTACAACCATGCCAACTGGGGCGCGCCCACCGTGAATGGAGGCCCGGCAAAGACGCCGGCCAAGAGCAAGTCCTTCGACCTCAATTGTGCAGGTTGCCACTTCACGGGTACCAGCCTTGCCCGCGACGCCGCCGGCCTGTACCACGCCGATGCCGTCAATACCAGCCCCGCGGCCGGAATCATCGACTATGACGGAGACGGCGTCAAAGACGAGATGATCGTCGGCTGCGAGAACTGCCACGGGCCCGGCTCAGAGCACAGGGATAGTGGCGGCGCAGATCCGAAGCTCGTTCTTTCGCGTTACCTGTCCGCCGAGCGTGACGCCATGCTGTGCGGGCGTTGCCACACGCGAGGCGCCGGAAAGGGCAATTTCACCGGCGCGGGCGACGAACACCCCGAGTACCCATCAAAGGGGACAGACACTTTGACGTTCCCGTACGCCGGTATTGGCTATGATGAGTTCGCGGCGGATTTCCACACCGACAAGCCGGGACTCTACGGCGACACCGTGGGGCATTCCCGCCAGCATCACCAGCAGTTCCCCGATCTGCAGAAGTCCAAGCACTTCAAGAATCCATATACTCTCACGGGATGCAGTGACTGTCATGAACTGCACAATCGCGACATCGGACCGAGCCTGTCGATGAGTAACGAGAACAATGACCTGTGCCTGAGTTGCCACGCCCCTTACGGGTTTGGCCTTCCCTCGGGTTATGGTTGGCAAGCCGAAGCAGAGGCTGTAGCCGCTCACATGAGCGCGGAAGCCAATATGGTGGCCGGATACGATCCGATTAACCTCGCGGGCTATGCACCATCGACCGCAACGGGCGGAGCTGGCCAGTGTGCGACGTGCCACATGCCTAGAACAGCCGCAAGCCAGTCCCGGTTCGTGCACGAAACCGTCAATGCTCAGGGACAGCCTTCGGGTGGCCGTATCCGCGGCGACATTTCGTCGCACATCTTCGACATCATCACCCCGGCGGCCAGCCAGGCTCTCTTCTACAACGCGTCTTCGAACAAGCAGATGCCGAATAGTTGCGGGTCATGCCACAACGGTTTCGTCGAGGGTCCCGATTACGCCTACAAGAGCGCAACTCAGAAATAGTCGCAAGTTGTAAACCGCAAGAAGCGCCCCTCGGCTACACCGGGGGGCGCCTTTCACGGGTTTCCACGATCTGAACCCTCTGTGCTTGCCATCGGAGGCTGCAAGAGGACGACTTCCTCTCTCGCGGATTCACTCTCAGCACTCGTACGCGAGTGCACGATAGCGGGCGCATGGCAGGCGACGCCGTGAGTGGGGTCGACAAAGCAGAGTCCGGGTTGCGCAAGACGGCAGGCATCGGCGCGTTCGGGACATCGGCTGTAGAAACAGCAACCGTCTCCATTCATATCGCTCTGCTCGTCCCATGAGAGATGGATGTCGTCGGCCCAGTGTTGGGAAGGATCGGGAAGCGGGACGGAATCGATGAGCAGGCGCGTGTACGGATGGGCGGGCTGTTCGATGACGCGCGTGACGGGACCGGTTTCAACAATCGCGCCCCTGTAAAGGATATGGATGTCGTCGGCGATTTGGTATGCGGTGCTGAGGTCGTGGGTGATGTAGAGAAACGAAATCCCGTTATCGTCGCGGAGGCGGAGCATAACATCGAGGATCATCGAACGGAGCGACGCATCCACCATCGAGACCGGCTCGTCGGCGATGATAAGGCGGGGCGCAATAAGATACGCCCGCGCCACCATCATCCGTTGGCGCTGTCCGCCGCTGAGTTGGTGCGGATATTTATCCAACACTTCCTCTCCGCGGAGGCCCACGAGCTTGAGCGCCTCTTCTATTCGTTCACGCGCATTGGGCGGTTTGCCTGCGCTATCGATCTTGGCGCCGCCGGCAATCCCGAAGCGCCGGATGACGAGGTCGAAAATGTGTCCGGCGCGGTAGAATGGGTTGAACACGGCGTACGGGTCCTGGAACACTGCCTGGACCTGTCGGCGGTATGCGAAACGCTCGCGGCGGCTCATGACGGCCACGTCTTGCCCCAAGAACCGGATACTTCCTCCGTCAAGTCTGACAAACCCAAGTATGGCTCCCGCCAGCGTGCTCTTACCGCTCCCGCTTTCGCCCGCGATGGCGCTAATAGTGGCTGGGCGGCCGCTGATGGTCAGGGAACAACTGCGAAGGGCGGTGACTTCGCGGCCCCGGGAAAGGAAGCCGCCGCCGTAGACCTTGGTGGCGTTGCTGACTTCCAGCAACGGGCAGTCAACATCCCCTTGTTCCCGGCGTCCCCCTTTGAAGGGGGGGAGGGGGGATGTTGGGTCATTGCAGCAGCCTGACATGGTACAAGAGGGAACATCCCCCCTCCCCCCCTTCAAAGGGGGATTCGTCGGTTCAGACATCTCATTGATCCTTCTGGCACTGGCGCCGATGGCAGGCGAACCAATGCCCGGCGGCGTGTTCGTGAAGCGGCGGGCGCTCCGACAAACAACAGTCCATCGCTTCCAGGCAACGCCCCTGGAAGGCGCAACCCGGCGGCAACCGCCGCAGGTCGGGCGGCCCGCTTGCCACAACATGCAAGGGCTTCCGTTCCCTGATCGTGGGAACCGACTCGATCAGCTCGCGCGTGTACGGATGACGCGGCTGCGCAAACAGACTCTTGACGGGGGCGATCTCGACGAGGTTGCCGGCGTACATGACGGCAATGCGGTCGGTAAGCTGCGCCATCAATCCCATATCGTGGCCGATCAGGATCATGGCGTTCCCCAGCTCCCGCTTGATCTTCAAGAGGCTCTGCGCCACAACGCGCTGCACGACGACGTCAAGGGCGCTGGTGGGTTCGTCGGCGATGACGAGTGGCGGATTCAAGGCGACCGCCATGGCGATACACACCCGCTGTTTCATCCCACCGCTCAATTCATGCGGAAAGAGGCGGCGGACATTGGAGGAAAGCCCCACCATTGCGAACAGGCGGTCGATGCGTTCCCGCAAAGCACGGCGGCCTTGCCTACCTTCATGGGTCGTGATGGCGTCGGCCATTTGGTTCTCGATCCGCATAACCGGGTTGAGTGCGTTCATGGCGCCTTGCGGTATCAGCGATGCCGCTTTCCAGCACGTGGCGCGGTGCCGGGCCGTGTCCAAGGCCAGGAGGTCCGTGCCGTTGAGCCACACGGAGCCTTTCACGACGCGCCCCGGCGGGTGCAACAGGCGCAGAATCGCCATTGCCGTAGTGCTCTTGCCACAACCCGATTCGCCTACAAGTCCGAGCGTTTCGCCGCGCGCGACATTAAACGAGAGGTCGGTCACGGCCACGGTGGTCTCGGGCCGGGTTTCGTAATGGACGGTCAGCCCTTCGATGCGCAACACTACGTCATCTTGTCCCGCGCCGTTCACGTCATCTCCTTAATGCCTCGCAACCGCGGGTTGGCCACTTCATCGAGTCCGATCGTTAAGAGAAACAGACCGGAGAAAATGAGGATCAACATCAAGATGGGGAGTCCCCACCACCACCACATTCCGCGGAGAATCGCGGCGCCGCGGATCGCGTAGAAGATCGTCATGCCCAACGTCGGGACGCGGCTCGGACCGAGGCCGAGGGCTTCAAGCCCGGTCGCCGCCAGGATGTTGGCGGATACGCTGCCCGTGAAGTTCGCGGCGAGGTAGGGCATGAGATTCGGCAGCAACTCGAAGATCATGATCTTGAATGTCGAAACGCCGGAAAGCCGCGCCATCTGCACGTAGCCGCGCTCGCGCAGGCTCAACACCTGCGCCCGAATCACGCGCGCCGGCCCCGGCCATGCAAAAAGCGCAAGCAGAAGCCCCATGCTGCTGATGTCGATCTCGCGCACGTAGGATGAAATCACAATCAGCACGGCGAGCGACGGGATCGTGATCACGGAATCCGACGCGATGCGGATGACCGCATCCGGCCAACCGCCGACAAAGCCGGCCGTCACGCCCAGGAGGGTCCCCACGGCAATGCCGATGGCGGCCGCGATCACCCCGACCAGGAGCGAATTCGGCGTGCCGGTGATGATAAGGGCGAGTATGTCGCGTCCGCTGCTCTCGGTGCCGAGCGGATGATTCGGTTGCGCCGGTTGAAACCCGGGTCCGGGCGGTTGAAATCCGTAGGGCGGCAGATTGAGCGGACACGAGGCGATGCGGGCCTGCGCCACGTCCCACAGGTGCGGGCCGAGCAGTCCCAACGCGATCACGAACGAGATCGCCGCGCCGCCCGCAATCAGTTTGCCGTTCAGCGGAATCCGCTCACGCATGCACTGTGTCTCCCGTTCCCATGTTTCTCACAGGCCTCCTAGCCCCTTTCGTACGTGATGCGCGGGTCGATCAGGGGATACAGCAAATCGATGATCAACACGGACGTCGCGACGCCGCAAATCAGAATGAAGACGATGCCCTGGATCAGGCTGTAATCGTTGTTGACGATGCCCTGGTAGAGCAGGTAGCCCATTCCGGGATACGTGAAGATGTACTCGACGATGATGGACCCGCCCGCAAGACTGCCGATCGAAAGCGCCAGCGCCGTCACTTGCGGCAACACCGCGTTACGGACTCCGTACATCCAGAAGATGCGGCGCGGCCGCAGACCTTTCGCCTTGGCGAGGATCATGTAGTCTTCGCCGTCGGTCGTAATCATCATGGCCCGCATCCCGAGCGCCCAGAATCCCATCGAGACCAGCACAATCGCCGACGCGGGCAGGAAGCCGTGATGGACCACGCTGGCCGCGAATTCCCAGCTCGCACCCGGTTTGATGCCGCGGCCATACGCGCCGGCAAACGGAAATAGTCTCAGGCCGAATGCAAACACGTACGTAAGCAGAATGCCAAGCATGAAGGGCGGAATCGACGTAAAACACAGCGTGAACGGCAACGCGATCTTCAGGCTTCGCGGGGTGGCGCGCCAGCCCAGCAACGCGCCGATGGTGTTGCCGACAACAAACGAGATCAGCGTAGCCAACGCAAGGAGGCCAATCGTCCACGGCATTCCGCGCATCACCATGTCTTCGACCTTCGTGGGAAAATAGGCCATCGAATAACCCAGGTCGAACCGGAACGAGTTGTAGAGATAACGGAGATACTGGACGTGGAGGGGAGCGTCGAGCCCAAAACGCGCCCGCCAGGCCTGGATGATCTGTTCGCTGTTCTCCACGCGCCCGGCCTGCGACATGAGCCGGCTCACCATCGACGAGACCGGATCGCCGGGAGCCAGCCGCGGGATGATGAACATCAACGTCAGGCCGAGCCAGATCGTCAGCACGAACATGGCGAAGCGCTTGACGAGATACGCCTGCGATAGGCCGCGCATTATTCCTTGTCCTCCGGGGTTTGCCGCGGGTCTTCCGGTACTGGTTGAAGATTGTGAATCATCTTGTGGGTGCTCTGCCACCACGTGCATGGGTGCATGTAGGTGTTTGTGGAACGCGGCCAGCCGCTCCAGTAGGTTTCATCGAACGGCAACAGTTTCTTCGCCTGCGTTATCGGAATGATCGGCAGTTCGCTCAGCCAGATCTCCATCGCCGAGACAAACAGGTCGTTGGTCTTCGGATCGCCCAGGGGCAGACGGCCCATTTCGTCGACAAGCGCCGAGTACGCATCATTCTTCCATCGCCAGCCGTTGAATTGGGCGCGTTCGCCCACCGGCAACACCCACTTGCCATTGAACGTATCCAAAGAACTCCATGGCTCGTTGATGGACCCGCAAGCCATCCAGCCCATTTGCGATTCAAAATTCCCGTACTGGTATTTGTCGAACCACGTGCCGCCCGCCTCATTCCGGTGCGTGGCGTTGATGCCGACGGCCTGGAGTTGCTCCACGAGCACTTGGGCGATCCGTTGTTTCTCGATATAGGCCTCGTGCGTCGTGATCACGAGGTTGAGAACCTTGCCGTCTTTCTCGTAGTAGCCGTTCCCGTTAAGGCGATACCCTTTGGACTCGATGATCTGCTTTGCCAGCGCGGGATCATGTTTCATAACCGGGTACTTTTCATACAACCCTTTTTTGTCCAGCAGATCCACGTACCGGTTGAGCGGCGCGTACGCCGGGAAAATCGACCGCGAGGCCAGCGTCGTGCCTTCGTATGCCACGGCCACGATAACATCGCGGTCAATGGCGAAATTGATGGCCCACCGCATATCCTTATCGTTCCAAGGCGCCCGCGTGTTGTTGAACTCGAGGGTTCGCGCACACGGATCCACCCAAGCGTAGGGCGGCTCATCCGTCCACGTGAATACATTCTCTTTGCGGTATCCCAGCGCCTGAAACGCACCCAACGAGATATCGCACAGACAATCCAGTTCGTCGTCGGCCATTGCGGCCGTTCGCGTCTCCTCGGGACCGTACCACACCCAAACCAGCTTCTCGGGTTTAGGTAGAGGTTTCCATCCCGCGCGTGCGCCCCACCAATTGTTGTCGCGAACAAGAACGAACTCCGTCTCGCTGAAACTGTCCAGCTTGTATGGGCCTGTGAACACCGGCCAACCCTTCGCGGGATCATAGTTCTTGAACGTGAGCGGGTCCTTGCCGCGCCAGATGTGTTCTGGAACGATGTAGACCGAGTTGTAGATCTTGACCGACCAATAATCCAACTGGAATCGGGGATTCGGGTTCTTCAAGACGAACCGGACAGTGAGGTCGTCGATTGTTTCCGCCCGTTCAATCCATTGCTGAAGCGCCGCCGAAAAAAGCAACGTGGGGCTGTTGGCCAGCAGCATTTCAACCGTGAAAACGACGTCGTCGGCATTGAAAGGTTCACCGTCGCTCCACGTGACATTTGGCCGCAACCGAAGCGTCCACACATCGAGCGACTCATTGGCCGTCATGCTAAGCGCGAGCCAGGACTCGATCTCGTTGTTCTCCGTGTTGAGCATGAACAACGGCTCGATCATCGCCTGCTGAAGCCCTTGGTCCGAGCGCGAACCCGGAACAAACGGGTTCCACAAATCCGGCGTGACCACGCGGCTCTCGAGATCGAAGATGACGGTCTTCCGCCGCTCCGGATTCACCGTCTTCACGGACGGCGAACACGCAACAAAGCTCACCGCCAGCACAAGAGAAACAAGAAACCGCCGTGTGCGCATTCGTGGAGACACCTTATACATGCATCATGATCGCCGCAGCCGGTTGCGGCGGCATTCTAGTGGACGGCAACCGCGGTCTTCAACTCTCTTGTGAGAGCCACGATTCGCATGTAAGAGCAAGCTGAACACCTTTCGGTGCGCGTTCTACGGTGGTCCGAATTACCTGCTTGAACACGATTCGCCTTTTGCATAGGATTACCCCGTTGCGCCGCGGCCCATCCATGCAACAGGGGCGGCGGGGATTCGTTTCCTGTTTTCGGATGGGGCGTGACGCCCGTCCTTGGGCGAACGCGGCGCTCGAACAGGAAGGAGATCGGAACAGATGAATACGCGTGTTCGTGTTGAGCTATCCGTCATGATGTTTCTCCAGTTCTTCATCTGGGGTGCGTGGGCCGTCACCATGGGCACGTACCTCGGGAAGATTGGCTTCCAGGGAACGGACATCGGGCGCGCCTACAGCACGACCGCGTGGGCAGCCATTGTCTCGCCGTTTTTCGTCGGGATGATCGCAGATCGATTCTTCTCCGCGGAGAAGGTGCTTGGCGTGATGCACCTCCTGGGCGCCGTGCTCATGTACTGGGCCACGACGCTTACGTCGCCGTGGCCGTTTTTCTGGGTCTTGCTCGGCTACGCGCTGTGTTACATGCCCACACTGGCCTTGGTCAATGCGATCTCGTTTCACCAGATGAAGGATCCCGGCAAGGAGTTTCCTGCCATCCGCGTGCTGGGCACGTTAGGCTGGATCGTGGCCGGCGTGGCCATCGGCATGATGAAGATCGAGCCCACCGTGATTCCCTTGCAGCTCGCGGCGGGCTGCTCGCTTGTTATGGGCGTCTACTCGTTCTTCCTGCCGAAGACGCCCCCAAGATCCGTCGGCAGGCAAGTGACCATAAGCGACATTCTCGGGCTGGACGCACTGCGTCTGATGAAGGACCTCTCTTTCACGATCTTTGTGCTCGGTTCGCTGCTGGTGTGTATCCCGCTGGCGTTCTACTATGGTTTCACCAATCCGTTCCTTAACGAAACCGGCATGGAACGCACGGCCCTCCTTCAGTCTGGCGGCCAGATGTCGGAGGTCGTGTTCATGCTGTTGATGCCGTTCTTTTTCGCGCGGCTCGGCCTGAAAAAGATGTTGCTGGTCGGCATGGGCGCGTGGGCGGTACGCTACGTCCTCTTCGCGTTCGGTAACAGCGACGCCATGGTATGGATGTTCTACATCGGCATCCTGCTGCACGGCATCTGTTACGACTTCTTCTTCGTGACCGGCCAGATCTACGTGGACAAGAGAGCGCCGGAGACCGTCAGAGCCAGCGCACAGGGCTTTATCGGCCTCGTCACGTACGGCGTCGGCATGGTCATTGGCAACATGATCGCGGGCCGCGTGGTCGAACATTATCAGGTGATGGATTCGGCCGGGAAGATCGTTGCGCACAACTGGCAGACCATCTGGATCATCCCTGCCGCCATGGCGGCGGTCGTCATTGCGATGTTCGCGCTGCTGTTCAAGGAGCCGAAGAACGCCGACGGCGTCGTGAAATAACATCAGTGAACCCTACTTGAGTTCGACATGTGGAGGAGTTGACGGATGATGTTTGCCTCGGTTCTGCTGTTCAATGGCATTTGCATAGCGGTGAATCCGCCTGCGCTTGAGAATGCAATGCCGATTCGTGTCGCGGGTCCGTGGACAGTTGAAATCGGACCAGGCGCCGTTATGGTGGACGGCGTCGAGTACAAACTCGCAGTGCCCGTCACCGTCGAAGTCGCCTCGCCCGAAGTCATCCACGTCCGCGACGAGTGCCATCCGGCGCTGCCATTGTTCAACAAGGATGCGGGCGGTTGGATGCGTGGCGCGAAACTCGAGAATCTCCGCGCGGAGGAATGTAATTCGACTGGACTGCTTCTTCCGGAAACTGTGCGATTGAAGTCTGCGCCCGGCGAAGCAACGCCGTTTGCTCCCGACAAGGACTACATCCTCGATGGTTTCTGGGCGAACTTCGGGCGCACGCCGGAGAGTTCCATCGGTGCGCGACAGACCACATTCGTTGATTACGATTACAGTCCCTGCCGCCTTGACAGCGTTCTGATCAACAAGGCCGGCGAAGTGAAACTCGTTAAAGGCGTTCCGCACGTGGCCCTTCCCTTGCCACCGGCGCCGGGCGCCGACGAAGCCGCCATCGCCAATATCTGGGCGCCGGGCCGCACCGAGAAACTGACGGATGAGAATCTCTATCCCATCGAGTTCAGCAAGAAGGCCGCCGAACCGCAATCGGGTCCGACGCAAGCGGAGCAGTTCCTGCCGAAGACGCTCGCCAAACTCCGCGCCGGAGAACAGGTCACGATCGTGTCGTTCGGCGACAGCGTCACGGACGGCGGCGGGGTCACCAACCAGCCGGACATGTGGTACCAGAACCAGTTCGCGGCCCTGCTCAGAGAGCGTTTCCCGAAGGCAAGCATCCGCGTGCTGACGGCGGGTTGGGGCGGCGCGAGCAGCAAGATGTACCTCGAAGCGCCGCGCGGCGGAACGTATGACTTCGTCCGCGACGTGCTTGAACCGAAACCCGATCTCGTGACAATCGAATTCGTGAATGATGCGTACCTCGACGAGGCGGGAACGGCAACGCACTACGCGGGCATTCTCGAAAAGATCCGCGGCGTGGGCGCGGAGGTCGTTCTGATCACGCCGCATCTGGTCCGCCCGGACTGGCTCACATCCGACACGCTGAAGGTCGACCAAGACCCACGCGCTTATGTGAGAGGGCTGAAGGAATTCGCGGCGAAGAACCGCGTCGCACTTGCGGATGCGTCTCGGGAATGGTGCCGTCTATGGCGTCAGGGCATCCCGTACATCACGATCCTGGCAAACAACATCAATCACCCCGACGCGCGAGGCCATGCCATCTTTGCGAAGGCGCTCATCGGCCTCTTTCCCGCGTCGTGACGTGCGCTCCCACGGCCTAGCGCATTGACTCATGCTGACGACAACTTACGCGACGTGGCAAGGAGAACGCTCCTGTCATTGCGAGGAGGGCTTCTAGCCCGACGAAGCAATCCCCTGACCCGCTTGAACACCTATCAAGATTGCTTCGTCGGGCTGGAAGCCCTCCTCGCAATGACATTTGGAGTTAAGGATAGGTCGGCTTGATTACGAGTCACTATACTACCGCCTAAGAAAAAGGAAGTAGCCGAGGACCAGAACGCCGAGGACGATCCGGTAATACCCGAATGGCTTGAAATCATGGCGGCGAATGTAGTTCATGAACGCCGCCACCACGGCATACGCCACCGCGAAGGACACGACGGAACCCACCGCTATCACCGCCCACTGCTCCCCGGTGAAATGCAGCCCGTTCTTCAGGATCTCGAACGCCGCCGCCCCGAACATCGTCGGGATAGCGAGGAAAAACGAGAACTCCGCCGCCGCCACCCGGCTGGCGCCCAGGAGCATCGCGCCGATAATCGTCGCGGCGGAACGCGAGGTGCCGGGGATCATCGCAATGCACTGAATGAAGCCGATGAGGAGCGCCGTCTGAAAACCGATTTCGCGCACCGTCGGAATCTTGCCGATTCGTTGCGTGCGTTCGAGGAGGATGAGAATTACGCCCCCGGCCAGCAGGGTTGCGGCCACCGTGTACGGATGGAACAGCTTCTGGAGCAAGTGATGTAACAGGACGCCCAGGATCGCCGCGGGAAGAAACGCGATGACGATCTTCACCCATAACACAATGCGCGCCTGAGTCTCGCCTCGGTCCTTGACGAACGGCCACAGGTCCTTCCAGAAGTAAACAACCACCGAAATGATCGCCGGAAGCTGAATCATCACCATGAACGCTTCCGAGAACGAGGCGTCGGGGCTGATCTTGAGGAACTCATCCACCAGGATCATGTGGCCCGTGCTGCTGATCGGAAGAAACTCGGTGACTCCTTCTACCACGGCGAGAATGACGGCTTTCAAGTAGATCACGAAAGGAACTCCAATGAGAGCGGATTTATGAAGCGGTAGTCTTCCACAAACGTCGCGGCGAGCGCAAGGCGGGACACTGGCGCTCCTTTTTCTATGGCGATATACTGACGCGGCGCGATTTGAACGTTCGCTTATGTCCTCGTGCAGGAAGGTGCTGAAGATTGGGCGCGGTCCGGAATCTGATGCTATTGGGTGGTGTCGTGGCGGGGCTTGCCGTCCTGTTCTCGATGACAGGGTCGCCGCCCGCGCCGCCGGAAGGCAAGATCATCATGAACGTCTGGCATCCCTGGCCGGGCGATCAGGGCGAGGAATTCCGCCGGCTCGTGGACGTCTTCAACCAAGGCAATCCCAATATCCACGTGCGGCTCTTGTACGTGCCCAATAACCTGTCGTCGAATCAGAAACTTTTTCTTTCGATCTCGGCTGGCATGCCGCCCGATTGCACGTTTGTGGACGGCCCGCAGGTGTGCGAGTGGGCCGCGCGCGGCGCCATCGAACCGCTCGACGATTTCATGGCGAAGCACCGCGTCCGCAACGAGGACTTCTGGGATCCGTGCTGGCGGCAGAACAAGTTCCGAGACAGGACGTACGCCTTCACCTACTGCGCCGACCCGAACTTCGCGTTCTTCTGGAACAAGGAAGCGTTTCGCGAGGCGGGCGTGTTCGACGGCGGTCCGCCGAAGACCATCGAGGACCTCGACCGCCTCGCCCGGCCCCTCACGAAATACGACGCGAACGGGCGCATCATTCGCGTCGGATTCATCCCATGGAACGTGTTCGGTAACGCCAACTCGATCTTTACGTGGGGCTGGGCCTTCGGCGGCGAGTTCTACGATCCCGATCTCGAGCGCATCACGTGCGGCGAAGACACGCGCATCCTCGAGGCCGTCAAGTGGATGAAGTCCTATGCCGGCGAATACGGCTTCGAGAGGATCAACAGTTTCGCCGAGGGCTTCGGCGACCAGGCGGACAACCCGTTCATCCGGGGCAAAATCGCCATGGCCGCGGGACACGTCTCAAACATAAAGCTCTTCAAGAAGTATGCGCCCAACCTGGATTACGGCGCCGTCCCGTTCCCTTATCCCACGCACATGGGTTTCGACCACAGCGCGTGGATGGGCGGTTGGTGCCTGGCGATTCCGCGCGGCTCGCGGCATCCCGAGGAAGCATTCATTTTCATGAAATGGCTGTGCACGAGCGAAGAGGCCGGACGTTCGATGATCGTGACCACTGGCGCCTTCCCAGGCTACGTTTCCAGTCCGGCCTTTGACCTCGTTAAGGGCAACGACAAGCTCGAGGTCTTCTACGACGTTCTGAAGAATACGCGCCATCAGCGTCCCGTGATGCCCGCACAGGCCTATTTCATGGGCGCCCTCGACCGCGCCGTCAGCGATATCCTCAACGAACTCAAGACTCCGGAACGCGCCCTTATGGACGCCCAACAGGAAACACAAAAAGAGCTTGACCGCGTCTTGGCCCCCTTCCGAAACAACTGACCGCGACGCCCGCCCCGAGGCGCGATATTTGCGCCCACACCGGCACACGCCCTAGAATCGCCATGCCATGGGCAATCTACCGAGGATACTGAGCGCCGCACTCGTGTCTGCATTCCTGCTGATGGGCTGCGACGCCGTGCATCGCGTGCCGTCCGGCGCGTCCTCAGAGAAGGTCGTCGAAGTGGCGGTGTTCGAAGGCGGCTACGGGATCTCCTGGCACCAGAAGATTGCCGTGAAGTATTCGGAGATGCACGCGGCCGAAGGAATCCGCGTCGAGCTCTGGGGCGACCCCCGCGTTGCCGAAAAGATCAAACTCCGGCTCCTTCGCGGCGACCCGCCGGATGTCTTACTCGTCGGGGGTCTGCCCGTGTGGCTGCTCATCGGGGCCGGAAAGCTCCGCTCCTTCACGGAGGCGCTGCGGGAGCCCGCGTACGGCGTTGACACACCGTGGCGCGACCTGTTCATGCCGGGCACGCTCGACATGTACACGAGCAATGGCGAAGTCTATGCGCTCCCAAGCGCCTTTTCCGCGTGGGCATGCTGGTACGACAACCGGATGTTTCGCGAGCACGGCTGGACTGTCCCGAAGACGTGGTCCGAGTTTGACGATCTGTGTAAACTGATCCGCGCCGCGGGCATCGCTCCGATCGCGTTTCAGGGCAAGTATCCCACCTACGGATGGAGCACGTTCATAAGCCTCGTTCAACGTCTTGGCGGCCTCACGGCCATCAACCGCATGAACGCCCTCGGGCCCGGCGCTTTCACCCATCCCGACGTCGTGCAGGCCGCGCGGATGATCCAGGAGATGGCGGTCAATCATTTCCAGAAAGGCGCAATGGCCATGACGCACACCGAGAGCCAGCTCCAGTTCGTCAACGGCCAGGCCGCTCTGATCTGGTGCGGTGTCTGGCTCGAAAACGAGATGAAACAAAGCACACCGCCCGGCTTTGAGATGCGGTGCTTCAACGTCCCCGCCGTCGAAGGCGGCAAAGGCAATCCCGCGTTGTTCAACGGGGAAGGCGGCGAGTGGATCTACGTTCCCGCCGACGCGCGCCACCCGAAAGAGGCGATCGATTTCTCCCGCTACATGGTTTCGCTCGAAAACGGCCCGGACATGGGTTCGAGCATCGGCGTGATCTCGCCGCTCAGGGGCGGCACGCCCTCGTCCGCCGTCAGCCCCACCATGCAGTCGGTCCTGGACATGATGAAAAACGCCCCGGGCATCTTCACGGTCCGCTTGCCGCTGCTGTTGATGGAGTGGACCGGCCAGATCCTTGCGCCGGAGATAGCCGCTCTGCTTCGCGGCGCGATAACCCCCGAGGCCTTCTGCAAACATGCCGAGGACGGGGTCGCGGCCGCCCGCGTCAATCCGGACATCATAATCCCGCCGAACGTACCGTATGATCCGGCGGCCTTCGGAGAAGCGCCATGAGAAAGGGCCGCGACCAGCGCGTTTTCATCCTCACGTTTCTCACGCCCGCGCTCCTCCTTTTCACGATCTTCGTCGCTATTCCAAGCGTCCGCGCCCTCGGATACAGCCTGCGTCAATGGGACGGACTCTCAACGCCGAAATGGATCGGACTCAAGAACTTCGTCACCCTATTCAGGGACAACGAGTTGTTCCTCGTCGCGTTGAAGCACAACATTTTCCTCATGGTCGCGGGCGGCAGTCTCACGCTGGCGCTGGCGCTCTTCTTCGCGGCCGTCCTGCACAGGCGCGTCCGAGGCGCAACCCTGTTTCGCGTGGCATTCTTCTTTCCCAACGTCATTTCGGGCGTGGCCATCGCGTTGCTGTGGGTGCTCCTTTACAGCACCACCAACTTTGGTGTTATCAATTCGGTTCTGATCGAGATCCAGCAACTCCTCGCGAGAATGGGCGTCACGTGGCCGCACCTCGACCTGCCGTTTCCATTTGTCGATTCGAAGTACGTCATCTATTCGATTGTCCCGATGACCGTCTGGACGGCCACGGGCTTTTACATGGTGCTTTTCCTCGCCGCGATGGAAAACATACCCGAGACCTTTTACGAGGCCGCGAAACTCGACGGCGCTTCCGAGTTCGCCCAGTTCCGCTATATCACGCTTCCCCTCATCCGCGAAGTGTTCACCGTGGGCGTCGTCTTCCTCGTAATTGGCAGCTTGAAGGTCTTCGACGCCATCTGGGTCATGGAAAATCAGTGGCCCACGAAGGAGTCGCACGTTCTCGCCACCGTCCTCTACCAAAAAGTCTTCACCGAGTACAACGTCGGCTACGGCTCCGCCGTGGCCGTGCTGCTGTTCATCCTCGTATTCCTCGCAACGCTGGTTACACTCAAGCTATCTCGCAAGGAGGCGCTCGAATACTGATGATCGCGAGACTCGGCAAAACGGCGCTATACGTCATCCTCAGCGTATGGCTGATCGCCGTAGTCTTTCCCTTGCTGTGGGTTTTCCTGAACTCCGTCCGCAGTTCCCAGGAGATCTTCGAGAACCCCTTCGGCATCCCGTGGCTGATCGTCGGCTCGCCTCACGCAAACGTAGCCGGCGTTCTCAGCCCGTGGACCGCCGCTAAGCAGAACTTCGTCGCCGCGTGGGTCAAATCGAACTTCAGCAGCTTCTTCTACAACAGCGTCATCGTCACCGGCGTGTCGTTGATCGGCATCCTCGGCATCTCCGCCATGGCCGCCTACGTCATCGCCAGGTTCCAGTTCCGCGGCAACAAGGCCGTCTTCCTGTACTTCATCAGCGGCATGATGATCCCTGCGCAACTCGTCCTCGTGCCGCTGTTCTTCCAGTTTACCGAGATGTCTCGGTTCCTCACGCGGCTCTTGTCGCCGCTCGGTATCGAGGTCCGGCTTCACGACTCCCTCAGCGGACTCATTATCCTCTACATCGCCCTCAGCCTCCCCTTCACCATCCTCGTGCTGACCGGCTTCTTCAAATCCCTGCCCGGCGCTCTCCGCGAGGCCGGCATCATCGACGGATGCAGCGAATACGGCGTGTTCCGTCACATCATGCTCCCCCTGTCAAAGCCAGGCCTGGTCACCGCCGCCATCTTCAACTTCCTAGGCATCTGGAACGAATACCTCTTCGCCCTCGTTTTCGTAAACGCCTCCGCCAAAAAAACGCTGCCCCTCGGACTCGCCAGCGTAAGCATTCAGGCCCAATACAAAACCGACTTCGGCCTGATGTTCGCCGGCCTGGTTATCGTCATGATCCCAACCCTCATCGTCTACGTTCTCCTCCAACGCCAACTCACGCAAGGCATCACTCTGGGCGCGCTGAAAGGGTAGGGGCGCGGTCCATAGGCGCTAACTTACGCTGCACAACTTACGCAATCCCAGCACTACTCGGTGTTCGATACGTCTGATCCGTCTGATCCGTCTGATCCGTCCGATCCGTCCGATCCGTCCCATAAGCCGGTTAGAGACGCATTTGAGTTAGCGCCTATGGGGCGCGGTCCTCCGCGACCGGACGGGCTTGGAACTCACGGTGAACGAGGTGATACTATCTCCTCTTGGTCGTGACAGGAACGCAAGCCGGGAGGGGCACTCATGCAGCGGCGAATCTGGATCGTGTTGATAGGAGTTGCGATCATGACGGGATGTGCGACGACGTATCACGCGGGTGCGCCGAGTGGGGCAATCGACGTGATTGCCCACCGCGGCGCGAGCGCCTATGCGCCTGAGAACACGTTGGCGGCGTTCAAGCGGGCCAAGGAACTTCAGGCGGATTGGTTTGAACTCGACTGCACGCTTACGAAGGACGGGCAGATCATTGTCATTCATGATGACAAGGTTGACCGCGTGACAAACGCGAAGGGCGCCGTGGCCGATATGACCCTGGCGGAGCTGAAAGAACTCGACGCCGGAACGTGGAAGGACGCGAAGTTCGCCGGCGAGAAACTGCCGACGCTGGCGGAAGCCCTGGACTTCGCGAAGGCGGCGCGAATCGGGGTATATGTCGAGATCAAGAACAGCGCGGACGACAGCGCCCTCATCCGTGACGTCATGAAGATGACCGAGGGCCGCCATACCCCGCTTGACCCGAAGACGCGACGCGAGACGATGTCGATGATCCGCGCGAGCCGGACGCGCAACCTCGAACTGACGGAGAAGGTGATCGAACTCGTGCGGAAACGCCGCATGGCGAGCCAGGTCGTGATCCAATCGTTCTCGCCGATCGTGTGCGTGATCGCGCTGACCGAGGCGCCAAGGTTTCGCACTGAGATGCTGGGATCAAAGGACAAGGACAATCCGGAGCGGTGGCCTATGTACCTTAGGTGGATGGAGCTGCTCGCCCCGCCGGGATTCAACACGAACCCGGAATCGTTCGAGGAGCCGCTGTTGAGGCAATGTCACGCCGAGGGCCGCACGATGGCGATCTGGACCTTGGACGAAGAGGCCGACATCCGGCACTTCGCGGAGCTTGGGGCGGATGCCATAATAACGAACAAGCCGGACATGTGCCTTAGGCTCCTCAAGGAGATGAGGAAACACTGAGCGGTTGTAAGAAATGCGGCACAATACGCCCATTCACTCAGCGGCCCTGGAATGGCGTCATTCCCGCGAAAGCGGGAATCCAGTGCGCCCGTATATCGGTCCATAATACGGGCGCCCGTATATCGGTCCATAATACGGGCGGATGTCGCGGGTCGGCGTGTGTACTCTGGATTCCCGCTTTCGCGGGAATGACGCCATTTTGGGATTGTTTCACAAGCTCTGAGGCGTACTGGCGGGTGTTCTGATGCGAAACGTAAAGGCAGGATCGAAGCCGCAAATACTCATTGCGTACGGCGAGATTCCGTATGCGGACGCCTTGGCCCGTTTCCTCGGGGTGGACCAGTACGAGATCGAGCGATGCCACGACGCTAAGGGGGTTCTCCGGCACGTCGCGGCGCGCAAGAGTCGTAATCCTTTTGGCATCATAGTATTAGACCTTGATCTGTGCGAGGAGAGATCGCCCGGTTCCGGCAATATTGACCTCGTTTCGTTCGTACGGCGTCAGCAGCCGGAAGCGAAGGTGGTCCTGCTTTTCGACATATCGAAGATCGAGCGGGCCATCGAAGGCATTAGAAACGGCGCCTACTTCTATCTTCCAAGAAACAGCTTGCCTTCGGACGTTGCGCTTGTCGTGGGCAAGGCATTGAGGCACACAAGCACCGAGGCGGCCCTGGACGAATACGAGCAGAGCGCGTTTGAAGCCATCGTCGGGGGCACGCCTGCCATGAAACGGGTGATCGAACTGATCACCAAGGTGGCGCCGACGGACAGCACGGTCCTGTTGTTGGGCGAGAGCGGCACTGGAAAAGAAGTGCTCGCCCACGCGGTGCACCGGCTGAGCGCCCGGCGGGACAAACCGTTCATAGCGATAAACTGCGCGGCCCTGCCCGAGACGTTGCTCGAGAGCGAGATGTTCGGCCACGTGAAGGGCGCCTTCACGGGAGCGGAGACAGAGAAGCGGGGGTTGTTCGAGGAGGCGGACGAAGGCAGCATTCTCCTGGACGAGATCGGGGACATGTCGCCCCTGACGCAGGCGAAGCTGTTGCGCGTGCTCCAGAACGGCGAGATCCGTCCCGTGGGCGCGTCGGTTGTCAAGCGGGTCGACGTGCGGGTCATTGCCGCGACGAATCGGGACTTGGTCGAAGCGGTCCAATCCGGCCGGTTCCGGGAGGACTTGTATTTCAGGTTGAACGTGATCCAGATCCGCATTCCGCCGTTACGGGAGCGGCTCGATGCGCTGCCGGCCCTTGTGAATCACTTCATGACGCGCTTCAACGCCAAGTTCGGAAAGCACGTCCACGGCGTGGACGACCACGCGCAGATCCTTCTGCGGAACTACGCCTATCCGGGCAACGTCCGGGAACTCGAGAGCGTGATCGCGCACGCCGTGATCATGTGCGACGGCGACGTGTTGACGGCGCGCGATATGCCCGACAGCGTCCGCCTGGGCACGGGCGCGAGGCTCGCCCTGCCCAACTATGCGTCGGCGGCGATCCCGACGTTGAGCGAACTCGAAGAGCAGGCCATCCGCTCGACACTGGACAAGGTCGAGGGAAACCAGACGGACGCCGCCAAGAAACTCGGCATATCCCGTTCGACGTTGTGGCGGAAGATGAAGGAATACGGCATTGCGAACGTGTCTCGGGCTTAGGGTTTCGGGTTCAGGATTTCGATCCCGGTCTCCTCAATGGGTAGTCATGATCTTCCCTTATTGCACTGCCTGGCGCCGCTCTAAAGAAGCTGACGGAGGATTCGATGGACTCGCGTGAACGAGTGTTTCGCACGCTGGCGTTTGAGGAGCCGGACCGGGTTCCAATCGACCTGTGGCTATCAAGCGGGATGCGGGAAAAGCTGACGGGCGCAGGATGGCCGTCCTATGAGGCGCTTCTCGATTCGTACGACGTGGACTTGCGCTACATCGAGGGGCCTCAGTACGCAGGTCCGGCGTTGCGGACCTTCGCCGACGGTACTGACGAGGACCTCTGGGGCGTGCGACGGCGGACCGTGGTCGCGGCAGTCGGTGACGGAACGGAGACGTACAAGGAAGTCGCGTGGTCGCCGCTCGCGGACGCGCGGTCCGTCGAAGAGGTCGACGCGTACGGGCACTGGCCGTCGCCGGACTGGTTCGACTACGGCGGAATCGAGCGTCAATGCGAAGCCATCCGGCGCGGAGGGCGGGTCGTCGTGTTCATGGGAGACCGCATGAATCGCCTCGCCCAACTAAAGCCTGCCATGTACATCCGAGGCGTCGAGCAGATCCTGTCGGACATGCTCATGAATCCGGAGATTGCCGCGGCGATCTTCGCGCGAATTCGGGATTTCTACCTCGCCTACGCGGAACGTATTTTCGAGGCGGCACGCGGAAAACTCGATATGCTTCTCATGGGCGATGATTTTGGTTCTCAGCAGGCCCCGCTGGTTTCTCCTGAGATGTGGATTGATTTTCTGGGCGCGGGCTTCGAAAGCTTCATCGCGATTGCGAAGCACTATGGCCTGCGGGTCATGCACCACACGTGCGGCAGCGTTCGTCCGCTTGTGCCTCTGATGATCGAGCGCGGGCTGGACGTTCTTCAGTCGCTTCAGCCAGAAGCCGCGGACATGGATGCGGGAATGCTCAAGCGGGAATTTGGAAAGAGGCTCGCGTTTCACGGCGGGATCTCGATCCAGAAGACGCTTCCGTTCGGAACGCCGCGCGAAGTGCGGGACGAAGTGCGGGATCGCATACGGGCGCTGGCGCCGGGCGGAGGCTACATCTTATGCACCGCCCACAACATCCAGGCCGATACGCCGGTGGAAAACGTGCGGGCGCTACTTGACGCATACCTCGAGTTTAGCGAATATTGACGACAAGGGGTTGCAACCCCTTGTCTGTATCTTCCTGAAAGGAAACGATGTGCTGAAGCAATTGCCCCTCAAACAGCCCAAGCCGGACGTCAAGGAATTCGTCGACATCATTCTCGGGCGGACGAGATCAAGCCGGACGCCGCTCGTCGAGTACATCGTGGACGACGCGGTGCGGCGGCCCGTGGTCACGGAGCTCCTCGGGCGCGCGTGGGTGGATCACGGTCCCGATCGCGAAATTCAGAGCACTTACTGGGAAAACTTCATCGCGTTCTGGCACAGGCTGGGCTACGACTTTGTCCGTTTCGAGCAGGGATTGGGCTTCCAGGTCGGCTCACTCGCCGTGGGTGATACCGCGCCGGGCGTGGACAAGATGCGTCACTGGGCCGATGAGCACCGGGGCGGCATCATGACCTGGGAGGACTTCGAGCGTTATCCGTGGCCGCGGATCGAAGAAGTGGACTTTTTTCCGATGGAGTATATGAACGCGCATCTCCCGGAAGGCATGGGATTGATCACGTGCCACGGAGGTGGAGTTTTCGAGCACGTCTCCCGTTTGATGTCATTGGAAGGCATCTGCATCGCCGTCTACGAGAACCCGGAGCTTGTCCGGGCCGTCGCGGACAAAGTGGGCGAACTGCTGTTTTCTTATTACCGTCATCTCGTGGGTTTCGAGAACGTGGTCGCACTCTTCCAGGGCGACGACATGGGGTTTCGGACACAGACGTTGCTGGGTCCCGACGATCTGCGCAAGTACTGCCTGCCCTGGCACAAGCGTTTCGCGCGGCTTGCACACGATCACGGCCTCCCCTACTTTCTGCACTCGTGCGGGAACATCGAGGCCATCATGGAGGACCTGATCACGAACGTAAACATCGACGCCAAGCATTCCTTCGAGGATGCGATCATGCCCGTGGAGGCGTTTCAGGAACGCTACGGCGACCGCATTGGCGTATTAGGCGGCGTCGATATCAACCGTTTGACGCAGGACGCTCCCGGCGAGGTCCGGCGTCACACGCGTTTTCTGGTCGAGACTTGCGGCGCCCGTGGCCGGTATGCGATCGGTTCGGGCAATTCAATTCCAAGCTACATCCCCGTGGAAAACTACCTGGCGATGATCGATGAAGCGGTGGAAATGATGCCAAGTTGAGCGCGAGGAGGGGATTGGGACCTTATGTCCCGAGGGTCCATCCCTCGCGGTATGGCGGGTTGATGTACTGATTGGCCTCGGGCACGTTGGTTATGGTCATGTTCGGGCTGTCCCAGAGCAGCTTCTTACCGGTGCGGATCGCGATGTTGCCCAGGAGGACGACTTCGGCCAACGGTCCCGCGAAATCGAAATTGGAGCCTGCGGGTTCGCCGCCTTTGCACGCGTTGATCCACTCTTGGTAATGGCCTGGAGAGCGCGGGAGTTTCTTCGGGGGAGGGCCGTATTCCTTCATCCGGGTTTCGGGGATGATGCGGTGGTTCAGCATTTTCCCTTTGTCGCCGACGTAGAGCATGCCATCGCCGCCGCCGAATTGCCGGTCCGGTTCGAGTTCCTCCGGACGATGCGGCATCAATCCGCCATCGTACCACGTCAGCGTCACGGCGGGCCGGTCCCCTACCGCCGGGAATTCGTAATACACGATCGAGGCGGTTGGTGCGCTTTCGTTGTTGACTTCGGGCGGACATTGCGCGGCGGTCGACGTTGCTTCGACACTTGTGGGATGTCCCAGTTTGAGCGCCTTGAAGATCGCGGAAAAGTTGTGGCAGCCGATGTCGCCCAACACGCCCGTGCCGAAATCCCACCAGCCGCGCCAAACGAACGGGTTGTAAGCGTGCTCGACATATGGCCGCAGGGGCGCCGGCCCAAGCCAGAGGTCCCAGTCGAGCGTGGCCGGCGCCGGGGAAGATCCTTGTGGGCGCGCCATGCCGCGAGGCGAAATCGAGGGATTCCGATTGCACCACCCGTGGATCTCGCGCACGTTCCCGATGGCGCCGTCCCAAATAAGCTCGCACAATACGCGTGACTCTTCGGAGGCCTGGCCCTGGTTGCCCATCTGGGTCGCAACCTTTGCCTTTCGGGCGGCTTCGGCGACCACGCGGGCTTCGTGGATCGAGTGCGTCAGCGGTTTCTCGCAATAGACGTGCTTACCGAGCTGGATCGCCGCCATTGAGACGACCGCATGCAGGTGGTCCGGGGTACCCACAACCACCGCATCGATGTCCTTCTGTTTTTCGAGCATGACGCGGAAATCGCGGTATCTCTTGGCCTGGGGATAGCGCTCGTACACTTTCGCCGCGTACGCATCGTCAACGTCGCACAGGGCGACAATGTTCTCACTCTTGAGATTGTCGATGTTGTTGCCGCCTTGGCCGCCGACGCCGATCCCGGCGATATTGAGCTTCTCATTGGGCGAAACTTTGCGCCGTTTCTTCTTGGCGGCAACCGCCGGACCGGCTGCCAAGGCGCCCACGGTTGCGGCAGTTCCCATCAAGAAGTAGCGCCGTGAAATCCCCGCGTCTCTCATGCTGAAATCCCTCCATCGTGACTCTTGCGTTGCATTTTCGGGACCATTCCTGTCCGTCATTGTAAGCGTACCGGGCAAGCGCAGGCAACCTACTCACATTCTGTTGGGCCTTGGATCCAAGATCCGGTCGTTGGTTTGCCCGCGTAGTCGTTTTTTTGGTAGTGTCTTGGCAAACAGAGTAACGGTAGATCCATGCGTATCGATATCGCAGGCCAGACGGATATAGGACGCCGGAAGAAGAACAACGAGGATTTCTTCGGCGTTTTCCGTGAAGACACGCCCGATCTGCAACTCTTTGAAGAAGGGGCTTTCCTGTGCGTGGCGGACGGGCTCGGCGGCCACATGGGGGGAGAGATCGCCAGCAAGCTCGCGGTCTCCATTCTGAGGGACGCCCTGAAGGAAAAGGCCCAGGACCCACATGAAGGGGAAGAAGCGGACGACAAGAAATCCGGGATCATCCCCGTGTTGAGCGAAGGGATCCGCCGCGCGAATGAAAGCGTCTATCGCACGAACCTGGACCTAGTCAAGCGTGAGCGCCCCATGGGTACAACCTTGCTGGGCGTAGTCGTCGAGCGCAAGAAAGTCCATATCGCAAACGTCGGCGACTCCCGCTGCTATCACATCCGCGATGCTGAGATCATCGACAAGACCGAGGACCATTCGTGGGTGGACGAACAGGTCAAGCTGGGTCTAATGTCCCGCGCCGAGGCCGAGTCGGATTTGCGCCGGAACCTAGTCACCCGCTGCATCGGCACCGAGCCCGAAGTCGCCGTCGACGCTTACGTCTGGCACGTTGTCCCCGGAGACATCCTCCTGCTCTGCACGGACGGCCTCGTCAACATGGCGAAGGACGCCGACATCGTCGAAGTCTTTCGCAAGCGGGGCACGTCGGCGGAGATCGCCACGCGCCTGGTCAGCCTGGCCAACGAAAAAGGGGGCCGCGACAACATCACTGTCATCGTAGCGCACATCAGCCCGACCATCGGCCATTTCGTCTCCGGTTTCTTTCGGAAACACTGGAAAACGATAATCAAAACCATCCTCGTGCTGGCTTTCGGTGCGGCATGCTTCGCCGCGGGCTATTACTTACGAGGAATGGGATTCTGATGCGACGGCGCTCATTGCTGCGTTCTTGCCGTCAATCGCAGGACGGCCGCTTTGCCGCCTGACACTTCCATCGCAAGCCTGCCTTGCCGGAAATCGTAGGCGCGGCAACTGAACGCGTAGGCGTCGTTCACGAAGCATTCGATAATGGAACCCTGGACGAATACCTCCAGCGTGATCGGCGTCGCGGCGTCCATGACGATCTTTCGCGGATACTTGAACGTTGCCCCGGCGATCTCCGCCTCCTGAATCTCCGGACGCAACGTCAGGCGGTAACCCGAGTCCGTGGCATCCTGATCGCGCATGCCCAGCGTGAAGACCGCCTTGGGATCGAGTTGGATCCGGCAAAGAAGCATGTAGTTTTCCGGCACATCGAACAGGCATCGTGCGCCCTTCCCGGCGGGCTCCGCGATGAGTCCGTTGTCAGTGTACCGCCATTGTTCGCCTACACATTTGAACTCAGGCCTGTTCGCTAGTTCGAGAACCGTTCGCGAGAACGCCGCCGCCGCCTCGGCCACTGGCCGGAAGAGTAGTTGCCCGCCCGGGCCGGCGTAGACCTCGCGCGGCACGCTCTGATCGCCGCCCCACTCGAAACCGCCGCCGTCCTTCTCGCCGCTGAGGTCGCGTATCCAACCCGTGATGACGTGCCGCTTCCCATCGAACATCCGTTTCGCCGCGTACAGAATCGGCGTATCGATCGAGATCGCGGGCGGGAGACGATACGGGCCGCGTATGTTGTCCGCATACCGCATGTCCGTCGTGCCCGCGCTCGGCGAATGGATTAGATAGTAGGTGTTGTCGATCTTGAACAGGTCCGGACACTCCGGCGTCCCCTCTCCGAGCGGAGGTTCGAGCTCGAGCGGCTCGGTCTGTTCCCACTTCACGAGATCGTTCGAGACGGCGACGCCCTGCACCGGCTTGCCGGTCTTCGCATCGCGCGCGCACAAGATCATCCAGTACCGCTTATCGCCGTCGTTCCAGAAGACGTACGGGTCGCGGAAGTCCGAGTTCTGATAATGGATCTCATCGCCGCGAAAACCATGTTCGGGATGCTTCGTCCACGCGATCAGATCCGGACTCGTCGCGTGCATGATCCACTCGCGCCCCTCGGGATTCGCGGGGTTCCAGCCGGTGTAGAAGATGTGAAACGCGCCGTCTCTTTCCGTAACAGATCCCGTGAACATGTGCAGACCGTCAGGCCCGTCAGGTTTCCCGTCCGGCACAAGGGCCGTCGGCAGTTCCTTCCAATGAATGAGATTCGTCGAGGCGATGTGTTCCCAAGGCACCTTCTCGATGGCGCGCAAGTAGAAGATGTGATACTGCCCCTGCCAGAAAAACGGTATCGTGTCCGCCAGACGTCCCACCTCGGGACGATAGTGAATCGGCGACGCATAGGGTTCGACGTATCCCGTGCAAGGCATGACATCCTCCTTTCTCATCAGTACCGCCAATTCATCGTCTCTCAGCGCGCGCGACCAGAGGGCCGCCTCCTCCATTTCGCCGGTGAACGGGCGCACGACCTGGCCGCTGTCCGTCTCCGCGCCGATGAGGACCGGCTCCGCATTCTGTGTCAGGTCCCCGCCCTTCCACCACTTCTTCGCCATCACCTTGCCGTCGCAAATTACCTCGATGGTCCTCCCGTCGTAACGCCCCGCGAAATCGTGCCACGCCGCCGCATTGATGTCCGAAACGGGAAAGCTGACCATGACAAACCCATTCCTCGAGTGGACCTCAAACCCGACGTCGGGGCCCGGCGTGCCGCCGAGGTCCACGCTGAAAAGGTTGAACGTCACAACGTCATGACTGCCCCTCTTGCAGAACAATCCATAACTCCATTGCCCCTTCGGGTCACGCGCCCGCAGGTACACCGTTATCCCGTTGCCGGTGACCGTCAGATCCTTTCCCGCATCGAAATATGCGTCCGACATCCGGGCCGCTTTGCCCCCGGGCAAGGCCCCCTCGCCCCCCGCATCCACCCCAACCTCGATCTCACCCGATTCCCTCAACGGAATCGCCGCCCCCTTCCCGCCGTCGCCAAGCATCCAGCGCGCCGCCGCACGATCAAGGACCTCCTGTCGCGACGCGCCCACGGCCGATGCAGCCGCCAACAGCAGTATCGCACATGCCGACACAAAAGTCCTCTTCATCACTGCCCTCCCATTTGCCACGCAGAACCCGGAATCGTCCATTCGCTTTCGATCACGAGTGCGATAATGGTAAAGAGTTTGTGCAGTCCCCGCAAATCCGATCGCGCGCGGGCAAGCCGATAGCATCGAACGCGCCGCCAGAGGAACGTCTCCACTTTGCTCATGAAACTGTCGCTCGCCAGAGGACACCCCGTCTGCGTGCGAATCGAGCCATGACCAAGACGATAACATATTGCCCGCCCCCAGCCAGATAAAGGGTAACTGTTCTTGACACGGCCTTAAGGAATGTCGCACCATGATTCTATTGCTTTGACCGCCTGAAGGGAGATGGCGGATAGTCAGGGCTGCGGGGATAGATCATGCCTGCATTGTTGGACGAGTATATATTCACAGGCGTAACGGGCAATGCGGCGTGGGCCGCCATCAAGACGGCGTGGGAAGTCGCCACTAAGAAGTCATGGGAACAGATCTATCTCGACGCGTTCCCGAAGGCGCTTGCCGCTTCGAAGGAACAACCCAGGAAGTACACTGATGGCGCTGAGCCTTTATTGAATGGCGCCGCCCTGCAGCGCGCCATCACACGCGCGGCGGCGTCACCGCTTGCCGACCACGCTCTCACCGAGTTGACCGGGGATGCACTCGTGAAACATCTCGGGGCCGTCATGGCCGAGGAGCGGGTAATCGAGTTCGAGGGGAACAACCTGGCGGAGGAAGGATACGCACAGGTAGTGCGCAACCTCGTCCGCTCTGCCCATGCCGTCTTCTGGGACGGTGTCGTGAAGAACGAGACGGCCTTCCGCAATGGCGTGTTCTTGGAGTTCCAGGCGAACCGCGCCCAACTACAAGACATCAAAGACGCCCTCTCTAAGCTCAGCCTGTTGAAAGCGCTGGACGAGAAACAGGATTACCAGACACGGCTTCTCGAGCGGCAGTCGCTTTCAATGGACGAGATCAAGGGTATTGTCTTGCGCATTGAAGAGCGCCTCGCCCGGAAATCCTTCGATAGGGAACTGGACGAGGTACTGCCTCCCGCGAAGCGAGAGCCTGCGGGTGCACCGAAGTTCGAAGCCGACTTCGTTCATGCCTATCCGCTGCAAGCGAACTTCACGGGGCGGAAAACGGAACGCCAGGCGCTTCTCGACGTGAAGTATGACGTTTTCGTCAGCTATAGCCATAAGGACAAAGAATGGGTGCACGGACGGCTATTGCCCGGTCTGGAGAGATCGGGACTGAAGGTGTGCCTTGACTTTCGGGACTTTGAGCTGGGCGTTTCAGCGGCCATCAACATGGAGCGCGCAGTGCAGCAAAGCCGGAAGACCATTCTCGTGCTTACACCGAACTGGGTCGAAAGCGAGTGGACGGAATTTGAGTCCCTGCTGATCCAGACCAAAGATCCGGCAGGCCGGCGTCAACGCATGTTGCCGGTGATGCTCGAGGAATGCAGCCTGCCTGACCGTTTGAGCATTCTGACGTATGCGGACTTCAGAAATGAACAGGATTGGGAGTTCCAACTCGAGCGCGTGTTGCGCACACTCTGTGTTGAAAGGACAACTGCTCCGCCAAGCGATAAGCTTCCCGTAGTCCAACCCATCATCCAGCCCGATTTTGTCCATCCGTATCCGCTGCAAGCTAACTTCACGGGGCGGAAGAAGGAACGCGGCGCGCTGACGACGTGGTTTGTCCAGCGTGAGCAGCCGGTGTATGCCGTGGTCGCCATAGGGGGTATGGGCAAGTCGGCGGTAACGTGGGTGTGGGTGTTGCAGGATCTGCTGGGGCTGCGCACATTCACGAAGGAGGCGTGCGCGGTCGAGCAGGAGAACCGTCCCGAGGGGGTGTTGTGGTGGAGCTTCTATGACAGCAAGGCACGGTTTGCGTCGTTCCTAGATCGCGCGCTGGAATACGCGAGCGGCGGGGCCGTGGACCCGCGCGGGATACCGTCGGAACACGACAAGGCGGACAAGCTCATCGACCTGCTCGAAAAGCGCGACATCCTCCTGGTGCTCGATGGGTTTGAGCGTGAACTCCGGGCGTATGCGAGTCTGAACGCGCCATACATGGGAGACGGTGAGGAAAGACACGAGGTCACGGAACAGCGCGTGTGCGTCGACCCGCACGCGGCCTACTTCCTCCAGTGGGCGGCGTCACTGCCGTTGCGGGGCCGGATCCTGATGACGACCCGCCTCATGCCGCGCGATCTGGAGGGGAACGACGGCAATCCACTTGACGGCTGTGCGAATAACGAACTGAAAGGCTTCGACCCGGCCGATGTGGCGGCTTTCTTCCGCGCCGAGGGCATCAAAGGAATGCCATCCGAGATCAAGGCGGCCTGCGCTCCTTACGCATACCATCCACTCGCCGTTCGGCTGTTGGCCGGGGCGATCATCCGAGACAAACGCAAACCGCGGGACATTGAGACCGCCAAGCGGCACGTGGTCACGGCGGAACTGAAGGGCAAGGACAAGCATCACATCCTGCAGGTGGCTTACGATGAATTGGCCGCGAAGCGCCGCAAAATCCTGAGCCAGATCGCCGCGTTCCGCAATCCCATGACCTTCGAAACCTTGGCGGCCGTGCTGCCCGTGAGCGGCGCACACGAACTGGAAGTCATCCTGGACGAGTTGGTCGAGCGCGGCCTGCTGCTCTGCAACGACGGCCTATACGACCTGCATCCCGTCGTGCGGCAATATGCCTACGAACGGCTGACGGACAAGGAAGGCGTCCACACGCGCTTGCGCGACCATTTCAGCGCCGTGCCCATGCCGCAGGACACGGAGAAGGTCAAATGCATCGAAAACCTCGACCCCGTGATCGAGCTGTACCACCACACGGTCCGGGCGGGGCAGTTCGACGAGGCCTGTGACGTATTCTACGTGCGTCTCCAGGACGTTCTGTACTACCGCTTCGGGGCGTACGATCGCTGCATTGAACTCTTGTGCGCACTGTTCCCGGAGGGAGAGCCTTTGGTCAAAGACGGCCAGGCCAAGGTACCACGACTGACGAAGGAATCCGACCAAGCCTGGGCGCTGAACGCCCTTGCCTGCTGTTGCAGTGCGTCCGGCCAACCCCGGCGGGCTTTGCCGCTGTTTGAGCTACAGAACAAGCTCCGGGATGACGCAAAGGACGAGATGAATCTTGCCATTGGCCTGGAAAACTTGGCCTGTATGGCGCAACTCCACCTCGGCCAACTGGGTGCTGCCGAAGAGAACCTCCGTCGGAGCATCGCCTTGTCTCGGGAGATTAGGGACGCGCTCGGGGTGGCTGACGCGTGCCAGAATTTGGGGCTGTTGCTGGCATGCCTGGGAGGGTTTGGTGAGAGCGAGACAGAATTGGACGCGGCGGTGCGGGGCTTCAAGGAGCAAGAAAAGACGCAGGGCGAGGGCATCGTTGAGTGCAGCCGCGCCCTGCGGGCCATCATCATGGGAGATGCCCAAGCCGCGTTGGCAGCCGCCCGTCACGCGCTGGAGTTGTGGCACAAGACGGCAAGAGAGAGATTCCGCTACGAGCGCGACCGCGTGCGGGTCGAGTGGTTGGTAGGCTGGGCGCTGACGGCCCTGGCGGAAGAGCGGCCGGGGGACGTGGCCAGTCTCCTTGCCGAGGCCGAACAGCATCTCACCGAGGCACTGACCCGTTGCCGGAACATCAACATGGTCGATCACGAGCCGGACATTCTCCTGGCTTGGGCGCGTTGGCATTTCGCGAAAGGGGACGCGGTTCGCGCGAGCCAGTGGGCTGCGGAGGCCCTATTCATCGCCGACCGGTGCGAGTACCGGCTGAAGCAGGCCGACATCCACAACTTCCTTGCGCGGCTTGCGCTTGATGCCGGTGACAAGGCCGCAGCACGAAGCGAAGCCGGGATCGCGAAGGAACGCGCTTGGTGCGACGGCCCACCGCATTGTTACAAACCCGCCCTCGATGAAGCCGAACGCCTGTTGAAAGAGATCGGGTAACGCTTCGGCGGCGGACGTTGCCCTGCCGTAGCGTGCTGAACGCTGGTGGCGCGACGTTTCCAACGTCGCGGGGTAGCTGCCAGATCGAACTGCGACGTTGGAAACGTCGCGCCACTGTGAATAGTTTGTCAAGTTATTTTGGCGCGCCGCCTAAGCGTCAATGAACGGCGAAAACGGAGCGCGAACGCGGCGTCCTCGCTATTTTGCTGCGTCTTCCCGCCGCTTGGCGGCAGATTGCCACATTCTTGCCGCAGGGCTGTCGGCGGTTGCAAGCCTGTGAAGACGCTTCTGACGCTCTTCCTCCGCCGTCAATCCCTCGTACTCATTCAGAAGCTCTGCCTGGATGCGGTTCTTCATCTCAATGCAGTCAAATGCCATTTTGTCGTTCATGGCTAGACGACCTCCTTTGGAGAACGAATCTCGACTAACGGATACCCTTGTTGAAGGTTGACCGCGTTGAAACCGCGGATCTTGTCGAGATGAACAATGTGCTTGAAGTTCCAACTTACGATCATGTCCACACGTTCCACCGACGCGATAGCGACATGGTGCGCGTCATTGCGCGAGGCCCTTCCTACAATGCTCGCTTCAAGATAACCGTCGCGTAATGCCTCCGACTCAAACGAGCTTTCCACCAACTCATAGGCGTGATCGGGCAAGTCTGCCAGTAAGGCCTGAATCTCGCGCGGCGCCTTGTCCAGTTCGTCCAAGACAACATCGGAAATGACAAACACGACCCTGCCTGCTCGAGCCATTTCAAAGAGCGCCGAGCTTTCCGAAGCGAATTTCCCGTCCAAACACCCTCCTACCACCGAGGTGTCTATGTAGATGCGCTGTTTTCTCATGTGCCGCATCTCCCGTCGAGATTGTAGCAGAATCCGGGGAATTCAGAAACTATTTGGGAAAGCGAGTCGCTGTGCGCGCGGGTCTGGGCCGAATGCGGCGCCTGTGGTCCGTCGTTATTTCCAGCGGGCGGCTTGTTCGTCTATTAGGCGGCGGGCGTTGTTGTAGAGGATGTTGCGCATCTCCTGTGTTTCGATGTGGGCGAACACGACGCAGCCGGCGGCCACCATGGGATCAAACCAAGGGTAGTCGGTGCCGAAGAGGACTTTTTCGGAGCCGGCGTCGCGGCACATCCACTCGATGAGTCCGTATATGTGGTAGGCCGCCGTCAACTCGAGGTACACGTTGGGAAAATCCGCCGCGAGCCGGATGGCTTTGTCAAACGCGCCGTAACACGAGTGGCCGAGGATGAGGCGGACGTCGGGATAGCGCTCGGCGACTTTGCGCATGTCGTTCGCGCCGCATCCGCCGTCGGCGCCCCAGGTGTGCGAAAGCACCATCCACTTCTCGCTGTGCGCGCGCTCCCACACGGGCCGGTAGTTGTCACCATCAACTGGGTAGGCGTGCATGCTGGGGTGGACCTTCATGCCGACGACGCCCGGACGGCCCAGGCAGGCGTTCATCTCGCCTTCAATGTCTTGCACGAAATTCGGGTTAATCGTGCAGTAACCGTAAACGCGCCCGGGATGGCGCTGGACTGCATCGAGCATCTCGCGATTGCCTTCGCGCGTATCGCCGGCCAGTGCGCTGTGCGGCGAGAGGATAATGCTCTCGATGTTGTCGCGGTCCATGCCCGCGATCATCTTCTCGAGGGGCGCTTCGGGCATGAAGATGCCGTTGAACGGACCGAGATGGCCGTGGGAGTCAATGATGGGACATCCTCCGCCGTTCACGAACAGGTCGCTTAGCGCCATCGTTCCTTCCATGTAGGGACGGGTTTGAAACCCGTCCTACGATCTCCTATGGACAAGGGGTTGCAACCCCTTGTCGTCCGTCCACCAAGTTTCACCACGCGATCTCGCTGATAAGCCGTTCGAGGTTTCGGTGGGCAATCGCTTCGCGCGCCTCCTCGCCGATCTCCGCCCGGTACACCATGAGTACATAACCGCCGGCATAGTTGCGCGGCAGGCCGGAACCGAACACGATGTGGTTATACCCCACCTTGTTGACGATGCTCTGTAGTTGTCCCGCGGTCTCGAGTCGATTCGTCGTGATGAAAAACCGTTCGTACCTTCTCATGAGGGGCCGGAAATATCGGTCCTGTCCCCAACAGCCGGTCTCTGTGAGGATGAGTGTGAGCCGCGGGAAGTCGCGCATGATCTGATATACGCCCTGCCATCCGCCGGGCACTTCCGGAAACGGCACAATCACCGGGAGGTAACACGCGGCGAACAACTCCAATAGATTGCCGCAGGCCACGGGATCGAGCGTGAAACAGTGCCGTGTCGGAAACGCTCGCGCCGCTAGCACGCCTGACGCCCGCGCGTGTTTGACGAATTCCCCCGCAGGAAGCATCTCCTCGCAACACGTGGGCACAAACGTTATCGTCGGGTACAGGCGCGTGTACGCGTCCAGATCCGGGAGACGCCGGTTGCCCACGTCAAAATCGCGTTCCCACGCATCCCGGTGCCACACGAGGGCCTTCTGAATGCCGGAGTGGTCGAGTTCCGCGACGAGGTCCTTGACGGTTTCGATCTCGCGCGGCAGCGCGATGGCCCCGCGTCCGTACGACACGTCGCAATCAAAAAAGTCCACGAAGTTCCGTCTCCGATCCCAACGGCTGCATTCCGGCCGCGTCCATCCGTTCGACCGGTGGCATGGTCCCCGCGATAAACGCTTCGCGAAACGATCCGCCTTCGACCCCCGTATTCCGGTCCACCTGGAAAAAGGTGACGCCATCGGGCACTTCGAAATCCTGCACCGGCAGGCCTTCCTCCGCGGCAATCATGAAATCTGTCCAGACGGGGTTGGCCAGGCGTCCGCCCGTAAAATCCTTCCCGTGGCCTAGGGGCCGGTTGTCACGATAACCGATCCAGACCACGCATGTGAAATCGGTTGTGAACCCGCAGAACCAGACGTTCCGGCTCTCATTGCTCGTGCCCGTTTTCCCGCCGCGTGTGCGGCCCGGTTCCGCCTTGTCCCATTGGGCCTGCGTATTGGCGCCCGTGCCGAAACGGCATACGCCCTGCATCAAGTAGGTGAGCACGTAAGCCACGTTCGCGTTCATGACCTCTTCGCGCGCGGCAGGTTTAGTCATGCCGGAAACGGTGACGCCGTCGCGGTTCCGGATTCGCGCGATCATCACTGGGTCATAGCGGACGCCTCCGTTCGCGAAGCACGAGTAGGCGACGCAATGATCGATAACGGTAACGTCCGGCGAGCCGAGCGCAATCGTGAGTCCCACGGCGTTATCGATGGGCGTTCGGATCCCGGCGCGTTCGAGGAGCGACCGCACCTGCGGCATCCCTAACCGTTCGACGAGTTTGATCGAGACGATGTTGATCGATTTCGCGAGCGCATTACGCAGCGTAATCGGGCCTTGGTAGTCGCCGCCGAAGTTCTTGGGCGTCCACACGTTTCCCCACGGATCCACGCGGACGAACGGCTCGTCGACCTCGATGTCGGAAGGGGTCATGCCGTTTGCGATGGCGGTGGCCCAGACGAACGGTTTGATGCTTGAACCGGGCTGGCGCCGGGCCTGCGTGGCGGTGTTGTACTTCTCTTGTTCGAAGTCGCGTCCGCCTACCATCGCGCGAATGTATCCCTTGCTGCCGGGACGGTTGTCGATACAGACGAGCGCCCCGGTCACGGGCGTGAACTCGCTCTCCTTGCCGTCGCGTTTGAGTGCTTCGCGCTTCTTGGCGTCGAAGTCATCGAGCGCCTTGAAAAGGCTCTGCTCGGCGGCCTGCTGCATGCGCCAATCGAGGGTCGTGCGGACCTCGAGGCCTTCCTGAAAGACTTCGGTCTTATCGGCCTGACTCAGCAGATACTGGCGGATCTCCTCGACGAAATACGGCGCCTTGAACTTGTTCGGCTCCCAGATTCCTTTGCCGTCCGCGGCCAACTGCTGCCGCTTCTCCGGCGTCATGACCGAATCCTCGACGGATTCCTTGATCGCGGCGTCGTATTCCTGCTGGGTGATGAACTGGTTTTCGAGCATCTGCTGGAGAACGATGTTGCGTCGCTGGCGCGAGTTTTCCAGGTAGTGAAACGGCTCGTTCTTGTTCGGCGACCGCGGCAAGCCGGCCAGCAACGCCGCCTCGCCGAGTGTCAATTGCCAGCAGTGCTTGCCGAAATACTGTTGTGAAGCCGCCTCGACTCCATAGGCGCTCACACCGAGGAACACCTGGTTCAGGTACAACTCGAGAATCTCGTCCTTCGTGAAATCCCGCTCGATCTGAAGCGCGATCAGGGCTTCGCGGAGTTTCCGTTTCACGGTCCGCTCCTGTCCCACCTCGAGCGGCTCGACGTTCCGGACCACCTGTTGCGTGATGGTGCTTCCCCCGCGCATACGCTGCCCCGACAGTAACGATGAAACGAACGCGTTCAGGATCGCGTCCGGACGCACCCCCTTATGCTGGTAGAAGGTGTCATCTTCGGTGGCCAGAAACGCCTTCTGCACGTACAACGGGATCTCCGACAGGTTCACCAACTGGCGCTGCTCGATCGAGAACTCGCCCAGAAGTTCGCCATCCGCTGAGTACACCTTGCTGCCGACTTTCGGCCGGAACGTCTCGAGGGCCTGGATCGCGCTCTTCGTGTCGTTCAAGATCCACACAAACGCCCCGAGCGCCGCGCCCCAGCCCGCGGCGAGTAGGAGCATGCCCGCAAGGAACAGACCCGCGCAACCGCGCTTTCGAGGAAGCAAGAGGGCGGTTGTATCCACAGTTTGTCGTGGCTTGACAAACTGTGCGGCGGTTTCGCTTGAGGCGTCCATTGATCGCATACGGAGAGCTTACCATTCCATGTTTTTGCGCTGCAAAGGCGTGACGGCACGCCGCAACAAGGGTGTTAATCCCCATCGGTGGCCGATGGATGCATGACCCTGAATTCGGCAGTTGAAACCGAGAGGAATCGTCCGAACGCTGGACGAGGCGGACTCTATGGACGAAATGGACGTAACCCCGCAGGAGAGCCTTTTCGGTGTCCACGTCGTCCATAAAGTCCATGCCGTCCATCATTGAGGCTGTCGGAAGCTCACTTCGCCGAGGGTTGCCGAGATCATCATGAATACGGCGCAGAACACGCATCCCAGAACCGCCAGCGCGAGCAGATTGGGCGCCATGTGCCGCTGCAGCAGGAAGACCGCCGCGCTCGCAACCGCCGAAGCGAAACTAATGCGAATCAGGGACGCCCAAGGAAACGACCAGCGCAGGTGGCGACGTGATGCCAAGGCCAGGAGCACGGCCAGTACGGCGTTCGCGGCGAGGCGGGCCATGCCGCAACCCACATAGCCGTACGTGCCGATGGCCAGCCTGTTGATGACGAGATTCACGGCGATGCTGACAACCGTAATCGCCAGCAGCGTCCCGGTACGCTTGGCGAGATGGAGACCGAACGAGGCGTAATAGCTCAAGCCATAGACAAGAGCGGCCGCGACGAGCCAAGGGGCCACCAGATACGCGGCCCGATACTCCAATCCTGTGAGCGTGAACATGACGTGATGGCCCAGCACGGCCAGCATTGCGCATAGCGGGAGGCAGAACAGGAGAAACTGGCGCGTCAGTTGGCGCAACAGATCCTCCGTGGCCTCTCTGCCCTTTGTTTCGTAGAGCGCGGTCACCGCGGGAAACACGGCCACCATCAAAGTGTGGAGGACCATGCTAATGGGTTGTTCGATAAGCTGGCACGCCGCGGCATAGGCGCCCACCATGGCGTCGCCCCGGAAGTACTTCAAGAGGTAACGGTCCGTATTCCCCAGGAAGAAATTCAGGATGAGCGTGCCCAGAATGGGCAGCCCATAAAGAAGGCATTCCTTCAATAAGGCCTTCTGCGCGGACGTGAGAGAAAGGGGAATGGGATGAACGAGATCGCGTCGCATCAATGAAAGGGCGATGACTATCGAGGCGAGCCCTAGTCCGCACAAGAACCCCACGACGCCGGTCCCGGAAAGCCAAAGTACGAGAAGCCCAAGGGGCAAGCGTAACACGGCGTTCGAGGCGGCGGCCACGGAGTAGGCCCACGGTTTGCCTTTTGCGCGGGCTGTCGCCAGACCCAACTCCATGAGACTGTTTCCGACGAACACGAGAGCGGCCACACCGAGAAGGCTACGGTAAGATCCGAAGAGGGATTCAGGTCCGGCGGCCCACACAATCCCAAGCAGAACAAGGCTGCCGCCAATGCCGGCCCAGCGCAGCAGGGCCACGACGGAGTTGAACGCAAAAGGGTCGGCCCCGGCTCCTCCTTCCTCCTTGGAACAGTTTGTCGCCGCTTGACAAACTGTGGCGTAACGCGGGTAGAAGCGCAACAGGAGGATGGTCAGCCAGATCGCGCCGGTCGTAGTCAGGAACATCACGAGGCGCATCGTAAGGTCGTAACGTCCGAAATCCTCCGGCGATAACACAAACCGGGTCAGCACGGCGGTCGTCACAAACGCCATAACGGCGGGAACGACGCGTCCGGGCAGGTAGGCAAGGGTGTCCTTGCCGATCGAGGCCAGCGTGGGCGTGTTATCTGGAATCGCGGGATCTTGGGAAGTCATAGGACGGAAACCTGTTCACAGTTTGTCGTGATTTGACAAACTGTGGGAACGCTTTCCCGCGGCGCGTCTTCCTGCTCGGTGGCGATACCGTACCGGATCGCAAGGCCGAAGAACGTCCAGATGACGATACCGTGTCTCATGTTGATTAAGAACAGGGATTCGGCCATACCGGAAAGCAACGTTGCAAGGAAACCGAACATGGCCGCCGTGACAAGCTCATGGTCCAATTCCCTACCTTCAAGCCGCTTGCGCAAACGGTAAAGCATCCACCCCACGCTACCGATCAGGAACACCGCCGCCGCCGTGCCGAGCAGACCGAATTCGGCGAGCATCAGCAGGTACATGTTGTGCGGGTGGGGCAGGGTGATATGCCCGCGGTAGTAGAAGACGAATCCGACGTCGCTGAAGCCCTCGTAGGCCCAACCGTACTCGGTTTCGAGCCGGGGGTACATCGCGCCGGGTCCCGTGCCGAACAGGGGATGGTCAAGCCACACGAGGGCCGCTGTCCGCATGCTCTCCGTGCGGCCTCCGATACTTTGCACTTCGTAGTATCCGCGCGACCAGAAGCGGCTGAAGTCGTACGTCATGAACAGATAGGCCATGCCGCAGATCAGCACGGCGAAAAAGCCGCCTATCAGGAACAGTTCGACGCCGCGAGACTTTTTCCTCGAGAGCAACAGGTAGGCGAAGACGAGCATCAGGGTTATGCCGGAGACCCCCAAGGCCGTGCGAGAGAGAGAGAACAGGATGCCAATGAATATCGCTCCAGCCGCGGCCAGGTACAAGCCGCGAAAGAGCGCCCCCTTCTGTCGCACGCCAAGGACCACGCAGATGACCATGAATATCTGGAGCAGCGCGGCGGCCGTGTTCGGATGCCCAAGCGGGGTCCTTCCGCGCGCGAGATCCAGGGTGCCGAAACCGAAGCCCGTCCAGCCGAGAAGTCCAATGACACGTTCCGGCATCAGGCCGAACACGGCCAGGATAAGGCCGGTGGCGGCGGCCAGGCCGATCATCGCCTGCATGCACACTCGAGAATGAGACTTGGAAAGGTTGGTCATTGGAATGACGGCCACGAGCGCCATCGGGAACACGATCGCTCCCAGGGAAAGGACTTCGGCAATCGCCGACCTATCCTTCACGTAAGGGTCCCAAAACTGGTTGAGAAAGAGGGAAAAGGCGCAAAGACCCGCAAACAACAGAAGTCCCGCAACAAACCTGCGAGCGAAACGCTGCTCGGGCGAAACATCCCCGGCGCGCGCGTACCGGTCCCAGGGAACGGTCAGCGCGAGCAGGAAGACGCATGGAACCGTAAGCCAATATGCAACGGGGATGCGGAAACGCTCGTTGATGACGATCGAGAAGATATCGTCAATCCGGTTGAGACCCGCAAAACAGTACAGCGCGGGCAGGAGCAGGATAATTCCCGGCGCGCCCACCATCTTATACGCTGCGGCCACAAGCAGTATACCGAATGCCACCAGCGCGGCCGCGCCGTAGTTCATCGCGGCTATCACGCCCGCCGCGACGCAGAGAACCACCGTCACGGGCAGAAGTATGCGTGCCGCCTGTTGCCGCTTCCCGTGCAGGTACAGTGCCGGGCCTGTGCCCAAGTCTCGGCTCTGCGCCATTGTCACGAATCCTTCTTCTTGTCGCGGCGGTCTAAGGCCAAGAGGAACTGTCCAAGCAACGCCAAGAGGATGGTACGCCGTAGCAAGGCAGCGTCGCAAACACTCTGGCTACGTGGCTCCGTGGCCGCGGCGTCCCCGCCGCGCTTCGGCATACGCACGTCGCGTCGAGCCATTCTTGACGTGGCCGCGGCGTCCACGCCACGTTTCGGCATACGCACGTTACGTCGAGCGGTTTTTGACGGGAACGCGGCGGGGACGCCGCGGCCACGATACCATTGGTTACGGGTCGAGCATTTCCGTTAGAATTGGTGCGGGAGTATTACACGAGGGAGAAAGGATTGAGAACATGAGAAACATCACAGTTGTTCTGTCTCTAGCATGTCTGTTGATATCGGGAATCGCAATCGCAGCGGAGGACGATATGAAGAAAGCCATGCCTTCCATTCAGGTGGGCGAATTCCGGCAGGAGGCCGCTACGTTTTTCGGAACGAAGGACGGCTTGCCCACCGAGAACGTTCTCGCCGTGGCCGTTGCCGCGGACAACGCCGTATACGCCGGAACTGAAACGGGACTGGCGCGGCTTTCGGGCAAGATCTGGCAACCCGTTACGGGCATCGAGAACAAACCCGTTACGCTCTTGTCGGCGACGCCTTCAGGCGTTCTCTTCGCCGTGGCCGGAAACACGTTGTATCGCGTCGCTGCGGACGGCGCGACGCGCGTAGCGGATCTGCCGCAAGGCGCTTCCGCGACCGGCCTCGCCGCGACCGAAAAAGGACCTCTCGTCAGCACAGGCAAGGGTGTCTTCACATTGCAGGGAACGGCCCTTGAGCCTGCGACAGGCGCAAACTCGGTGATCGAGGCCAATCGCCCGAAGACGGCATTAGCCGTCGGTCCGGACGGGGCCGTTATGGTTGCCGGCGAAGCCGGTCTCTACCGATTCGACGGAGTTGAAGCCGCCAAGGGCTCGCCAATCCGCGTCGCGGACGCGAAACGGAGCTGGGCCCCACAAGATGTTCGAGGGCTGGTGTTCGATGCCAAAGGTCGGCTCTGGTTTGCCAGTCCGCAAGGCGTCGGCTGCCGTGCGGCGGATAGCGCGTGGTCGTTGTACACGGGCGCGGAAGGTTTGCCATACGACCAGTTCACGTGTATCGCCGCGGGCGAGGACGGCGTTGTCTGGTTCGGCACCGAGAAGGGCGCCATCCGATTCGATGGAACGCATTGGGAGTTCCGGCAAGGCCTTCGCTGGCTGCCCGATGACAACGTGCGCGCAATCGCCGTGGATCGCGACGGCAACGCCTGGATCGCCACCGCGAAGGGCGTCGGTTTCATCGAGCGGAGGCCCATGACCCTCAAGGACAAAGCCAAATTCTACGAGGACGAGATCGATAAGTATCATCGGCGCACGGAGCACGGATACGTCCTCGAGGTCGGACTGAAGAAGCCCGGCGACAAAAGCGAATGGACTCAATCCGACAGCGACAACGACGGCCTGTGGACGGGCATGTACGGCGCCGGGGAATGTTTCGCGTATGCAGCGACGAAGAGTCCGGAGGCGAAGAAGCGGGCGAAGGCGGCGTTCGAGGCGCTGCGCTTCCTCAACGTTGTGACGCAGGGCGGCAACCCGCCGGCATTGCCAGGATTCGTCGCGCGATCCATATTGCCGGCAAGCGGCCCAAATCCAAATGAGAAGAACTACACGGCAGAGAATGACCGCAACAGCCAGAAGGGCGATGCTCTATGGAAGGTCGTTGCGCCGCGCTGGCCGACGAGCGCCGACGGAAAATGGTACTGGAAATGCGACACGAGTTCAGACGAACTCGACGGCCATTACTTCCTCTATGCGCTATACTACGATCTGGTAGCGGACACCGATGAAGAGAAACAGCGCGTGCGCGACCTCGTCAAGGCCATCACCGACCACCTGGTCGAACACGACTTCTGTCTTGTGGATTGGGATGGAAAACCGACGCGTTGGGCGGTCTACAGTCCGTCTCAGCTCAACCACAATCCGTTCTGGGTGGCGGAGCGCGGCCTGAACTCGGTCAGCATGCTCTCCTATCTTTCCGTGGGCTATCACGTGACAGGCGACGCGAAGTACCGGGACGCCTTCGACATGTTAGTCCGCGACCACGGCTATGCGATGAACATGATGAACCCGAAGGGGCAGTATGGACCCGGATCGAACAACCAGTCTGACGACGAAATGGCGTTCATGAGCTTCTACAACCTTATCAAGTACTGCCACGATCCGGTTGTGCGCAACATGGCCCGTTTCGCGTTCAGCAACTACTGGATGCTCGAGCAGCCTGAATTGAACCCCTTCTTCAACTTCGTCTATGCCGGAGTGTCCCTGGGGACCGAGTATAGAGACGCCTACGGGGCCTATGACCTCGCACCGGGCGGAGCCTGGCTGGAACAGTCCCTCGAAACCCTCGAACGTTTCCCGCTGGACCGCATCGACTGGCGGCACACGAACAGCCACCGCATCGACCTCCTCCCGCTGCCTTACTATACACGGGAAGACCGCAACACGAAGGGAAAGGGATACCGGCGAAACGGCCTCGTCGTCCCCGTCGACGAGATGCATTTCAACCACTGGAACCACGACGTATGGGAATTGGATACGGGCGGGAATGGAGCAAGCTTGGCCACCGGCACGGTGTTCCTGTTGCCCTACTACATGGGCCTTTATCACGGCTTCATCGCCGAGTAAGACGTGAATCGTTGAAAGGAAAATCCGATGAAGATCGCCGCGGCGGTTATATTGGGCGTTCTTCTGGGCGGCCTTTGCGCGGCCCAGGATACTGCGAAGACGCGCGCTCTCGCGCCGCTGACCGTGGGCAAGGACGGTATGATCCTGCGCGACGGGAAACCGTATCGCGCCATCGGCATCAACTATTTCAGCGCGTTCAGCCGCACCCTCGATAATCCCAAGGACACTGGCTATCGCCAGGGATTCGATGAACTGGCAAAGCGGGGGATTCCGTTCATCCGGTTCATGGCGTGCGCGTTTTGGCCGCGGGACTGGAAGCTCTATCGCGAGGACAAAGAAGCGTACTTCCGTTTGTTGGACGATGTCGTGAAGGCCGCCGACGAGAAGGGCATCGGGCTTGTTCCCAGCCTCTTCTGGTACATGGCGTGTATTCCGGACCTCGTGGACGAATCGTGCGGCCAGTGGGGGAATCCCGACAGCAAGACGATAGCGTTCATGCGGACGTACACGGCGGAGGTGGTCCAGCGATACAAGGACTCACCGGCGATCTGGGCGTGGGAACTCGGCAACGAGTACAGTCTCGCCGCGGACTTGCCCAACGCCGCCGATCATCGTCCGCCGGTGCACCCGACCCTCGGCACGCGGACCGCGCGCAGCGCCGCCGATGATATGACGCACGACATGATCGCTGCCGCGTGCCGCGAGTTCGCCAAGGAGGTGCGCATGTACGACAAGCTCCGTCCGATCACGACGGGCCACAGCCTCCCGCGGGCCTCCGCGCATCATCAGCGCATCGAGAAATCCTGGACCGCCGATACGAAGGAAGAATTCCAGGCGAATCTCATCGACGTTACCCCGGACCCGATGGACCTGGTTTCGGTTCACGTGTATCCCTTCGACGAAAAGAGCCGCTTCGGCCGGGAGAAGACCTCATACGAAGAGGTGCTGTCGCTGTGCATGCAGAGCGCCGCCAAGGCCGGGAAGGCGCTCTTCGTCGGCGAGTTCGGCGCCTCGGACAACGAAAAGGACGCCGGTCCGGAGGACGCCCGCAGGAACAATGCGGAAATGATCGCCGCCATCGAGAAGACGCGTGTCCCCTTGGCCGCATTGTGGGTCTTCGATCTCGCGGATCAGGACTCGTTCATCAACGTGACGCCGGCAAACCAGCGCGCATATCTCTTGGACGAACTCGCAAAGGCGAATCAGCGGATTCGTGAAGAGAAATAGCGTTTCGCGTCAAGGGCACATTGGATGAGCAGCGATAATAGCACCGTGAAATCATGCAGGAGCGAGACGGAGGCGCATCTCGCGCGTTCGCTGCTCGAGTCCGCCGGAATCAAGGCGGCCGTCCATCGATTCAGCCGCTATCGCGCGATCGCGGGGGCCGGGTTTCTCGTCAAAGTCCCGCCGAGGGATCTGGGGCGCGCCCGATCAATCCTCAAGAAGACCGACCGCGAAACCGACATGGACGAGTACATCAGCAGCGACGACGAAAGCTATCACCGGTGTCCCGAATGCGATTCCGTCAATGTTGACGTCGTGCCGCTCGCCAGCGCGAAGCTGTGGCTGTCCGTGTTGTTGATCGGTATTCCCACTCTGTTCATGAAGCGGAATTACACCTGCCGCAAATGTAAACACACGTGGATCGAGTAGAAGCGCGATTGGAAACGAAACCCGGATATTGGAGGCAATAGCAATGCTACTCGTCGTTATGGCCAGCATGATCCTTTCCGTGGGCGTGGCGGGGCCGCCCGCGTGGACGTTTGATGCGGACGCCCTGGGGTGGACGCCTAACCAACACTTGGCCAATGTGTCCGTTCAAAACGGGTCCCTGTGCGCGGACGGAGTTGGTTCAGATCCTTTCTTCGCCCTGACCGGCTTAGACATCGCGACGACACCTTGGCAGTACGTCGTCATCAGCCTGAAAGCCAGCAACGGCGGAGAAGGCCAGCTCTTCTGGTCCGGCGAGACAACCGGACAATACGGGGGGCTTACGGAAGAGAAAAGCACGCGCTTCGCGGTATCGGGCGGAAACACGGTGCAGGACGTGGTCCTGTTTCCCTTCTGGCAGACAGAAGGAGTCGTCCGACAATTACGCCTTGACCTATATGACGGCGCCCACTTCGAGATCGACGCTATACGCATAATGTCTTGGAGTACCGGGGCCGCGCCGTTGACAAACGTCTTTTCATGGAACTTCGCTGAAGATACGTCTATGTGGCAGGTGCATCCGGCGGCCGCGGAACTCTTCGCGCCGCCTGTCCAACTGGACGTCGCAAGTAAAGGCTGGATCGCAGTCACGCTCAAGTCGGACATCAGCGGCGCCGCCAGCATCCTCTGGAGCACGGGCGACACGCGAGGTGTCCATACGTCCGATTTCACCATCGAGGCGAACCCCGAACCCCACACATATCTCGTCGAAATGGAGGGCATTGCCGACTGGCACACTCCCGTAGTGGCGTTCGGCATCCGGTTGCCGGAGCGCGAGCAGGTGCGGCTGGACGCCATAACGATTTCGGACAAGCCCTTGGGGCCGGCGGACCTCGCTGTAACGTACCTGGGCGCCCAGGACGCCCTGAACCGCACCGGCATGCCATCGCGAGTGCTGGCCGTCGTCACCAACCGCGGCGGAGCGGCGAGCGAGACGTGCGAGGCGCAGTTGGTCCTCTCTCCGAACCTCCGGTTTCACGACTGCACGCCCGAACAGCGCGTGCCCGCCCTCGGCCACGGGGAGATGAAGGAGCTGTCGTGGACGATAGTGACCCAATTGCCGAGTGCCCACAAGCTCTCCCTGAAGGTGGGCGACGGGAAAATGGTCGAGGGGGCCATCCAGGTGTCGCAATCTCTCCTGTTGGACAAGACCGATTACGTTCCGAAGCCCGTACCCGTCCCGACGAGTATCGATCTGTGCGCGTTCTATTTCCCGGGCTGGGACTCGGACGCGAAATGGGATTGTTTGCGGCGAGTGGCCCCGATTCGCCGTCCGGCGCTGGGCTACTACGACGAATCCAACCCCGAGTGCGTGGACTGGCAGATAAAGTGGGCCGTCGAGAACGGGATCTCGTGTTTTCTGGTCGACTGGTACTGGAGTGCCGGGTCTCAGATGCTGACCCATTGGTTCGACGCCTACCGAAAGGCCCGCTACAGGGACATGTTGAAAGTCGCCATCATGTGGGCGAACCACAATGCCCCGGACACGCATTCAATCGAGGATTGGCGCAATGTGACCAAACATTGGATCGATAACTACTTCAACCTGCCCGCGTATTACAGGATAGAAGGCAAACCCGCCATCTTTATTTGGGCCCCGGCGGGCATACGTCATTACCTCAAGGGTTCGGCCGCCGTCAAACAGTGCTTCGATGAATCGCAGACGATGGTGCAACAAGCCGGATACCCTGGCATCGCCTTTGTGGCCATGTGCTACGATTTTTCTCCCGATACCATCCAGACCTTGCTCCAAGAGGGTTACACCGGCATCACCACGTATCACGAGTGGGGATCGGAAGCGGCGCAAGGCATGGCGCGCAAGCGCATGCCGTATGCCAGTGTCGCGAAGACCGCCCCCGAGGCGTGGGCAAAGAAGAACGCCGCCGCAGGCGCTCTAACATATTATCCGGTGGTCGAAACCGGTTGGGATTCCAGGCCGTGGCACGGCGACAAAGCGTTCGTGATCGAGGGACGGACACCGCAGCTCTTCGAGAGCCTGCTCGCAAAGGCCAAGGCCTATGCCGCGGAAAATGCCAAGAACATCGTCATATTGGGTCCCGTCAACGAATGGGGAGAGGGCAGTTACATCGAACCCTGTGTCGAATTCGGCTTTGACATGCTCGAGGCGATCCGCAAGGTGTTCGGAAGCGTAGATCCCAAGCTCTGGCCCGTGAACGCGGGACCAAGGGACGTCGGTCTCGGACCCTATGATTTCCCGCCTCGAGCCACGGTAAGCGCCTGGACGTTCGACGGCCCCTCGTGCGGATGGAAGCCAATGATGGGCGTCGGCGACTTCACTTGTTCTAAGGGCTGTCTGCGGTTCCGCACCACATCGGACGATCCCGCCATCGTTACGGATTCCTGCGGGGCGCAGGCCTCAGCCTTCGGAAGAGCGGTCGTGGAAATGCAGGTTACAGGACCTCTGCCTCCTGATGCTCATGCGCAACTCTTCTGGTCGGCTGACAGCCAGGCCACCTCCGAGCCCGCGAGCGCCCGGTTTTCCCTTATCGCGGACGGACAGATGCACAGCTACACCCTCGATCTGAAGAACAACCCGCGGTGGCGGGGCCGGATAACACTCCTGCGGTTCGACCCGTGCGATACAAAGGACGCGCTGATCGTCATGGACGCGTTTCGACTGGAACCCTAGGCAGTCGGAGATACGGTCCGGAAGCCGCCCGCGGCTATGCCGGCCAGCGCCGAAAATCCGCGCGAACCTATTGTGTTGGACCGGAAAAGGTGTTATCTTAACAGCCGATGCTAAGTTCGAGGCGTATGGCGTGAGCAAGAACGCGTGAGGGGAACTATGAGCAATCGAATCTGGAAACTGAGCGTGCTGCTGGCGGTTTGGGCGGGTCTGTTGTCTTACGACGCCGCGGCTTGGGGCTCCCGGTCGCAGAAAGCCATAGCCGGGACATCGATTCAGGTGATCCGCAGGGTCTACGCCGGCGCCTTCAAGACAGAGGACGTCTGCTACGACGAGGACGTGCTGCGAGGCGCCAACGGCGACCCGAAGATACTCAACAACGGCAATCCCTTCGTGCGCGAAGAGGATGCTATCATCGCCGTCGAGAACGGCATACGGCTCCTCCGCGAGGTCCGGAAACACGGCATTGGCAGCTACTTCTCGTACCGGATGGGTCTACTGGGCGCTCTTGCCGCGGACCTTGTGCTTCCGTACTCGGTGGATACCACCCCGCAAGGACAGCGGATTCGGGAGCAAATGGAACCCGATATCGACGCCGCACTCGATCACTTCAGTTTCACCTCGGAAATACCCAAGATAAAATACATTCGTGACACCGAGGTCTACTTCGGGGAACGGCGCGCGTTTTTCGCCGACAGCAAGCGGATGATTGCCGATGACTACCTTCACGGGAAACGTTTCGACGGCTACCTGAAGGGAGGGGCTCAAGTTTTCTTCACCCGCGCCGTTACGTCCGTCGCCGATGTCTGGAACACGGTCATGCGCGTTGAAGGAGAAGTTGGGGAAGTCGCGCCTTCGGATAAGATGGTGATCTCATACCTCGTGTCCGAGATCCAGTATCTCCTGCAAGAGAAGAGGAATTTCAACCAGGCGCTAAAGTCCTACGGCGATTTCGAACTTGTCGCGAAGTACGCCCCGGAAGCCTACGACAAGATTGGCGATCTCTTCTACGCCTTCGGCTCCGAAGAGGGCAAGGAACGCGGCGTGCGAGAGTGGCGCATCGCCTACGATATGCCGGGCGCGGATCGCCGGATGATTGGAAAGAAGCTCTCGGAGCATTACGTCCGAGTAGGGGAGGCGCTGCTGGCCGCGGCGCAACGTCCCGGCGCGTCTGATCAGGACCTCCCCAGCGCCCTCAATGCCTTCACGCAGGCCCTCGATTTCGATCAGACCAGCCAACCGGCCGCTCAGCGCATTAACGAGGCGAATGTCGCGATCAATGAGAGAAAGGAACGCCGTGCCGTCAACGTAAACATCATCGCCTCCGCCGAAAAGGTGAAGGTTCAGGCGGAAAAGGCGCGCGTGAACGGCGACTTCGGCAACTCCATTACCACATACACGCAGGCCATCGGATTGTACCAGGCCATCGACGACGAGTTCACGGATCAGAGCTCCGTCGCAAGAAAAAGCGTTACGGAGATCGGCAAGAGCATTACCGACATCATCAACCAGGTGCTGGATGCCGCCAGTGACGAGATCGACAAGGGCGACAAGGCCGTAACCGCCCACCAGTTCGAAGACGCGACGGCCTCTTATGAGCGCGTGCCCAATATCGTCAGTGTGATCCCCGGCGATGAGTCCACGACCCACGGAAAAGAAAAGATCGACATCATCGCGCTGGCAAAGAAGAAGATCGACGATAGCAAAATGGCCAAGAGCAAATGGGAAGAGCAGGAACGTCAGCGGAAGGCTCTTGCCGAGGCCGGCCCGGCCAAGCCCGCACCAGCCGCCGCCCCGGCCGCCCCGGCCGCCAAGACAGGTCCTGCCTTACCGGCCCCCAAGGCCGGACCAGCCCGTAAGGCGGCACGAAACTAACGTTCATACGATTGGACCGAAACGCACGGTGCGCGGCTTGCTCCAACGAGTGAAAATCGCAGACTTGCTCGAAGACATGGCCGATGCGTTTCATTTCGACGCGGGGTGTGCTTTGCGGAATTGTTTCAGTTCTTTCAGCGCCTCTGCATGCCGCGCCCGCCAGTACGTCAATTGCTCCTCTTGAGTCTTACCCTTCAAGGCTTCGTGGATGCGCAACGCCCCCCGGTGCATCATCTCAACGCAATCGAAATCCTTAGTCTTCGTCGTCATAAGAAACCACCTCCTGTGGCGTATGTATCGCTATCGCCGGAAATCCATGCGCCATGTTCAACCCATTATACAATGGAATCCGCACGGGTTTTCTTCGCGCTCTTTGTGGCTTTGTGTGAGGCCATTCTTTCTCACACGGAGACGCGAAGACACGGAGAGCTGGTCAAGTTCGCCGTTGATGATACGATTGATCCCGTCCTTCATCAGGGCCTCCCCGAAATTGAGCAGATAGCCGAGCTTCAGTCCAGTCAGCCGCAAATAGGTCAACACCTGCTTCTGATGCGCCTTCGTCGCCTTCTCCACGGATTTCAACTCCAACAGAACCTTGCCCTCGACAATGATGTCGGCGCGAAAACCCTCATCGAATCTGATTCCGCGAAGTTCGATGGGGATCGGGACCTGCCGCTCCACGCGCAGACCACGGGCCTCAAGATCGTGCGCCAGCACCACCTCATAGACGATCTCCAACAACCCAGGGTCCGTTTCCCTGTGCAACAACACTGCACAATCGACAACAATCGCCCCGATCTCATTGGACGTCATCTTGTTTTTCCTTCTTTGTGTTCTTTGTGGCTTTGTGTGAGTTTGTTCTTTGTCACACGGAGACAGAAAGACACGGATAACCCCCGTCCATTCCTCCGGTACAGGCCGAAAGGGCCTTTTCGGGCTGCCGCCATTCCGCACCTACTTCCAACCGTACGGGAAGCGGCTTCGTTTCGTTCCGGGCTGCGCGCTTCGCTTGCTCGGCCGCATCCTTGAAAAGACGACGGAGTATTGTCTTCAGGACGGCATGGTTTACGGACTCAAAATACTTGCGCACATCGCATTTCAGGAAGTATCGGTTACGGCGCGCGAAGCGGACGGCCCGTGCGATGGCCCTGTGGCTGCCCTTGTCTTTCCGGCACGCGTACGAGTCATGGATGTATCGCCGCTCAAGAACGGGTTCCAGCACCGCACACACTGAATGATGCACCACGCGATCCCGGAACGGCGCCGCCGCAATGTGCCGTTCCTTCGGTTCCCAGATAGTGAATGTGTGATAGGGCCGGGCCGGTAGGGCCCGTTCTCGAGGTCGCGCTGAAGCTGCAGGGTCTCCGGTTCAAGGTTGTGCATAAACCGCAGCGCATCTCCGTTCTCGCGATTGGCGCGGAGGGCGCGATAGGCCGCGTCATGCAGTGATGCGAAAGCCGTGACTTGCTCGAAGACGTGGCCGACGCGTTTCATTCAGCCGCGGAATCCGCATGAGCCGCTTCGCGCATCCGGGGATACTTCTTGCGGGCCTCATCGTTCTTCCGCTGCCAATAGGCCAGTTCTTGTTCTTTCGTCATGTCCTTCGTTTCTTCATAGATGCGCAACGCTGCCCGGTCCTGCATCTCCACGCAGTCAAAATCCTTTATGCTATTCGTCATCGAATACAACCTCCGGTGGCGTATGAATCGCTATGGGGCCGTAGCCCTCCATCTGATTGACTCCATTATACAACGGAATACGTTTGAAATTGACGATGTGCTTGAAATTCCAACTCACAATGGCGCGGCAGCCGGTCACCGTGGCCACGGCAACGTGTAGTGCATCCGCCTGCCATTTCGGCCCCACGACCTGTGCCCGCATGTAGGCTTCTCGAAGCGCATAGGCCTCCTCACCGATATCCACGCGTTCGACAAGCTGCGAGATCTCCTCGAAAAAGAGCCGAACGGCCTCGGGCGCGCCCTCAAGTTCATCAAGCACCACTGCCGAAACCACAAGCTGCACTGCGCCTTCGCGCACACGCGCAAAGAAGGGTTCGGACAGTTCGCCGAATTCACGGTCTCGCGCACCGCCGAACACCGAAGTATCCGCATATACTCGCATCCGTTTCTTCACCATCTCATCCTCCAAGCGTATCGCCCATTTTGCCCCAGGCCCCGATCATACGCCCCACCTCGTCAATCTTCCGGCTCGCGTATTCATACTGCTTGTGCGGCAAGAAGGCCAGTTTGTGGGCGATGCGCAACAGGACCCGCAACTTATCCAGCGTCAGATTGGCTTCCCGGATCGGTCCTTTCCGCTGCCGGGTGTACTGCGCTTCCACCAGGTTCTCCACCAAGTCCAGCGCCAGGGTGTCGATCCGGTTTGACAGCGTCAGCCGGACCTTCTTCGTGAACTTCTCCGTCGTCGGCAGCAGCCACGCGACGAAGGCTGAAGGCTGAAAAAAAGAGAAGGCTAGACTGTCACGGGCAATGCTCATGGTTTGGCTCGATTCTGTTTCTTGTTCACGATGATTGTAGTGATGATTGCGATCAGCTCATTGGTTTCCTGCTTCAACTCGGCGAGACGGCTTACCGGGAGAAGCGCCGCCTTCTCCAAAAGCGCAAGCCAGTATTCACTTTCCCGCGCTTCTTTCTGTGCAATGCTGTACTTGTGAATGAAGTCCGCTGTGCTTTCCGCCGCCTGCGCTTCAGTAACGTTTGCGCCGATCGACGTGGCCGAGCGCAGAAACTGCTTCCCGATAATCAACGCCGCGCCATCCGTCGTTTCCGCCAGTGCCCGATACAACCGCACTACCCGCACACCATACTCCAGCGTCCGCTCTCGGATATCCCGCCGTCCCGATTCAGCCTTCATACTTTATCCTTCAGCCTTCAGTGCGCCCGCTTGTCAGCGAGAAAGCCCCGAAGCGGTTCGTCATCGAACCCGCCCAGGCGAGGAGAAAACGATATCGTAAATATCCGGATCTGCACAAACCGTCAATCCTCAAAAAACTCGAGCAAGGGGGGCAAGCCCCCTTGCATCCCCCCACAACATTCAAATCAAAGACCCTCTTCCATTCCTCCGCTTCAGGCCGGAAGGGCCTTCTCGGGCTATCGCCCTTCTTGGCCCTTCCGGCCTTACGCTGGACCATCTTCAAAACCCTTTTAAGCGGTAAAGCGGTAAGGCAGACAGGCGTTAAGACCTGGAGAGGCGGAAGCCGATGTCGTAGTACGCGAGGTCCGGGTAGTAGTAGTAGCGGATCGCTGAACGACAGTCGTAGCCGAAATTGCTCCAGCCACCGCCCTGCCTCACGCGGCCCGAGCCCCTGGGCGAGTCCACCCAGGCGCTCCCATCCGCCGGCGCTCCAGTATAGTTCCAGTGCCAATCGTCCTCACACCACTCCCAAACATTCCCACTCATGTCGAACAAGCCCCACGCGTTCGGCAGTTTCAGGCCCACCACATGTGCGTACATCTCGCTCGAACTGTTGCCCCAATACCAAGCGTACGACCCGATCTGCGTGTAGCTCGGATCATCGCCCCAATAGAAGCGAGTCTCCGTATGCGCCCGACAAGCATACTCCCATTCGGCCTCGCTCGGCAACCGGAACGTCAAGCCCGCGTAAGTGTTCAGGGCCGCAATGAACGATTGCGCATCGTTCCACGACACGTATACGGCCGGGCTGTTGGCATCGTTCAGAACATAACTCCGTCCGGACCACGGCGTTGTCCCCATGACCGCCGTCCACTGCGCTTTCGTCAACTCATACTTTCCCATCCACAAGCCCGGCACCGTCACCTGATGCCGCGGATCTTCATATGAATAACTATCTTGCTCGCCCGAATACCGCCCCATCATGAACGTCCCCGCCGGTATCCACACCATCACCAGCGGCACGTCGCCGGGCAGCATAATCGTCTCTGTTTCGCCTTCCCCCTCTCCTTCGCCCTCGCCCTCTCCTTCACCTGCACCTTCATCGAGTGTGATGACGTCACTAACGGGCGCGGATTCGTCATACGCGTTCTTGACCTTGAAATACACGGTTTTCAGACCGTTGCCAGAGGAAAGAGTGAAGGACGGTGCGATAGAGTAAGTCTGCCAGGAGGTCCCCAAGAAACTTGAGGATTCCGAGGCCGTGTATTGCGTCGGACTCCCAGTGCACGCGTTATCCAACGTGACCGTGCGAGAGCTTGTGGAGGAAGCATCGTCGTTGACGGCAAAGCTGCCGACGGAGGGCAGGCCGGACACACTTGCCGCCTGCGTCACGGTGACCAGGGATGGACTGCCGGCGGCGGACAGCGCCTCAACGGCAATGATGCCTCGTCGCGCAACCGGCGACGGGTTTGATGTGTAAGAGACAGATATTGTGCCGTTATCCGTACCGTATGAACCCGACGAAATACTGAGCCACGACGTGCCCGACGTGACTGCCGCGGTCCAGGGCATGGCCGTCGCGCCCAGATTCGACACGGAGAATGTCGTGTTTCCACTCGTTGCGGGGGCGATGCGATTCGCGGGGGAGACGGACAGAATCGGCGAGCAACCAAAAGGCCACTCTCGCCTCAGAACAGGAATGGGCGGAAAGGAATGGGAGAACGACAGTTTCTTTATGTCGAGAATGTTCATTGCGACGCCGAATTCGGCATCCAGGCCGAGCGCGAATGTGCCGGGGCAAACACCTCCCGGCGCAGGGCTGACGTAGCTGTATTCGCCGTAGGGTTTGAGGTTGAACATGGGGCCGCCCACCGAGTACAGCTCAATCTCAACTTCAGGCTTGATAAACACCTGAATACGGCCCGAAACGGCCTGCCCGATTTGAGGCGGATGAAGGTTGAAATTCGTCAGGTCCGCGCGGCACAGGTTGGCCCAGTGATCATTCACGAACTCGGCCCCGACCCGGACTCCCGGATGGTAGTCAAAACCGGTCTCAAGCGTGGTTACCTTCGAGAACTCACGAGCATACCCGCCCTTGATCTTGAACTTAATCTTCCCCTTGACGGGTAGCGGCGGTAACGGCGGGGGCAACGGGATGACAAAGGCAAACGGATACGACGGGATGCGCAGCCAGTCGAAAACTTCGCCGAGGTCATATTCGATGCTGTACGAGCCCGCGCGGCTGACCGACACTTCCCAGTCATAGCTCAGGTCCACCTGGCCACGGGCGGCGATCTTGGCGTAGCGCAGGCCTGTGAACAAACCGAAGTCCAGCGCAAAATCGTACGCTGGGGTAAACGTAAGGCTTCCTTCTGTCAACGTGACGGAACAATCCGGGTCCAATCCGCCAGTGGAAAGAGTAACACCGGCCAAGCTGATGCCGACCATGCCGTCCTTGCACACCGCGCCATTGAGGTTCTTGAAATGCTCTACGGGCACTTCAATGGCAAACACCAGGCTCCCCTCGCCGACCAGTTGCGCCAAACCGACAGGGGCGGTGTCGCAGACCCAATTCTCGCCATCCTGATTCACAGAGATAATCTCGACCAGCCTGCCGCTCTCGCCCGAATCGACCAGTACGCTGCCCGCCTGCGGCGCGGTTGTGCCGGCTAGGACCATCGTCTGGCCGTCATCGGAGACGACAGTCGGCGATTCGCCCCCAATCCCGGCGATAATAGCGCCGTCTTGCAGCGTTACTGCATCGTTTCTGCCCAGATAACTCAGGTAGCCCGTGTTGTTCGATGTGTCGGCGTCTCCCGCGCATTCGACGACCAGTTCCACGCCGTTAGGCCCCGGCTGCACGATCGAATGCCACACCGCCGTATAAGTTTCGCCCGGCGCCAGCGGCAAGCCCGTCTCTGTGTCGGCTTCCACATCGTTCACCGACCAATGCAGGACGAAGCTGCCAATCGATTGAGATCCGATGTTCAAGACCTCGAACACGCTAAACAGCACGGTGTCCGGCGCTGTGGCGATACCGTCGTACTCTTGGTCTTCATTCGGCTCAAAGGTACCGTTGCCGTTCGAGTCGAGGCACACCCGCTGAGAACCCACGGCCAAGTCCGTGGATTCCTCAACTCCCGGGCCGATGGAAACCAGCAGGTTTACAGGCGTCCCGACGGGTTGCTGGCTGCCCGCTGGAGGATCTTGGCTGATAACGTTGCCGGACGGCACTTCGTCGCTGTTGGCTTGGATCACGTTGCCGACCATCAAGGCTGCATCGGTGATAGCTGACTCCGCGGCAGACTGCGTCATCCCCACTACGTTCGGAACAACCAGACCATCCGAAACGGTCAAGTTGACCGCGCTACCACCTGTCGCCAACGATCCTGAGGTTGGACTCTGGCTTAGCACCTGCCCAATCGGCGCGTTGCTGTGTTGCGGCGTCACCGTGCCGACGACGAATCCCGCGCTCGTTATCGCGGCCTCTGCCGCGGCCTGTTGCAGGCCAACCACGTTCGGCACGGCTAGGCCGTCAGACACAGCGAGGTCGACCGCGCTCCCGCCCGCCGCCAACGACCCCGCCGTTGGACTTTGGCTCAACACCTGCCCAATCGGTGCGTCGCTGTGTTGCAGCGTTACCGTGCCTACGACGAATCCCGCACTCGTGATCCCCACTTCCGCCGCAGCTTGTTGTATGCCCACTACGTTCGGGACGACCAGACCATCCGACACCATCAGATTGACCGCGCTCCCGTTTGCCGCCAGCGCCCCCGCCGTTGGACTCTGACTCAGCACCTGCCCGATTGGGACGCTGTTGTGTTGGGATGTTACCGTGCCTACGACGAACCCCGTGCCTGTGATCGCGCCCTCTGCCGCGGCTTGTTGCATGCCGACTACGTTCGGCACAAGCAGACCGTCTGACACCGTGAGGTCGATCGGGGTTGCGCCCGCCGCCAGCGAATCTGCTATTGGGCTCTGGCTGAGCACCTGCCCAATCGGGGCACTGCTGTGTTGGGGCGCAACTGTGCCTACGACGAATCCTGCGCCCGTGATCGCGGCCTCTGCCGTGGCTTGCTGCATACCGACTACGTTCGGGACGGCAAGCCCGTCAGACACCGTGAGGTTGACCGCGCTGCCGCCCGCCGCGAGCGATCCTGCCGCTGGGATCTGACTGAGCACCTGCCCGATCGGGGCGTTACTGTGTTGCGGTGTCACTGTGCCTACGACGAATCCAGCACTCGTGATCGGCGCTTCCGCCACGGCCTGCTGCATGCCCACCACGTTCGGGACGACAACTAGTTCACCCTCGCCTTCGCCCTCACCTTCTCCTTCGCCTTCTCCTTCACCTTCTCCTTCGCCTTCTCCTTCACCTTCGCCTTCGCCCTCACCTTCGCCTTCACCCTCGCCTTCGCCCTCACCTTCGCCCTCGCCTTCACCTTCGCCACCTTCCGGACCTTTCCGAGACGACCAAGCTCACTGCACTGCCCGGAGCCACGCTCGCGCCCGCTGCCGGGACCTGACTGATCACCTGGCCCGCAGGAATCGTGTCGCTGAATTGCTCCGTGACGGCGCCCACAGCAAGTCCGTCGGCCCCGATCATCGCTTGCGCGGTGCCCAGTTCTGTCCGGACTACGTTCGGCACGGTCGCGTTCGGCGGGCATCCCAGCAGACAGAGACAGAGCGGCACTATAGCGAAAATAAGCGAAAGGCGTACTTCCCGGTTCATAGCTTCCTCCCCTCCATGAACTACCCCTTTGACTGAACTGCGCATAGGCCCCGGCAACCCAACCGGGAGTTCTGACCCAACAACATATACTGTGCAGTCCGGTTGTCCAATGTCAAACGGCATTCACTGAGGAGCAACAGGGAAGAGTTTTGAACATTAGGGTCCCGGCAATTCCCGATATACCGACATCGCAGAGACAAGGGGTTGCAACCCCTTGTCTACAACCGATCATTGCCTGTTCGCAAAGGGTGTTTCAGTAAATGCCAAGTCCCTTAGACGGCGCGACTCGGGCCCTTGACGCAGAGGACTGGCTTGGTTTACATTATACGAGGCGGTGCGCTTGAAGCGGGTAGGTGTTGCGACGGAATCACGAGGAATACAGCAGCCTGCTGGAAAGTGTTTTCCCATTTGCCGTATCGCCTGTGCGAAAGGAGAGGGAATAGATCATGAAAACTCAACTTTGCCGTGCGGGACGGGGCCGTGACTTCACGTATCCCGTCATCCTTGTGCTGCTTGGAGTGATGGGTTGCCTGCTGGTCTCCGTAAATGCCTTGGCGGCAACCGCCCCCTGCGTCAGTTCGTTGGGTCAGCTTCGGCAAATAAACACCAGCGGCCTTGCCGTGCATGCCATGTCAGCCGCCCTCGCACCAACCAGAGTGCTTGAGGTGCCGCCGGCGCACATCGAGGTATCGGCAGCGGCTTCATTGCCAACGACCGGCATTATTGGGCTCGCCATTGTCGCGGTAGCTTGCATCATCGCCGGCGCATTTATCATCCTCCGCCGCGAATAACCGGCCACAATGCACCAACGAACAAAGACGGCGGAACGTCGAAGATCCGTGTCGGCGGGGCGGGATTGCGCTACGTTTTCGCGCCCGAGGAAGAATGAAATAGGGCCGTTGCCATTTTGAAGCGTGCGCACTTATAATAGGCGCTCTTGAAAACGGGTTTCCAGGAGGGAATCTTCCATGGCTAAAGAAAGCCAGCCGTCCGTGCTCAATGGCGAAGAACTCGTCAAACAGGAAGTAATCACTCGAGAGGAACTGGCCAACGCCCACGCGCATGAAGCCGCTACGGGTACACCGTGGTACCGGCAGCTTCTCCAAACGAAGAAGATGAGCTTCGGCGCGCTCGAGGATATTCTGTTCCGCGAGTTCCATCCGCGCTCACTTCGTGACGAACATGCCCGCCTCGGCCAGACCCTCGTCAGTATCAAGGCAATCACTCAGAATCAGCTTACCCAAGCGTTGGCGGAACAAAGCCGCAGCGGACGGCTCTTGGGGAACATTCTCCTGGATCTTCGTCTCATAACGCGCGAGATGATGACGAAGGCCCTCGCCCGGCAGCACGGGATCGAATGTGCCGAATTAAAGAGCATGCCCAGCACCCCGGAAGCTCTCGATTGTGTTCCTCGAAACGTGGCGCGCGACAACCTTATGTTGCCGGTCCGTATCGAGGGAGACAAACTAACCGTACTCATCCCCGACCCGCAGGTTCTGGACCGTTTGCAGAAGGTCGGTATTCTGTTGGGTAAGCGGATTCATCCCGTCCTTACAACGGTGGAAGATATGGCGGCAGAGATTGCGCTCCGCTACGGAGGAGGTGTGAAGAGCCGCCCCGTCGAGGCGCCTCGCACGAAACCCGCAGTTCAGCAGATTACCAACGCAGCACAACCGCGACCGCCCAAGACGCCGGCACAGGCTGAATCGAAACCCCAACCAAAGGTGACCAAAATGGAAGAAACAAAACAAACAGCTTCAGAGAGTCAAGGGAAAGTCGATCTGAAACGTTTTGAGGAAATTGCGAGGGAAGCATCCGGCGTCCCGGTGATGAAACTTGTAACAACCATTATCGAAGGGGCGGTGAATTCAGGAGCAACGGACATCCACCTTGACCCGCAAGACCCTGAAATGCGCGTAAGATACCGTATTGACGGCATTCTTCACGACATAATGAGTATTCCCGCCGAAGCGCAGAACGCGGTGATATCACGCATAAAGATCATGAGCGACATGGATATCACCGAGACCCGGCATCCGCAGGACGGTCACATAAGCATGGAGGTGGCTAACCAAGAGTTCGATATCCGCGTCGCCACCCTCCCTACGTTTCTCGGCGAACGCGTTGTACTTCGCCTGCTTGACCAATCCACCGTGCTTTCCGGCATTAAAGACTTGGGTCTCGAATCGGATGATGAGAAGCGGCTTCGCAATATCATTGGCCAGCCATATGGAATGGTCCTTGTCACCGGGCCGACTGGGAGCGGTAAGACGACAACACTGTATGCCGCTCTTAATCAGAAGAACGTCATCACGGACAGTATTGTCACACTCGAGGATCCCATTGAGTATCAGCTCTCAGGCATAAACCAGGTCCAGATTGAATCGGACATTGACGTGACGTTCGCGACCACCCTGCGGGCAGCGTTACGACAGGATATTGATGTACTTCTTGTCGGTGAAATTCGCGACGTTGATACGGCGCGGATAGCAATTCGTGCTGCAATGACCGGGCACTTAGTGTTCAGCACGCTTCATACAAATGATGCACCCGAAGCTATCAGTACACTTAGAAACATGGGTATTCCGTCTTACCTAATCGCCAGTGCTCTTACCGCCGTTGTTGGCCAACGCCTTGTAAGAATGATTTGTCCTCATTGCAGAACGGAGTTTAAGCCCCCAAAGACGCTCCTTAAATCAGTCGGCTTACCCGAAACGACAAATGCGCTATTTCGAGGTGCAGGTTGTGAAGTTTGCTACCACACCGGATGTAAGGGTAGGACGGGCATATTTGAGATCTTAGAGGTGACACCCTCAATTCGGCGTATGATAGCAGTGGACGAATCAATAGAGAAGATAGCGCAAGCAGCCAAAGTTAAGACGCTTTCCGATCGATGCCGATTGAAGCTCAAGGAAGGTGTAGTAGCGCCTGAAGAGTTCTTCCGAACCATTAGAATGTGAGTTGCTTTATATCTTATCCAAACAGCGGAGTTTGAGGCCTAGTGTCGTTCTGTTAGTAACCTGTGGAAAACTGGCCTTTTCTTCACTTTGATGGTGCTATCTTACTTGTCGCTACTAAGACGCAAGTTCCTGAAATTATTCATGTTATCAAGTTATCAAACAGAAAGAATGGATTTTAGTATATTAACGGAACTCGTTTTACCACAGTAGTTTAACTGACAGTATCTTCTACTAGATGAAGGTTATATTCTACAGGAGATTATGGTTCCACGGGATGTGAATACATGTTGCAGTTGATTTAAGGAAATCGCCATTTCTCAACAAAAAGAGCCTTGTTGATAACTAGAAGAAACAGTATGAAACATAAAGGTACAGCGCTTTCACGTAAATGCTGCTGTCAATATATAATAAAGGAAGCACATATCCACAGCAAAAAATGAAAAGTGGCGTTAATAAAGGTACATCAAGAGAGATGTAAAGATTGATCTACACAAAAGAGAGAAAACCTGATCAATCATTCAATAATAATCCACAATCTATCTTTCGAAATCGAAACAGGTTACAATACTTATCCAAAGATTTTCAGACACTACTACTAAGACTACTTGTTTTACATATCGTCATTGATCATAATATGCATCGCAATCCACACAGGAGAAACGAGGGAGACTTAGAATGAAGATACATATTCCACGTCAGGATCTTCTTGACAAGGTAAATCAGGTGAAGACGGTTGTTTCATCTAAGTCGGCGCTCCCGATTCTCTCTCACATTCTCATGGAAACACAGGAGAGCGCCGTTCGTCTTTCGGCAACTGATTTGAAAGTGAGTATTGAGTCCGTTGCTGATTGCTCAGTTGATGAAGCAGGTTCTCTTACGGTTTCTTCTCAGCGCTTAGCGATGATTCTTGCCGAGCTTCCAAATGCTGACATTACGTTGGAACTGGCAAAGAACAATGTTGTTACTCTTACGTGTGGAAGAATTAAGACGAAGTTGTTTAGTATGGCGCCGGAGGAATTTCCGCCACTAAGAACATTTGATAATATCGAGCCGTTGGTATTATCGCAATCGATGCTTTGTGGTATGTTCGCAAAGACGTCTTTCGCTATATGCTCCGATCAAGCTCGCTATAACTTGACGGGGATTCTTTTCGAGATTAAAGATGGAAGATTGATTGTTGTAGCGACGGATGGGCGTCGGATGAGTCTTTGTGTGGAAACAGATGGAGTGCCAAAGGGTGTAAATGTAAAGGTTATTATTCCAGGGAAAATGGTAGCTGAACTTGAACGCCTATTGGGTAGCGATGGTGATGTCTCCGTTTATATCGATGAGTCGCAAACAGCATTCGCGTTTAATTCAGCGCGCTTGGTCACAGCCCTTATAGAAGGCAACTTTCCTAACTATGAGATGGTGGTTCCAAAAAAGCATGACAAGGAAGTATTAATAAGTACCGCTGTCTTAACAGAAGCAGTTCGTCGTACGCGGACAATGACGAACGATAAGTTTAACTCGGTGCGATTTGTTCTTGTAAGTGGTTCAATGACGTTGAAGGTAGTCACGCCCGAAGTAGGTGAGTACGAGGAAGAAATCCCTGTCGAATATGATGGAGAAAGAGTTGAGATTGCCTTTAACCCTGATTTTGTTCTCGATATTCTTCGCCATATAGAGACGGAAATGCTCTGTCTTATTCTAAAGGATACGACAAGCCCTGGTGTCGTGAAACCATATGCCGAAGCGCCTCTTGATTCCTATGTCAATGTAATTATGCCTATTCGGCTGTAACTTATCATGATGATTGATCTGAACTATTGCTGCTTTTCAACATGTTTGCAATTGTAGCGGCAAATTTTGCTATTATCTTTTCCCGTTCATAGAAATCCGCTTGCTTAAGTGTATTTAGCTGCCATTCCAAGATAGTGTCTGTCTTCTCAGCTATTTCCATTAGTAAGACTGACATCTGCTGCGCTGTCTTCCAATCGATACAGGGGCCGAGATTATTATCGCGTATTTCGCAACCAAGAGGACTGTCTGCATCACATACCGCCAATATGGGAGTACCGGATGTAATTCCCGCAATTATTTTGGAAGGAATGAACGAACTCTTACTTGCACCCTTTTCCGTGATTACAAACAAATCGGTTTTATGTAGTGCAGCCGCAAACGCTGACTCATCCAAGAAAGGCCCAAATGTAAAGCGTGAATCTTGTACAGCATCAATCCAAGACTCAACCGAGAATGCTTCAGATCCATTTCCATAAACTGCAAACTCAAACGGCATGGTGCTCTTCTGTAACATCTTACAAAAACAAAGTAGGTCCTGTTTTTCGCCTATATTCCCTGCATATAGAAGACGGATAGGTTGATTAGGTGAACGCCCAATCTTAGACGGCAGTTTACGAATCTCCTCCGCCAACGAAGCATTAAGCCAATTCGGCAGATATAGAATTTGCTGATTTCGCTGGCGAAACTGCTCTAATCGCGTAACCATAGCCGGTGATATTGTGCTCCAGACATCTGCTCGGTTGAATAGAAATCGTTGCACTGAATCTAAGATCCCCGGAACAAACTTTCCTGTTGCAATGCCGCTTGCCGCTGCGGCATCTGCCGAAAGATCCTGCACATTAAGCCAGAGCGGCTTACCATAAATGAGCTTGTTTATTGCTGCAAAACCCACGGCGCCGACAAGTGGACAATAGGTCATAACCAGATCGAAAGCTCGTCCGCCTGGAAGAGACCTAATCAATGACAGAAAGAACGATGCTTCATAGAAAAGCCGTTGAACAAAGGAACCGGGCTTGCTTGGAATGAAGATTCCATAACGTTCGACATGTACGCCCTTTTCCTCATATCGTTGAACTCTCAACCCATTCTTCCCGCTCTTATCCTTCCATTCCGGATAGTATGGATAGACACAACGAACTGTAACATCGTAGCCGCGTTCGACCAGTCCATAACAAAGGTCGCTGAAGATTGCACCTCCCCCGCCCCGATCGGGGCTGAACACATTGACAATAATGAGCAGGCGCGGCTTGTCTCTTGTGACCATGAATCTTCCTTAACCTGTATGTCGATTCAAGCAAGCTCTATTCTTACAGACGGACGTGGCTCTCGTCCATGTTTGGATCGCCATAACTATTCTGCATTTCAATCGACGGTTGATTTTTGCTAGAGTACATTATAATCGGGTTCAGGAGGATATAGTGATGACAGTGACCATTCTTGCAGTCCTGCTAGCCGTTGCAGGCGCGGATAGTAACGCAGCCGCCCAAAAGGCAACAACCGCGGAGGAAACGTCAATGCTGAAGTTTGAAAAGATACGCATCGGAACCGTGACCTATGAAGCCGGCGCGGTATTTGACGTAAACAATGACGGTATTCTCGATATCGTCTCGGGTGAGTACTGGTTTGAAGGGCCGGACTTCCAAAAACAGCACAAGATCTGCGATATCCAACGGGTGGACGATTACTACGACGACTTCAGCGACTATCCTATCGATGTCAACGGCGACGGGTATCTCGACATCGTCACCGGCGGCTGGTGGGGCGAGACGCTTCGCTGGCGTGAGAACCCGAAAGGACAGATCGTCGAATGGAAGGCCCATGACATCGGTAAGACAGGCAGTATTGAGCGCGCCTGCTTTTGGGACATCGATGGCGATGGAAACGTGGAGGTCGTGCCTAACTGCCCAGGAAAGCCATTCGTCGCGTTTAAGCTTGACCGCGATGCAGCCGGAAAAGGCGCGGGAACGTTCAAGAGATTCGTGTTGTCTGATATTCCTCAGGGTCATGGTCTCGGTTTCGGAGACATATCCGGAAGCGGACGCGGGGACATCGTCAGTGCCGGCGGATGGCTTGAAGCGCCGGCCGACCGATGGAATGGCAAGTGGGAATGGCATCCCGAATTCAATTTTGGCGGCGCCAGTGTGCCTATCCTGGTCCATGATGTAAACGGTGATGGGCTCAACGACATCATCGTAGGCCAGGGCCACGACTATGGTCTCGCGTGGTGGGAACAGCGCAAGGACGGCGAGGGCAAGCGCACCTGGATTAAGCACGACATCGATCCGAACCGCTCGCAGTATCACGATATGCAGTTGGTCGACATTGACAACGACGGCCAACTGGAACTGATTACCGGCAAGAGGTACCGTGCGCATCAGGAGAACGATCCCGGTTCGCTCGACCCGATCGGAATCTACTATTTTAAGATCAACGGCGGCAACTTCGTCCGAAACACGATCGACTATGGACCCGCCGGAAAAGCCAGCGGCGCCGGCATATACTTCTGGGTACAGGACATCGACGGCAACGGATGGAAAGACGTCCTTGCCCCAGGCAAAGACGGATTGTTCTTGTTTAAGAATCTCGGCCCGAAATAGATCGACGGATAGGAATTCAGAATACAGAATGGCCCGTCGTCGCGGTCTTGTAGATTTCTTCTAGACCATTCATGTGGCTCTCAGGGTCGTGGTTGGCGCGGACTCGTTCCCGTGCGGCCATTCCCATCTCGCGCAGGCGATGTTTATCTCGGGCAAGCTCACGAAGCGCATCCGCGAGGGACTCGGCGTCTCCTGGGCGAAAAAGGCGTCCAACGCTGTCGTCGACCAATTCCGGGAGGCCGCCAATCGAGCTGGCCGCGACGGGCTTACCTAGCGCCATTGCCTCGACTATTGCGTATGGCTGGTTCTCGTACCACTCCGACGGCACGATCACGAGACGGGCGCCACGGATCAGGTCAAAGAGTTCCTTGCCCTTCTTGTATCCAACCCGGTGAACGCCCCTGAGGCCGCGCTCCGCGATTGCGCGATCCAGCCCGCTCTCTTCGGGGCCGGTTCCGGCGATGACCAGTGGGATATCCACGCCCATCCGCTCGTACGCCGTCAGCAGAGTGTACACGCCTTTGTGCTTGAGAAGCTGGCCGAAAAACAGGAGATAATCGCCGGGATCGAATTGCGGCTTGTATGCGGATGCGTCCAGAAAGTTGTTGAGGTGATCGATTGGCGGCATAGGAAGACCGAACGATTCAACCTTCTCCTTGAGGAAGTGCGAAGGAGAGATGAAACGATCGACCCCGTTCGGGTAAAGGCCGAACATCGTATGGACCACCTTGGCGGTGAAGGCCAGGAAGCTCGCGGACGCGCTGTCGTTGTAACACCGGTTTTTCAGAATGCTGAGAAACCGGCGGGGCCGGCACTCCTCGCACACGCGGCCATGCGTGAACAGCACGTTATTGGCGCACACCGGCTGGTAATCGTGGAGCGTTTGGACGACGGGCACGCCCGCGCGGCGCGCCGCGAGAATCACTGAAGGCGAAAGCTGATAGAACAGGTTTTGGCAGTGCACCACATCCGGACGGAACTCGGAGATCGCCTTTGCCATTACGGCGGCTGCGCCTCGATGGTAAACCCCGTGCACGTATGCCGCGAGTCGCTCGCCCGCGCCCGCACCCTTCCACGTCTTGTTGGTCAATCCGGCCGGAACCGTATACAGGGGATAGTTCGCCGGCAAGTTGTCGGGCTGGTCCATGGACAGGAAGGCGGCTTCGTGTCCGTGGCGCGTCAACAGACATGCGAGGTCCAACGCATATCGGTCGGCGCCGCCTGTCAGTTTGTGATACTTGTTGACGACGAGGACTCTCACGGACGCGTTTCCCTTCGCCGGCTCGCGATGACCTCCTGATAAACGTTGATCGTCTCAATGGAGATCGAATCCCAATTCAGTTTCTTCTCGATCAGCTCGCGTGAGCGGCGGCCCTTTGCGCTTCGCAGTTCGTCGTTCGAGACGAGCGCCGTCACGGCTTCCGCCAATGCGGGCGCGCTGCCACGTTCGAACAGGATGCCGTTCTCGTTTTCGACCGAATACAGGGCGTACTCGCGATCCGGCAACACCAGCGGCAACCCGCAGCTTGCCGCCTCGAGCACGGTGATCGACCAGTCGCCCGGCCACACGCCAATGTCCGCGGCGCTATAGAACGAAGACAGTTCGCCGTTGTCGACAAATGGGATCCAGGTCACGTGTTTGGCTATGCCGCGTCGCGCGATGATCCCTTCGAGTTCCGCGCGGTATTCGGGCGGCGCGTTTCCGACTATCAGCAAATGTGCGCGCGGATCGCGCCTCACGACCTCCGCCATTGCCTCGATCAACACATGATTGTCCTTGTTTCGCGTGATCTTCCCCGCGTTCACGATCACGACTGCTTCCGGCGGAATGCCTAAGCGCGCGCGGACGGCGGCGCCCCGCTCGGAATCGCGTTTGAACCGCTCGGGATCCGCCCCAAGGTGGACAAGCGTCGTCAGCCGCTCCTCGATGCCGAATTCCTCTCGAACGAGCCGCCGAACTTCGTGCGACATCGGCATGACGCGGCCCACGCTGCCTATCCACAACGGACGCAGCACGCGACGAAAGATCCCGTAGAAGATCCTTTTCTGAAAAGTATATGGCTGGATGTTGAAGTAATTGTTGTGATCGTCGAGCACCAGCGGATAACGCCGCCGCCGGTTGCCCGCGAGAACTTGCCAGGTCGGGATCGTTATTACATTATGGGCGTGGATGATATCCGGCGCCTGGGCCTCGATCTCACGCCAGAGACCCCTGAGATAGACCCAGTTATGCGCGCGCCAGTGAGTGGGACTCGGCAAACGGACCAGCATAACACCGTTGACCTCCTCGCGCGCGGCCCCCACTTGGCGATCTCTCACGAGCGCCGCCCCGGAAGGCATACGATCCGAAGCGATTATCGAGACCTGATGGCCGCGCCGCGCCTGTGCGGGCGCGAGGCAGTTTTCCTGATAGCCCATTTCGCCTTGGTAAAAACTGGTTACGTGCAGGATCTTCATGGTGTTGACCAAGTATCTGACGCGGAATCGCCTCAACGGCGGCACGGCGGTTCACTCTGGAGCGTGGGCTATCAACGCCAGTTCGGAGAACATCTCCGGCCAAAGTCGTGCAAACTTGTCGTCGATTGCGCGTCCGAAGAGACGCGGCCCAACGTAGTATCCCAACTTTTCCACACCCGCAAAACCGCAGTACAGGCGTTCTTCGCTGGTCACCATGAGTCTCGTCTCAATATGGTCCCCATCAGCCCCTACAACAGCCCTGAGCGTTCCAGGGCCTTGGCGAAGATTCTCTTTTCGACGGCGGTGAGTTCGCGTTGCGGCGGACGTACCGCGCCGGCGTCAAAACCGCGCAAACGGAGACCTTCCTTGTAGTACGCCACCATGCGCCCGTATTGGAACAGGTTGCACGCATGAGCAAGTTTCACTTGGCCTTGCCACGCTTTTTTCAGATCTCCCTTCCGGACGCTGTTGAAGATCCCCAGGAATAACTCAGGGACTGCGTTAGCCGTACTCGACACGGATCCGTTTGCGCCCGCGACCAGCGCCTGGAACGTGTACTCGTCCACGCCGTTGATGACGTTGAATCCCTTCGGGACGCTCGCAAGGATCCGCGTGAGCGCGGACATATCGCTGCTGCTGTCTTTCATGCCGATGATATTTTCGAAGCGCTGGGCCAGTGAGCAGATTAACGCAGGCGACAGCCAGTTCCTCGCGCAACCGGGAATGTTATAGAGGAGGATCGGAAAACCCTTTGCCGCGTTCGCCACGGCCCCGTAATGCGCCGCTAACGCCGCATCGTCGTAGGCATAGAAACCAGGCGCCACTACGCCGGCGGCGGCCGCGCCCGATTCCATTGCGTGCCGCGTCAGCTCGATTGTGGACGCGGTGTCGAGACAACCCGTTTGCGCGATTACTTTGAGACGTTTGCCAGCCGCCGCCACGACCGTCTCGATAAGCCTCTTACGTTCATCGAGTGTCATGAGCATGCCCTCGCCGGTGGTGCCGCCAGGGAACAGGCCGTGCACGCCCTGGCCGGCGAGCCGCGCCGCGAGCGCGCCCGCTTTCTCATAGTCAACCAGTTTTCCGTTCTTCGTGAAAGGGGTCAACAGCGCGGGGATTACACCTTCGAGATGAAACTTCATGGTTACCTCCATTCGGCAAATCGTCAAGATTACTCTATAGACAAGGGGTTGCAACTCCTTGTCTTGGTTTCGGGTCTGTGCGTCAGTCAAGAGTGTGGAGCAGTTGGCCAAGGCGCGTGTAAGTCTCCTTAAAGCCCGTCTTCAGGGCCTTGATGTATTCCTCTTGATTCGGGATCCATGGCTCGTGCGGGGCCAACGCCGTCGCCCACTCGAAACGGAACGTTGTTCCGAAACCTTCGAGCACCAGCCTTGCCGACGGCGCCTCGATGTCAATGGCGGCTTTGTCCGACCAGAGGTCTTTCTTCTGGAAGATGATCAGGTTTGTTCGCGCGAACTTCCGTAGCGCCCCCTGCGGCTCATCGCTTGCCGATGAGCCGATCACGATCTGCGTCGGCGAGATCTTGCGGCCATCCGGCGCGACGAGGCAGGCCGTTATGCCGCGCAGTCCCACCACGTCATACGCGATGCTCATATCCGGAAGCATCGAGACGAGACGGCATTCGAACACGAGGTAGTTTTCCTGCACGCGCGCCGCGGCCGCATCGAGCTTGGGATCGATCTTTTCGCCCTGTTCGAGCGACTTCGCGCGCCGCAACCGCGTTACGTCCGAGCCCAGCCACACCGCATAGGAATCCGGGGAGAAAAGCTCAGGATACGGGCCCTTTTCGAGTTGAATCCCCGAGATGAACGTCGCCGGGAAAAACTCAGTCACGAACACCGGCTCGACTTTCGACGCGTCCTCTTTCCCTGTCTTGCAGGAAATAGTGAAAATGCCGGCGGCCAGCGTAACGCACAGAAGGCGTGTCGGCACGCCCCACCACACGATCATCCGCTTCAAACGCAGGGTCATCAGGATCCTCCTCTTGGAGGTTTTTCATCGGGCTTGTCTTTCTTCTCGCCCTCGGGCTTGAGCGGGACCTCTTCCTTCTTTTCGGTCCCGTCGCGGCGGAAGACTTTCTGAACGTTTGCCGGATCATCCGCCGGACCAGTCAGCAGCATCTTGTAGATCGAGGGATACCCGAGGCTGGGGATATACTCCATTTCCAGCCAATACCCCTGTTTTCCTTTCACGGTCTCCTCGCCAACTATGGCCAGGCGCATCTTGCCGAGCTGGACCGTTCCGCCGTCTTTCGTCTGGCCCCCCGTGACGACGTACCACGCCCATGCTCCCACTTTCGGGTTTACCAGTTTTCCAGAGAATACATCGCTGATAACCCCCTATGCCCGCGCTGTTGCGCAAGAGAATACAAGCAGGAGAACGCACGCAGCAACGCGCTTCATTTGATCCGCCTCCATCCGTACATCCAGACCGATGCGATCATCCTATCACAGCGGCTCGGCGCGAATCACTGGCATCGTGGCCGCGGCGTCCTCGCCGCGTACTCGTCAGGAGCCGCTTTAAGCGAAGCATGTGCGCCGAAACGCGGCGAGGACGCCGCGGCCACGATGCCAGTGAACTTGCGCAGGGGTTAGCGGATGAAGTAAGGGGGAGAGAAACAGCGGGAGCAGCGTCGGGAATGCTCTATCTTTAGGGGGTTATGACTGCCCCACTCGACGTCCATGTGAGACGTTATATGAGCTGTTCTCGAAACGCTGCTCCAACTGACAGAGCCATTATACCACATTTTGCCGCTGTCAACGGCGGGACAAAGAAAAAATCTGGCACGGCTGCAACCCGTTGGCACAGACTGATGTGGAAGCATCACTCGCCGGCGGCGCCGCGCTGGTGCGGCGGTTCTGTGGAATCGTCGTTGCTTAGATACGCGAGCAACTTGTCCCAATAGGCCAGCACAATCCACAGCAGGAACGGCAATGTGATGGCGATGAACCCGATCGCCGTCGGCAGGGCCGTCTTTTTGGCCAGGAACGTGAGAAGGATTGTGGCCACGTGAAATACGAAGATGATGCCGATGCCGATGCCCAGAATACGAAGGCGTCTCAACCACTTGATCTTAGGCGTTGCCAGCACCAGCGCGATGTACGGCGCGATGTTGGTGATCAGGTGGCCGATGTCTTCCATGAGCATAGTGCCGTAAGCCAGGGATGTGTCCGTGTTAAGGAAGCCGGCCTTCGTGACAATGACATCCCCGATTGGATACTGGACGATGTACTTGAGGATCAGGAACGCAACGTGGCCCAAGACCCAAGTGTACGCCGGCAGGACCATCAGCCACAGAACAAGGCAGATCGGCGCCAAGACGAGGAAACGCAGGCATAACCACAGCGTGTTTCGCGCGGGATGCGATGCATCGCTCATGATGGCCTCCGCCTCACCAGTAACTCGACCCAGCCCATCCACAACGCCACCACGAATACGATGTAGATTCCCTGCCAGATGTATTCGTGAGAGAACTTGAACCACTTGCCGCCGCTATCGATCGCCCCCACCACCGCCAGACACGCAAGCCGGAGCGCGTTGACCCAGTAGAGAATCGGAAGACCAATAAAGATCCCGGCAAAACGCTTCCACCAACGCGCCGGAAACGCCAGGATCGCCGCAAGAAAAATCGCCATCGCCTGGACCGCGCCGCAGTCCGGGACGACAATAAAGTTGAACCCTACGTCTCGCCGCGCCTTCGGGTTTCCCTGTGCGGCTGCGGCTTCCTGCTTGGCCTGTTCTTCCAACTGGGCTGCTTCCGCGCGCTTCTGTTCGATCTGCATCGCGCGGGCATCCTCCGGCAGCGAAGTATCCTTCTCCAATTCGGCCAACTGCGACTTCGTGTCGGCAAGACGCCGCCCGAAACCCGGTTTCAGCACAAAAGAAACCAGCGGGCCGGTATCCCGCTGTTTCATTTGTGCAAGTTTCATCTCCGCGGCCTGGATCTGTTGCGAAGGTGCCGGCTCAGCATACTCGTACGCAATGAATCCGCCGATGAGAAGCAACAGTATTCCGACAAGGGCGATGAGGATACCCGCAGTTCGCCAACCTTTGAGGGCGTATATGGTTGCTCCGCACGCAACACTGACCAGCCCCATTCCGAGCAAGAGCAGCGCACCGGGTATCGAAAGCAGCGCGAGGCAACCGAATGCAGGTACCCAGAACAATAACATGGGATATTCCCGTTGCAGATCGTAGAATCCCTGGGACGCCTGCAGGATCGCGTCCGATTTCAGCCGCGCCACCTCCTGCTCTGCATCCTTCATGCTCCGCCGGTACGTCGCCGCCTGGTACTCCCACGCCTCCCACGGAGTGAGCGGCGGCTCCGCGCTCGAGCCGGCCTTCAACGCGATCGGCGGCGGAAGCTTCGGCGCCTCTTCCCCGCGGCCTAACGCCTCCAACGCCGCCCGCACGGCAGCTTCCCGGCCCCGATACCGTTCCGCGCTGCCCACTTCGCATGAATGACCGACGCGCTTCAAGAGAACCGTCGTGCTCCGCGCCACCTGAAGGAGGTACCAATCATTGAATTTCGTCCAACGGGCCAGTTCGTAGCCAAAGAGCAGGACAAACACGCTGATCACGAACACCGACACGAACATGATGGTTCTGCGCCGCAACGCCTTCTTGCGCCCTGCGTCGGAATGCCCGGATGACGGAGGATTCTCCGGATTCTCTTGCGTCAGTGTTTCAACGGAATCGGACATGCTTCGGATATGCTCCTGTTTGCAGCCGCAGCTTTGCGCCAGAGGATATCAGGTACTCGGACCGACCTGCAAACAGACCTGCGCCATGTCGGCAATCGATTCCCTACGGATTCGGACACTGCAAACAATAAGTGGACGGCGTGGACTTTGTGGACGATGTGGACGCCGAAAAAGATCACCTGCAGGGTTGCGTCCACTTTGTCCACAACGTCCACGCCGTCCACTACTTGGACAAACCCAACTGGCTCCGATTGCCGAATCTAGGTCTAGGTACGCACCGAACGCCGCAATGCTTCAAGCGCGGAGAGAAAGTCCGCCGGAGGCGGCGTCGAGAAGATCATCTCCTTGCCGGTCCCCGGGTGGACGAACCCGAGGCGTTCCGCATGGAGGGCTTGGCCTTCGAGGCCTCCGAGCGCCGCCGCCACGGCAGGATCATGCTTCCAAGCAGAGTAATCGACAACGCCGTATACCGGGTCGCCCAACACGGGACGTCCCGCGTATCTCAAGTGTACGCGGATCTGGTGCGTGCGCCCGGTCTCGAGGACAAGGGCGACGAAACTTGCGTGGCCGAATCGTTCGAGCACCTCGAATCGCGTTACGGCGTCGCGTCCGCGAATGCCCGTGACCGACATCCGCGCCGGATCGGTCATGCTTCGTCCTATGGGGACATTGATCCGCCCGCGATCTTCGGGAAACTCCCCTCGCACAAGCGCTAGATAACGGCGATCAAAGGAATGCTCGCGGGCCTGTTCCGAAAGGCCGGCGAACGCCCGCGCGGTCTTCGCCATCACAAGCAGGCCGGATGTGAATCGGTCGATGCGATGTACGATGCCGGGCCGCGTCATGTCGGTTCCCGTCGATTGGAAATCCGGGCAATGGTGCAGGACGGCATTGACGAGCGTGCCGGTGAAGTGGCCCGGCGCGGGGTGTACAACCAGTCCGGAAGGCTTGTTGACGACGACAACGTCGGAATCCTGATACACGATATCGAGGGGGATATTTTCAGGCTGCGGTATCGCCGGTGGCGGCGGAGGGATCTCGACTGCGACCTTGTCGCCGGGGGTCATAGCCCGGCCGGGGCGCGTGCACACGCCGCCGTTCACGGTAACAAGCCCGTCCTTGATCAGCTTCTTGATGAACGATCGCGACGCGTCTTCGATCACCTCGGTCAGATAGACGTCGAGCCGGAACTTGTCGAATTCCTCTCCGGCGATATCCTCAAAGGAGCGTTGCGACACGGCGGAACCCCGGCGCCAGGGCGCGATAACCGGCCTGGTATTCTGCGAACCATGCGTCGTACTCGCGCGACCGCCCCGCGTCCGGCGCGCAGGAGTCCACGACGCTGATCGTGGCGTCGCAGGCTTCCTCGACGGAACCGTACATCCCCGTGGCGACTGTCGCCAGCAACGCCGCGCCGTACGCCGGACCTTCATCCACGTTGATGAGGACCAGCGGGGCCTTGTTTACATCCGCTTGGATCTGCCGCCACACCGCGCTCCGCGCGCCTCCGCCGGACGCCCGCACCTGCTCGATTGGAACGCCCATCCCACGGATGATCTCGAGACTGTCGCGCATGCCGAACGCAACGCCCTCGAGCACGGCGCGTGCCATGTGCGCCCGCGTATGGCGCAGCGACAACCCGATGAACGCCCCCTTTGCGAACGGGTCCTTGTGCGGCGTCCGTTCCCCGGTCAAGTAAGGCAGAAACGTGAGGCCTTCCGCGCCGATCGGAATCCGCGCGGCGGCCGCCGTGATGTACTCGTATGGGTCCGCGCCCGTTTCGGCGGCCACGGCCTTCTCCCCCTGGCACAGCGCGTCGCGAAACCAGCGCAATGAGCCGCCGGCGCTTAACATCACGCCCATCACGTGCCATTTCCCCGGTACCGAGTGGCAGAACGTGTGGACGCGCCCCTGCGGGTCCATGCTCACCTTGTCGCTGAACGCGAACACGACCCCGCTCGTGCCGACGGTCGAAGAGATCACGCCGCTGCGCACAATACCGCACCCGACGCCGCCCGCAGCCTGATCGCCGCCGCCGGCCACCACGGGAATCCCTTGCGGGAGCCCCGTCTTCGCGGCGGCCTCCGCGCTGAGCTTGCCGGTCACTTCCGGACCTTCAAAGGCCCGCGGCATGAAATCGCGCGGCACGTCCAGGATCGACATCAGTTCGGTGTGCCACGCGCGCTTCTTCACGTCGAACAGAAGCGTACCCGACGCATCGGCGACGTCGGTCGCGAATTCCCCCGTCAATTCAAAGCGGATGTAGTCCTTTGGAAGGAGGACCTTCCGGACCTTCTCGTATACGTCCGGCTCGTTGTCCCGCAGCCAGAGGATTTTCGGCGCCGTGAACCCCGTCAGCGCGGGATTGCACACCATTTCAATCAGCTTCTCCGCGCCAACCTTCGACGTGATATCGTCGCACTGTTTCGCCGTGCGCTGGTCGCACCAGAGGATGGCCGGGCGAAGGACGCGGTTTGACGCATCGAGGAACACCGAGCCGTGCATCTGGCCCGTCAGACCGAGGCCCTTGACGTCGGCGGCCTTCACCCCCGGTGCATGCGCCAGTCGCGCCAGCGCATCGAGCGCCGCTTGTTTCCAGTCCGCGGGATCCTGCTCGGCCCAGTTCGGCTTCGGGCTGTGCAACGGGTACTCGACCAGCGACTTCGCAACTACCTTTCCCGATGCATCGACGGCTACGGCCTTCGTTCCGGTCGTTCCCACGTCAAGGCCTACTACAAGCGCCATGTCTCATCTCCCTCTCGCGTTCGCAATACGGTACTTCAGACCCCCTGTCTCATACAAAAAAGCAGGGCTAATAACTTAGCCCTGCTCGTGCTCAAATCGTGATGGAGTACTACGACGACTCGCTTATCGAGGCCACGTTCCGCGCGATCGCCTTTGCCAGCTTGCGACGCCGCTTCTCGCTCGGCTTCTCGTAATGCTTGATCTCCTTGATGCGTTGCATGATGCCCTCCTTATTGCACTTCTTCTTGAAACGCCGAAGTGCTTTCTCGAAGGGCTCATCCGGCTTAACCCGCACTTTCGTCACGCAGTTTCAACCTCCTCTCAAGAAAGATTTCGCGGACTTACCCGCTCGGGCCCAATCAGACCCGCAAATTGACCAAAACCCCGCACCCTTGAACAAAGAAGTATCTTACCAAACTTCCGCTCTCTTGTCAAAAGTGTGTGATTCACGAGGCCGAGCGCGCCCTCGATATCAAAGAGGTCCCTGTCGGCTGCGTAATCGTTCACGATGGCGAGATCATCGGCAAAGCCCACAACCAGCGCGAGGTACTGCAAGATCCAACGGCGCACGCCGAAATACTCGCCATCACACAGGCCGCCACGCATCTCGGGACCTGGCGGCTCGAAAACACGAAGCTCTTTGTTACCCTCGAACCCTGTCCCATGTGCGCGGGGGCCATCATCCTCGCCCGCATTGCCGAGGTGTACTTCGGCGCGTACGACCCCAAGGCCGGCGCCTGCGGCACCCTGATGAACCTACTCGAAGACACCCGGTTCAACCACCAGCCCGCCGTGTTCCCCGGGTTGCTAGCCGAAGAATGCGGTGCGCTTCTCACCAACTTCTTCCGCAGAATCCGCGAAACCGGCAGAACACCCCGCCCTGAATCGAACTAGCGTAGTCACTCATGCTGCTCGCCGCTCCCGCGAAAGCCCAGCGCGCGCCGCGAACGTCCAATCCGTCCGATCCGTCCAATACGTCCACGAGGAACCCTCAGCCTAACGCACGACGCGCGCCCCTTGAACGGATTCCTAAGGCCTCAACGCCAAGACGCCAAGATCCGCCGCCCTTCTTTGTGACGTCGCGTCTTTGCGTTATGCCGTTCGGTTGCCCCTATGCCGCGCCGCAAGAATATGCTTAATCTGCGTAAAATATAACGGTCGTAAATTGAATACCCCTCGTTTCGCGGGCGGATTCAAGCGGCAAGCGCATCCCCGCCCAACGACCCCAAACCCCACCCCTTGTCCCGCCATGTACCGTCCATCAGCCGCCTACCGCCATCCACAACCACAAGCCCCCCACCCACTTACCTACAGCCTCCAGCCTACAGTCTCCAGCCTGACAGTGGAACGCCGTGGGCTATATTATAGAGGGACTTGATCCGAAACCCGGATAGCCACGGTACTTTTCGTCCACCAAGTCCACCAGGTCCACTAAGTCCACAAGGTCCTTATCGCCTACAACATCGCCCTGCTCCAGGTCATGCTCAACCGCGCAGCCGTCTCCATGCGAAACGCCCCCCTTGTCGACGACACCGTAGCGTCCACCGACGCATACCACATGAAATCGTCCAAACCCAGCGCGCATCTCGAAGCATTCACCAGAATTTCGCGCGAGTACAGGCATTTCGCGACAATGGTCAAGGCGTCCGAGCCCGTCGAGCCCGACCCGGCGGACTTCTTCAACTACAAAACCCGTACCGCGATCGATACCGACCTTGACCCAGACAACGATCTATTTCTTCATCTGTGCCACCCCACATCGTCATTCCCGCGAAAGCGGGAATCCAGGACCGCACGCACGCTGGATTCCCGCTTTCGCGGGAATGACGGCGAGGGCGGGGATGACGACTGGCGCCGGTTTTTCCTTGTCATTATGTCCCTTCCTGCGGCTGCGAACTACTGCAATTTCTTCCTAAGAAAACAAGGTCTTCTTTGTGTTCTCTGAGTTCTTTGTGGTTGAAATTACACGAATCTGTCCGTTTGGCTGCGGCTATGCCGCGTTGCGTTCTATACATTCCTTCTGTTTGATTCATCGCTGCGAAACGGAGATGATTGTCGCGGTCTTGACGCGAAGCAACGCGTTGGACATGAGCGAAGGTGGTCCGTGTCGGTGGTGATTGACTTGATTCCTGATTTCGCAGCGAAAGGACGGGGGCATGTCCGAAAACAGTAGACGCGATTCCTTAGCGGCGCCTCGTTGGGCCGTTCCGGTCGCGATCATGTTGCAGTGCGTGGGCCTTGCTGCGTGTATCGGGGCGCTGGCGCTCGATTCACGGGCTCTGGCGTGGGTGGGCGCGGTCTATCTTGCGGGCGCGTGGCTTATAGAATGGGCGGGATGCATGACGGCGCGTCGGAACCTGAAGGAGATGCCTCTTTTCGGCCACGGGGAGATCGAGTCCGGTCCCTCGGACAGGCTTCCGCCGGTCACGTTGATTGCCGCGGCGCGCAACGAAGAGAGATCGATTGAAGCGGCTGTGCGTTCGATGGCCGCGATGGAATATCCGGACTTCGAGATCATTTTCGTGGACGATCACTCGACGGACGCCACGCCGCATATCCTCGACCGCCTGGCGGAGGCGTACAACCAAGTGCGCGTCTTTCACAATCCGCCCATGCTGATTGGGTGGGCCGGCAAACAGAACGCGGTGTGGCACGCGGTTAAGCAGCTCAACCCGGATCGCGAGTGGCTGCTGTTTACGGACGCCGATATCATGTTCGGCCCGACCGTCCTGCGCGACGCGGTCCTGTTTGCGGAAAGGGAGAAGATCGATTTCATGACCTGCATTCCGCAGGTGGAAACGGATTCGCTTCTCGAGGAACTCGCGCTGGTCCGAAGATGGGCTCACCACTTGGCGTGTTTTCAGTATGGAAGACTGAATGACGGCAAGACGACAGCCCTGGGCATCGGCGCGTTCCTGCTGGTGCGGCGTGAAGCCTATCTGGCGGCGGGAGGGCACGCCGCCATCGCGGCCGATCTCTGCGACGACGCGGCGCTTGCCCGGTTATTGAAGAAATCCGGCGCAACGATTGGTTTCTCGCGGGCCGGAGATCAGTTGCGGTGCCATCAGTACTACGGCTTCCGCGAGACGATGCGGAATCTCGTGCGCAAACAGCAGATCGCGTGTCACGACCGCTACGGGGCCTATGTGTCCACAATGCTGCACGCGCTGATCCAGTCGATCCTCCCACTGCCTCTCGCATTCGCGTGTATTGCGGTCCAGATTGCCGGGGGGGCGTTCTCCGTAGCCTTGACTATGCTCGCGGCGTCGGCCTTCGGACTCTACGCGCAGGGAGTTCGGTCATTCTCGGTCGCGCGGGCGATCTCGCGGATACATTCCATATCGCCGTTTCTGCATCCGGTGTGCGGCATCTTCCGAATGTGGCAGACGTCCGTCGCGATGTTCCGCAAGGCGTCCGGCAGGGGTTTGGAGTGGCGTGGACGCGAGGCCGGTGTTTCGGAGCGCTCATGAGGCAACGGCTGGATCGAAAAGCGTCGGTTGCACTGACGTTGAACGCTCTTTACAGCGCTGCTGAAGGGCTTTGCTCGGTTTTCGTCAGCGTGTATTTGTGGATCAACACTCAGGATTTCCTGACTGTCTGTTGGTACCACGTCACGATCTATTTCGTTACCCCGTTCTTCTTTATTCTGGCGGGCTGGTATTCGCAGGCGCGCGACCGGCTCCACATGTACAGGCTCGGACTCATACTGCACGCCGTCTTCTATGCCACGCTGCTCGCGTTGGGAGAACGGTGCGGTGACTATGCGATTGCATTGGGCGCGTTGCTCGGCGTAACGTGGGGCGTCTACTGGGCGGGGGCGAACACTTTCAACTATGACGTCACCACGCCGGGCCGCCGCGAATACTACATCGGGCTTGTAATGGCGGCGGGCGGGACCCTGGGTCTTCTGGCGCCGCTGCTGAGCGGGATCATAATCAGATTCGCCCCGACGACGCGCCACGGTTATCACACGATATTCGCCGTGGTGCTGGGGTTGTACGTGCTCAGCCTCGCGCTCAGTTTTCTCATCCCTCGTGACAACGTCCGCCGGCCTTTCCATATCGCGCGCGCGATGTTTCCGCGTAAGGATCAGCGCGACTGGCAGCTCATGATGCTTGCCAGCGCGTCGATGGCCGGGTCGTTCAACATCTTTCCCTTCGTTCTTGGGCTGATGATGTACATGCGTACGAACAACGAACTCAGCGTGGGCGGCTACGCGTCCTTGCAGGCTCTGGCCGGGGTCGTTGTCGCGTTTATCGTGGCACGCGTCGTCACGCCGCGAACGCGGCGTCCGTACATGTTGTGGGGGCTGTTCGTGCTGCTGGCGGCGGGCTGCCTGATGGCGTTCCAGGTGACCGCTGCGATCCTGATCGTGTTCGGACTGATGCGTTCGATCTCCGGTCCGCTGTTCGGGATCGCGTACGGCGCCTTGCGCTACGACGTGATAGCGAAGGTTGCCGAGAACGCATCCCAGCGCATCGAATACCTCGTTGCGTGGGAGGTTCCTCTCGCCATTGGCCGAGTGATCATGATGTTCGTCATGATGGGCATCTATCACTTCCTGAACGGCAGCGATATCGCCCTGCGGCTTATCCTGTTCATCATCTGTTTCGTCCGCATCCTGACGTACCAATTCAGCACGCGCACGTCCGTCATGCGCGAAGGGGAAGCTTAATCAGCAGCGGGAAGCTTACTTCGCGCTCATTTGGAGGCCTTGTTCGCGAGTTCGCCGAAGCGGTGAACGACGGCCAGGGCCGGGTCGAGCGGGACGTCGACATGTTTTGTGCCGGGCGGCGTGGGGATGGCCGGTGTGGCGCGCGGCTTCTTTCCTTTGAACTGTGGGAGCCACTTGGCTTCGGCCCGAAGCATCTCGGCGGCCATTTCGCGGCATTCCCTGAGCGTGAGGACGGCTGACGTGAGCGGATCCATCGCGCAGGCGGCGACGGCGAGTTCTGGGTCGCCCGTAATGGCGGCCTGTACGGCCAAACCTTGGGCGGTGACGTTGCACTGGTTTAGCGCGGCCAACTGCGGGGGCAGATCGCCAACGCCGGTTGGGTGAAGGCCCATCTTGTCGACAAACACGGGCACCTCGACGCAGCAGCCCTGCGGCAGATTGGTAATGTAACCATCGTTGCGGACGTTGCCCTGGAGCTTGAAGGGGGCGCCGGTCAGAATGGCTTCTAGGATGTATGAGCAGTACTCGACGCTGCGCTGTCTTAGCGCCGTGGGCTCGCCGGCAAGCATGTCCGTATTTTCAAGATTGTCGGCGATCAGCCTGCACCACTTGTAGTAAGCGCCGGTCTCGCCGCCGAAGGCGGGCTCATCGCAGTACATGTCGAGCGCCTTCTTGTTCTTACGGAACCAGGGCAGGTATTCGGAGAGATGGCCCGTGCTTTCGGTCATAAAATAGCCGAAATGGCGCATGACTTCGATGCGGACTTTTTCGTTGATGTAGTACTCGGGCTTCTCGCAGTTCTTCTTGAAAAGGGGATAGAGGTCCTTGCCCTTGTGTTCGAGCTTGAGGAACCAGGCCATGTGGTTGATGCCCGCGACGAGCGAGTCGATTTCGTTCTTGTTGACGCCGACGTAACGTGAGATGAGATCGAGCGTGGTCTGCACGCCGTGGCACAGCCCGATGAACTTGAGTCCCGGCACGGCGCCGAGCGCCCAACATACCGCCGCCATCGGGTTCACATAGTTGAGGACATACGCGTTCGGGCAGAGTTCCTGCACGTCCCTCGCGAGATCGAGCATGACCGGGATCGTGCGCAGGGCGCGGAACACCCCGCCGGGCCCCAGGGTGTCGCCGATGCATTGATCGACGCCGTATTTCATGGGGATCTCGTAATCCATGCGGAACGCGTCGACGCCGCCGATCTGCAGCATGGCGATGACGAAGTCGGCGTCCTTAACGGCTTCGCGACGGTTCAGCGTGACCGAGACCTTCGCCTTGAGTCCGTTGTCCTTGATGACGCGGTCCGCGAAACGTTTTATTCGCTTGAGTTTCGGCATGGTCCGGCTCATGAGGCGGAACTCGCTGTCGCGCAACGCGGGCGTCGCGAGGATATCCATCATGAGAGTCTTGCAGAACACGATACTTCCGGCGCCAATCATCGCAATCTTCGGCATGGCATTCCCTCCCCAATCTTCGACTTGCAAGACATTACAAAACGATCGGAAATCTAGCCGCTGTGCACCAACTCTCCGTTCTTGGCAAACTGAGCGATCATGACGTCGCCGCGCGCCCATTCCTCCGGGGTCATTGCCACCGCCTCAACAGGTTCCCATATTTCGTAAATGGCGTCTGACAGGATTCTAATCCGCTCCCAATAATCCTTGTCGGCAAAGCAATCCGAGACGATGACCAGATCTATATCGCTTCCCGGATGCTGGGCGCCACTTGCGTAAGATCCGTACAAGATGGCCTTGTTGACCCTTACGCCTCTCTCCTCAAGAGTCCGCACGAACCGCCCGACGATTTCTAGAACTGCGTTCTTGTCCATGCCAGGACCTCCTTTCCTCTATCGAGAAGGCTTCGAGTGACAGACGCATTGTACATTTTCTTCAAGTCCTCAAGGTCCTCTGGATATCGCGTCGCAATGTGAGCCTCGTTCAGGTCGACAAGGAATCTTCCCGTTTGCTCCGGTGGAACCACACCGGCGGTTTTCAAGAGCAGCACGAGATTGTGGGTCTTTGGCGGAACCTGTCGCAGGCGATGCTGATAGAGCGCCTTGAGAGCCTTCTCGATGGAGAGATGGCACATGAACACGGCATAGAAATACCTGCCGTTCTGGAACATGCAGTCCGCGGTTTCCATGTCGTAGTCAGCTTGCCTCAACCATTCTTCATGCGGTTTAGCCGCGGGTGTGTTCACTGCTTGTCCTTTCAGCCAATCAGTTGATTATACAACTCTTCATACTGCGGAATGATCTTGTCTCTCGAAAACACAGCCGTCACGCGTTCTCGTGCTTTGCGGCCCATTTCTTTTGCGCGTTTTGCGTTGGTGAGGATTGTGACGGCGTAGCCGGCCATTGCGTCGATGTCGCCTACTTCGCAGAGGAATCCGGTTACGCCGTGCTCGATAACCTCGCATATTCCGCCGCTTGCGGTAGCGATGACGGGGACCTGGCACGCCATGGCCTCGAGCGGTACGAGGCCGAAGCTCTCGTGCTCGCTGGGCTGGAACACGATGTCGGCGCAGGGGAGCAGAGTCTCGATGTCTCCCTGGTTGCCGAGGTACTTGATCTTGTCGGCGATGCCGAGCTGCTTGGCGACGCCCACGGCGGAGATGCGTTCGGGTCCGTCGCCGATCATGATGAGCCTTGCCGGGACGCGGTCGAGAATCTTTTTAAATGCGCGCACGACGTCCGTCACGCGTTTCACGGGACGGAAGTTCGAAATGTGCATGATGATCTTCTCGTCGCCTTGTGCAAGGTAGCAGCGGCGATCCGGCTGCCGCTTGAATTTTTCGACATCGAGGAAGTTGTAAATGCGGAGGACTGGCCGGCTCAGTTTGAACTCCCGCTCCGTCTCGCGTTTCAGCCAGTCAGAAACGGCGGTGACGGCGTCGCTGTTCTCCATCGAGTATTGGGTGACGCGGAAGAAGGAGGGGTCCGTGCCGACCAGGGTGATATCGGTGCCGTGAAGAGTGGTCACGACTTTGAAACGCATCTCGGGGGGGAGCATGTCTCGCGCCATGATGGCGCTGGCGGCGTAAGGGATCGCGTAGTGCGCGTGCCACAGTTCGATGTGGTGTTCCTCGGCGACGTCGGCGATGCGCGCGGCGAGCGCCAGGCCGCCGGGCGGCTGCTGGAACATCGGATAGGTTACCGTGGAAACGTAGTGGCTGAATACGTTCGGCTGGAACTCCGGCAAGCGGAACGGTGCATCGAACGTGACGAAATGCACCGTATGGCCGCGCTCGGCGAGGGCAATGCCAAGTTCCGTCGCCAATACGCCGCTGCCCCCGGCGGAGGGGTGACACGTGATGCCGATCCTCATACGATTCCTTCCAGTCCCGGCGGGAGATCCAGCCGCACCGGCCCTGGCGCGTATAGCGGCTCTCCATAAGCCGCGTTGATCCGGCTGCCCCAATATGCGGCGCGTGTGCGAATGCTCTCCCAGAATCCCGCGCTCGATATGAAGGTGGGCGGTCCGGGGTGTTCCGGGTTGTGGAATTGCGACGCGTGTGCGCGTAATGCCTCGAGTTTGATCTCGAAGTGATCCGAGATGTCGATGATGAACGGCGGCGGCTGGTCCTCGTAATACGGATGGTAGTAGTAAGTGATTGGAGGCCGATAGGGCGGCGCGTCGGTTTCGATGCGCGCGAGGCCGGAGAAGTAGGCCGCGTCACGCACGAGGGTGTGGGCGGCGCGGTGGTCCGGGTGACGGTCATTGTCCATCGTCGCGAGGAGGATGCGGGGGCGGAAACGCCGTAGAAACAGGATCACGCGCGACTGTTGATCGCGCGTGTTAGCGAGGGCGCCGTCGGGCAGGCCGGCGTTCTCGCGGTGTGCGACGCCAAGAATCTCGGCGGCGCGGGATGCCTCGACAGCGCGCTCTTCGACGTCGCCGCGCGATCCCATTTCGCCGTAGGTCAAGTCGAGAACGGCCACCTCGAGGCCGCGTTGCGTTAACTTGTGTATGAGGCCGCCGACGCCCAATTCAACGTCGTCCGGATGCGCTCCGACGGCCAAGACATCGACGTTCACAGTTCGATTTCCTTTACGTCATGCGACTCGACATCGAGTTCCTTGATGAGTCGCGGTATCAGGCCCCAGCCGTGTTCGAATAGAAACGAAAAGACATTGAGGATGCGTTCCTGAGGCTTTCGCGAGGGGAAGAGCGTCGAGCAGACGCGCACGACCTGCTTTCGGACGGCGGTCGCGTGCTCCTCATCGGCCTTGGCGATGGCGCGTTCGATGCGGTCGAACTCCGTGCCGATGCGCTCTTCCAGCTTGCGCGTCATCCCTGCCGCCGTCGAGTTGAGGGGATCGAGTTCGGCGGCCAGAGATCGAACCGCTTGCACGATCCCGCCGCGGTCCCGTTGGATGACTTCCTGGGCAGGCGCGCGGCTGGCGGCGTGCAGTGCGCGCGCGACCAAGGCTTCAACGGGTCCGGCCACTTCCTCGAATGTGAACTGGAACTCGTCCATGATCTGTTTGCACTTGAGATTCGTCAGCAGGCATCGCGCGCGAGGATAGACCACGGGCATTTCCTTGCCGAAGTGACGGAATAGGGGCTTCAGTTGCGCCCAGTAGGCGAGTTCGCCCGGGCCAGCCACGTACGCGACCACGGGAAAGAGGTGCTGTTGAACGACACACCTCAATGCGACGTTCGCGGTGAATCGTTCCGGCGCCGCATGAAGCATCTGTGCGAGATCCTCCGTCGAGCACGTCAGCGGCTCCTCGGGAATGAGGTATTGCTCGTTTTCGAAGAGCACCTTGCGGCGCCGTCCGCCCATTTCGAGGAAGACGTTGCATTCGGTGTCGCCCTTCACGACCTGCTGATGGAAATCCAATTCGCGGAGGCGCCGGCCTGTGTCATTGAGCAACATCGTGCTGACCAACGGGTCGCGGATTTCCCGTTCGAGGACGGGCATGGCGAGCAGGCGCGCCACGGGGAGATGCGGCGAGAAGACGATCAGCGGCGTGTCGCGGAAGAGTCGCGCGAGGATGCGGGCGGTCCAATCGGCCAGCGACGCGGAGGCATCCAAAGATTCGTGGAGGAACTGGGCGACCTCGTTGCGGAATTCCGAACCGGTGGTGGAGGAGGCAAGCTGATCGACGACATTATGCAGCGACTCGTCCAGCGGGACGCGGTACATGGGCAGGCCGTCGACGTTCTGTTCCGGCGTGTAGGTGAGTGGGAGGAGTTCGTGGGATTTCGACAGGACGTGGGCGGTGCGGACCTCTTCGAAATCGTGGTCGTCGCCTGCCACCCAGAACACCGGCACGCAACGCGCTCCAAAGCGGTCGTGGACCTTCTTTGCGAGGAGGATGGCCGTTACGGCCTTGTAGATTGTGTAGAGGGGGCCGGTGAAAAGGCCGGGCTGCTGCCCCGTGATAACGACGGCCTCGTCGCCGAGAAACAGGGGACGGCCACCCAGCCGCGTGTTGTACTCGGTGAGGGCCTCGACGAACGCGCCGTCCCAGGGGCCGGTCTTTGGCGCCGTGGCGAACAGGGCCTTGGCGGGTCTGGCGAAAAACCCCATGAGATCCGGCGCTTCGGCCAGATACTCCGCGGACAAGTCGCGCATGGGTTTACTCCTTGTGTCCAGTAACGATCATGCGAGGCCGGCTGACGTCCATTGGCGCACCGTCGTAGTCGCCAAACGCTCGGTCGACGAAAAGGTTCGCGTTTGAGAGCACGGCGTGGAACTCTTCCGGTTCGTACAGGCGCACCGACTCGCCCCACTCGCCCGCGGGCTCTCCGCTCCGCCAGACCTTTGTGACCTTGTTGACTCGGCGCCGGGCGGCATCCAGCCAGCGCCGCTCCTCGATTCGATATTCGTTATACTCCCGCGTCGATTCCGGGACAAGTGTTTTCCGTACAAAGGCGGCGTTCACGTGGTCGATGAAGAAGCGCCCGCCCGGTTTCATTGCACGGGAAACCTGTTGTACCACGCGCGCGTTCTCGGCGTCATCCATGAAGTATCCAAAGCTCGTGAAGAAATTCGTTACGGCATCGAATGCGTTATCGAACGGCAGATCGCGCATGTCTCCACGGACAAGCGCGGCTTCGGGACCGAGGGCGTCCCGAGCCGCGGCAAGAAGCTCTGTCGAGTAGTCCAAGCCGATCACATGGGGAGTACACCGCAAGAAATGCACCATGTGCCGCCCGTTCCCGCAGCAGAGATCCAGCAAACGCGTGTCTGAATGAATCTGCAACTCGTTCACAGCGAATGCGGCCTCCGGCTTGGCCGCCTCGGACGTGCGATGGGCGTATGCGACTGAGTACAGGCCGCGAAAACTGTCCTGGTACCAATCTCCTGATATGGCGCCTGAAGCATGCATGTTCAACGAATCATCTCTCGAAGGCCGTCAATGAAAACCCGGAAGCTTCTCGACCGATTCCCTTCCAACCCCATATATGTCGAAATGCACTCGGCAACGTCTCCCTTCGGCAATCTGCTAAGTCGGTAGCCTGCGCCCTTGAGAACGCGCAGCAACGCGTCCGCGGCATCTCCTGATATCGCGTCAGGATCGCGCAGTCCCTTCTTTCTCAAAGGATCGGTGTGTACCCTCGGATACGCTTTTCTGAGAGCCTGTGAATCGCCAAGAAGCCAGGACTCGAGTTGTTTCATAACTATGCGATTGAGGACTAGGAAACGGCCACCGCTTTCCGCAGCCGACTTAGAGATAAGACCGGCGTTTCTTGCGGCCCTCTCAAGGAAGTGCTTCAGGTCATGGCAGTCTTGTTCATGTTGGTCAATCAACACGACGATACGCACGCCCCTGAGCCCATTGCGATAGCCCCGCAATCGCGCCTCCAAATTGGCAAGCATATGCTTCTTTCCACCGAAGGGCACCGCTTTGAATGTATGCTCCGGGCTCAGAAGTTGAGGAAGGACATTTTCGAGAAGGATTGCCATCGACGGCTCTTCCAGAAGGAAATCTATGTGCATGGGCTTGCTACCTTCTGGCAGAGCCGAGCGATTGTGATCGAGGTCCTGGACATCCCCCGTTCTCGAGCGGATTGCCTACGTCAAACTGGTTCTCCAACCAAAGCTGGCCTAGATGGGCGCCCTCGGCGATGAACTCAGAGACACCCCGTATGCTCGCTGCTCGACGCGCCCGCGTATAGCCGTCCTTGTCCCTGTACAAGATCCACAGCTCATTCGGCGAGATCCCGTCCACGAAATACGGCGAATGCGTCGTGATCATAAGCTGAGTGAATTGCGACGCGTAACGGCATTCGTCCGCGAGCCCCGGCAACAGCTTCGGATGCAAGTGATTCTCCGGCTCCTCGATCCCGATCAGTTGCGGAGGAGAAGGATCGTAAAGAATCGTCAGATATGCAAGCATTTTGAGCGTACCGTCTGAGATGAATCGTCCCTGAATTGGCTGCTCAAATGGAGCGTCCTTAAGTTGCAGCAGCAACCGCCCATCAGGCATCGGCTCGGCATGCACCTTCTCCAGAAGCGGAACCCTATTCCTCAGCCGGTCGAAAACGAAGTTCAGTCGTTTTTCGTCCTGTTCCTCCAAATGCTGGATGACGTTTGGCAGATTATCACCCGTGATGCTCAACCTGTCCTGCGGGCCGGCCACGGGAACCGTCCTTGCGCTATCAGCCGTTACGTAGGAGAGATACCAGCCGGTGATGAAACGGCGCAATGCGCTGACCCGCGGATGCTTCGTGAACTGACCAAGCGTATTCACGGCGAGCATCTCGGGCGAATCAAGCTCTTCTTCAACGCGTTCCGCTTCATCATCCGGCACCTCTCCAGCCACCACACTTCCCCGGCCGTCCTTGAAGTTCAGAAACGTGAAGGGGCGTCCCGCTTTCCCTTTCCTCGTCCAACGGATCCATTCCTCTGCTACGTATGGCCCTTTCGCACGTTCGTCAATCGCAAGATGGTATATGATGAGCGGGGACTTAGGGTCAGATTCGGGATTCTCGCGATACTTGATCTCGAATACTATAGGCCCACCGGCGCCTCGCGTCCGCAATTCCTTGAACCTGCCTCGGCGATCCCAGGCCTTCCTGAGGCCAAGCGCAAAACACTCTGAGAGAAAGGCGAACACATCGAAGACCGTTGATTTCCCGCTTCCGTTGGGACCAAGGAAAACCGTCAACGGCATGATGTCCTTCAGCTCGACGTCATGAAGAGCGCGGTAATTCCTGACACGCAGTGACTCGATGCGTGGGACAGGTTCTTCTGTCTTCGTCGGCCCACCCAAGAGGTCATTACGAAACATGCGATCTACCTCCTCAAGCGACAAAATGAAGCGCTTCAACGTGCCCCGTCGTGCAAGGCCGGATCCCTGCTTCCACAAGCTACTTTGCCAGTAACACCACCGAGGGTTCAAGTGATGCTGCTATCCGTTGTTGGCGAGGGGAAACGAGAGTCGAAATGAGGCGGCTTCAGACGAAAGAGGAGGGACCAGGAGGCGAGGCGCAGGATTAGAGAGATGACGAAGAGAAGGTCGAAGGGAACCCAGTCTCTTCCGAATAGCATCCAATGCCGGCCTGCAAAGCCTGCCAGGAAGTATCCGGCGATGAGGGAGGCAATGCCGCCTGCGACGTTGTTCAGGCATGCAGTGACGGCGAGGTACATAGATCGTTGTGGGCGTGGCGGTACGCGGAGAGTGTATTTGTTGGCGGCGTTGACGGCCGCGGAGCAACCCGCGCCGCCAACGGCGGAACTCACTGCGAGCCAGAACAAGGCCGTGGCCGGGGTCGCCACGAGCCAGAACACGGGCAGGATCGCCCAACAGAAGTGCGAGGCGATCAGGACGCGCTTTACGCCTATGCGATCAATGAGGACGCCTGACCAACGCGATGTGAGCATCACTCCGACGTAGGGCACCGCAATGAGGGCGATGGCGCCGCCGAGGTAGTTATTGCGAATGCCAAGGTTGTCGAGGAAGTACACGGTCGCGAGCGCGCCGCCGAGGAACACGGCAAAGTTCCACACGATGTTGAAGAAGAGCCAGAACCGGTAATCGGGGTTGACGAGAGGCGCAACGATCTGTTCCCGGAAGGCGCCGGTGATTTTGCGAGCGACGGGCGGCTCGGGGATCGCGCGGTGCATGGCCATGTCCACGATACCCAGGACAAGCCCCACACAGAACACGACGGCCAAGGCCGGCACTTTGAAATCCGCGGGGGCGCGGTCGAGAAAATAGCTGCAAGGGACGACGACGGCGATGGTGCCGACGGAGATCCACATGTCGCGGCGGCCCATGAAACTGCCATGGATCTTCTCCGGGATAATGTCGGCGAGCCAACTGAACCACACGGGCGAGGCGGCTGCCGCGAAGAAGCTGCCCAGGCTCAAGAAGAGGATCATGACAATGGGCGCAAGGAAGGAATCGCCTCGTAGGAACAGCGCGAGCGCCAGAATGAGCCCCGTTCCGCGCAGAATGCGGCTCGTGATCTCTAGCACGTACCAGATCAGGCGGCGGTAGCCGGCACGGGCTCCCCAATAGGCGCTGATGAGTTGGAGGGCGATGGCGAACGAGCATATGGCGGTCAGAATGCCCCATTGTTCGATGGATACGCCCACGGCGTTTCCGAAGGCGACGAGGAACATGCCCGTGGTCAGAACGCCGTAGAGCGTGCCCATTGTGCCGGTCAGGATGTGCCGCTGCATGATTCCCGGAAGCCGCTCGGAAGGGATGACGCTGTAACTGAAATCTTCCCGTCGCGGGGCGAACGGGACATTACGTTTGAAAAGTCTCATGGGATCCCGGGAACGTTGGAAACGGACGCAATTCTGCCAGTTCGGGCGTTCCGTTTCAATGCACCGGTTTGGGGTGCCTTGACTTCTACCCCCCGGTGTATGTTACGTAAGACACACGCCTCGTGCGGAAGTACACGAACGCACTGGGTGAGGGTCTTACGGGAGTCATCACTCATACTCAAGACTAAGATGTGATCGTGATAACTGTCTCTGTGTGGCACGATGAGACGCAAGCGCGCCAATAACTTGCGTGGCTCATACAAGGGCGTGCGTCAAACGGGAGGGGTAAGTCATGTATCGAATTGCATCTTTTGTGTTTCTGATGGTTCTTTTGCTGGTTTCGAGTGGCTTTGCCTTGACGGGCTTCGGAGATTCTGCTGTCGGTCCGCTGGAAACCGTGGCCCCCGGCGTTGTCCGGGTTGGAAGTGAATCCGCCCAATGCCGCAGCCGGTGAGCAGGTGACCATAACGTTTTCCGTGGCGGAAGAGCTCCTCGCGGACCCCGTGGTGACGGTGAACGGCAACGCGGCAGTATTCGTCAGCGAGGCGAAGAACGGCAACTACACCTACGAATACACGGTGGAGGAGAGCGACTCCTTCGGGATAGCGGAGGTGGCGATCCGTTGTTCTGATTTGTTGGGCAATGTGGCCGTACTGAGCAGCAGCACGATGCTGGAGGTTATTGCCGCGACACCCACGGCGCCGTGGTGGATGGTATCCGTGGCGCTGCTGGTGCTGGGAGTGTGCGCGCTGCGTGCGCGCAGGACGCGCCGCAACAACGCGGTCCGTGTCTTGCTCCTCGGACTGATCTTTTGCCTTGCAAGTTCCGTGGCCTTCGCGCAATCGCCGGTGGTATCGAATGTGACCTTCACGCAAGGCCCGAACGGGCCGAGCGGCACGCAGGTGGACATTTATTACGATCTCGCCGCGCCCAACGGCCCGTGCGCGATTATGCTGTCGCTGTCCAAGGATGGCGGCACGGACGGGTTCATTCATCCTATGACCCATTACACGGGCGACATCGCGGACGTGACGACCGGCACGGCCCGTCACATCGTGTGGGACATCGCCGCGGACTATCCGAACGAAGATATCCCGCAGGCCCGCATCCGCGTGACGGCGGACGATGAGATTGTGCAGCACACGCTCACGTACACGGCGGGCGCGGGCGGTTCGATCAGCGGCACGACACCGCAAACGGTAGTCCACGGCGCGGACGGCGCCTCGGTGACGGCCGTGGCCGACCCCCACTACCATTTCGTGCAATGGAGCGACGGGGTGCTCACGGCCACGCGGCAGGAAACTAGCGTGGTGGCCGACAACAGCATCACGGCCACGTTTGCCATCGACACGTACACAATCACTACGGTGGTAAACGGGAGCGGAACGTGTACGGCGAGTCCCAATCCGGTTGACCACGGCTCTACGAGCGATATCACGGTAACCCCGGCGGCCAACTGGCATGTGGTGAGCGTGGTGGACAGCGTGGATGGATCCAAGTCCGGCTCTTACACAACATCGGCGGTGACCAGCGCCCGGACGGTGACGGCCACGTTTGCGATCGACACGTACACCATCACTACGGTGGTAGATGGGAGCGGTACGTGTACGGCAAGTCCGAATCCGGTGGACCACGGCTCTACGAGCGATATCACGGTCACCCCGGCCTCCAACTGGCACGTGGTGAGCGTGGTGGACACCGTGGACGGTTCCAAGTCCGGCTCTTACACAACATCGGCGGTGACCAGCGCCCGGACGGTGACGGCCACCTTTGCCGCCAATCTTGTCGAGATGATCTCCGTGCCCGCGGGGACCTTCGATATGGGGCGGACCTCGGCGGGCGATGACGCGACATATGGCGGGCCCGATGAACTGCCAGTGCATTCGGTGACACTGGGTGCGTACCAGATTGGCAAAGGCGAAGTGACGAACAAGCAGTATTGCGACGTGCTGAACTGGGCGTTGGCGCAAGGGTACCTGAAGACCTCGGGCGGGGCGGCGTGGGCCGGCACGGGCGATATCTATGCGGGCGGCAACTTGCAGATCATCGTTTCGATAACGTCAACTGACTGCAACATCCAATACTCGGGCGGGGTGTTTTCGTCCAAGACGCGGACGGGGCTCCCTGGCACGACGAGCTATTCGATGGATACGCATCCGGTGGTGCAGGTGTCGTGGTATGGTTCGGTGGCGTTCTGCAACTGGCTCAGCCAGATGGAGGGTCTGACGTCGTGCTACGACATGACAACGGGGAATTGGCCGTTGACGACGGCTCCTCCGACGCCGGGCGGATATCGCTTGCCTACGGAGGCGGAGTGGGAACGGGCTGCGGCGTGGGACGGTAGCAAGCATTGGATTTACGGATTTACCAGCGACACCCTGACGGGCAAGAATCGCGCGAACTATTACGACGCGCCGTCTTATGTGAACCCGTTGGGTTTAACGGCATATCCATATACGTCTCCTGATGCGTGGTTTGATGGCGTAAACGTGAGTCCCAACGGTAGCGTGACGACGGTGAACAGCGAGGCCCAGTGGGCTGTTTTGACATGAGCGGGAACGTTTGGGAATGGTGCCACGACTGGTATTTGAGCACGTACTACTCCGGCGGCACGATGACGAACCCAACGGGTCCTGCTACAGGCTCGGCCCGCGTCTTTCGGGGCGGTGGCTGGAGCTTCGGCTTCGACTACTGTCGTTCTGCGGATCGCTTTAGCTTCGCCCCGTCGTTTTCGATCAGCTATATCGGTTTCCGCCTTGCCAGGTCTTAGAGCTTGTCTGCTTTACCGCTTTACCGCTTGAAAGGCTGTTTGAAGATAACGGATAGCGAAGTGTAGCGAAAGGCCCAGGGGCAGCGCCGAAGGCAAGGCTGCCCAGGGGCCTGTAGCGAAACGGAGCGGACCTCTGCGTGTTTTTCCGTGAGCGAAGGAATAGACCACGCGAAGGCGCGGAGATCACGGCGAAAGTAGCATGTGTGTCAAGCAGGAATCCACTCGAAATTCGAGCACTTGATATCATCGCCTGGCGGGGGTAGACTGGGGTATGCACTTCGAAGTCGTTGGGCAGATCGAGGATATCGAGGTCATCGCGGTTGGTGGACGCATTCGCGATATTATGCGGATCCGCGGCCAGTTTGGCGAGGGCCGGTGGCGCAAGGTTAAGGGCATCGCCTACGTGCGCATTGCCAATGGCGAAATGCGAAGAGCGGAAGTGCATTGGTATGAGGCCCACGGAATCGGCCGCAGAAAGATGAAGATCAAACGCTTTGTGAGGTAACGACATGACGGTTGCAATCCATGAACCGCAGTACGCGGTTTGCGTGCGGAATGACGAGTGTGAGGATCTGGAAGTCCGAAAGATCTACCTGATTCTACCGGACAAGCGCGCCGCTCGGGATGGGTACATTCGAGTGGTGGACGAGTCCGGCGAAGACTACCTCTATCCGGAGTCGTACTTCGTCTCGATTAGACTTCCTAAGCGGGCACAACAGGGCGTCGCCGCGTCTGCGCAAGCAGCCCTATAGAACCGCTTCCTATCACCTTCGGCGTCTACGTGCGACTGTGTTCGAGAGAAGAGACCCACACGGAGGCACGGAGATCACGGAGAAAGCAGCCGTGCGGTTACGGCGGGTTCCGCCTTTTCAGGTAATCACCGCTTGGCTGTCTTATCGCTTTACCGCTCGCAATGACAGAACTCGAATGATAAATCTCTGCGCACTTCCGCGTTCTCCGCGCCTCTGCGTTGGGTTGTTCTCAATGATAGGACGGGATTTTGCAGGTTCGGATATTTACGTTGCCCTTTTCGCCGCGCCTGGGCGGGGCTCTCCGTGTCTTTGTGTCTCCGTGTGAGAAAGAGTAGTCTCACACAAAGACACGAAGACGCAAAGGCTATGGAGGATTTCCATGAAGTTTTACAGTTTTGAGATCGTGATAGAGAAGGAACCGGAAGACGCGGGTTATCTTGCGTATAGTCCGACGCTACCCGGTTGTTTCAGCAATGGACTTACCATCGAAGAGGCGAAGCGGAACATCCGTGAAGCGGTTCAACAGCACGTGGCGAGTCTGCGAGCACATGGGCAAGTTATCGGGCAGCAAGAACGGCTCGTGCACGTGGAGGAACTGACGGTTGGAGTACCGGATTGAGCCGGATGCCTCAGATAACGGCGCAGGAGTTGGTGCGGTTCTTACGGGGATAAGGGTTTGCCGATGATCGTCAATCCGGGGGTCATCTCACGCTTTGGCATGAGGTGAACAAGGTCTCCGTGACCGTTCCCATTCACGCGGGATGCGACCTTGGGCGCGGCTTGGCCGCGCGCATCTTGAAAGACGCCGGTTTCAGCGTGGACTACTATCTACGGCTCAGATGACAGGATGACTCCTTGCAGGTTCGGATATTCACGTTGTCTTTTTCGCCGCGCCTCGGCGGGTCCGATGACGAGCCGCTTCGCGTCCTTCTCGCGGACAAGGTACGCCAACTCGGGGTATTGACTTAAGCGCGAAATCACACTAGACTTGGCGTGTGCCTTTTCGCGTGCGATTACCAATCGTGGCAAGGTGTACTCAGGAGGGAAAACGATGGCCAAGAAGAAAGTCAATGTCGCCTTGATCGGCGCGCAATTCATGGGCAAGGCCCACAGCAACGCGTGGCGCAAGGTTGGTATGTTTTTCGATCTGCCGGTCGAGCCGGTAATGAAGGTGCTGTGCGGCAAATTCCGGGAGGAACTCGCGGTCGCGGAACGTTACGGGTGGCAGGAAACGAGTCTCGATTGGGAACAGGTCGTGAATAGTCCCGACATCGACATCGTCGATATCTGCACGCCGAATTTTCTTCATCCCCCGATCGCCCTGGCCGCCGCGAGGGCGGGCAAGCACGTTATGTGCGAGAAGCCGCTGGCCAACTCGCTGAAAGAGGCCGAGGAGATGCTGAAGGCGGTAAAAAAGGCGGGCGTAAAGCATATGTGCGGGTTCTCGTATCGCTTCGCGCCGGCGGTGGCCACGATCAAGAAGATGGTGGCCGGGGGCGAACTTGGACACATCTTTCATATCCGCGCCGCTTATCAACAGGACTGGATTGTGGACCCGAACTTTCCGATGGTGTGGCGTCTGAAGAAGAAGCACACGGGATCGGGCGCGCTAGGCGACATCGGCGCGCACATCGTCGACCTCTGCCAGTATCTCGTGGGCGACGTGAGCGAGGTCTGCGGCACGATGGAGACGTTCATCAAGAAGCGTTTCGTATCCGAGTCGGACACGGGCATCTCCGGGAAGAGCGGCGAGAAGCGCACGGGCAAGATGGACGACGTCGACGTCGACGACGCGGTGGTCTTCATCGCGCACATCAAGGGCGCGAACACCTTGGCCACGTTTGAGGCCACGCGGTTCGCGACGGGCCGCCGCAATCACAACTGCATCGAGATCTACGGCAGTGAAGGCGCCGTGTTGTGGAACCAGGAAGACATGAACTTCTTCCAGTACTTCAACCGGAACGACCCGGGGCACGTGCAGGGGTTCCGCCGCGTGCACGCCACGGATCCGGGCCATCCGTACATGAAGGCCTGGTGGCCCGCGGGTCACATCATCGGCTACGAGCATCTGTTCGTGCATGAGGTGTATGATTTCCTCAACAACCTTGGAAGGAAGAGCGCGCCGTACTCGACGTTCGATGATGCGGTGAAATGCCAGCGTGTCCTGGCGGCCGTCGAGAAAGCAGCGGCCACGCGGAGATGGACAAAGGTAAGATAGTGCGCAGTGCGCAGCGCGAAGGAGGAGAAACGATGAAGCTCGGTTGTCTGACCGCAATGTTCAGCGCGAAGTCGCTGCAAGAAACCCTTGATATCCTGCGTCCGTTCGGATTGCAGGCCATTGAAGTCGGGGTCGGCAATTACCCCGGTTCAGCGCATGTGCCGGTGAAGGAGTTGCTGGCGTCGGCCGCAAAGCGCAAGGAGTTCAAGGCGGTGCTCGACGGCGAGGGCCTCGAGATCAGCGCGCTGAGCTGCCACGGCAACTGCCTGCATCCCGACAAGGCGTTCGCACGGCGCAACATCGCCGTTCAAACCGACGCGATCCGCCTCGCCGAGAAGCTGGGGATCAAGGTCGTGATCGACTTCTCCGGATGCCCCGGTTCGGACGAGAGATCGACGAAACCCAACTGGGTCACGTGCCCGTGGCCGCCGGATTACTTCGATATCCTGAACTGGCAATGGGAAAAGAAGGTCATCCCGTACTGGACGAAACAGGCGAAGTTCGCCGAGAACCACGGCGTCAAGGTCGCGTTCGAGATGCACCCGGGGTTCGTTGTCTACAACACCGAGACGATGCTCAAGCTGCGCGACGCCTGCGGCAAAAACCTCGGCGCGAACTTCGATCCGAGCCATCTGTTCTGGCAGGGCATGGAGCCGATCGCATGCGTGCGCAAGCTCGGCAAGGCGATCTTCCACGTCCACGCCAAAGACTCGAAGGTCGATCCGTTCAACACCGCCGTCAACGGCGTCCTCGACACCAAACATTACGGCGACGAGATCAACCGGTCCTGGATCTTCCGCACCTGCGGTTACGGCCACGGCATGGAATGGTGGAAGGACTTCGTCTCCACGCTGCGCATGGTCGGCTACGACGGCGTACTCAGCATCGAGCACGAGGACAGCCTCATGTCCAGCATGGAAGGCCTCACGAAGGCGGTCGAGTTCTTCAAACAGGTGTTGATCTTCGAAAAGCCCGGCGCCATAACCTGGGCATAGGGCCGGCCTTTTCCTGTTTTAGGTTCTTTCTTTGTGCTCTTTGCGTTCTCTGTGGTTGAAATATCAGATTGACCACAAAGAACGCAGAGAACTCAAAGAAGACTTGGGATCGGCGGAGGCGGCTGGTCTTTCTTCAATGCAGGGGGAAACTCTTCTCGTTTGTGTTCTTGGAATCTATGCGCCATTGGCGTATACTTCCATCATGGTGTTTATTGAGACATCGGTATTCACGAGTGAAATCAACAAGCTGTTGCCTGATGAGGAGTACAGACGCCTTCAGTCGGCGCTTATGCTGCGTCCGCACATGGGCGAGATCGTTAAGGGAAGCGGCGGTCTCCGGAAAATGCGTTGGAAGCTGCCCGCGGAAGGGAAGCGCGGCGGGCTGCGGCTCATTTACTACTGGACGCCTCCGGACACGATCTTCATGCTGCTTCCCTATCGAAAGTCAGCACATGACGATCTTACGCCGCGGCAACTGAAGGCCCTGAAGGCCCTAATGAAGGAGTGGTTCTCATGAAAGACGCGGATTTTGCCAAACTGGTATCGAGTATCAAGGAAGCGGGCGCTATCAAAGCGGGTGGCAGGCCCGCCCGCCGGGTTACGGAGATCCGTCCCGCGGACATCAAGATGGTCCGCGAGAATTTGCGCGTGTCGCAGACCGAGTTTGCAGGAATGATCGGGGTGAGCCCGCGCACGTTACAGAACTGGGAACAAGGCCGGCGCAAACCGGACGGGCCGGCGCAGGCGTTGCTCAAGGTCGCGGCTCGAGATCCCAAGGCAGTCCTTGCCGCATTGTACTTCCGGAGTAAGAAACAGCCGCCCATCTCTTCGCGCTGAAACGCGCTTGCGCCCCTTTATTCGCGCGTGAGGATGATGCGCTGTCGTGAGAGGTTGGCGCGGAGTTCTTTGAACTTTTTGTAGTCGGGATAGGCTTCGCGGGGGGCCTCTTGCGCTTTGATGTCGGATTGGTCCTTGAACTGGATCGCGTTTTTCTTTTTCCCGAGCTTTGCCTGGTAGTGGACGGTCGGGACGTCGTACTTGACGCTCTTGGGCATCGAGTAGACTTTGAAGCCTTTGGGCAGCGTGATCGCGCCCTCGGTGAGATTGCGTGCGACGCGGGGCCAGCTCAAGGCGTGTTCGCGCGTGGGCCGTCCAACGTCGGCGGCATCATAATCCACCACGGGAAGATTGAACAGCATCAAGTCCTCGCCGGCCTTGAAGGCGTAGCCGGGGATTGTGCAGTTGACCGTGACCTCGGGCGCGATGTCGAGGTCCGCGAGGTTAGTGGTCTTGTAGTCCTTCAGCACTGCCGCCGGATGGATGCCGCCGACGAGTTGCTGCATCTGGTTGCGCAGTTGCTGTTCGTCGAGGTCTTTCAACGTGCGCAGACCGGCCGCGCCGTTGCCGTCGCCCGCGTACACTACGGACAGTTCGAGCCATCCCTCCTCGCTAAGCGCGGCCTTGAAGTTCTTGGTCTGGACTCCGTGGTTCAGCGACGGCGCTTGGGTGCGCGTCAGTTCCGCTCCTTCGGGCACGATTATCAACGCGGGCGCGCCTTGCATGTCGCCTCCCGGCCCCTGCATGTCGCCCGCAAAGCTGTCATATGGCAGAAGGTCGCTGACGGTGTTCGAGTAGCGTTTCTCCTGCGTCAGGTACACGGCGGAGCGATTGAACGCGCGGAGCGATGGTGTCCCTTCGGCCAGCGCGCCCTGGGCGCGGTCGCGCACGAGTGCGAACGCGCATTCGATACCGGCGGCTTCGAGCATCTTGCAGTACAGGAAATTCTTGTCGAGCTCATTGGCGAGGCCGCGTTGCGCGGTATCGTCCGGCGCATGGGGTGCCATCCGGAATTGAAGGTGCTGGACGGGCGCGGTGCGAATGCCGCGCACGACGAAGTTGTAGATGGCGCGCGGGCCGCCCTGTTTCGCGAGTTCGATGGCCTTCGCTTTGAGCGCATCCGACGGCGGCGCGACTTTGGCCAGTTCCGCCGCGTAGGTTTTTGAGACGTCTTGCCACGTTGTCGGCGCCGCGAGCGTAACGGTCGGCGCGAAGTTCTTGAGCGGCGGCATGAGGGGTTCCGGAACCAGGCCCGGCTGCGGTTGAGCCAGACTCAGGACGAGCGTCTTGGCGGCATCGGGTTCGGAAAGGCTGACGGCCTGTGGATCTTCGGATCTGATGTCGAGGTTGATGAATCGCTTCCAATCAGCATCCGCGCCTGCTGGCAGAACGACGCGCACTTCCTTGCGAAGAATGGGCGAACTGTCGCGGAAGATTTCCTCAACATAGAACGGTTCGAGCGCCGCGTCGCGTTTGCGCACGATGCTGTACTGCACGTCCAGGATGCTGCCTGGCCGCGGTTCCTTGCATGCGAAACGAAGGCGCGACAAGCGCCGGTACGTCGGCAGGTTCGCAAAGATGGATTCGGTCTTCAACGCCGAATCGCTCAGGTGCAGTACACGTCCGTCCGGCGTGACGGTCAATGCGAAGTCGACTTCCGGCGTGTCGGTGTCCTCGAAATGAAACACGTTTACGGAGCCTGCGTCCTCGCCGCGCTGGCGCAGGACCTTGAGGATGACCCGGTTGATTTCTTTCACGACTCCGGGCGTCGAGAGGTCATACGTCTTGCGTTGGAGCAGAGTGACGGAGCCGTCGGCGGGGAAGTCCTTTTCCGCGGGCTGTTTTTCGATGCATGCTCTGAGGTCCGGGTCGGTGATTTGATCTATCTTCTCGACCTTGTCGAAGAGTCGGGTCTGCTGCAATTGAATGCGCGTCACCTCGGCCTTCGGGATCGTCTTCTCTCCTTCGGCGCCTTTGAAGACCACGGCGTCCGGCGTCAGATTCTCGAGCCGACCCGATTCCTGTTCTCCCGCACGGAGGTACAGAGTGTCGGCCGTTGCCGCGAGGCATGCCGTCGATACCAGGACGAAAAACAGAGAACAGCGTCTTGAGCAGTTCATGGTTTCAGCCTTTCTCCGTCAGGAAGATCTCTTCTTTGCTGAAAGCGGCGATGGCGCGCAACGCGTCGCGATATTGCGGGTAATCGGCCACTGGCACTATGCGCTGGAGGCGGCGGAAGGTCTCGTGGAACTGAACGTGTCCGTCGCGTTCCTCATACTTCGAGTGATAGTCGATGTACGGGTTCGATACGTCCAGCGGCGGCGGCAGCCACTTTGCGTGGAACCCCTGCGGCATTGTGAGGTCGATGTCGAGAATGCGTTCCTCGGTGGTCATGTACTGAATCGGATATTGCCGCGTTTCGAGCGCCACTTCCGGGTAGTCGCGTTCCTGCGTAGGCATTTTGAGATACAGCAATTCCTTCGCGCGGATCGCGTGGCCGGGCAACGCGTAATTCAGCGTCATGATGAGCGGCTTGGACAGTTCCTCGAGGTTCGTCAGCGAGAAATCGTCGAGGACGGCGCCGGGGCTGATCGAGTTGACGTATTCCGACATCATCAGTTTCCGGTTGTCGTCGCGGACCTGTTTCCAGAAGCCGCGCACGCCGGCCTCGACGTTGCCGTTGTACTGATTCGTAGTGAGGACCTTTGCGTCGCCGTTCTGGGCGAGCGTCATCTCGAGTTTAGATGCGCGCTGGTTGTCGGACGGGGACGGCACGGGGATCTGCTTGATGTCGCCGCGGATGGCGTTCAGCGCATATACGCCGTGGTCGTCGGCGCGGAAATATGGATACCGGTAGTCCTGCGCGGTGCCGTCAAGGTAGAAGCTCCGGTCCGGCAGGCACACCTCGCTGATGCAGTGGTTGCCGCTGAGCGTCGGTATCTCGGTGACTGCCACGCCGGAATCGTTCGTGTGCACGATGATGGGATAGCTCTCGACGCCCGCGCTCTTGAGCATCGTAGAAAAGAGGATGGCCTTGTCCGTGCAGTCGCCGTAACGGTTCTCGAACGTTTCCTGCGCCGTATGGCCCGAGAAGCCCGCGCCGAGACTTCCCTTGATCGAGATGTACCGCGTGTTTTCCTGGACCCAATAGTAGATCCGCGCTATTTTCTCGTCCACGGTCTCGGCGCCCTGGATGATCTCATTCACCTTCGCGTCGATCTCCGGCGTCCGTTTGATGCGCGCCTGCTGAAGCCCGCGCAGGAGATCGAAAACCTCGTTGAAGTCCTTGAAGATCGAGCCATCCATCATGGGGACGAGGTCCGGCTCGGGTGGCATCAGCGGCTCGGGCGTCAGCGGCGCCATATCCTCGAGCAGCCACGTGTACGAGCGCTCCTCGCCAGTCTCCTCGATCTCGGGATCGCGCTTCTGCGTGTCGGGGAAGTTGCGGGTCGTATACTTGAGATCGATGGTTTTTGGAAGGGTCACCCGCACGCGAGAAAACACGACGGGCTCGGCGCCCTGAAAAGAGAAGCCGGGGCTGAACAGCCGCGGATCCTCGGGATTGTATTCTTCATACTCGTAGCAGTACTCGACGACCGAACCCACCTCAACGCCTGGGATCACACCGGACATGACCTTCCGCGTCGGGTTGAAGAACTGGAGATCCTCCGATGGGCTGCCGATCTTGACCGTATCGGGCGTGAGGGCGGTCACCGTGCCGTCGCGGCCGACGGCGCGTCCATAGACGATGCGCGAGCGGCTTCGTCCTTCCGTGAATCCGCAGACCACCTGGGCCCACGATTTCATCTCTTCCTTCAATACCAGACCGGCGAAATGGTAGCGATACGCGTCCGTTCCGTCTTTGTGGTAGATGAACTCGCCGTCGTCGACGAGCACGACGCCAGACACGCCCGCATATTGCTGGGCAATCTTGGCGCCCTTCTCGAGCATGGACTGCGCCATCGGCGTCAGCCGCTGGGCCTCCGCCATTCCGGGTGACGCTTCGCCGCCGGACCCGGCCGCTCTAAACTCAATCGTCTGGACGTCGCGGCGGGGCACGGGCTCATGACCGGGCACGGAGAACGTCTTGCCGTCAAACGTGAGCCCGGAGATTCCGTCAACGGCATCTCCGTGATACGGCGTGAGCTTCTCGATGGTCGAGGGCGGGCCCGCCGCGGCCCGGAGTCCCATCAACGCCACGAGCAATACGAAGGTGAATCGCACAAAGCTTCTCAAAGCGGCATCCTCCTGCTTCACGAGCAGTTGATATTCGCAAACGGTCTCATCCAAGAATAACAGAATCGAGCGCAAACCTTCACGCACCCTTTTCCCCCTTCCCCCTTCTTCCGGGTTTGCCATTTTTGACGCAACCCGTTGCGTCCGATATCATACGAGTTGCCGGTATGGGCTAATCAGAGGAGGTGTTGTTCGTGGAATACCGCGTCGAACGGGACACGATGGGCGAGGTGCAGGTCCCCGCGGACCGCTACTACGGCGCGCAGACGGCGCGGTCGCTCGAGCACTTCAAGATTGGCGGCGAGCGGATGCCGCGCGAGTTTATCCGCGCGCTGGGCATCGTCAAGAAGGCGGTCGCCTTGACGAACCGCGAACTCGAACTCCTGCCGGAAGACCTGTGCGGCGTCATTTGCCAGGCCGCGGACGAGGTCATGGCGGGAACGCTGGACGAACATTTCCCGCTTGTGATCTGGCAGACGGGCAGCGGCACGCAGACAAACATGAACGCGAATGAGGTCATCGCCAACCGCGCCAACGAACTCCTCGGCCAACCGCTCGGCGCAATGTCGCCCGTGCATCCGAACGATCATGTCAACATGTCGCAGTCGTCGAACGATGTGTTCCCGACGGCTATGAGCGTCGCGGCCGTGGAGCAGGTCCATCGGAGACTGATCCCGGCGCTGCAGAAGCTGTACGAGGTGCTCACGGCAAAGTCCGACGCGTTTGACGCGATCATCAAGATAGGGCGCACGCACCTCATGGACGCGACGCCGCTGACGCTGGGACAGGAGTTTTCCGGCTATAGCCAACAGATCAACAACGGCCTCGAGCGAATCGTCTTGACGCTGCCGCGACTGAGCGAACTTGCGTTGGGCGGCACGGCCGTGGGAACGGGCCTCAACACGAAGAAAAGCTACGCGAACCGCGCGGCGCGGCGGATCGGCGAGATCAGCGGTCTCCCGTTCAGGTCGGCGCCGAACAAGTTCGAGGCGCTGGCCGCGCATGACGCGATGGTCATGACTTCGGGCGCGGTCAAGGCGGTTGCGTGCAGTCTCATGAAGATCGCCAACGATCTGCGGTGGCTTGCGAGCGGTCCGCGCTGCGGCCTGGGCGAGATCCGGCTTCCGGCTAACGAACCCGGCTCTTCCATCATGCCGGGCAAGGTCAACCCGACCCAGTGCGAAGCGGTCACGATGGTCGCGGCGCAGATCATCGGAAACGACGCGACAATCGCGGTCGCCGGGGCCTCGGGCAATTTCGAACTCAACGTTTTCAAACCGGTGATCATGTACAACATGCTACAGTCGATCCGGCTGCTTGCGGACGCCGTCGAGTCGTTCACGGAGCATTGCGTGGCCGGGATCGAACCGGACGTGAAGAGGATCGAGGAGCATTTGAACAGGTCTCTGATGCTCGTCACGGCCCTGAACCGTAAGATCGGCTATGACAATGCCGCCAAGATCGCAAAGGCGGCCCATACGCATGGAACCACGTTATTGCAGGAGGCCGTGGCCTCCGGCCTGTTGTCGGAGGAAGAGTTCCGCGAGATCGTCGACCCTCGCAAGATGATTGGTCCGACCGAGTGAGTGTTCGTCATGCTTAACACTGGCGCCACAAAGAAAGACTTGCTGCCCTATGACGTGCAGGCAGCCATCACTGATTGCGCGCGCGAATTCGACGTCGCCGTGGTCTGGTTGTTCGGCTCCATGCTTAGCGACCCGGCACACGCAAATGACATCGATCTTGCAGTGGAGGGTCTTGCCCCCGGGAGATACTTCGACCTTTACTCGAAACTGTGGGACGTCCTGCCTAAGCCCGTGGACCTTGTCGATCTCTCCGTGGATCCTCCGATGGCGCCTATCATTCGAGAAGAAGGGGTTCGGATCTATGAGCGCTAGAGAAGAATTCCTCGTTGGGCAGAAGCGGCGGGTCTATCGGCAAACCAAAGCAACTCATGCAGATGGAGCAATATGACGACAAGCAAGCTATTTGAAAGAACACTGGTGGCGAGTGCGCTGCCCTACGCGAACGGCCACATTCATCTGGGCCATATTGCCGGGGCGTATCTCCCGCCGGACGTCTATGTGCGCTATAAGCGGCTGCGCGGTGAACGCGTGCTGTTTGTCGGCGGGTCGGACGAGTACGGCGTGCCGATAACGATGACGGCCCTGAAGGAAGGTGTGACGCCGCGGGAGGTCATCGATCGGTATCACGCGGCAAATACGGCGGCGTTCGCGGACATTGGCATATCGTATGACATCTACGGACGGACCTCGTGGCCGATCCACATCGATACAACGCAGGGCTTCTTCCGGAAACTGCACGACGGGGGTTACGTTCACAAGCAGGCGATGAAGCTCTGGCACTCGGAGCAATCGAAGAGGTTCCTGCCCGATCGCTACGTCAAGGGCACGTGCCCCAAGTGCGGCTTTGACGATGCCAGCGGCGACGAGTGCGAGAACTGCGGCGCGCAGTATGCCGCGGAAGAACTGGTAAACCCCCGGGCGAACATTCCGGGGGATGCGTCGACGCCCGTACTGCGGGATTCGGCCCATTGGTTTCTGAACCTGCCGGCGTTTGCCGAACGCTTGAAGGCGTGGCTGGATTCGCACCCGGAGTGGCGCCCCAACGTGCGCGGGATCGCCTACGGCTGGGTGAACGATCTTCGTGCGCGTTGCATCACGCGGGACACGGACTGGGGTGTGCCTATCCCGTTGGATGACCCCGATGCCGCCGAGAAACGTCTCTATGTCTGGTTCGACAACGTCATCGGCTATATCACCAACACGCGTCAATGGGGCATCGACCGATACGGCGATCCGGACGCATGGGTCCCGTGGTGGAAGGATGAAACAAGCCGCCTGATCCACTTCATCGGCAAGGACAACGTGCCGTTTCACGCAGTGATCTTTCCCGCGATGTTGATGGGCCAGGATGACTACATCCTCGCGGACAACGTTGTCGCCAACGAGTACCTGAACATATTCAACCGCGAAACCGGGAAATCCGAAAAGGGTTCCAAGTCGCGCGGTAACATGATCAGCGTGCAATGGATGGTTTCAAAGATCGCACCCGACGCCATTCGATATTACCTGTGCGCGAATGCTCCGGAATCCAAGGATTCAAGCTTCGAATGGGACGAGTTTCTCGCGCGGTACAACGGCGAGTTGTGCGACGTCGTCGGCAATTTCGTGCACCGCAGTCTAACGATGGCAGTAAAGAACTTCGACAGCCGGGTGCCAACGCCGGGCCCGCTCGACGATGAAGACAATGCCTTGCTGGCGTTTCTGCCTGAGCAGATCGACGCCATTGCAGAGGCAATCGAGAACTTCAGGTTTCGGCTGGCGATCGAGCGCTTCATCGAGATGGGCCGGCGCGCGAACCAGTATTTCGATACGAAGGCGCCGTGGACCACGCGAAAGACGGACCTCGAACGCACCGCCACCACGCTCTATGTCTGTTGCCAGGTCGTCCGCGCGCTGTGTACGACCATGGCGCCCTTTATGCCAAACGGCGCCGCGACGCTGGCCGGCATGATCGGCGTCACGCTGTCGCAAGGCGGACCAGAAGGCGGCGAGGACGGCTGGAACGCGGCGAAGGACGAACTGCCCGCTGGCAGCCCGCTCGAACCGCCCGTCGTGCTGTTTCCCAAGCTCGACAAGGACGTGATCGCAGAACTGGCCGACCAGCACGCCCGCGGAGAGGCGTTCTAGTATACCGAATTAGAATTGTGGCATCTCCAGGAAACGACGGCATCAAGAAGAGGTCGCGCAGCGAATTCCCCCTTTGAAGGGGGCTAGGGGGATGTTGAGCCTGCGGTATGGATTTCTCCTGTGCTAGAAGAACATCCCCCTAGCCCCCTTCAAAGGGGGAATGCGTATACTTGACTCCAGGATCATGAGTTGCCAACAGCATGGGGCGCTACACTTGCGGAAAGCACACATCGCGCACGCGGATCGGCCTTCTGAAACGAGTCCGCGAGTCACCATGCTACCGGACCACAACGTTTTCGATGCGGAGAAGTTCGCGCTTCCAGTCCAGACCCGCCGAGAAACCGCCTAACGATCCGTCGGCGGCAAGGATCCGGTGGCAGGGGATGATGATGGGGATCGGGTTCGCGCCGAGAGCCTGTCCGACGGCCCGGGCCGCGCCCGGAGTTCGGCCTATGCGCTCAGCGAGGCCGGCGTAGCTGGCCGTCTCGCCCCACGGTATCGCGCGTGCCGCCAACCAGACCTCGCGGCGGAACGCCGTGGCGTCGCCAAGGTCGAGCGGGATGTTCGAGAAGTCAACGGCTATTCCGGCAAAGTAACATTTCAGCGCGTTCAAGAGTGTTCTCGCGAGCACAACGTTGGGTGCGCCATGAAGGAGGTGCACACGCTCGCGCCGCGTCCGCGGGAGCAGCAGGGATCTCACTCCGGTATCCGAGATGTAGCCGAATACCGGGCCTTTGGCGTGATGAAAAACGAAGTTTGCACAGTCCATGATGCAATTGTCCAAGAAAGCGGCCCGGCGCGGGGCCGGGCCGTTGCGATGCGATGAAACTCTGTTGAGCTATGCCAGTTGAGGCACTTCAAAATCCTTGCGGTATTCGCGCTTGAGATACTTGTTGGCGTCTTCGTCCTTGAACTTCTCGGTCTTGGGATCGAACTCGATGGAGCGGCCCACGCGATAGGCGATATTGCCCATATGGATGTGAGCGCACGATAGGTGCGCCGGGAGCACCGGCGCGGTGACGTCCTCCACCTTGCGCGAGCGAACGGCCTTGATGAAATGCTCCCACTTGCTCTTCTCTTCCGGGAGCGGCTCTTTGACCTCGATAGGATTGTTCTTGTAGTCGAAGAAACCCTTCGAGCGGACGTAGTAACCTTTGCTGCCGAAGAAGCTGTTGCTGCACTCTTTGTCACAGGCTTCGGGGAACGAGCCAATGTTGCGCACCTCGAACGTAAGGATCGAACCGTCCTCGTACGTGAAGGAAGTGGCTTGCGTGTTCGGCGTCTCGCCCTGGTCCTTCCACGAATAGCGTCCGCCAGTGCTGTATACCTTGACGGGCAGGCCGCGATTGTGGCCCCATACCGCGATGTCCATTTCGTGCACGCCCTGGTTGCCGATCTCGCCGTTGCCGTATTCCCAGAACCAGTGCCAGTTGTAGTGGACGTACAATCCAACGCCGTCTTGCGGAACCACGCCGGTCGCCGCCGGGTCTTTCAGAAGGAACTCGTGGTCGGTCGACGGTCCCTGCCAGAGTTTCCAGTCGAGGTTTTCGGGGGGCTTGCCGGGTTTGCCGAAGCCGATCGCGCCGCGGTTGCCGTTCTTATACACATAGCCGCGCGAATGAGAGATCTCGCCGATGAACCCGTCATGCATCAACTTTATGTCCCGCATGAGCGTCGCGTTCGAGCGGCTCTGCGTGCCGTGCATGACGATGCGCTGATTCTTCTCCGCGGCCACGACCAACTGGCGGCCTTCCCAGATATTGTGTGACACCGGCTTCTCGACGTACACGTCTTTGCCCGCCTGGCACGCCCAGATCGACGCCAGCGAGTGCCAATGGTTCGGCGTGGCGATGGTCACGGCATCGACGTTCTTGTCGGCCATCACGTCGCGCATGTCCGTGTAGGCTTTCGGGGGTTTGCCCTGCTCCTTCTCGACGCGCTTGACGCCGGCTTCAAGGACCTTCTTGTCGACGTCGCAGAGCGCCACATATTCGACGTCGTCCTTCATCTTCAACAGCTCGCCGATGTGGCCTCCGCCCTGCCCGCGAAACCCGATGGTGCATACACGAATGCGCCCATTGGCCCCAAACACTTTGCCTCTCGCCATCGTTCCCGCGACGATCACCGCCGCCGCGGACGACCCCAGGAATTTCCTCCGTGACATTTCCATGACCCGTCCTCCTCGTCTATTGTTCCTGAATTCCGCACGCTCGGGACGGCGGAATCCCGTGCCCTTTGTGCAGGTTCCGGTATTTTGCTCCATGGTTCCGGAAAACGCAACGTTTGTCGATCACGGCGCGAATTCACGACTGTCAATATCTCAAGAAACGGTCCGTGGCGGAAACGGCCCGATGTGTGGTAGTATTGAAATGATGGAAATGCCGTGGCGGCGCTAGTGTTGCTTCTTGTGGGGGTTAAAGGGACGCGCATATGGAATCGTCGCGACGCCGAGTACCGCGCAAGGCCCCCTCGTACCTCCAATTCCCTTCCTTGGATTCGCCTGGACGCGAGCGTTGGACCGTCAGTCTCGAATCGGTTCTTCTGACGCTCTTGGATCCCGGCAACCTGCGGGTGCTGCAGTTGCATCGGGAGGAGGCCGCGCGGTACATGCGGTTCACCTTCGACCTGTTCCGGGGCCGAACCATCTCTCTCATTATTGTCGAGGGCCTCAAGCGGTATTCTTTCGCGTGTTCGCGCGAGCAGGTGGCAAAACTCCTGGGGTGGTTGCCTCACCTGTCTCAGGAGGAGATCGAAAAAAGCGTCCGCCGGTCGGGACTCATTATGGCCCTTCTGGGTGTGTTCCACGTCCTGCTACCGGCGATGCTGCTCTGGGTCTGGGGCGTGCTGCTCTTTGCGGCCGGCTTGGCGGGGACTCTTCGTCCGAGTTCAAGGATGTGGGCCGTCAACGCCGCTGTCCTGTTCGGAGTTGGCCTCTGGGATCTCCTGACGGGTTCTCCGCAAGACATCCGTCCCTGGAACGTACCGCCCGAACACCGCTGGCTGGCGGTCGTGGCGGGCAGTGCGTTCCTCATGTGGGCCGTGCAGCAGGTGTCGATGCTCGGCCCGAACCATCAACTCCGAATCTCTCGCGGCATCCGCGACCGAAGGGTATCCTTCCTGCCCGAACAGTCCCGTCTCGTGCGTCGCTTGGGCTTCGCCAACCTGCTGGCGTCCGCTGTCTGCGGCGCATATGCCGCCGCGATGCTCGCGACGTTCTCCACGCGCGCGGCGTCAGCGGGCCCGGCGCTCATTCCCGGGTTGCACCCCGCGCTGCACGACGCTGTTGTCTTCGGCGCCGTCGCGATCCTTGCGTTTCCGGCCGGGGTTGTGCTCCTGCGCCGCAACGTCCCACGTTATCTGGAAGCGAAAGTCTCCGCCCAAATGCTGCTTACACTTTCGGTGTTTTCCGTCTGGGGACTGGTGTTCAACGGATACTCCATCCTGCCCTTTGCCGGCTTTGCCGGGATCTTCGGGGCAAACCTGGACCGGTTTACCGGCCCCTGGGTGTGGGTCTCGCTGGTGCTCTGCGTAGCGCTTCTTAACCGCTGGTTTGCCGGATCGCTCGACAAAGAACTCGAAGAGCAACGGGGATAAGCCCCCATCTCAATCGTCAGGTCCGATTCATGATGGAAAGAACTTATCAATACTACAAGGAAACCTTCCGTGGCCGGTTGATGCCTTTTGCGTTTGTGGACCTCGATCTCTTTGACGCGAATATCGAGGCGATCCAGGGGCGCGCTCAAGGACGACCCATATGTGTCGCGTCCAAGTCCGTGCGGTGCGTCGCCTTGATGAAACGCATATTCGGAAGTTCGCCGCTGTTCCAATCCGTCATGGCCTACAGCGCACGAGAAGCCGTTTTCCTGTCCAGACAAGGCGTGAGCGACGCGATCCTCGTAGCCTATCCTGTCTGGGGCGAAATCGAGCAGTGCGGACTGGCCGATGAACTGAAGGCGGGGAAGCGGATCACGCTCACGGTGGACTGTCCCGATCACGTGGATCGCCTGGAACAGTTTGGCGCGAAACACGGCGTACGTGTGCCGATTTGCATCGACGTGGACATGTCTTCCGAATATCCGGGCCTGTATTTCGGTGTACGGCGGTCCGGCATTCGGACGCCTGAACAGGCGTTACAGTTGTGGGAACATATTCGCGGTTGCCGGCATATCGCGCTCGACGGGATAATGGGCTACGAGGCGCAAGTGGCGGGATTGCAGGACTACGCGCCGTGGAGCCGATCCCGCAATCTGCTCATCCGGTTCTTGAAGAAACGCTCCGTCCACACGGTGGCCCGGCGCCGCGCGGCGATTGTACGCGCATTGAAAGCGGCGGGTTGCACGTTGCGATTTGTAAACGGCGGCGGAACGGGCAGCGTGGAGACCACCGTTGAAGACGACGTGGTGACCGAGGTCACGGTCGGGTCCGGCTTCTACTCGCCGACCCTGTTCGATCATTACGCGCGATTCAAACATCTGCCGGCGGCCGGCTTTGCCATCGAAATCACGCGCAGGCCGGCGCCCACGATCTTCACCTGCCACGGAGGAGGCTACGTGGCCTCGGGCGCCGCAGGTCCCGACAAGTTGCCGCAACCGTACCTGCCCAGCGGAGCGCGCCTGATCCCGCACGAAGGGGCCGGCGAAGCGCAGACGCCCATAGTCTACGAAGGACCCGAACGGCTCGGCATTGGCGACCCCATTTTCCTGCGGCACAGCAAAGCGGGCGAACTGTGCGAGAGGTTCAATACGCTGCTGCTGGTTTCAAAAGGCGCCGTCATCGACGAGGCGCCGACCTATCGCGGCGAAGGCCAATGTTTCCTGTGAACCTGGATAGTGTCAGTTGAACCACGGATTAACACGGATAGCCACTTCATATTCATGCAACTGCCGGATACCTCGAGATTCCGATCCAAGTTGCCGCGTTTTTCTCTGCCATTCACCTGGAGGGTAGCGGTCAGGATTCTCATAACCTTCTTACATCCGTGTTTATCCGTACTACTATCCGCCAGAATCTTGTTTTCTTGCGAAGATTCTCTTTGCGTTCTCTGAGTTCTTTGTGGTTAAGATTAGATGGACTTGTCCGTTTGGCTGCGGCTATGCTGCGCTGTGTTCATCCGTGGTTCAAGCGCCGAATTCGGGGTGAAGGTTCAACGCTCGTCTTCGTCAGACACGGAAATGGCCGCCACGCGCCGCCAATCATCCCCCGTGGCTGGAACAGCCGAGAATGCCCGCGAGTACTGCCATGCCGTTCATGTTCATCTTCAAGACCCAATGCTCAAATAAACGACAACTGTGGGGCCAGTGAAAAAGCCCACGGTGGCGCTGCGATGAGCTTGCTGCCAGTTTGCAACCTCTTGTTCCCAGCACCGGCCGAGTGGGCCGGGTAACGAGGACAAAGAGGATCCCTACTTTTTCACCGGCTCCATTGTGTTCCCTGTTACTGCCCTGTTACCCTACTGGTTCTTTGGTAGACCCGAGTCATTGGGGGCTGGCTTTCCGGTCAATGAAATCTTGATTGCTCCGAGTACGGCCATCAGAACATTGTAGTTCTCGTCCGACATGGGGTGAGGCACTTGAAGCGTTGCCACATCACCGCCAATCAGCGGGAATGTAAAGTTTTTCATCTGACCCTCTAGCTTGGGTACTTGTTGTGTTTGGCTCAGCCCCGGATCGGTCTTGCACTTCTGTTCTTCCTGGTCGTCGTCTTTGTTGTGTTTCGATAAGTCCGCCAAACTCTTGTCTAAGGGCTTTAGAGGGAGGTCGATTCTTGTTTGAGATTTGCATTTAGGCGAGTGGGAAATAGGGGGCAGCCAACTGTTTCTCCCGACGACGATGCCGCAGAGGCCGTGGATGACGTCTGCCGTTGGCCTGGAGATAAAGCAGCAAAGCGCTTGCGCTGCGTTGCGATACAGTGTATCTTCAATCTCGTGTATACGTCTCACAGAAGGATGAGGCCATGAACGAGAGAATACAGATCCAGTCACAGGTCTGCCACGGGAAACCGGTTATTCGGGGCACTCGTGTGCTCGTTTCCACCATTCTCGGCGCGCTTGCTGGAGGGGATTCCATCGAGGAGGTCCTGGAGGATTACCCGAGCATCACCCAAGACGATGTCCGTGCTGCGCTGGAATTTGCCGGCGAACTGTCGCGGTTCGAGGAGACGCCTTACGAAGTGGCCCCCTCATGAAGTTCTTCTTCGACGAGAACTTCCCCAGGGCTGCCGCGGGGTTGCTCGGTGCGCGCGGACACGAGTGGGCGGATATCCGGGGAACTGATCAGGAGGGATCGGACGACACCACGATCTGTCTTCCCAACAAGGCGCCGTATTTCTCACTACGGACAGGGATTTCGTTTCTGCCTAATCTTCAAATTGCGCCAACAACCAGCGGCAATTGATCACTTTTTCCACCAAGTCCAGTGGCAAGTAGAAGTATTGGCACGAGGGTTCAAAGCCGATCCGCGAGTCTTCCCGCGCAAGCGTATAGAGTTGGCGGGCTAAAACGATCTCGGATTCCAGGCGTTGTTTGATTTCAACACGCAAGCGATGGCTTTCTTCGCGCGACAGTGTGTTCGGGGGTTCGGCAAGAGCGTCACGGGCAAGGATGAAACGCGTTTGGTTGGCGACGGATTGGAAGTTGATTGCCGCCGCCCGGGCGAGTCGCAGGTCGGCTTGAGCCTCGTTGCGCCGATCGGGCGGCGCCTTTTCCGCGGCCGCCTGCAACTCTGCAATGCCTGGCCGCCAGCCCTCGGCGATCTTCTCGAACTGCGCCGCGAACACTTCCGGCGGGTAGGGGCCGCGCCAACCGTCCAGATCGTCGTAGGGAATCCCCCACATGGTTGCGCTGTAGCCGGTCTTCGAGGGATAGAGCGCATTCGCCGGACCGCACTGGACCGGAGAAGTGTATACGACGCTGATGTGAAACGGATACTGGCGAAAGGCGTCGCTCATGAGGGTCCACGCCTTGCGCGCGTGAGGGGCTCCCTCCGGACCAAACCGTTCCAGCGCCACCGCGTCCAACGCCGTGTCGATATCTGGAGCGGGCGTGCGGCTCATTTGCGCGGCAAGCTGGAAGTTGGGCGAAGGATACCCGCCCATCGTCCAGCCGATCAGCATCGCATCCAGCTTGGCCGGCGCAAGGTTGCGGCAATGCTCGGCCACCAGGTCCATGACGGGCAGATAGGGCACGCTGGCGATTTCGCACGTGTTGTTGAACTGGATCTCCGTGCCCGTTCTTAGTCCGGCTTCTTGGGCAGCCTTCCATTCCTTCAGCGCGCGGGGACCCGGCCCGACGGCCGAAATCGAATACTCGCCCACAGTGCTCTTGATTCCGCCGCGTTCGATCGGCAGGCTCCATTCGCTGACCGACATGAGGAAGACCGATTTCGGCAGACGCGCGATGATGTCCGGCGCATCGCCGTGGCCCCTCCAGCCCCAGTCCGACACGAGTACGTTGGCCTTGGGGTTGCCGCGATGAACGCCCTCTTCGATCACGGCGGCGACCTCGGCGATGATGTCCGCGTCGCTGCGCTCCTTGCAGTGCTCGCAGGAGCGCCAGTCGCCGTGCGAGGCACAGTTGGTCAGGTTTTCCGACGCCGTGATCGCGTATACGCCGCCCAGGCCGGGCACTTCACGAAACACGTGCGCAAGTGCGTCACCCATCCATTGGCGCACCGCCGGATGCGAAGTGCACAGAGCCGTGAATTCGTCTTCCCGGACGCCGCCCATCTCGGGGCGGTTCTTGAAGAAGGAGGCGGGCATTGACCGTGGCTCGTTGATGTAGAGATACACGCCAATGCCGTATTTCCCGGCCCGCTCAACCAAGGCTCGAAGATTGGCCAAACGCTGCTCGTGGCCGGCTCCAAACTCGGGGAACGTCGCACCGCCCGGCGCCATGTCTCTCAGAAGGGCTTGCAGCCAAACACCGTTGATCCCAACGGCGGAAAGCCGTTCCAGCAATCCGTCAGGATAGGGATTCAATTTGGGGTTCAACAACGGATCGCCGTACACGGCAACATACGAGTAGACAAGGCGCAACGTGCGAGACTGATCGTCCCGAGGCTTTGGAGGGGAAAAGGAGGGGAGCGGGTTGCTGAGCTGCCGAACGAAGTCGAAACGCGGTTCCGCCGGGCGGCGGATCTCCTCGCCGAAATCCTCCTCGACCACGCGACGAATCTCGGCCGCGCGGCCCCGCGCCGCTTCGTCCGGCGGATGGTAGCGGAGCGGCTCACACCTGGGTTTCACCCGGCCCAGTTTGATCCATAGAAAGTCCTCCTCGCGCAGCATGACGGCCAGCCGCTCCGGCGTCATCTCCAGAAGCTCCAGCAACTGCTCGTATGGCAAGAGGTGCCAATTGCGCCGGATGAGGGTAATGTAGCCCCGTTCCATCATCTCCGGCGTAACAGCAACGTCGGTGGGCAATCCCATCGACTCGGCCAGCGCCGTGATGTCCTGCACTGAAGCGCCCAGTATTCTCGCCAGCTTTGCCGGCTCGACGGCGTTCCAGTTTCGCCAAACGAACTCGTGTACGCGGTCGGGAAAATGACGGCTCACGATCGACGCCGGAGCGTCGCCTTGCGGCAGAACCGTTTCCTCGGCAGAACTGTCGCCTGCCAAGAGGAAAAGGAAGGTGCACGTCCACGTGACACAAAACAAGACTGTTGACATCGCAATATCACCCAATAATACGTCGCCGTTGGGCAAGGGAGTGCCGCTACTCAACACTGACAGTCACGGCCTTAGCGCTGACGCCTGACCCGAGACTGACGGCCTTCTCCGCGCCGCCCAGTGCATTGGCCTCGAGCGTAACGCCGCTCGTGCGTTCCCCGGCGGCTTCCAGAAACACCTTCGTGCCTTTCGCCGCCGCGCACCCGCGCAACAGCGCCTCGCGCACATCAACGAAGCGAAGCACTGATCTCCCATCCGGATCGGCCGCCGCCGTGAGCCCGTCAATCGAAAGACCGGTAACGTCATCGCACACGATCGCGTGACCGGGCTGTCCGGGCTTCGATGGTTGCGGAATACCGTCGGGCGTATGCCAGTCCTGTTGCTTGCCCTCTTCCGTCGTCAGCCGCCAGTAGCCCTCATTCAGCGAGAGATCGAAATTGGAAAGACGCAGACCGTTCACGTGACGGCAATAGAACCCATATGCGGGCATCGCGCCGAACATATCAGGGTCCGGATAGCCGTTGATCGCTTCCGGGACCGCCTCTTCCGTAGGCCGGTACATGCACCCGCCCTTCCAAGTGATCCGGACGTTCGAAATCGTGACGCCTTCGACGGGCCTGTCCGGAATGCCCGTGATGCTGCACGTATCCGATGCATCGGTGGCCACCACGTTACTGATGACGACGTTCTTCAGCGACCCGGCCACGGGCGTCGCCATGTCGCGCCCGCGGTTCCCGAGCCGGATGAAGATCGGCGCACGCACGTCGATCATCGTCGCGTTCGAGACCACGATGCCGTCGATGTTCGACCCGTCGACCGATTCGACGCAGATGCCGCCACTCGCCGGATCGGCCTTGCTCAACCCCGACATGACGCAATTGGTCACCGCGATCCGCTTGAAGTCGCCGCCCGATTCCGTGCCCAGCTTGAACGCGTTGCATTCCGTGGCCAGATAGCAGTTCGTCACCGTGATATTCTCGCACGCGCGCCGTTCGCCCAGACTGAAACTCGCCTTCGGAACAATCGCGTCGTCGCGCGACTCGATATGGCAGTTCGAGATCCGCACGTTGCGGCACGAATCCGGATCAATGCCGTCCGCGTAACCGTTCAGGATCGTGACGCCGTCGATATTGACGAAATCCGTGCCCAGCATGCTGATGTTGTAATTTGGCGAGTTCAAGAGGCGGACGTCCCGGATCTCGACGAACCGGCATCGTTTCAGCGCGATCGTTTTCGGGCCGTGCCGCCGCGTCCGGTTGCTGTCGATGGTCCCCTGGCCGACGATGGCGATGCGCTCAACGTCCTCGCCCCAGATCAGCGCCGTGTGAAAGAACGACGTCTCCACATCCGCGGCATTCTTGAAATCCAGCTTCTCATAAGGGTCATAGTCCGCGTTATCCGGGCTACCTTTGATCGTAGCCCCAGCATCAATAGACAGCGTGACGCCGCTCCCCAAATGCAGGCTCCCGCACAAATAGGTCCCCGGAGCGAAATACACCGTACCGCCCCCGCCCGATGCCGCCGCGTCAATCGCCTTCTGAACCGCGGCGGTATCCTTCGTGTCGCCGTCCCCCTTCGCGCCGAAATCCCGCACCGCATAGCCAGCCCGTGCGTCCGCGCCGAACGCACACAGCCCGTACAGGACAAAGACCAACGTCATCCCCATCACGTTACGTGCACACATCGTATGCTCCTTTGCATTCTCCAGTTCAGGTCCACCCGCAGCATAACCATGTGTGAACGCCATGACAAGATCCTTCGTGCCAGCCGGAGGAGGCTTCACACCGGCGTTTCTGTACGAAGAAGTCTCCAACTGAGACACCGTCCCGTCGTTCCGTCAAGAGAGAGTTGACTTCCGACTGATGGTCGTGTAGTTTGTGACTGCAGGTCATGGGATGAACATGCAGACTTCGGTTGCTGGTCTCCGCGAGTTTTCAATACGGCGATTCGAATAGGATTAACAGGAGAGAGCAATGCCCCCTAAGGCGAAACCAACTGCCCCCAAGGTGCGCCGCGTCGTGGCCGCAAAGAAGGCCGTCAGAAAACGAATTGTCTTGGACCCCGCCTTCAAACTCCCTCGCCGCGAGATTATCGAAATAAGGAAGGCTGTTCTTGCCGTTTATGGCAAGGGTGACGCCTCAACCGATGCTATCTGCGACAAGAACACCAAGAAAGGCTGTTCCGCGCTTGTTGCACGCCAGACGCAAGCGTCAAGAGGCTCGGCGAAAAAGCGCAAGAGGCACACTGGAAATCGAAAGGAAAAGACCCGAGCCTACTCAGTCTGAGTGTGGGGGGATCGATGGCCGCCGGTGCGAAGTATTGCGAAAGTGTGTTCATCAACTGCCCATTTGACAAGAAGTACGTGCCGATCTTTCGCGCCATCGTCTTTGCCGTTTTCGATGCGGGTTTTGTGGCCCGGACGTCCCTTGAGTTTGACGATGCAACGGGCGTTCGGATTAACAGACTTTTGAAGTTGATCGAGGCATGCCAGTACGGGATTCACGACATTTCACGGACCCAACTGGATCGCACCACAAGGCTTCCTCGCTTTAATATGCCCCTGGAATTTGGGATCTTCCTGGGCGCGAAGGTGTATGGAAGCGGTCGCCAGAAAAAGAAAACCTGCCTCATATTGGACACGGAACCTTATCGCTACCAGAAGTTCATTTCGGATATCGCGGGACAGGATATTCACGCGCACAATAATGACCCTAAGACAGCAGTGAAGACAGTCAGAACTTGGCTTGCCACCAATTCACATTCAACCAGGATCATTCCCGGCGGCGATGCTACATGGACGCGCTACCGAAGTTTCGTGGCGAAGTTTCCTGATATGCTCAGGCGGCGCAAGCTCAAAGATGACGAGGCTGTCTTCAATCCCTATACTTGGATAGTCCGGGAGTGGCTTAGGCTGAATCCGTGATCTACAATGCCCGCCTCCGACGAGGGCTATACACAGCGCGATGCCAGTCCGAACGGATTTCGGATCCACAGCGGTGGGTCAGGTCATTTCCTCGATCTGCCGTTTTTCCAGCGCGCGGATGCGGTCGCGATATTCGGCGGCTTTCTCGAAGTCCATTTTCGAGGCGGCTTCTCTCATCTGTTTGCGGAGCTTGCCGATTGTCTTGTTAAGATCGAGCGTAGGGACGTAGATGTCTTCGTCTTCGGCGGCCATTGACACCGTCACGTAATCGCGCTCGTATATGCTTGCGAGCAGGTTCGGGATCGCCTTGCTGATCGACCGTGGCGTGATCTTGTGTTTCTTGTTGTATGCGACCTGTTTCTTGCGGCGTCGGTTCATCTCGTGGAGCGCGCGCGCCATCGATCCCGTCATCTTGTCCGCGTACATAAGCACGCGGCCGTTCAGGTTCCGTGCGGCCCGGCCGCAGGTCTGGATCAGACTCCGCTCGGACCGCAGATAGCCCTCCTTATCGGCGTCGAGGAGGGCCACGAGCGCGACTTCAGGAATATCCAGGCCCTCGCGCAACAGGTTGATCCCAACGAGGATGTCATAATCGCCTTTGCGCAGTGAGCGCACGAGTTCGATGCGTTCGAGCGTTTCCACGTCGGAATGCATGTAGCGCACGCGGACGCCGAGGTCGCTATAGTACTCGGTGAGGTCTTCGGCCATCCGCTTGGTGAGCGTGGTCACCAGCGCGCGCTCGCCTTTCGACGCGCAGTTCCGGAGTTCATCCAGGAGATCGTCCACTTGGTTGGTCGCGGGCCGCACGACCACCTCCGGGTCGGTCAGTCCCGTTGGCCGCACGACCTGCTCGATGATCAGGCCTTCGCTCTTTTCCAACTCATAGTCCGCAGGCGTCGCGCTTACATAGATACACTGTCCAACGCGCGCCTGGAATTCCTCGAATGTCAGCGGCCGGTTGTCCAGCGCCGACGGCAGCCGGAACCCGTAGTCGACGAGCTTGTCCTTGCGCGACCGGTCGCCGCGGAACATACCGCCGATCTGCGGCACGGACATATGGCTCTCGTCGATGACCATAAGCGCATCATCCGGAAAGTAATCGAGGAGCGTGTACGGAGGTTCGCCAGGCTTGCGCCCGTCGAGGTGTCTCGAATAGTTCTCGATGCCGCTGCAATACCCGAGCTCGCGCATCATCTCGAGGTCATACCGCGTGCGCTGCTCGAGTCGTTGCGCTTCAAGCAGCTTCTTCTGCGCCTTGAGTTCGGCGAGGCGCTCCTCAAGTTCCGCCTCGATGCTCCGCAGGGCCCGTTCCATGATATCCGCGGTGGTGGCGTAGTGCGTGCCCGGATAGATCGCGGCGTGCCGCAGACGGCGCGACGCCTGTCCCCGCAGGGGATCGATCTCGGTGATCGACTCAATCTCGTCGCCGAAGAACTCTACGCGCAGCGCAACGTCCGCCTCATACGCCGGGAACACGTCCACGATATCGCCGCGCACGCGGAACGTGCCCCGATGGAAATCGACGTCGTTGCGCGTGTATTGCATCGCGACGAGGCCGGATATGAACGCCTCGCGCGTGGTATGCGCGCCCTGCTCGATCTCGACGCGAAGTTGCTTATATACGTCCGGAGAGCCGATGCCGTAGATGCACGAGACGCTCGCCACGATGATGCAATCGCGCCGGGTCAGGATCGCGCGCGTGGCAGAGTGGCGCATCTTGTCGATCTCGTCGTTTATGGACGAGTCCTTCTCGATGTACGTGTCGGTCGATGGGATGTACGCCTCGGGCTGGTAGTAGTCGTAATAACTGACGAAGTACTCGACGGCATTGTTCGGAAACAGCGATTTGAACTCCCCGTAGAGTTGTGCGGCCAGGATCTTGTTGTGCGCCATGACCAGCATGGGACGGTTTACCCGCGCGACGACGTTGGCGATCGTGAAGGTCTTGCCGGACCCCGTGACGCCCAACAGCACCTGGTGCCGGCGGCCGTCGTTCAGCCCCTCGGCCAGATCCCGGATCGCTTCTGGTTGATCCCCTTGGGGAGTGAAGTCGCAGACGAGTTCGAAGCGGTCCATGGTTTCTCAGCGGTCCGTCAAGCGCGGGAAGCGATCGGCACTTCGTGAATGTATTGGGTCTTGACGTCGGTTACACCGGCTACCGTCTTGATCATGCGCGTGACGCGGTCGACGGCGCTGCGGTTCGGCGCGTCGAAAACGAAGTCGAAGTAACGCCGGCCGTCGTCATCGTGCTTGAACTGGGCTTCAGTGATGGTGATGTTCAGCGGGACGATGGCGGTCGTGATATCCGCCAAGATGCTGGACCGCGCACTGGTGGTGACCCGCATGGCGGCCCGGATCTGGTTGTCGCTGGCCCACGAAACGTCTACCACGCGTTTGGGATCGGGGTTGGCGCGCCCAAACGTGCCGCACCCCGAGCGGTGGACGGTGATGCCCGGGTGGCGCGTGGTGTATCCCACGATTGCGTGCCCCGGCATCGGGTTGCAGCACTTGGCGAACTGGACCTGCATGTCTTTCTTGCCTTCAATGCGGATCAGCTTGCCGCGCGTGGCGTCGTCCACCATGCGCACCTGCTGCTTAGGCGGCGCGGGCCGGCGCGGGGGAGCGGGCTTGGCCTTAGCCGTTTCCAGAGGCTCGAGTTCGCCCATCTCGCGCAACCGCTGCCGGATCTTCGTACGCGCGCGCGTCGTGATCGCGATGTCCAGCCAGTCCACGTGCGGCGTCTGGTTCTTGGAGGTAAGGATCTCGACCATGTCGCCCGTGCGGAGGTTGTGACTGAACTGGACGATCCGTCCATTCACGCGCGCCCCGATGCAGTGGTCGCCGACGTCGGAATGGACGGCGTAGGCGAAATCGAGCGGCGTCGACCCAGCGGGCAACTCCTTCACCTCGCTCTTCGGCGTGAACACGAAGATCTCCGACATCTGCACCTCGCGCCGGACGCCTTCGAGGAAGTCTTGCGGGTTGTGCGCCTCCTGCATCCACTCATACATTTGCCGCAGCCAACGAAGGTTCTCCTCCGTCCTCTGATCGGACGTCATCTCGCCCTCTTTGTAGCGCCAGTGCGCCGCGATGCCCTCCTGTGCCGTGTGGTCCATTTCCTCCGTGCGGATCTGAATCTCGAGAGGAACGCCCTTCTCACACATCACCGTTGTGTGGATCGACTGATACCGGTTCGCCTTCGGCATAGCGATGTAGTCCTTGAACCGGCCCGATATCGGCGTCCACAACCCATGAACCGTGCCAAGCGCCGCGTAACACTCGGGCGCATTCGTCGTGATGATCCGAAGCGCCTGAATGTCCCGCACCTCGTCGAAGTCCTTGCCCTGCTGGAGCATCTTGCGATAGATGCTGTGGAGATGCTTTGGACGCCCCACGACCTCGGCCTGGATTCCATCTTCCGCAAGCTGTTCTTTGAGAAAATCGATCGTCTCCGCAAGCCACGCTTCCCGCTCGCGACGCTTCATCGCCACGCGGCTCGCGATCGTCTTATACTCTACGGGGTTGAGCCGGTGAAAGGCATGGTCCTCGAGTTCCCATTTCCACCGGGCAATACCGAGGCGATGCGCCAGCGGCGCGTAAATCTCCATCGTCTCGCGCGAGATCCGCTCGATCTTTTCCGGCGGGAGATACTCGATCGTGCGCATGTTGTGAAGGCGATCCGCCAGCTTGACCACAAGCACGCGGACGTCATCGACCGTGGCCACCAGCATCTTCCGTATACTGGCCGCCTGGCTTTCGGCGATTGTCTTGCCCGGCGAAGGCAAAGCGCTAATCTTCGAAACGCTGTCCACGATATTTGTTATCGTCGGACCGAAGTCCCGCAGGAGTTCGTCGTGCGTGACCGCCGTGTCCTCGAGCACGTCATGCAGCAGTCCTGCCGCTATCGTGGTCATATCCAGCTCAAGACCCGCGAGAATCCGGGCCGCGGCGAGGCAATGCGTGATATACGGCTCGCCGGAGAGACGCATCTGGCCGCGGTGCGCCCGGTCCGCAAAACGATACGCCTTGCGGAGCAACTCGAGGTCCGCGTCAGGGGTATTCTTGCGTATGAATTTGAGAAGCTTTGTAAACTCGGTCCGCATGCCTTTTCAAGCCCTCTCAGCGAAGCCGGGGCCACTCCCTATCCCATCATTGTACCACCAAACAAGGCCCTTTGCATAAGGGATTCCGAGATGCTGGTATAATGGCGTCGAATCTGGAAACGCGCCATGGCCACCCACGTTGATCAAGGCCCGGTCATCCGCGAAACTCCGTGCAAGACCATTCTGAATCGGTCCGGCATCAGCGACTACTCGCTGAACTGCTATGGCGGATGCACGCATGCCTGCGCGTATTGCTACGCGCGGTTCATGCAGCGTTTTCATCCTCATGAGGAACCGTGGGGCGCGTACGTCGACATCAAGACCAACGCCGTCGAGGCCCTCGAACGGCAACTGCGCCGCCTGCCGCCGGGCGACGTCTTCGTCAGCAGTGCGTGTGACGGATGGCAGCCGCTCGAACGCGAGCGCGAACTCACCCGCGAGTGTTGCCGCAGGCTCGTTCAGCACGGGTTCCAGGTCAACGCCCTCACCAAGAGTTCGTTGATCCTGCGCGACCTCGATATCTTTGCGGGAAGCCCGGCCCAGATCGGCGTGACGGTCACGACCCTGGATCCGCGCATGGCCGCGCTCTGGGAACGTTTTGCCAGCCCCGTCGAGGAAAGGTTCCGCGTGATCGAGGAGGCGCATGCCGCCGGGTTGAAGACCTCGATCATGTTCGGTCCGCTGCTTCCCTTCCTCTCGGACAACTACGAAAGCGTTCACGCCTTGCTCGAACGCGCCGCCGCGCTGCACGTCGACAAGATCTGGGTCGACGCGTTTAACCCGAGGCCAAAGGTTTGGGAGTCAACATCAGCGCTGCTCGACAGCGCCTTTCCCGGTCTCCGCGAACGATACGCAAGCGTCCTTTTCTCCGCGCCCGTCCGCACCGCCTATCTCGCCGGCCTGCGCGACCGAGTCGCTATGGCCGCCGAACGCCTTCATCTCACAGGGCGTGTATCTTCGTGTCTTTGATCTCCGTGGGCGCGACGTCCTCGTCGCGCTTTGCATGGGAACATTGAATTGACGCGACGGGGACGTCGCGGCCACGGAGGCGCGAAAGCGCCTGAATTCCTCGAGGGGAACCTCGGACATCTTTATCGGGTTGCATGCACGCGCCCCGTGCGGTATCCTTACGCAAGGAGTTCGCCTAGTGCCCCGATAGTTAAGTGGATATAACGCGGCCCTCCTAAGGCTGAAACACAGGTTCGATTCCTGTTCGGGGCGCCATTCAAAAGACCGGGTTTCGGGTCTGAGATGGTGTACGGAAAGCCCATGTAGGTCCGGTTTGTAACCGGACCAAGCTATGCGCAATATACTGGGGACGCCGCTGAGGTGGTCCGGTTACAAACCGGACCTACATTGCCAGCGCTTCCAGATAGGTTGTGATTCTCCATGTGAACGGCGCGGACACTTTCCGTATACGCTCTGAGAGGCCCTGACGCCCGCGCAGCGCCAGCCCACAGCTTGAACGCCCGCCCACCGCGCGGTACAATCCGGGAGTTGATGAAGGGCGGGCTGCCACTGTTCTTCATGCAGTAGGAAAGGGTCATGATCGACTCGTTGAGGTTGAATCTCTGTCTTGATGGCGACTGGCGTCTGGTGCTTGACCCGCGGGACGCCGGGAAGAAAGATGAATGGTTCAGCGGAGGCGCGCCGCAAGACGGTCTCTCGGTTCGGGTCCCGAGCGTGTGGGACTTGTGGGTGCCGGACTACGACGGGGTGGGGTGGTACTTCCGCGACTTCGAGTTGGGGCCGGAATGGGACGGCCGCTTCATCGAACTGCGATTCGACGCCGCGGACTACTACGCGGAAGTGTGGTTGAACGGGGTCCGGCTCGGCGATCACGAGGGGGGCTACACGCCGTTTGCCTTCAATGCGAGCGTTGCGGCCATAGTCGGGACCAACCGCCTTGCGGTGCGTATCGTTGACCCGCACGGCCCCGACGGCTACGGGGACTTCAAGCCAAAGGAAATCCCCGTCTCGAAAGAAGGAGGGTACTGGTCCTTTGCTGGGATATGGGGGAGCGTATCGGTCGTGGGCAAGTCCCACGCCCACATCCGCGACGTGTTCATCGAGCCCGACATCCGCAGGAAACGCGTTGGAGTTACGGTCGAGACCACCCAGTCGGGAACGGTCCGCGCCTCCATCGAAGAAACGCCCTATGAAGCCACCGGAAATCCCGGGAAACTCACCATCGACTTTCCCACCTTCAACCTCTGGTCGCCGGAAACCCCTGTACTCTATACCGTGCGCTGTGAACTCATTCAGGACGGTCAGGTCGTCGATATGGTGCGGACCCGGTTTGGCATGCGGGAGTTCACAGTCAAGGAACAGCGTTTCTTCCTGAACAACCACCCGATCTTCATCAAAGGCATCCTTCATCAGCCGGACTACGCCCGTTCACTTGCGGCGCCGGAGTCGGAAGAGATTGCACGGAAAGAGCTTGAGTCGGCTAAGCAGGCCGGGTTCAACCTCGTACGGCTCCACATCAAGACGGCTCCGAAAGTGACCCTCGATCTCGCGGACGAACTGGGTCTCTTGCTCTATGAGGAGCCGCCGATCGGGTGGATTCAAGAGTCCCCGTGGATGCGGGAGCGCTGCGAGCGGGAAGTCCGCGAGATGATCCTCCGGGACCGCAACCACCCATCCGTCGTCATCTGGGGGATGCTAAACGAAACAGGCAATGCGGGTTACGTGACAATGGGCGGCGCCCAGGCCATCAAGGATGACCTGTGTCGTTTGGCCCGTTCCCTGGATCCTAGCCGGTTGATAATCGACGATTCAGGCGGGGTAAACGCCACGCGGGAACCGGCCAGGTTCATGCGTCCTTACACTGACGTCCTCGATCCGTACGACGACATGCATATCTACCAACGAGCCCCGGTAGACAGGGATATCGAGCTTTATTATATGCATAGCGGCGACCCGGACCGGCTCTACTTTCTATCCGAGTTCGGTTTCGGAGGCATGGAAGACCTTGAGGACGTCATCGCCCAGTATGGTGAACAAAAGGGCGTGTGCAAGGACGCGCGGTTCCTTCGGGGAATGCTGGATGCCGCGAAACGAGGGTTTGACGAACGGAACCTGGACCGGGTATTCGGGGATTTCTCAGGATTCACCGCCGCCGCGCGACAGCTTCAGTCTGACGCCGCGCGGTTCCACGTGGATGCCTGCCGGGCCAATCAGAAGCTCGCAGGTTATTGCTACTCACAACTTTGTGACGCAGGACATGAATTCTGCGCCGGTGTCCTCGACCGTTGGCGGCGTCCCAAGACCGCACTGCAAACCTTCTCGGAGCTTCAGCGGCCCATGCGGCCGATCATCGTGGCTCCCAAGACGAATCTCGTCCCGCGCGAGGAGATCCGGGTCACCGTGCTGCTGGTCAATGATGAACGGGTCGAGGGGCAGGCCGATCTTTCGCTCCAGGTTGTCGGGCCCACCAACCAAGTCTTGTGGAAGAAGAAGCGCGGTACGCGGATCCCGCGTGGCGGCAAGGAGTTATGGGAAGGTACTATTGCCGCCTCCGGGTCTTCGGGCTTGCACAAGTTCGTCGTACGCCTCATGCAGGGCATGAAGTGCATAGCGGAGAACTCACTCGAACTCAACGTGTTCGACCCCGCCGAGCCCTCGGGCATCGAGGTGGACATTCTGGATCCACAAGGGGTCTGGGCGGGGCGTTGCTTTGCGCTGGCCAAACCCGCCAACATTCAAGCCGCCATCCACATCGTCCCACCATTGGCGAACACGATACGAGCCTATCCGGATAACGAACTCGCCCAGATCCTGGCCCAAGTCAAGGGCGGCTCCGTGGCGATTCTGTTCGGCGCACCGAGCGACTGGAATGACATGGCCGACCGAATCGATCCCGGCATACGCGCCACGAGCCGGGATGCCGTTGGGGCTTTCTTGGGCATATACCATTACGTGAAGCTGCATCCCGTATTCGACGGGTTGCCGGCGCGATGCCTCATGCGACAGCCGTACCAGAACGTTGTCCCGGCCAAGACCTTTGTCGAACCGAGCGACGAGGATATCTGCGGCGCCTTCGACGCGGCCCCGATCGCGGCGGGCAACTACATGATGGGCGAAACGACTTGGTGGGGCAGCGATATCCTTGTCCGCCGGCACGGGAACGGCATCCTCGTGTTCACACACCTGCGCGTGCTCGAGAACCTTGGGCAGGACCCAGTGGCCGGGCGGCTTTTCGTCAACCTGCTGAAACATTTCTCGCGGCGTTCGGTCCCTTCGGAAGGCATCGTCCCTCTCGATCAAAAGACCGTCGAGTGGCTCCGTCGTGAGCGCAACGAGAATCTGCGCCGCTGGATGGTCATCGGTCCGTTCCCGAATTGGGGGGATAAGGGTCACGACACCGCCTATCCGCCTGAATCGGAGATCTCGTTCGAGGCTACGTACCCGGGCTGGTACAACGCCGTCGGATGGAAGACGTGGCATTCCCGGGCGGATGACGGACACCTCGTGGATCTTCAAGAGGCGTTCACGCCCGTGTTCGAGTACTATCCCCGATTCGACAACGGAACCGGATACGCCTACGCGGAGTTCACGAGCGAAAGACGGCAGTGGGCCATAGTTAATCTCGGCGTGTACAACGCGATGAAGGTGTGGCTTAACGACAAGCTCGTCCACGAAAGCACCACACAGGTCCCGCACGATCAATCCGCCGCGGCGTCGGCTGAATGCGTCATCAAGCAAGGGCGGAACACCCTGCTTGTAAAGATGTCGAAGATCCCCGGCCCCTTCAAATTCTCCTTGGATTTCGGGCCCGCCGGGAAAGAGCCCGTGCAGATAAAGTGGTGGAAGTGACGCGCGCGAGATTCTGGCGTGCACTCGGAAACTTCCTGCTCCGCAATTCACTGGGTGTTTGTGCGCCGCCTCTTTGAAAAGCGGTGCATTGGGCAGTAGAATGAAATGGCGGAGTGATCCCTCCGGAGGAGCATCGGTGTCAAGGACAGTGTCTCCAATATATAGAAGAAGCGCCAGATCCTCAGTTGAAACAGCAGAGTTGTTTCCTTCCGACATGACTGGGCGCGTTGTCTCAATCAACAGAAGAAGGCGCGTCATAGCTTTTGGGTGGTACGGAGGCAAGTACAGTCATCTTGACTGGCTGCTGCCACTCTTGCCGTCTTGCGATCATTACTGCGAACCTTTCGGGGGATCTGCCGCAGTTCTGCTGAATCGATCTCCCTCGCCTGTTGAAACTTACAATGACGTAGATGGCGAGGTGGTGAACTTCTTCCGCGTGCTGCGCGATCAGAAAGAGAAACTTGTCGAGGCCATCGGCCTCACGCCCTTCTCGAGAGAAGAGTTTTTCGTCGCTTGCGGGCCCCCAGAGCGTGATCTCAGTGACCTTGAGCGAGCGCGCCGTTTTTTTGTGCGCGCCCGGCAGGTGCGTACAGGCCTCGCGCAGAAGGCTTCGCTGGGTCGCTGGGCGAACTGCAAGAACACAAGCCGCGCAGGAATGAGCGGTGTCGTCTCGCGTTGGCTGGGCAGCATTGAAACTCTGCCTGATATTGCTGAGCGATTGCTGCGGGTGCAGATCGAGAATCGGCCTGCTGTCGAAGTCATCGGCTTGTATGATGGCCGGGAAACGCTTTTCTACTGCGATCCCCCATATCCGCATGAGGCCCGCGGAGACGTAAGTTCATATGGATATGAGATGTTGGATCACGATCATCGGGTGCTGGCCCGAACACTCAGCCGTATAAAGGGGAAGGCGGCCGTGTCCGGGTATGATTGTCCTCTGTATGCGGAGCTATACAAAGGCTGGCGGAGGATTGAGGCTCCCAAGAAGCAGTGCCACTCCGTCAAGAAGCTCCGGCAGGAAATGATCTGGGTAAACTACTAATGTCTCGCGAAACCCCGGGTTCACTCATCGACAATGCGCGCAAGAAGCTGACGGAGGAGTGGCAGCAACTTGTGGAGCAAGGGCTTGAGGGGGAAATGTGTCTGCCCCCTGAGATCTCGGATGCTATATCGAGGACAACCAACTCCAAGACGTTAACCTATCGCTATGTCCTTCCCACCCAGATCCTCGCCAAGGTAGTGTCCCCGGCACTTGATTGCCGCTCGATACAAGCTGGCTCCGGACTCGATGGTTCATTCGACGCCAGAAGTCTGTGTCATCAGGTCATTGTGGCGTTTGATAGACAGAACGACTCTGTCCTCGGAGGATCAAAGGAGCCTTATCTCAACAATCCTCTGCGTATTCCCGTTATTCATTCGAAATACCGGACTGCGCAGAAGGATAAGGCGGGCTTTGACGATCTGCAGACAGTACTCGATTATGTTGAGGAACACAGCGATTGTGCCCTTTCCGCACTTAGGGTTGTCCTGCTGGCCATTCGGGAGCGGCTTCGATGCACATCTCTCACTTATCCGGTCCCAAACCGCATCAGCCTCGCGCAATGTTCCCAAGTCGTCTTAGCCTTTGTTGCGGAACGGACAGGAGGGATGCGTTTGCAGACAGCGTGCGTAGCTCTTTTCCGGTGCATTGGGCAGATGTTTGGCGTATTCGCCACGGTGGAAGCTGAAAACATAAACGCCGCGGATTCCAGCACTGGGAGCGCTGCGGATCTGGAGTGCAAGGATAGGGAAGGCAACATCGTATTGGCCGTAGAAGTGAAGGATCAACAACTGACACTTCGGCATGCACTGGACAAGCTGCCCGGCGCTCGCAGCAAAGGCATACGCGAATTGATCTTTCTGGTCCAAGGAGGAATAGCTGCAGCAGAAGCCGAATCCGTGAGGAATCTCATCGATCGAGAGTTCATCACGGGTCAAAACATTTACGTGTGCGAGTTTGCGGCCTTCATGGAGAGTTGCCTTGTGCTTGTGGGTGAGAGAGGCCGCCGTATCTTTCTTGAATGTATCGGCAAAGAGCTCGACGAACGAAGAGTGGACATCGAGCACAGGCGGAAATGGGCTGGGCTCCTTAGCAGCATTTAACGCATTACATAGCGCCGAGTCGCGGGGCTGACGTTTCGGGATAGTGACATTGATCTCGATACTGGCATATAATCGCGTCTTGTTGAGTTGTAATGCCCCGGGCGTGCCAGGGTTCACGTGCGGATGAGGAACGAAAGTAAACAGGAAGGATAGAGCGATGAGCAAGAATACGATTTCACGGCGCACCTTTATCTTTGGGACCGCCATCATGGCGGCGGGCTGCGCCACAGCCGGAGGCAAGAAGATCAAGGGGCCGCGCAAGATTTCGGCCAACGAGAAGGTGAACATTGCAGGCGTTGGCGCAGGCGGCAAGGGATCGGGCGATATCGACGGCGCGGCGGGAGCTGGCGGCAACAATATCGTTGCGCTGTGCGACGTGGACTGGCACCGCGCCGCGGAGAAGTTCAAGAAATACCCGAACGCGAAACAGTACAAAGATTTTCGCGTGATGCTCGACAAGGAGCACAAGAATATCGACGCGGTCACGGTGTCGACGCCGGATCACATGCACGCGCCGATCGCCGTTGCAGCCATGCAACTTGGAAAGCACGTGTACGTGCAGAAGCCGTTGACGCATGACGTCTTTGAAGCGCGGCGGCTCAAGGAACTTGCCGCGCAGTACAAGGTGGCCACGCAAATGGGCAACCAGGGGCACTCGGATCAGGGCGTGCGGCGGCTATGCGAATGGATTTGGTCGGGCGCGATCGGCAAGATCACCGAAGCGCACATCTGGACGGATCGGCCTGTTTGGCCGCAAGCGATTCCGCGTCCTACAGAGGTTTTGCCGGTGCCGGATTATCTCGATTGGGATCTGTGGCTCGGCACGGCCCCGAAGCGTCCGTATAACAAGGCGTACTGCCCGTTCGCGTGGCGCGGCTGGTGGGACTTCGGCTGTGGAGCGCTCGGCGACATGGCATGCCATATCATGGACCCCGCCTATACATCCTTGAAACTGACGTATCCGACAAGCATTGAGGCCGTGTCCGAGGGCAACAATGATGAGACGTGTCCGGCGTGGTCCATCATCACATACCAGTTCGCGGCGCGTGGCGATATGCCGCCCGTAAAGCTTGTCTGGTACGACGGCAAGAAACTTCCGCCGCGCCCCGAAGGCGCCACACCCGATGAGAAGCTGGGCGACGGCGACAACGGAACGTTGTTCATCGGCGACAAGGGTGTGTTGGCGTGCGGTTGCTATGGCGGCGGGCCGACTCTGATCCCGAATTCCAAGATGAAGGATTTCGACAAGCCTGACAAGACGATCCCCAACTCGACCGGGCATTACCAGGAATGGATCGACAGGTGCAAGGGCATCGAGACGCCCAAGGGCGGTTTTGACGGTTCGTTCAGCTATGCCGGGCCGTTCACGGAGATGGTCCTGCTGGGCAACCTGGCCGTCCGCGCTGGCAAGAAGATCGAATACGATCACGTCAACATGCGCATCCCCAATTGCCCCGAAGCGGAGAAGTATCTCAAGCGCGAGTACACCCGGGCATACCGGCAGTACGCATAACGGTTATCAACGAAGTCAAACGAGCGCGGCAGGAAAACCTGCCGCGCTCGTTCTTCATATGCCATGAACACTGAGAGCCTGTGAAAAAATGCCCGGCGCGAGAAAAGGCTTGACATTTATAGA
>CAZPMT010000002.1:0-123541 GCA_964587655.1 uncultured Nitrospiraceae bacterium
TCTATAAATGTCAAGCCTTTTCTCGCGCCGGGCATTTTTTCACAGGCTCTCAGAAAAGAAGATGGGGGCCGCTGTCCTGCCCGGGCTTCGCGTGTACGGCCTTCTCATAACCGAAGACGGCCGTCCGGTGCCAGGAGCGACGGTTACGATCGATAACTATCCAGACGTAGAAATGTCCCGACGAGCCGTAGAGGGCGGCTACGATGACACCAAGGTCAAAGAGCTCGAGTTTTCGACAATATCAGATCAGCAGGGACGATTCGACTTCAAATCGGTTCCATACGTTTCCTGGCGAGGGATGTTCGACTTCAGGTTCAGGCTTTGGAGCAGACACGGCGGCCTCAGTGCTGGCGAGCATCTTGACCTCACTCCCGACTCGTGTGAACAGTACCGCGAACTCGTCATGACGCCGGACGGGCTCTTGACCGCCTTGGTGACGGACATGCAGGGCGTCCCAATCGACGGGACGTTTGTCTACATCTGCGACGTTCAGGGCAGGAAAGACATGAACGTGTTGCCCAGGACCACGACTCGAACATACACTGGCAAAGACGGCCGGTTCACGTTCGAGTTTCTTCCGCCTGGCTCCTATCGAGTGGAGATCAATGCAGATGGCTTCTCACCCCTCCAGACACCGTGGGTAGCGTCAGGAGATCCCGATCTGGTGTTTCAGCTTGAGATCGGCAATACGATTTCCGGGCGGGTCGTCGAAGCCGCGACGGGCAAGGCGTTGCCCCACGTCGGCGTATTTGCGCAAGAGCATGTTGCGCCTAATGCCCCTTGGAGAAACGCCCATGCCGACACGGACGAGTCCGGCCAGTTTACCATCGCGGGATTCGATTCAGGAACGTATCTCCTTTCCGTTACCCAGGCCCGCGGCAAGAGTGACGTACCGTACGCCCTTCAGGAGCCTGTAAGCGTTACGCTGCAACCCGGCCAGCCCGTTACGGGCGTCGAGCTGAGGGCGATATTGGGAACATCCGTGTCAGGTCATGTCATCGAGGCCGCCACGGGCCGGCCGTTGCAGCGCAGAGTCCACGTCACAGCTGAGCCTACGGAAGGAATTGCTCGTGAGCGGGAACGTATAGCGAATGTCGAGAAGGACGGCAGCTACACCATTTATGGATTTCTCCCTGGCAAGTTCGTCTTGAAAGCCTTTGATAGGGCACGCGCGTACCCCACAGTCGAGAAGGCCGTGACGATCTCCGGCACAACACCCGTCACCGGCGTGGACTTCTCGCTTGCCAAACCCGACAAGGATCAGGCACTGACGGGCAAAGTGATCGATAAGGCGGGCGCGCCAGTCGAGGGCGCCAGCGTAGTGGCGGTTTCGCCATACAATCGGTATGCGCAAGGGAGTGCGCTCACGGACGCCGAGGGCGAGTTCGCGATTTCCATTCTCTATGATCCGCCCAAGACAGTCTATGTACAGGCGTTTATGCGGGGCGCCATGAGCCGCCGCGCCGGCCCTATGGCGCCTCTTGGAGGTTCCTGCACGCTCCAACTCGAACCCGCGGGACGTATCGAAGGCGTGGTTGTGGACGAGTCCGGTGAGCCATTTCCCGGCGTCACCGTTGGGGCCATTGGGGAAGAAGATACCGCAAGCATATTGGCGAATGGAGCGCCAGGGAGGGCCATGGAGCGTATCCGAGGCACAAAGGCGGGAACGTCCGACTCAGGGGCATTCTTAATGCCTTACATAAGGGCTGGCTCATACCGTCTCGAGGTCTATGCGCCCGCCGCAAGTATCGATGTGCCAATTGCCAAAGGGCATGCCCAGGTTCGCGCCGGCGAGACCCTCCGCACGCGGCTCGTGGTCGACACTCAGGGACTTGGAACCATCGAGGGAACCATAACAACGAATGGCGCGCCTGTACAGGATTCGCGCGTCTACGCGACGTCTGGAGAGAGTCAGTGGATGAGTTCTGTGCAAGATATCACGGACCCGTCGGGACACTATGTCCTTCCTCATGTACAGCCTGGAAAGGCAAAGGTAACCGCGTGGATCACGTCCTCAGGTCATACGGGCGCCAATTTCGTGCAACGCACCCAAATCGTCGACGTGGCAGCCGGGCAGACGGTTACCGTGGACTTTAGCCTGGGTAGCGAGAAACACGGCGCAGTCGAAGGCTATGTCTACATCAATGGCGTTCCCTCAAACAGTGCCATTGTCGCCTTCCAGGTGGCAGGCGCCGAGGAAACGGATGCCAACATCACCGCGGTAACAAACCAAAACGGCTGGTTCCAGGCCGAGGGGCTTGAGGAGGGTTCGTACATTTCCGAGGCGTCGTACTATATGCCAAACGTCGCGTCGCCGCTCCGCCTCAACGACGTGCAGGAGATCAGCGTCAAGGCCGGGGAAACCGCGCGCATCGACTTCCACCTGAATTCCGGGAGGGTCGAAGGGATGGTGTCAGGCATTCCGAAAGGAGAACAGGCCTTCGTGTCGTTGCTGGACGGCTCCGTTAACATCTTCTCGCTGACGCCGCAGGTGCTCCAAAGCATGGAAGAGCGGGTGCTGGCGGTAATGAGTGTTCCTCAGGACGGCCCGTTTACATTCGAGTTGATCCCCGAGGGAAACTATGTCCTGGGCGCCGTATCGGTACCGAAGGAAGCGTCCCAGCAAGACATCGCTCCAGCCATCGCCGCAATCACCGCCGGAAAGTACACCGCGGCGGAGATCCAAGTCGTCGCAGGCGAGACAACCAGCGCGGATCTCCCGCTGCCGTGATCTTCGTTTAGAGACTCGCCGTCTTGTCTCACTTTTTCCGTCCGGATCGTCTATTATGTAGAGGAGGGCATGGCCATGCTCGACACGATTCGGACGGATCGAGGCGTCATTCACAGGGTCCTGCGGGGCAATTCCGACGCGTTCCGGGTGCTCGTGGACCGGTACGGCGGGATGGTCTACGGGATCGCATGCGCCCACGCAGGCAACGCCGTTGATGCCGAAGACATCTGTCAGGAGACCTTTGTCCGCCTATACCAATGGTTGGATCGCCTCTCATCCGAAAAGAGCGTCGGCGCATGGCTCGTGCAGGTCGCACGCAACGTCGCCATCGACTGGATTCGCAAGCGCGAGCGTCAAACGTCACGCCCGGCGGAAGGAGTCGCGGATGTACCCAGCCTGCCGAACCCCGCTCGAGATGAATTGCACCGCGCGATATGGGATCAGTTGGCGACGCTCGAACCTGAGCAGCGCGAAATACTCGTCCTCTACTACTTCAGAAGCAAGCGGCGCCGCGAGATTGCGGGTCTACTGGGCATTTCCCCTTATGCGGCTTCAAAACGGCTGCAGCGTGCACGGGACGAACTGGGACGCCGCTTGATCGACACGTTGGGCGATGACTGGGCGGCGCAGAAGCGCGACGCATCGCGCACCAACCGTGTCATGGCCGCCGTGGCGGCGGCCCCGGTTGCGTGGAAGCCCTCGGCCTCGCTTGCTCTGGCGGGAGCCGCGATCACGGGGGCAAGCGCGGCCAAAGTGGTTGCAGGTCTCGCGCTGTCCGCGATTGTCGTTGCGGCGCTGGCGTACGGAGGCTGGCGCTACTTCTCGCGCCCGTACTCCACGACGGAGATTACCGCTGCGAGTTCGTTTGTGTTTGAGCCGAAGGCGGCGTCGACGGCGGCAAGCCATGGGTCCGTTGCTTCGACGCCGTCCGGAAAAACAGCAGAGCCGGAACCAACCGCGAAAACGGCGGTCCCTGGCGCCGCCGACGAACCCCCCTTGGGAACCCTCCGGGTACACGGCCTGCTGCTGACGGAAGACGGGCAACCCGTCAGTGGCGTAACAGTGACCATTGACAACCGCAATGAAGTTGATCGGAATCGCCTCATGCGAAAGCTGAGTGAAGACGAACCGCTTGTGGAGGAGATGAGATTCACGGCTGTCTCAGACCTTCAAGGGAGGTTTGTCTTCGATTCGATTCCCTATCGCGCAAGAGCATACTACGTGGGGGCTGATCGGATCTGGGCCAAGGCCGGGGGCCTTTGCGCGAGCGATGTCATCGACCGGAGCCCGACGGCGCGGGAACGTTATTGCGAACTCGTGATGCATCCGGAATCATCCTTGAGCGGCCTGGTGACGGATCCCGAGGGCAAGCCGGTTGAGAACGCGCTTGTGGGCTTCAACGGCACATATAGCTACGAGGAGATGGTCCGCTTGGGGTCCGCGCAGACGGAAGAAGACGGCCGGTTCACGATCGAGTTTATCCCGCCGGGTTCCTATCGCTTGGTGATCAGCGCATCCGGATTTACCAGACTGCAGACGCCGTCGGTCAAGGCGGGAGATCCCGATCTGGTGTTCCAGCTTGATCGCGGCAACACGATCTCGGGCCGGGTTATCGAAGCGGACGGCGGCAGGGCGTTGCCACACGTCGCTGTCGTCGCGATGTCCGCCGGCTCTGCACAGGAGCGGAAAGGCGGACATGGCGAAACGGATGACGCGGGCTATTTCATGGTTGGAGGGCTGGACTCCGGCACGTTCGAGTTCAGGCTGTGGCCGAGAAAATATCGGGATGAGATGCCTTACACGCTTCAGGAGCCGGTATCCGTTGTCCTGAAACCCGGCCAGCCGGTCACGGGTGTTGAACTGAAAGTAGTCATCGGCGCAATGGTATCGGGTCGAGTCGTTGACGCCGAGACGGGCCAGCCCCCTCAGGCCAGACTGGGGGTGGGGGCCAACAATAGGCAAGACAGGGACTCCGCGGGCAACTGCGGCAGCGCGAGAGTTGGTGAAGACGGACGCTACAAGATCGTAGGACTTCCGCTGGGCAAGCTCTTCCTCACTGCTTATGACGGAAGTGGCGTCTACGCCATCGCCACGGTCCCCGTGACTATCAGCGCGTACGCCTCGGTTGAAGGCGTCGATTTCTCGCTCGTCAAAGCCGCCAAGGAAGGAAAGGTCGTGCGTGGCAAGGTGGTTGACGCGACAGGCGCGCCCGTGCCCGGTGCGACCGTGCTGGTTGCGCACGTGAAGCGGCAAGGGGAATACGGGGCGCAAACGGACGCCAGTGGCGAATTCAGCATCTCCTTCTTCGAGGCTCCCGGCAACGTCTACATTCAGGCTTTCATGGACGACGCCATGAGCCGCCGTCTCGGTCCAGTGCGGCCAGGGCGGGACTCGTACACACTTCAACTCGAAGCAGCGGGGCGCATCGAGGGCGAGGTAGTGGATGAAAGCGGTGCGCCGGTGGCTAACGCGGTGGTTGCGGCGATTGGCGACGAAGACGGCAGCAGCATTCTCAGTAGCAACCTGCCGTGGCGTGCTCGCGAAGGTATCACCGGGACCAAAGCGCTGAGCTCCGACCATGGCATGTTTTTTATGCCATCCGTCTTGCCTGGAGACTATCGGCTGGAGGTCTACGTGGCTGCTTCCACCGTGGGTGTTCCCGTTGCACAAGGGCAAGTGCAAGTGCGCGCGGGACAGACGTTGCGAACGCGGCTAGTGATTGACACTCATGAACTCGGGACAATCGAAGGAACCGTGACGTTGAACGACGCGCCGTTGCAGGGGGTCCCCGTCGAAGTCATGCCGGATGGGGCCGAATGGGTTAACTCCGTGAGGGATCATACGGATGCCGAAGGCCGCTACGTTCTCCCGCACATCCAGCCGGGGACGGCAAAGGTGACCGTGGAGATGATACCCATCGCCAGGACGAGCGGCGACACCATTCGGCGTACGCAGGGCGTCGAGGTAACGGCCGGACAGGTCGCGAGGGCGGATTTCAGCGTATCGACAAAGCAAACGGGAGCTGCGGAAGGTTATGTGTACATCAACGGCGCGCCCGCACAATATGCACGTGTGGAGTTCCGTCCGGCGAATGCCGAGGATGACACTAACAAGACGGACGTAAGCACAAATGGCGAAGGCTGGTTTCGCGCCGAGGGACTTGAGGAAGGCGAGTATGCGGCTGAGGCCACGCGCTATGTGCAGTACGGAATGCCGGGGTTCACGCTAAGGGACGCCCAGCAAGTGAGCATCAGCGCCGGTCAAACTGCGCGCGTCGACTTCCATCTGAACTCCGGAAGGATCGAAGGCACTGTGTCAGGCATTCAGAAGGGACAGCACGCCTTCGTGTCGTTGCTCGACGGCTCAGGCAACCTGTTCTCACTGACGCCGCAAGTGCTCCAGAGCATGGAAGAAAGGCTGCTCACGGTTCTGGCCGTCCTTCAGGATGGCCCGTTCATGTTCGAGGGGATCCCGGAAGGGAACTACGTACTGGGCGCCGTATCGGTTCCGGAGGACGCGTCTCAGGAAGACATCGCTCCCGCCATCGCGGCAATCGTCGCCGGAAGATACACGGCGGCCGAAGTGCAGGTCGTCGCGGGGCAAACGAGCCAGGTCGATCTGCTGCTGCCGTAGGCCGGCAAGAAACGGAAAGGGCCTCGCGGAGGACATTGCTCCGCGAGGCCCTTCGTTGATGATAGAGGGACGGCCTAGCGCTTCGAGAACTGGAACCGTTTGCGGGCTCCGGGCTGTCCGTATTTCTTGCGTTCGACTTCGCGCGCGTCGCGGGTGAGAAGGCCCGCGCGGCGAAGCGGCACCCTGTAGCTCTCGTCGAGCTTGAGCAAGGCCCGCGCAATGCCGAGGCGAATCGCGCCTGCCTGGCCCGCAAGCCCGCCGCCGTCGCACAACGCGCGAATGTCATACTTACCGACGTTGCCCGTGGCTTCGAACGGTTGGTTGGCGACCATGACGAGCACCTCGCGGGCGAGATACTGAGCCATGGGAAGGCCGTTCACGATGGCTTTGCCAGTGCCTGGCTTGATACGCACCCGCGCGCGGGCAGCTTTCCGTCGTCCGATTGCTACGGTTTCAAGTGCTTGTGCCACAGCCTGTAATCTCCTGTCTACTTCTTCATCTCGTAGGGTTCCGGTTTCTGGGCTTCTTGCCGGTGTTTGCTTCCGGCATAAACGCGGACGTGCTTCGCCAGCTTCCGTCCGAGACGATTGTGGGGCAGCATGCCCTGAATGGCGAGCATCATCGCGCGCGTCGGATGCTTGATCAGCATCTTCTCGTACGTGGTCTCGGACAAGCCGCCGAAGTATCCCGAATGGTGGTAGTACTTCTTGTCGGAAGCCTTTTTCCCCGTGACCTTGGCCTTCTCCGCGTTAATGATGACCACCTGATCGCCGCAGTCCATATGGGGCGTGAATTGCGGCTTATGTTTCCCGCGCAACAGCTTGGCGGCTTCCACCGCAACGTGTCCAAGGACCTGTCCCTGCGCGTCGATCAGATAGCATTTCTTCTGGATTTCCCCGACTTTGGGGACATACGTCTTCACTTATCCATTCCTCCGGATTCGTCTGGTCGCAATGCCTATCCGTGCGTGAACACGTCACATGCGGGCCGTGAGAATAGCAAACGCCGACACCAAAGTCAAACCAACAATGCGACCACGCCCAAGAGTCCGAACGGTGGGTCCCGTTTCACCTGCCTACTTCAGTCGCGTGGCCGGCAACCGTTTCAGGCCATGGTTTCTGGGGTCTACCTCGATGCCCACGGACTCCAACGCGGTAACACCCAGAATGGGTTCGATATCGTCTGCGCCGAAGATGAGGGTCGACCCGACAATCTCGCCCATGAATTCCAAGTCGCCCGTCGTAATATCCAGCCTTACCTCCGAGCCATCGGCGAGTTCGTAAGTCCTTTTTGCCTTGGGTAGAAGTCCGATTTCTCTCAGTGCCCTGCCTGGAACCAACGAATCAACGGCCCCCGTATCCACAAGGAAAAGGCCTTCCCATGTCCGGTCGGGATCAGCGGGGTTGCGCACTGTAACCGTAACATGCGTCGTACCCATGGGCAAATCCTCCTGTGTCCTCACCTGAGAATAGCACAGCCTAAGAGGAAAAGGCCAGGACTGTTCCAACGGAATGCGATTCGACTCAACGCGCGCCAGTGATCTCGCCTATGCGCACGGGCTTGTTTGTCTCGCAGGACTTCCGGGCGGCGAGGGCCATCAACATCGCGGCGCGCGCGTCTTCCCCGGAGACTGGGACGGGGCTGTCTTCGAGAACGGCGTCGATGAACAGGCGCATCTCGGTCAGGAAGCTCTCGACGTACCGGTCCATGAAGAAGTTGAGCGGCAGGTCGCGCGCGACGCGTTCCGCATTGGAGACGACCGCGGAGTTGGGGTAGTTGTTGTCCACGCGGACCGAGCCTTTCTTACCGAGCACCTCGACCCGCTGGTCGTAGCCGTACACGGCCTGGCGGCAGTTGTCGATTGTAGCGAACACGCCGTTGGCGAACTTTAGCGTGATGATGGCTGTGTCCACGTCGCCCGCGGCACCGATGGCGGGATTCACGGTCACGCCGGCAAGCGCGTAGACTTCTTCCACCTCCGCGCCGATAAGATAACGCGCCATGTCAAAATCATGGATCGTCATGTCCATGAACATCCCGCCGGACACCTTCACGTAGTCAATGGACGGCGGCGCGGGATCACGGCTGATGATGTGAAGCAATTGGGGGTCGCCTATCTCACCGCTCTCGACGGACCGGCGGACGCGGAGAAAGTTTGGATCGAAGCGCCGGTTGAAACCGATTTGGAGCTTTACGCCGGCCTTTCGCGCGGCGGAGATCGCCTGGTCCACGCGGTCCAAGCGAAGATCAATCGGCTTCTCGCAAAAGATCTGCTTGCCCGCGGCGGCGGCTTCCTCGATGAGTTGGGCGTGGGTATTGGTCGGGGAGCAGATCACGACGGCGTCAACGTCATCACGCTGGAGAACGGCGCGGTAGTCCGCGGTCGCGTCAGATATTCCGAGGCGTCCGGCGCAGTCCTGCGCGGCGGCCTCATTGACGTCGGCTATGACAAGGAGTCGCGCCGTTGGAATTCGGTAAGCGAGGTGCTCCGCGTGCAGCTTGCCTATGCGGCCGACGCCTATCAGTCCGACGTTCAGTTTGTTTGCTTGCATTGCCGGCTCCTTGTGATCTCTTGCAGATGGTGTTGAGGCTTGGGCCGCGGTATTGTCACAAGCCTATGGAGCGCAGGTACTCGCGGTTGCGTTGCGCGCTTTCTTTCGGTGCGCCCATGCCCGGGAGGACGTCTTGTTCGACGATCACCCAGCCGCTGTAGTTGCGGGCGTTCAGCCACGCCACGACGGCCGGGAAATCGACGCAGCCCATGCCGAGTTCGCAAAACACGCCCTGCCGCACGGCTTCGAAGTAATCCCAGTGTTGCGTTTTGGCTTGTTGCGCGATCTCCGGCGAGCAGTCCTTGAAATGGACGTGCCGGATGCGTTCGCCGTAGCGTTCGAGTGCATCGAGCACCGCCCGCCCGTCTCCAGCCCCATAGGCGTAGTGACCCGTATCGAGGACCAGCCCCACTAGTTCCGGGTCGGTGTGTTCAAGGAGATACGCGATCTCGTCCGGGGTCTCGACGTAACCCGCGCAATGGTGATGAAAGACGGTCCGGAGGCCCGTCTCGGTGTGGACGGCCCGCGCGATCTCTTCAGCGCCCTGTGCAAAGATGCGCCATTCCTTCGGCGTCAATCCCATCGCCGGGGTGACGTGGCCCGCGTTGTCAGTGCGCAACGGGTTGATCCCGTTGTCGTCGGCCAGCACGAGAAAGGGTTCATTCCCTGCCGGACTAACCTCCTTGAGCAGCCGCGCCGTCTTCAGGGCTACGGCAAGGCCCGAGGCGTGGGCCGGTACGTTCTTGAGTTCGGCGGGCACGAAAGCGCCCACCAACGTCAGGCCGCGAGGCGCGAGTTCAGACCGCAACTCCTCCGGATCCGTGGGCATGAATCCCCAGTCGCCCAGTTCGGTGCCCGCGTACCCTGTCTCCGCCATTTCGTCCAGAACGCGGCGGTACCCGGCACTCTCGCCGTCGAGTCCTTCGAACTCGAGCGCGCCCCACGAACAAGGCGCATTTCCCACCCGAATATTGGCCATTGTCCATCTCCCCGGGGAGTACGTGCCCAACCCTACAACACGAAGTATACGCCTCTTCAATGGAAATACAAATCCCTCGGAAGCGCCCGTTTTCGGGCTCATCCAGTTCTTGCATACTTCCTTGGCGCCCAGGTTTCCGCTCCGTGCTCGTGCGCGTAATCGTAATCGTAATCGAAGAAACGCATTCCCGTGGTGCGGGGCTTTTCATCGACGAGAGCACCTCATCCGGTGATTATTATTCGCCGCGGCAAGGCGCGGAGTCTTCGGAAGTGGAAACCTGGCGACATCTCATGTACTGGATTACGCGCACTACCAGAGTCGCCGGGATAAACCGGCATGGAGCAGCGAATGAATGAGACCCACATGGAAGGAGTAGCGCTCCGAGTACGGATCCGTGCGGGGGGCGCCGGGTAACCGGCGTCCCTACCGCGGACGAGCACGGAGCGGAAATTCGCGTGAGTCGACAGACTAGCTGAAAAGTCGTTTGAGCCGGGGGTATTCGTCGATGAGGTGTTGGGGAAGGACCAGGTCTGTCTTGCCGAAGGCGTCTTGGATTTCGAAGGCGTTGACGACGGCCTGGCCGCGGTAGTGGTTGTTGGTGATGCAGTAGACTTCTTCGGCTTGGTTGCGGATCTGCTCGATCTTCTCTATCCACGGTTTCAGCTCGGCTTCGGAGTAGAGGTAGTTGTAGCGGTCGTCGCGGCCGGCATCTTCGCGGAACCAGTCGTCGTGGTTGCGGCCATGCAGGCGGACGTAGCCTACGCGGGCGGTGACGTGTTCGGTGGGTTTGATCGAGTCGGAGAAGATCGGCTGGTCGATGTTGCAGAAGGCGACGCCGCGTTCCGCGAAGGCGTGGAACACCTCGGGCCGATCCCAGGATGCGTGGCGGATCTCGACCGCTAGGGGATACGCCGAGAACATGTCGATGACGCGCGCGAGCCATGCGCGGTTCTCGGGCGTCCGTTTGAAGCTCCACGGGAACTGGACGAGGATGGCGCCGAGGCGGCCCTCCTTTGCGAGGGGATCAATCCCGTCGATGAACATCCGCACTTCATCTTGCGAAGGTTCCGTCTCGCGTTTGTGCGTGAACCGTTCCCACAGTTTCACGGTAAACCGGAATCGGGGGTTCGCGGCGGTTTTCTTGATCCAAGAGGCGCAGTATTTCGCATCAGGCGGGCGGTAGAACGTCGAGTTGACCTCGACGGCGTCAAACCACTCGGACAGCAAGCTCAGCGGATGGAGACTCCTCGGCATGTGTGGCGGATAGACGATGCCTTTCCAGTCGTCGTAGGACCATCCGGCGGGTCCTACGCGAACGCAGCCCTTTGCTTGCTCGTTCATGCGGCCATGCTCAGTCTACCAAGCGAGCCAAGTGACGCCGTCCTTGCTCACGCGGAACTTCCGGGCGCGGATGCTCGAGTTGGCGCCCTCTTCGTAGTAGACGATGAGGATGCTGCCGTCCTTGAGCGTCAACATGCTGGGATAAGCCCCGCCGCACGTGTCCACCTCGACGTTCTGGCTCCACGTCTGGCATTCGTCGAGGCTGTAGTGGAGACTCGTGTTCGGTATGCGGTGCGCGCAGAGGACGATGTCCTCGGGGCTGCGGTGCAGGTACGGGCAATGTCCGGGGAAGCCCATCGGCTTCGAGACGCTCCACGTGTGTCCGCCATCTTCCGAGATTGAATAACGCATGCTTTCCTTGGCGGTGCGTTGCGCGGCGTAAAGCCGTCCGTCCTTGAGGCGGATGACGTCGGTCTCCGCGTCCAGCCGCAGACCGCCGTTGTCGATGTTGACCGCCGCGGACCATGTCCGCCCCATATCCGTCGAGATCGTCACGGCGCCGTTCGCGTCCTTGTCCGTCTCGCGATACAGTCCGAGGATGAGCGATTTGTCTGGCAATTCGCGGATGGGCGCGCTGCAGTAATAGTCCTGGCTGATGCAGCGCGCAGCCGACCACGTCTTGCCGGCGTCGGCTGATTCGACGAGCCAGCTTCCGAGGCCCGTCCATCCGCCGCCTTCCTTCTTGCGCAACGAGAAGAAATTGCACAAGAGACGTCCGTCGCTCAGTTGGGCAATAGATGGATCGCGATCGTCATCGGGGCCGTCGTAGATGATCTGGGCCGGCGCCCAGGTCTTGCCCTCATCCGAGGAATAACACCCGGCCACGCATCCGCCTCTAGGGTGCGCCTCGTTCGGCAACGAGACGTGCTCATATCCGGCGTAGAAAACGCACAAGAGTCGCCCGTCCGCCAGCCGGCACACGTCCGGAAAGGCCTCGTAGGCGCCCGCGCCGGCGTCCGTACACACCATGACGTGCGTGGCGCCAGTCTGGGCCGCGGCTGCTTGCGGCGCCTGGGCGAACGCGCATATTGAAACGCTCATAACGGCGATGGCGATGATGATAGACCCGTACGACATGTTGTCCCCTCCTGTCGAATGGCGCAGTTGGTTGATCCTTTTTGACCGCAGGGACAAGGATAGGGCGTTGCTTTGCTCCGTGTCAAAGCATTTGACAAGCTCTGGAAAAGATGGTATCATGACAGCAGTCGTGAGTGATACAGATGTAATCTGTGGAGCTTGCTTTGATGAGCCACCCTTCGGGGTGGCTTTTTCTGTTATCTTATGAAGGTGAGCCCGGCGTTCTCACACTCACTTGTGCTCCAATGACGGGCCAGAAAGGGCTTGACCCTATCGAACCAACCCAAGGGGTCGCGTTTGGTAACCAAGCGCCCTGTGGCATGGGCGACCACATCCACCAACTGCAGGGCCTGATGCAGGTGCGATTGTCCCGCCAATGGGACGTCGAGGAGCCAACGCCTGAAGTCGACTGGCCATACAGCCGTTCGGTTGATTTTCTCCCTCACGTCGAGAAACGTCTCGAAATGCGCCGCCGAGCTTAGATGAGAGGTCTTGTCCATCAGAAACAAGGCCTGCTGGTATGCGCCGTACTTCGCTTGGACGTGATGCACCAGCCGCTGCTGCAGATAGGTTAGCGCCCAGTAGAGTGGAGGCCACGTCTTCTCTTTATGTTTGTCAAAGATCCTTGGCTGATCGACAACGACCACCCAAATCGTCGGAGAGACTCGGCGAAGAAGATCGAACAGGGAAGTCTCAAGTTCCTTCAGTTGAGACTTACTGAGTCGGCTCCAGATCCTTTTCTGGGCGTCAGTATACGGACGTTTCCTGCCTTTCCTGTCTGGTTCCCACTCGTAAGGTTCGCGTCCCTCGCGAAGCGCATAGAGGATGCTCCCCTTGATTTCATGTTCCTGTCCTGCGGCAAAACCAGGGCTTCCCAGAAAGTTCCGCTTTATTCCGTCGAACCACTCGTCGACTACCGGGATCTGGCACTCGTCAAGCGCCAAAGCCGCCAAGATGAAAAGCGGGTACGGACGATTCGTACCAGGTTTCTTTTCCTCGGACTTGCACAGATATTGCTCGTAATAGGAAAGATAGTTGGAATAGGCAGAACCTGATTCATCGAGGTAGACGAAGATCATGACATACCCCTTCGGCTGCCCGCAGGCGTTCATCCCCGCTCTTGCTTCCATAGACGCCACATCATCATGACGTCCAAGAAGTATGCGGTGTCACACGGCCGATAGTCAAACCAGCGCTGACAAGCGCTTGCCCGTCGAAAGAAGGACCCGCGCATTGCCGCTATGGCGCGCGTCTATGCATGTGTTATCTTATCCGCGCGCCAGTTGGACGGAAACGGAACGGATTCCGGCAGAGCGGCGCGAGGAACGAACGGAGGGCGGAACCATGAAGATCTTGTTACTGATTGCAGTCCTGCTTGCGCTGACGATGACGGCGGCAACGGCTCGCGCGGAGACCTACAAGCCTACTTGGGAATCGATCGACAGCCGGCCGCTTCCCGGATGGTTTGACGAGGCGAAATTCGGCATCTTCATCCATTGGGGCGCCTATAGCGTTCCTTCGTGGGGGCCGAAGGGGAAATACGCGGAGTGGTATTGGAACGACATGCAGAACAAGAACGGCGACACGTGGAAGTTCCACGCAAAGACGTACGGCGAGGACTTCAAGTACCAGGATTTCGCCCCGATGTTCAAGGCGGAGTTGTTCGATCCCGCGCAGTGGGCGGACATTTTCGCGCGTTCGGGCGCCAAGTACATCGTGCTCACGTCGAAGCATCACGAAGGATTCTGTCTGTGGCCGAGCGCGCAGAGCTGGAACTGGAACGCGATGGACGTGGGGCCTCACCGCGACCTCGCGGGCGAACTTACGGAGGCCGTGAAGGCGCGCGGCCTCAAGATGGGCTTCTACTACTCGCTCTACGAGTGGTTCAACCCCCTATACAAATCCGACGTGAAGCGGTACGTCGATGAGCACATGCTGCCGCAGATGAAGGACCTCGTCGAACGCTACAAACCCTCGATCGTATGGCCGGACGGGGAATGGGATCATCCCAGCGACGTGTGGCGCAGCACGGAATTCCTCGCGTGGTTGTACAACGAATCATCGGTCAAGGACGAGGTCGTCGTGGATGACCGCTGGGGCAAGGACTGCCGCAGCAAGCATGGCGGCTTCTACACCACCGAATACGGCGACGTAGGCAAGTCAGACGACCCCGCAAAGAAGCGCAAATGGGAGGAATGCCGCGGGATCGGCGCGTCCTTCGGTTACAACCGCAACGAGACGATTGACGAATACGCCACGCCCGAAACGTTGGTTCATTTGCTGGTCAACATCGTGTGCAGGGGCGGGAATCTCCTGCTCGACATCGGTCCCACGGCGGACGGCCGCATCCCAGTGATCATGCAGCAGCGCCTAATCGAAATGGGGGAGTGGCTGAAAGTCAACGGCGAGGCCATCTACGGCACGCGGCCATGGCGCGAATCGGCTGAAGGCGACCTTGTCCGGTACACCGCAAAGGACGGGGCCGTATACGCCATTTGCCTGAAGTGGCCGGGGGCCGAGCTTGTGCTGAAAGCGCCGAAGCCGGCCGCTGAGGCGGGCGTCACGCTGCTTGGTTACGACAAACCGTTGGCGTGCCGTACTGAATCCGACGGACTCCACATTGAAGTGCCGTCGCTCGGGCTTGATGAAATGCCGTCAGGCAAAGCGTACGTCTTCAAGCTGACGAGCGTCAATTAGCAGCCTGAGGCAACCTGCCGCGCCACAGTCTCCGGGCTCTGGGTACCGACACCTAAAACCCGATACCCGAACCCCGACACCCGGGATAAGAAGGGGGAGCGGCGGGTCTTGGGCTCCCGCCGCTCAGTGCGGGAGGTGTCTGGAGCCTTAGTCCGTGTCATGTTGGCGCAAGAGGGTCACGGTTTGAGCTCTTTGTTGCTGAAGCCATAGGGCTGCGGTTCTGACCTCAGTCCGCTCATATGTGGACCTTGTTTAGGGCCTGGGCTGCGGTGAGGACTTCGCTTGGGTATCGACGTCGTTGACCTAGTCCACATTGTTTAGCTCCAAACACCGACCACAGTATACCACAACATATTGTAGATGTCAAGCACTTTTTTTCAAGGCCAAAATAGATTCTTGGATCGTCCCTCTCGCCATAAAATGTGGTCCGATTTTGGAATAACACAATGTGTGGCCACGCGCCCTGACTCGCATGTGAGAGCTTGTGAAATAATAGGTTTTCGAGGTTTGTCGTATCAAATCTACACCACAATGGCTTCCAATATTGACCCAGGTTGCACGATCTCGGTCATGGGAGACATCTGAGAGCACCCAAATGCTTCTGACAGATCGCCGATCTTCAAAAATTCACAAACTCTGAGATCTCATCTTGGAATTGGCATCAACATATTGTGGTGCTTGAAATGGCGGGCGCCGGGAACCGCGTCGCATCAAGCCACGCGATCCCCGTGTGCTAATTGACAGAATCCGGTTTTGTGTGCAATGTGGCAAGCATGAAGAGCAGTGTTCTAGAAACGAATGCTAAGAAAAACTTGACCGGCGTTTCCCCTGGTGTTTTCCACGCTTTCGTTCGGATGAGCCATTCCTTGACACGTGAGTTTTCGATGTGATAGACACAGGGCATGCCTCGAAACGCACGCACTGTCGTTTCCATTTCGACGCCCAAAGCCAGCCTCCTGTATCACGCCGCGTTTCTCTTGCCCATCCTCTTCGCGGGTGTATTGCTGCGTCTTTACCAACTGGATCATGAATACCTGTGGTACGACGAACTCGTGAGTTTCCGCCATCTTTCATGCCCCTCGATGGGCCAGTTCTTCCGTGCGCTCTTGGGAGAAGATCCTACTGCCATGCCGGTATACTTCCTAGTCGAGTATTATTGGGCTCACACTGTCGGCGACTCCGTATACGCCGTAAGACTGCTTTCGATCGTTTTTGGGGTGATGTCCATATGTCTCATATACCGCATTGCCTGCGAGTATTACGGTCGTCTCGCGGGGTGCGTCGCGGCGCTGTTAATTGCGGGTTCCTTTGCGCACATACGCTACTCCCAAGAAATCCGCATGTACTCTCTATTCGTGCTTGAGGCCCTTCTGTCGATTTACGTTTTCCACCGAATGATGCGGACACCGTCTCGGGGTTGGGTGCTGGCGCACGCCGTCATGAGTCTTCTTCTCTTGTTTACGCACATCCTGGCCTGCCTCGTGCTGTTCGTCGAGGTGTGCACATTGGCCTTGGTCTGCCGCAATGATTTTCGATTGTGGCGCGCTTGGCTTGTCTCCAGTGTCCCCATCCTTTTGCCGTGGGCGTGGCTGGTATCCGGAATGTATTCGCGAATCGCCGGGTCGGCGCAATGGATTCCGGTGCGAAGTCCGTCGAGAATAGCCGATTTCTTTCTGTCCTTCTGCATCGGCGGAGGGGTTGGCGCCAGCCCCATGTGGGCGCTTTATATTGCCGGAGCAATTCTCTACGTGCCGGTTGTCTTCTTGGCTGTTCACTCGTGGCTCAACTGGCGTTCCAGTCCTCATCAGACCCGCGATGATCTCCAGGTGACCACTCACCTCATTCTGTTTTTCTTATTACCTCCCGTCGTCTTGATCGTACTGTCCTATTTGGGAAGACCGCTCTTTGTCGCTCGCTATGCCCTGCCGTCCACGGTTGCACTGGCTCTGCTTGTAAGCGCGGGGATTACCATGAATCGCTCCTGGCTGTGGCGAGGGTTCTTCATCCTGCTACTCATCGGATATCAGGGCCTTGAGTTGACTCGTACTCCTCGACCCTATCGGTGTTTTGACAGCCAAATGGTCGCCGAACACATGCTGACCGAATGGAACCCGAAGGACCGTCTGTACACATACCCATTCGTCATGGCGGCCCCTGTCGCATACTATGGCCACTTGTCTCGGAATCAAGTGGGGATGTCGAACGATTTCGATGAGTTCACCAAGATGACATCTTCCTCGTTGCGAGAAGGACGGAGAACATGGGCTCTCTTGCACGACTGTGACGACAAGATGCTCGAGACTCTTAAGAGAGTAGCGGGTCCGTATGCGTCTCCTGCGGAAGAATGGGTCATCCCATGTCGAATCAGATCCCTGTTGCTTCGTTTCGTGCCCTCCAAAGCAATCCCACCGGAAGATGAATAGACGCTCATCCCGCCTTTGCGCACTTCGCAACCACCCATTTCGTGCGCGTGCGCGTGCTCGTAATCGTCATCGTAATCGAAACAGAAGCCCCATGTGTTTTTCGTTCCCAAGTACAACTTCGGAACGAACGAGCATGTTTGAGAAGTAGGGCCTGTTTCTCCGAAACCGGCCCAAGCGCCCCGAAGCTGTCATCGGACCCTCAAGCTCGGAGCGACCGCCCATCAAACCCCAACCTAGCCAACGCTAACCGGTCGTTGCATTTGCATGTGAGACACGGTAGCCTCAGTGCATGGTTCGAGAGGCCAGAATCGTGGCGCCTGGGATGGCCCATAATGTGGCCGAACGCGGCAACAACCGACAGGACATGTTCCTTGCGAAGAGCGGTTGTTGTCTCCGTCCATTCCATACCCCCGTTCTATTTCGCCGCCGGCACTTGACAGTAAGTCGCCGCTCAGGTATAGTCCCTTTAGCATCTACTCCCCGTGGGATCAGCCGAAAGGCCTCGCGCGGGGTTATCTTTTTTTGGAGCAATCCGCAATGTTGGGGGTGGAATGACTATGCGTATTGAGCCAACCCGGAAACGCGCCCACGCATTCTTCGATGTGCAAAACCTGTTCTATGCCGCCCCTATTTATCCTGAAATGTCGCAAGGACGACTTTGACCAATTGACGCACGAGAGCTAAGGTGTAGTTGTGCGTAGAGTGTTATGTGGAAACAAAACCCGAGGGCGGATTGATCTGGAAACCATACAGACAGAACTTCGAATCGAGGGATACATATGGACGACGAACATAGCGACCAGGGCATACCGGCTACCGCAATAACGGCCATCATGACGGCGCAAATAAACGCGCTTGCAGCTCTCAAGGATCGTGAGTTCCAGTGGCTTGAGCGCTTCACGGTCCTTGTCGGCCCCGCTGTGGGTTTCTTGATTCTGCGCGATCCATCGCCTCTCCTGTCTCTGAATATGGTTTTTGGCTTGCTCGTTGGGTACTGGTTGGTCACACTGTGGTTCCAGTTCATCCTCAAGAAGGAAAGGAGACGCTATTACCGGCTCTTGCGATCAATCGTAAGGGCGCAGAACCTTCTGGGCTTATACCAGATCAGATTTCTTGCCATTCCTTTCGCCAACTCAGCGTTTCCGAAGGGACTCGGACCTGGCAAGAGTAGAGACGGAACGCAGCCATTCTCGAGTTTCTTTCACCGGCAGCTTTACACGCTGATCTTCTTCTCGGCGATCGCATCGAGCGCCGTCTACCAGAGAAGCGAGCTACTCTCGACGTCTCTCGGCCTAGTTGTGGCGGATGTTCTCTGGCTAGTCCTAGTGTTTTCCATGGACCGCCGACAACTATACAAAGACACCGTTGACGAAGTTGGGCTTGCAGGATGGGATCCGGCCTGGTCTCCAAGAGAGGAGAAGACCTAACATGACGGTGAGCCCGAGACTTTTTTCTACTTCCCAGTTGCACTTGGGAACGAGAGAGACTCAATGAAAGGCTGCTTGCATGATCAGTTTTCGACTGTTTGCGGACGAAATCGCTGAATTGATTGACAAACGCCCCGGCGTGCTATGGCCGGTCATAGGCGATCGGGCGGCCATTCTTTTTGACTTTGAAAAGAGAGATTACAAAAATCAGTATTCCTACGATGCCTCTCTGCTCTTCAGTTGGTTGTCTACACTTTTTGCACAAGACATTACGCCCAGCCAGAAATGCGCATTCACAAGGCAGTTCTGCAAACATGTTATTCCCGATGACAAGAAAGCCGATCTGGATCGTATTCTTGACCGTTTCAACAGAGAAGTTGATGCCGAATTGGTGGATGCTCATTTCGTCTCGAAGGTGGAAGCGATGGATCAATCCGCCGGCCGACAGCGTGATTTGGAGATGTTTGTCCAGTCCGCGCGCGGCGAGACGAGCACCCCGGATTTTGCGAAATGGGCGGGAGGCGAGCGCGTTACGTTGGCCATCGTCTTCACCGATGTCGTCGGCTCGACCGCGCTGGGAGAAGAACTCAAGGACGAGCCCATGAACGAAGTGCGGCGGGCGCACTTCGCGCAAAGCCGGAAACTGATCGACCAATACAAAGGGCGCGAAATCAAAACCATCGGGGACAGCTTCATGGCGGCGTTCCGCAACGTGGTGAATGCGCTGGACTATGCCAGGGATCTGAAAGCCAATTCCGGCCATGTCAAGGTGCAAATCCGCGCCGGGATTCACATCGGGCCGATGCAGGTGGACGAAAACGACCTCTTCGGCGGCGCGGTGAACTTTGCCGCCCGTGTGGTGGGCACGATCAAAGGAGCCGAGATCTGGCTCAGCGATCAGGCCAAGGTCGACCTTGACAGTAGCGGGGCAAGACAGCACGCGCAACTGAGGTGGGAACGACATGACCGCGTGGGGATGAAGGATCTAACCGGCGCCTTTACCCTTTGGTCGATGTCCGAGTAAGGAAAGGCGTAAATCAGGGACCGACCACGAATCGACCGGAATCCCTGGAAGACACTGCACAATAAGCCGAGGCGCATCACACCTATTACGTCGGCTCATACCTGAGGGACGGTTCCTTATACCAGGTTGCCTTCATACAGTAGCTGAAAACCATCGTTGAACAATCTGGAACTCAGGAAATCAGGAAAACGAGCAGACGCTAAGAGTTTGTTTGAAAAGGGTCAATGACCATGTGGATGGCGCCTGATGGAGAACGTAACGCAGGCATCTTGCCTGCATGCGCAGCAGCCGAGACGCCTGCGCTACATACACGGCGAACCTTCTCAAACACACTCTAAGGGACTTGGCGTTTGCTGAAACACCCTTTATGGGCAGGCGATGATCGGTTGTAGACAAGGGGTTGCAACCCCTTGTCCCTGCGATGTCGGTATACCGGACAATGCCGGGCCCCTAATGTTGTGCTCATTTCCTGATTTCCTGAGTTCCAGATTGGCCTCCTTTCTCTGGGCTCTTCTTGCACACCCAATGCCCAACCTGAGAATCCCGTTACCCCTCACCTCAACTGCGAAAATGCGCGTAATCTGCGCAAAGGTGCCACATATTCTGTTACGGGCGGCTGACGAGAAGGCACGACGCGGGGCACAGGTCCCTTTACCGGCAGGTTTGGTGACGTTGTTGCATAGAATACGTTGTCGAACGGCGCAAGCGTCTTGTCGGGCTTCGCGGCACGTCTGATCAGATTCCGTAACGCCATTTCCCGGCACGCTGGACACTGCTCCGTTGTTTGATTTGCCTGGTGGCATGACCCGCGTGCTAGATTTGGACTTGAAAGCGGTAGGCATTGTCAAGACTGACCCGCAAGGCCGGACGCTGGATATTCATGCGTTGCGGCACTCCTTCTGCACAATGGTTGCGCAAAGCGGGGTTAATATGCAGACCGCGCAACGCCTCATGCGACATGCCACGCCTGCCATGACGGCGCGCTACACTCACTTGACGCTGTCTGACCTTGGCGGCGCAATGGCGACCTTGCCGGCGTTGCCCGAACTTCCACAACGCGACGTTGCGGCGGTATTGGAAACCGCGCCCAACTTGCGCCCAACTCTGCGCCCAACTATTCCCCGCATTCCGGGGTCACAAGGTGCAATGTCTTGCACTATTGACACCCAAAATAAGGCTACAATTCAGGAGGGGAAAAATAATGAAAACCCCAATGTTTCCAGGGGTTCTCGGGAAATTGAGAATGGTAGCGGCGGACGGGATCGAACCGCCGACAGGCGGATTATGATTCCGCTGCTCTACCAACTGAGCTACGCCGCCAATGAGTGAATTGTAGCAGAAAGACGCGCCTTTTTCCACTTCATGGCACTCGCGCACTCTCTCCTGGAGGAATAGGCCGGGTTTTCGATTGTATAGCGTGCCCTGCGCGCGATTATTTGACAATTTCGATCGGGATGGCCGGCAGTACGCCGAACGAAACGCGTCTTTTCCGCGATGGAGGCTTGCCGCTTTGTGTCTCGCCCTCGACATCGATGAATGCCTCGACAATCAGGTTGTCCGCGAATCCTGCCTGATGCGTATCGCCATCGGCCCTGAGCAGGAACGCCAAGCCGCCGGGTACGACTTGTACCTCGTGAAGGGTCACTCCCTTTGGCGGTTGGCAGAGCTTCAGTTGGACGTCCTGGAGCCGCGGATGTTTCTGAGTCTTGATCCGCACTTCGACCGCGCCTCCTACGGGAATCCGGACAGGAACGTCGCTGACCAGTTCGGAAAGCGGACCGGGGCGTTTGCCTGCCGGGCGACCTTGCGCCGGTCTTGCGCCCGTGACAGCGGCCATGAGTTCCTGCGACGGCGCCAGGTGGCGGTAAGCGAATGCCTGCATCATGTCTTCCGCGGGAACCGCCGGTCGGACGACCTCTTGTTCGCCTATACGGGCATGGCCTTCCAGCCGCAAGACGACGGGTTGATCAATCGGATCCGGGGGGGCTGTCAGGGTCATGCGGATGCAGTCGCATCCCACAGTTTGTCGGGGTTTGACAAACTGTGCGGGAATCCGCCCGCCGCTCAGCGTAAAGCCAGCGGGCGCGTCTTTCAAGACAAGCTCGATCTCACCGTTGAAACCATCTTTTCGCAACACGTGCATCTGGATAGGCACGGCACGCCCGGCGGGTATGTTGATGCTCGAAGGCGTAACGCGTAACGCAAAATCGGGCTGCGGGGGACTGATGCGCAAGCGATAGCCGTAGGCCTCGCCCCCTTGTTGCTGCGAATCGGACAGGTGAAGGTAGTAGACACCATCTTCCTGCAATCGGGCGCGGAGATACGAATCGGCTTGGTGCGTAAGTAATCCCGTATTCAGTTCCTTACGATCGTCATTCCATTCCAGTACGCGCCCCGATTCATCGGTCAGTCGCAGGAGCGAATCGAGCGGCGAATTCAACCTGCGACTAACCACTTCAGCAGCCACTTCGTCGCCGGCGCGTCCCTTGAACCTGAATACGTCCACGTCGCCGAGCCCCGCGATACAGCCGTTGACAACACGCGGAAGGCTGATCGTCTGCGCGCCCCGGACGGTGTCGTTCGGTTCTTCTTCACGGCATTCGGGCAACGTATCCACGGCATAGGTGACACTATTGGAGGTCCATCCATCCCTGCACAAGGCCGTTTGCCGGATGTCGTCGCCGCCGGGTTCCGTGTCCAACCGCAACCGCATGTCTGCGAGATTCCACCCGGTGATCGAGGCAACCGTCTTGTCGCCCTCTTGGCCGCCAAGAGGCGACACGCTCGTGATAAAAGGCAACTCCCCCACGGCGATGCGGTAGACGAAATCCTCACGTCCGCGATAGACGGAGTCGCGGATCTCCAGATCGTATTCGCCGTCTTCTGGGATCTTGTAGAAGAGGACCGGGTCGGGATCGAAACGGTAATCGTCCGCGAAGGCCACTTCGTTGCCTTTAGCGTCGTACAGGGCGAGGGTGGCCTGAAACCAGCCGGGGACGGCATCGGCCAGGTACGGCATCAGGCGCCGGGCCTGCGTCTGCATCACGAGCTGCTGTCCCCGCCGGACGCTGATTCGGAAACGATCAACGTCCCCTGGCATGATCTGGCCGTTCAACACTATCGGCAGTTCAATCCGCGCCGCTTCGGACGCTTCCCGGTCGTTGGGTTCGTGCTCGCGGATCTCCGGCAACTGCCCTACCTGGAAACACACGGGATTTGTCAGTCCGTTGGGGGTCCAGAGCCGGAGTTCGCGGTCGCCGGGCGCCGCGCCAGGGTCGATTGTGACTTCGATGATGACCATTTCCGCCAACTGCGCGTTGGGCTGCTTCTTAGCAGGAGCGAGGAACTGGGCAACATAATGTTTCAACTCCGGGATGCTCATTTTGTCGAGGTCCCGCAACAGCGGATGATCCCACGGAATCTCCACCTCCGGTTTCTCGCCGCCCGGCGCCTTGTCCTTGATGGCCGCGGGCCCAATACGCCTTTGCTGCAACGCGATCATTTCCTTGCGGAGCGCCTGTAGCTGCTTGTTGTTGAGGGGCCTGGCATACTGGATCACCGAGGCCCGCACCCCTTCACCGGAGACGTAGACGTTGTTGACGCCGTTGAGAAACTGGCCGCCGGCCGTTATCTGGAAGACGGCTCCTTGCTGTCCGCCGGCGGGGTAGAGATAGCCGACGTGCGGCGATCTCGTGTCAGACTGGCCCCATGCCGTCGCAACGCACGTGGTCAGCGACACAAGCATCAGTCGCCCGAATGCGGTCATTGGTGCGCTCCTGTGTTCATATGATCTCTTTGAGACGGCCGCCTCCCTGCGCGCCGTCCTCCGCCGTCGGGAGAACCTGAACGCTCAATCCGCGCGGGTTGGGCATCGGGCCGTCCGGATCAATCCCGAGCAACTCGTACATGCCGCGGATCAGATCTTGCGGACTGACGGGACGTTCCGCCACTTCCTCGCCTCTCGCGTCCGATGCCCCGACGATGCGGCCGCCTTTGAATCCGCCCCCGGCGAGCACCGCGGAGAAGCAGTTGCCATGATGCCCGCGGCCGCCGTTCCAGGGCGCTTCCCATTGGACCTTTGGGGTTCGCCCGAATTCGCCGCTCCACCAGACAATCGTGCTGTCCAGCAGGCCGCGGTCAGTCAGGTCCTGTAAGAGCGTTGCCATGCCTCGATCCATTTCAGGCAACTTCCGGCGCATGATGTCGAAGTGCTTCTTGTGAGTGTCCCAACCCTTGTAGTTGATGGTGACGTAGGGCGCGCCGTTTTCGACGAGGCGGCGCGCCATCAGACACGACTGGCCGAACGTGTTGCGGCCATAGAGGTCGCGGATCTCGGCCTTTTCTTCCGACAGATCGAACAGCTTTCCCGCGTCGCCAAGGATCAGTTCATAGGCTTTCTCCTCGCAGCCGTCGAGCCGCTCAAACTGTGGATTTCCCGGCATGGCCTTGCCTAGCGAATCGAGGGTATGGAGCAGTTCGCGCCGGCTTTGCTGGCGCTGATCGGAAATGCCTTCCGCGACGATTCCCTCGACGGCGAAGCGCCTCTGGTTGGGATCGCCGCCTGTAGCGAATGGCTTGTATCGCTGCCCCAGAAAACCATCCTCGGCAAAACGTCCCTGCGGTGTCGTCAACACGACGTAAGGCGGGATCAGCCCTTTGTAGCCGTGGTCGTATCCCTTGAACAACGATACCACGGCCCCGACAGAGGGATAGACCAGCCGGTCGGGCTTGCGGCCGGTCTGCACGACGTACGCCGCCGTCTCATGACTGTTTACGCCGTGGGTCATGCTGCGGATGATGGAATACTTGTCCGCCTGCCTCGCCAGCAGCGGCAGCAGTTCGCCGATCAGTATACCGTCCACGTTAGTGGGGATCGGCTTGTTCAGAGGGCCGCAATAATCGTATCCCGCGTCCGGTTTCGGGTCGAACGTGTCCAAGTGCGATGGGCCGCCCCACATCCAGATCTGAATGACGGCCTTGGCTCGCGCCGCCGCGGCTGGAGTCTGCGTCCATGCGCCGCGATGACCGAAGAGCGCGAGTCCTGCCGCCCCAATAAGCCCCCGTCTCAAAGCTTCGCGCCGGGTAATTGCGTCGGCGATCCGTTGATCTGTCATGTATCATTCCTCGCTATTGATCGGACAACATCGTATGCGGCATCCGGCCGGATCAATGCCTGTACAGGAATTCCTTGGTGTTGATCAGCGCCCACGACAAATCCTCCTCGGCCTGCCTGTAGCTGAGCCCGTCCGTTTGAAAGTACTTCTCCGCGGCGGCCAACTCGGCTTGGGTTGGATTGCGCGACAAGATAGTCAGATAGATCGAGCGGATCAGCGTGGCAGGGTCGCGCTTGGCGTCCAGGATCAGTTTGTACAATCGCTGGCTGCGTTCGATCTTGTGCTGAATATCGGACGAATTGAGCAGGTGCAACCGTTGCGCGTCCGTGGGCTGATTGTTGCGTTCTGATTCCAGACCGGTATCGCGCGCGGGACGCCCGAACATTTCGAGGAACGGACTGGTGATGCTCCCGTCCGCCAGCGCGATCGACCGCTGATATTCCGGAATGTAAGTGAAAGGTTCCGGAATGGCGCTCGAATATCCTTGCCCAGTTCCGCCAATCCAACATAAGGCATCGATCAGCACCTCCGCGTCCAGCCGGCGCACCGGGTAATACGCGAACAATGCCTCGGCGTCCGGACTATCGCCGCGCGGAATCGAGGACTGCTGGTAGGTGCGGGAATTGAGGATCAGGCGGTAGATATGCCGCAGGTCGCAATCGGCATTCACTAGTTCCTTTTCAAGATGGGCCAGCAGTTTGGGATTCACGGGAGGGTTATCCGGTGCTGTGGTCGCGACGTCCCCGTCGCGTTTGGAAAGCGGCGAGGACGCCGCTTCCACCCGGATGTCGTCAGGTTCGTGGATGATGCCTCGGCCCAGCAGCCAGCTCCATGTGCGGTTCACGATATTGCGCGAGAACCACTGATTGTCCGGGGCTATCAGCCAATCGGCAAATACCCGGCGGGGATCCGCGTCTGGCGGGATCCGCACGGTGGCGCCGTCGGGGAACACGGCCTCCAAAGGCCCGGCGGGCGCCGGGTCCAATTGCACGATCTCCTCCTTCCATTCGTCCGTCTGCTTGTAAGCGACCCGTGAGAAGAAGACTGCCATGCCGGAACGCCGGGATTCCGGCCAACTCGCGAGACGCGTTCCCATAAACGTCAGGGCCACCGCCTCGGCGATGGCAGCCGGCGTCCGGCCTTGGATTGCGCGGTAGAAATTGACGGGCGGCACACGGAAGTTGCTGCCGCTCGATGTCAAGAGCGCGCGGACAAATCGGTCGTAAGGCATATTCTCGCGGATGGCGTCGCGTATCCAGCGTTGATACGCTTGCACCGCGTTCGGCCACAGGTTTATGGGGAATTCCGCCTTGACGCGCAGCAGGTCGCACCACTTTAGCGCCCAATAGTCGGCAAACTCCTCCCGCGCCAGGAGAGCGTCGATCAACGAGGCCCGCTTGCCGGGACTGTTGTCCTGCAAGAACTCGTTCACCGCCTGGGGCTCGGGCAGCGTGCCGATGACGTCCACGTACACGCGCCTCACGAATACCTCGTCTGAACACAGTGCCGCCGGTTCGATGCCCCGTTCCTTCAACTTTGCCAGCACTAGGGTGTCGACGGTGTTCGCTGCTGCGAACCCGCTTTCGCTTTCGAAAGGACACACAACCGCCGGTTCCGCGCCCTGCCCGCTCAAGGCCGCCATGCAGACAGCAAACGCAAGAATGAATTCCTTCATTGGGCTTCCCGTTGTCACCACTGAATCTTAACACCCTCTTATTGTGCGCTCGCGCACGAGCTCAACAGATATAACACCGTTTCTTCCGAGGAGTTCCGGAAGTTGGGCTTCCAGAGAGACCACCTGAGGAGTAACTGGGAATTCGGGGGTGAGAAGATTAGAGACCTGCCGTAGTGTCCAGTTCCGTCAGGAACTCAGCGATTCTCACTTGGTCCTTGGTGGATACTTGCGTGAACTGAACGCCTGAGGCGTAGCCCCCTTTTTCAGGCATCATCTTTACCCAGCGGACCACCGCCTTGGCGTTGATATTCGAGCTATCCCGGAGCGTGATTGCAAGCAGGAGATCTTGCCCCGTGTCGAAACGTTGTTCGGTGAAAAGTGCGGCGCCGCCCGGACTAAGATCGAGCACGCGCCCAGGCACCTTATAAGAGTCAACAGTCCATGTGTCCAGATTGCCTGAAGACCACGCGACACCCACGGAAATCGCAACTTTGCAGTTATGGCGAATTGCACGTCGCCGCGAGTGTCCGATCTCGTCACGGCGAGATTCGATACGCCGATCCGTCAAGGCCTCCAGTTCCTTGATCCTCTGCAAGAGACCTCGGTCGGCTTGGCGTCGAACAGTCTTGCGCCTGTCTTCCAATTTGCGTCGTTACTCCTGGCAGCGGTGCAATCATGCACCGGTCTGGCGCAACCGCCAGACAATTCCTGTGGATCATCATAGACTAAGAGAGTGTGTGATGCCAACTGCCCTTTCTCCCCGAGAATCCACCCGAGGTGTGCCGACTCAAGGAAGATGACAGCCTTGAGCGCTTGCGTGAGTTGATTCTGTACAATTTCGATTAAACTGAGAAGACTGGGCGGGAGTTCGATGAACACGTCGTTCTCCTGGACGCGCGTGGGGAAGTGCGTCAAGCCGGGGTTTTTTCGCGCGAAACAAGGCTATTGACTTCGCTTGGTCGTGTCCTTATAATCTGTCTCAGTTGAAAAAGACTGTGCCCATTTGCGGCATGGGAGAAGCAAGGACTTGGCAAGCATGGCCGATCATCGCCATCCAGGCGTTTTCGCGATACATCCGGTATGTTGGTCTCTCGATACGGCAGAGACACAAGGGGGTGGTGTTTCCCCTGTAACTCTTTGTGTCGAAACATATTGGGCAGCAGCGGAGCAGCGTTCCGCAGTCTGTGAAAAGGCCTAGTTTCCCGTCCTCTGATCTCTCCTTCCCGCAAGCCACGGTTTGTCGTGATTTGACAAACTGTGAGGCATGGCATGTGAATCGCTTTCGCGTTGCGGGTGTAAGCCTTGACCCGTGGCGCCGGTCAAGAAGTAGACGCGACGTCCCCGTCGCGTTTGGAAAGCGGCGAGGACGCCGCTTCCACGATGATTTTGGAATGGAGGTCGAAGGCATGACGCTAATGATCGTTATAGGGATCATCGGCGGCCTCTTCGCGGGCGTACTTGTGGCAATCATAGGGGCGCAAATCGTCGGAAACGGTCTCGTGGGCAAGTCTCGCCGCGAAGCCGCTCAGATTGTGTCCAACGCCGAGCGCGAAGCCGCCGCCATCACGAAAGAGTCTCAAACAGCAATAAAAGAGCAAAGCATTGAACAAAGGGCGCAGGTAGAACGCGATGCGCGCGAGATGCGTAAGGAGTTGGTGGCGCTGGAGAAGCGGATCTTAGGCAAAGAGGAGACGGTTGACAAGCGTTTGGAGGCCGTTGAACGCAAGGCCGGGGAGATCAGCGCAAGAGAACGTGAGATCGCGGAACGTGAGAAGCAGTTGGGCCAGGAGCATCAAAAGATTGATGTCCTGGTCGCCGAGCAGACGCGGCAACTCGAGGCCGTCAGCGGGATGACCGCCGAGCAGGCCCGAAAGGCGATCTTCGCCCAACTCGAGACGGAGGTCAAGCGCGACTCGGCGATGCGCCTGAAGCGGATCGAGGACGAATTGGTCGAGACCGCGGACAAGAAGGCACGTTGGATTATCAGCGAAGCCGTTCAGCGATGCGCGTCGGACCACGTGGCCGACACGACGGTATCTGTGGTGGCCCTTCCGAGCGAAGAGATGAAGGGGCGCATTATCGGACGTGAAGGGCGCAACATACGTGCCCTCGAGAGCGCGACGGGCATCAACATCATCATCGACGACACCCCCGAGGCGGTGATTCTTTCCGGATTTGATCCGGTCCGGCGCGAGGTCGCGCGCGTGTCGCTCGAACGGCTGATCCAGGACGGCCGCATCCATCCGGCCCGAATCGAGGAAATGGTCGAGCGCGTCAATGAAGAGATCCAGAAGTCGATCCGCGAGATCGGCGAACAATCGTGTCTCGAGGCGGACGTCCACGGCCTCCACCCGGAGATCGTGAAGCTCTTGGGCCGTCTTCACTATCGCACGTCTTACGGGCAGAACGTGCTTCTTCACTCGAAAGAGGTGTGCCACCTTGCGGGAATCATGGCCGCCGAATTGGGCATAAACATTCATCAGGCCAAGCGCGCGGGGCTGATCCACGATATCGGCAAGGCCATCAACCATGAGGTCGAGGGCTCGCATGCCGTGATCGGGCACGACATCGCCAAGCGTCACGGCGAGATACCCTCGATTGCCAACGCGATAGGCGCCCACCACGGCGAGATGCCGCAGGAAGACGTGATCTCGGTGCTCGTGCAGGCGGCGGACGCCTTGTCGGCGGCGCGCCCGGGCGCGCGGCGCGAGACGGTCGAGACGTACATCAAACGCCTGGAGCAATTGGAGGCCCTGGCGGACGGGTTCCCGGGCGTCGAGAAGGCGTTCGCGATTCAGGCTGGCCGTGAGGTGCGCGTCGTCGTATGTCCTGACAAGATAGGCGACGCCGAGGCGAGTCAGCTCGCGCGCGATATCGCCCGGAAGGTGGAATCGGAACTCGTCTATCCCGGGCAGATCAAAGTCACGGTGGTCCGGGAGACGCGGGCCGTCGAGACCGCCAAGTAGGCGCAGTGGCGGGAATCCAACGCCCGACCGCATCATGCGGGGATTGTGTTGTTAACGGAACCCTTGGGTAGATGAAGATACTTTTCATCGGCGACATCGTGGGACACCGGGGCCGGCAGTGCGTGGCCCGGCTTCTGCCGGAACTGCGCGCCGAGCACGGTCTTGATCTCGTGGTGGCCAATGCGGAAAATGCTGCGGGCGGTTTGGGCGCCACACCGTCCGTGATTGCGGAGCTTTACCATATGGGAGTCCAGGGCATTACCTTGGGCAATCATGTGTGGCGCAAGAAAGAACTGGTGGGCAAACTGGATGCTCTCGATTACGTGGTGCGCCCGGCCAACTACCCGGAAGGTGTCCCCGGGAGAGGTTCCGTGATACTTACACTTTCGGATGGACGCAGGGCCGGCCTCGTGAACCTCGCGGGACGTGTTTTCATGGAACCGTGCGCGTGCCCTTTTGAGAAGGGACGCCGGATGGTCGACGCCTTGCGCGAGACAACGCAGATTGTGCTGGTCGATTTCCACGCGGAGGCCACTTCCGAGAAGGTAGCATTCGGCTGGCACATGGACGGTTCTTGCACGGCGGTGTTCGGAACACACACGCACGTGCAGACGGCCGACGAGCGTGTGCTCCCTAAGGGCACGGCGTACGTGACGGACGTGGGAATGACCGGCCCGATCGATTCCGTGATCGGAGTCGAACGAGACCGCGCCATCAGGAAATTCGTGACGGGCATGCCCAGCGAATTCAAGGTGGCGAAGGGCCGCGGAAGCTTGTGCGGCGCGATCGTGGAAGCAGACGATGAAACGGGCCGGGCCCTCTCGATCCAGCGAGTCGCCCGTCTCGATTACGGCCATGGCCAGGACTCGGAAGACTAACTAGGTTTTCAATGTACTTCAAACAGATAGAGTTGACGGGTTTCAAATCATTCGCAGATCGAACGGTGGTCCGGCTCGAACCGGGCATCACCGCCATCGTCGGACCGAATGGCTGCGGCAAGAGCAACATTCTCGACGCGCTCCGCTGGTCGTTGGGGGAGCAAAGCCCGCGGACGTTGCGCGGCACACACATGCAGGACGTGATCTTCAACGGCAGCGAGAACCGCCAGCCCATGGGCATGGCCGAGGTCTCGGTCACGTTCGACAACAGTGATTCGCGCCTCCCCGTCGACTTCGCGGAGGTGCAGGCCACTCGCCGGCTCTACCGCTCCGGCGAAAGCGAGTACCTTATCAACAAGGCCCCATGCCGTCTCCGCGATATCCAGGAGATGTTCATGGACACGGGCATCGGCACGAACGCCTACTCGCTGATTGGGCAGGGGAAAGTCGATCTCGTGCTGAGCTCCAAACCGGAGGACCGCCGGTTCCTCTTTGAGGAGGCCGCCGGGATCATCAAGTACAAGTCGCGCAAGAAGGTGGCGATGCGCAAACTCGAGATGGCCGAACAAAACCTCCTCCGCCTGAACGACATCATCGCAGAAGTCCAGCGGCAGATGCGCTCGTTGAAACGGCAGGTTAACGCCGCGATACGGTATCGCGAACTCACCGAGGCCCTTCGCGATCTCGAGGTGCGGTCCTTCTACCTGAAATATGCGCGACTCACCGAGGAAGTCGGGCGGTTGCGCCGCCAATTCGCCGACGCCCAGGACGCGTATGAAAAGACAATGACCGAGGTCACGGGACTCGAAGCGCGCAACGAGGACTTGGCGACCCGCGGGATCGAGGTCCAGCGCGAGTTGGCTGGCTGCCGCGACGCGGTCCACGAGATCGACGGCGAGATGGAAAAGATCGAACGGCAGATCGCGTTGCTGCGCCAGCAGATTGACTTTTCCGCTGAGCAGCAAGAGCAATTTCTCCATGAACGCGATGAGTTCAGAGATCGCGCCGAGGCCATCCAACGCCAAGTCGGAGAAACGACGGAGGCGGCCGCGGCCGTGCGAAAGGAAATAGGATCCCTGCGCGAAGCCCTCGACGCGAAGCAGGCCGAATGCGACACCGCCACCGGGCGGGTTTCCGAGACTGAGGAGCATCTCGAAACCACGCGCGCGCGAATGCTCGAGTCCATGAATTCGCGCGCAAAGGCCCAGACGGAACTCGAGACGCTGGCCGTCAGCATCCAGAGGATCGACGAACAACTCGAAGCCATCTACGACCGTCAGCGCACGCTCCAGGGCCGCACGGAGGAAGTGGCGTCCCGCCTGGCCGAGCTCCGTAAGAGGGAGTCGGACATACAGGAGGCCCTGACGGTCGCGGTGAGTGAACGCCGCGGGACTGCGGAGGAGCACGCCGCGAAGACCCAGAACGTACGCGCCCTCAACGAGGAATGGCAGGCGCTGCGTGAGCGCAAGAGCAGCCAGGAGGCGAGGCTCCATTCGCTGCGCGAGTTGCGCGACAGCTACGAGGGCTTCGCCACCGGCGTCCGCGCGATTATGATGGCCAGGCAGCGCGACATGGCCGAGGCTAAGGGCGTGATCGGACCGGTGGGCGACCTCTTGTCCACTGAGAAGACCCACGAACGCGCGATCGAGGCCGCGTTGGGTGGCAACATCAACAACGTCGTCGTGGAACACGCGGAGGCCGCAAAGGGCGCAATCGCGTTCCTGAAAGAACACAAGGCCGGCCGCGTGACGTTCTTGCCGCTCGATACGATCCGCGTCGGCCAAAATGACGACTGCGATGCCGTGAAAGGCATTAAGGGCGTGATCGGACCGGCCATCAACTATGTCCAATACGATTCGCATATCCGCAAGGCGGTCGAGTACCTCCTCTACAACACGATGATCGTAGAGACAATCGACGACGCAATCCGCATCGCCCGCAGCGAGAAGCGCTACCCGAAATTGGTCACGCTTGACGGCGAGGTCGTCTCTCCGGCAGGCGCCGTGACCGGCGGGCGGACGCAACACGAAGGGCGCGGCCTGCTGGGACGCAGCGCCGAGATCGCGGAGCTCGAGGAAGGGGTCAAGACGGCTGAGAGCGGCATCGGCAGCCTCTTGAAGCGCACGCAGGCCCTGGCCGTCGAGATCAACGACCTGTCGCAGCGGATCAAGGATTTTGAGAAACGCGAAAATGCCTTGCGCGAAGAGTTGAACGGGCTCGGCGTCGAGATCGCGCGTTGCAGCACCGAGGATGACTCGAACACGCAATCGGCAGCCCATTTGACGTCGCAACGCCAGGCGCTCGAAAAAGAGCTCGAGCAACTTCAGGCGCAGCAGCAGGAAGCGTTGCGGCGGGCCGAGTCGATGGATCAGGACGACGTCGCGTTGCAGCGTGCACTGGCGGAGGCGCAGGACGCAGCCGGCCAAGCGCGCCAGGCCTTGGCGGCACGCTCGGAAGAGATCGGGGAACTGCGTGTTACCCTCGCGGGTATGTCTCAGCGATTGGACGAAACGGAGCGAAACCGGCTGCGCGAGTATCAGGAGTACCAGGAGGCGGTTCGCAACGCCGAACGCCGCGCCGAGCAGGTCTCGCAGTTGAAGGAAAACGAGGCGACTCTGAAGGAGGAAGTCGCGAGGAATATCGAACGCGCGAAGGCCCTCTCGGATGCAAAGGAAAAAGCGCAGAAGCAAGTCGTCGAGACGCAGAACGCGCAACAGACGCTACTCGATGAGACGGACGGAATATCCAAGACCCTGCGGGAAATGCATGAGCGATCCCGGTCCGTGCAATCGGAGGTCCACCGTCTCGAAATGGCCCTCCGGCACAACGAGGACCAGATCGAGTTCCTCGAAGAACGCATCCTCGCCGAGTATCGCATCGCGCTGTCTTCCCTCGATCCCGAGAAGGTCGGAACGGACGACCTCGACGACGAGACCCGCGAAAATACCGTGAACGAGTTGCGCGAGAAGCTGGATCGTCTCGGCACGGTCAACGTGATGGCCATCGAGGAATACGAAGCCCTCGAAAAGCGCAACGAATTCCTTGTTACCCAGGAAGAGGACTTGCGAAAGGCCCGTGAGGCCCTGCTCGGTGTCGTGGATCGCATAGACAAGACCATCCTCGCCATGTTCCTCGAAACCTTCGACAAGGTGGCGGAGACGTTCAAGCTGTTCTTCCGCCGGCTGTTCAGCGGCGGTCAGGCCCGCATCTATCTGCTCGACGATGAAGACCCCCTCGAGTGCGGCATCGAGATCGAGGCGCGTCCGCCCGGCAAGAAACCGCAGGGCATCTCGCTGCTGTCAGGCGGTGAACAGGCCATGACCGCGATCGCGCTGCTGTTTGCGATCTTTAAGACCAAGCCCAGCCCGTTCTGCGTCCTCGACGAGGTCGACGCACCGCTCGACGATGCGAACATAGATCGGTTTCTCTCGATGGTTCAGGAGTTCACCGACGAGTGCCAGTTCATCATCATCACCCACAGCAAACAGACCATGGCGCGTGCGCACGCCCTCTACGGCGTGACAATGCAGGAGCGGGGCGTCTCGCAAATCGTGTCAGTCCGCTTCGACCAGCCGCGCGCGGCCGCCGCCCCGGCCGCCACGTAGTGTAGCGACCGCAGAAGCAAGCCTCGCCCCTGGAGCAAGATTGGAGACCGCACCGGGGAACTTGCGCCGATTTGCTCCGTGGCCGCGGCGTCCTCGCCGCGTTCTCGTCAACAACTGCTTGATGTAAAGTCTGTCCGCCGCAACGCGGCGAGGACGCCGCGGCCACGGAACCACACGAATGCCGAATGCCTTTCGGTTTGTTCTTACAATCATTGCTCGATTTGCTCGATTCCTTTCCCCCGGATCTGGATAATGTGTGCGCAAGACGGATCCGTTTGTGCACTTGGGGCTTGGCCTGAAAGCTTGACTCTGGAAAGGAATCTCTCATGTCATTGATCGCGTGTGCGCTGGCCTGTCAGATTTGCGCAACTGGGGGGATCCTGGCCCGTTTTGACGCCGGGGAAACCGATGGCGCGCAGGGATTGCGCCTTGTTGAATCTCCATCGCTGCACAGGGAAACGCGAGGCGGGAAGACGGTGCTTCGGATGGATCCGTCGGGACGCCATTACGAGGAAGATGTATGGGCGTTCCGCATTGCGGACCGCGGCCTGCGCGCGCGAAGCGCGTTTGTCATTGAGGTCGAATTCTGGGATGAGGGTTACGGCATTATCGCCGCGCGGCGGTTGACGGACCCCGCGTTCAACGGGCAATACGCGAACGCGGCCCGATCCGTTTCGTACACGCGCCTGAACTCTCAACAGTTCCGCACGGCGGCCTTTCAGTTTGATGCGGCGTCATCCTCGAAAGGCGATTCGGATAAGCCGGACCTTGAACTCACCGGCATTCAGTTCCTTCGTTCGGTACGCGTCAAGGCCCGCGTCGATGATGCGTACTGGACGGCCCTGCAAGATTCCATTCCGCTGATCGCGCAACCGGCAGTCGCCGTTCCGCGAGACAAAGACGTTGTGTGTAGCGCGGGCGTGGAAGTCCTCGGGCGCGAGGGCACGCTGGAACGTTCACTCGCCAATCTGCGCGAGCAGGCGCCGTTGGCTAAGGCCCTGGGGTTCAATGGAATCGAGGCGTACGTGCGATGGGATCTTGTCGAACCGGAACCGGGACGCTTCGACTGGAGTTATTACGACGCCATCGCCGCGGAGATCCAGCGCCACGGTTTGAAGATGTTTCCGCTCCTGGTGGTAGGGTCGGCCTACTCGCTGCCCGACTGGTTCTTCCGCTCCGAAGAGAACGTGGGGTTCGTCTGTCTCGAACATGGCTTGAGCAATCCGATCCAGAGCATATGGAGTCCTTACCACAAGAAACACGTGACGCGTTTTCTGCAAGCGTTCGGCCAACACTATGAGCCGATGCAGTGTTTGTTGGGCGTGCGTTTGGGACCCTCCGGCAATTTCGGCGAGTCGCAGTATCCCGCTTCAGGCGATTGGGGGTTTCACGGAGAGTCCATGCACCTCCATATCGGCATGTGGGCGGGCGACAGTTACGCGCTCGCCGATTTCCAGCGTCGGCTGAAACTGAAGTACGGCGCCATCGCCGCCTTGAATGACGCGTGGCAGACCAAGCATCGCGGGTTCGAAGAGATCCGCATGCAGTTGCCCGACCAATGCCTGTCGAGACGGCAGCGGATCGACCTGAACACGTGGTACACGGATTCGATGAGCGAATGGTGCGAGTGGTGGGCCGTCGAAGCGCGCAAGGCGATGCCCAACACGCCGCTCTACCAATCCGCCGGCGGCTGGGGAGCGGCGGAGATTGGCACCGACTACTCCGCACAGACCAAGAGCATGCTCAAGGTCAAGGGCGGCATTCGCCTGACTAATGAACTCGACAGTTTCCATCAAGCGTATTACGCAACGCGCCTCGCCGCGACGGCCGCCCGGAACTACGATGTGCCGCTCGGTTTCGAGCCCGCCATGGGTCACACTGCGCGCGGCACGGCGGGCCGCTTGTTCAACTGCGTAACGAACGGCGGCGTGCATTTCTTCACGTATGGCGGAAACGTTTTCAACCATCAAACGTCCATCGAGTCGTGGCTCAAACACTACCCATTGCTCGATCTGCACTGGAAACCGCTCGTGGACGTCGCGCTGTTCTACCCGCAAACGATGAATTTTCTCGCGCACGACACGTTCCGCTATCTGAACGCGTGGGGGTTCAATCCGATTGCCCGCGTATTGCGCGACATCGTTGAGGTGGATTATCTCGATGACCGGCTGATCCTGGATGGGTTCCTGGATCGCTACAAGGTGCTCGTCTTCGTATGGGGCAACCAGATCGAGAAGCCAGTGCTCGAGCGCGTCGACGCGTGGCTGCGCAACGGCGGCACGATCATTTTCCCGTGCGAGTTGTACACGAAATTGGCGACCGTGGAAAACGACACCGGATGCTTTGACCGTTGGTCTCGCGGCGACGTGGGACAAGGCCGCTTCTTCCGCCAAGTCGGCGACGACGAGCCGCCCGACGTTTACGCAGAGTTCGTGCGGGCAAACCTCTTGAGTCTCCCCACGCTCTCGAACGCGACGCGGATTGCCATTGAAGCGGAACGCCCCCGTAACGTTTTCCTCAGCGCCCAAGCCGGCGGTCAGTTTCTCATTCTGAACTTCAATGACGCGCCCGCGACGGTCAAACATCCCGACTTGGGCGAAGTGACCATCGCCCCGTACGCCATAGCGAGTGCCGAGAGCTCCCGCCGCGAGAATCGATGAGGAGCGATCTTAGCACGCGTACTACGCCTGAAGCGGTTGTCCTGCGAGTGTCCGCGCGTTCACAGTGCCGTCTTGCAGGACTTGTTTCCCGTTCATGAACACGATTTCGATTCCCGTGGGAATTCGGTCGAATTCGGCAATGGTGGTGTTGTCTTTGACCGTATGCCAGTCGAAGACCGTGACATCGGCCGCCGTTCCTTTCCTGAGATAACCGCGGTCCTTTAGGCGGAAACGGTCTGCGGTTGCGCCCGTCATCTTGCGAACGGCCTGCTCGAGCGAGATCCGGTTTCGGTCCCGCGCGTACTGCAGGAAGAGCGGGAAGGTCCCGTACGACGCGGGGTTTCTATTCTCTTTCCCCGGTAGCGCATCCGTCATGAACAAGCAGGCCGGGTACTGCATGAGCGCGTCGATAATCTCCATGTTGCTGTAATTGTGAAGCAACACGCGCGTGTCTCGCTCTCCGCTCTTCTCGGCCAACTCGATGAAGGTCTCGAAAGGACCGCGCCCACGCTTCTGCGCGATATCCGACAGGAACATGCCTTCATACTGCTTGAAGTCGGAATGAGCGACGGACATGACCTGAATGTCCGGGTAGCTCAAACCGACCAGCATCGAAAGCGCCGTGAGCTCGGCCTCGAGTCTCTTGAGCGCTTCCGGGTTGTGGTAGCTGTCCGGAAGCTTCTCGCGAAACCATTTGGGCATGATCACGCCAAGAATCGAGTTGCCGCAATGGTAGGGATACGAATCGATCTGCACGTCGATCCCCTCGGCGATTGCGGCGTCGACGGCCGCGAGACATTCCTGATACGTGACGTGGGACTTCGTGCCCGCGAACATCAGGTGCGAGTACTGGAGGCGCACGCCGGTCTCGCGCGCGACGCCGATCATTTCTTTGAGCGCAAGCACATTGTGCGGGGGGCCGAACGGATTGAGCGGGTACTCCGCCGACAGTATCGAGTAGGCGCGTCCGTGGACGGCAAGGATCTTGTCCCTGCTCTTCGCCAACTGAGCCACGCGCTTGATCTCATCCATCGTGGCGAAGATCCCGGGCGCATATTGCAACCCGAGTGAAACGCCTATCGCGCCTTCATCCATGGCGCGTTCGAGCAGCGCGAGCAGCTCCTTCATCTCGTCATCTGTAAGCGGGCTCGGATCCATTCCGCGGATCGAAACGCGAATCGTGCCGTGGCCCGCTAGGTTTGCGAGGTTGTGGCTCATGCCTGCGCCGCGCATATGCTCGTAGTACTCCGCCATTGTGTCCCACGGCATCTCGGCGTTGGGAAACAGGCCCGGCGCGATTTCCTTCTTGTGCCCGCTCGATTTGCGAAATCCCGCGACGCCGAACCCGCAATTGCCGGCCACAAACGTCGTGCACCCTTGCGCGATGAACGGCAGCTTCAATTCGTCGCGCCCCTCGAGCGGAAGAATCCAGTCCATGTGGGAGTGCGCGTCAATGAATCCCGGCGCCACCACCTTGCCGGTGACATCAAGCGTCGGGCAATCGATGTCGATCGGGGACTCCGACACCTCCTCGATCCGCCCTCCTTTGATGAGAACGCAGCCCGCAAAACCTTTCTTGCCCGCGCCATCGACGATGAGGCCGTTCTTGAGCAGAGTGCACGGTTCCGAGTCCGCAGCTTCCACCGTGGTCCGTTTCAACAGCGAGCCGCCGATCAGCACACCGGAGGCCGTCGCCCCGAGCCGCAGCAGCTTTCTTCGCGAGATGCGTCTTACGCCAAGACTATCAGCGTTTCCTTCGGGCTTCATCGTCACGTTCTCCAATCGTTCAACGCGGCTCTCGTTTTCATCCCTCATGCGGCGGCATCGCTGAAAGTGGGCGATTAGAATTCTTTGCGTTGATCTGCCGCTTCTCACCCTCCAGGAATCGGCGAAACGAATCGTCTTGAAGGATCTGTTCCGCGATAAGGGCGTAGCCTTTGCCCAAGGGATGACTCGCATCGGCGTACAGGTCGCTGGGCAACTTAGGCGGCGCGTAGTGTGGGATGCGCTGCTCGTCCAACCAGACATCGATGCCGTGCTTGATCGCGTTGTAAGGTTCAAACTGTTCTTCTTTGATCATGTATTCATTGAAAGGCCCAACGACGACGAAGACGCTGTTATCTCGCGCGCGCAGCGTGCGGACCGTCTGCTGGAAGGAACGCCACTGGATCGAGGAGGCAGGCTCAACCCACTCGAAGTCGACGGGCGCCCCCACGGTCTCTGACCAAGCGGCGGGCTTGTGCCGCAGTTCCGTACTTGGTTCGGGAAGTTCCAGCGTGATTTTCGCAAGGGGATTCGAGTACGGGTTCTCCCTTGCCCAAGTTGCGATGTCCGTATTCTCGAAATACGTTATGGCAAGATGGCTGGTCCATGCACGGAAGGGAAGATAGCGTTCGATCACGATGCCGATTCTGTTGGCATAGGATTCCTTATAGCACGGGATCCACGGCGCGAATTGCGGAACGAGCTTCGGGTGATTGAACTGGAATTCCCGCTCGGTCTGAAGATCGTGCCGTTTCGAACTCATCCAAAGCGGATTGAAATGGAGGATGACGTTCCGTCCGCGGATCGCTCGTGCGTAATAAGCGATCAGCCCGGACATCGCCGCGGGATGAATTCCGTCCACACCGAGATTCACAAAGCGTTCGGAACCCGAAAGGTTGTTGAGATGATGCGTAAGCGTGTCCTGCGGTGTAACGTACTCACCCCAGATAACCGAGTCGCCGATCACCAGTATCTTGTCCGGGTCGCGGGCCAGCCTGCAATAACGCGCGTACAGCCAGTAATCGTTGCACAACTCGTAGGGAATGCGGTAGTCGGTTCCGGGTTTGAACGGCTCGATGCGTTGCCAGCCCCACGGAATGCACACACACAGCAGAATCACAAGCGCCCCCGCAATGATCCATTCGCGGCCTGAAAGGCGAACCGTGTTCGATCCGAACGGCGCCTCGATCACAGGCCGAGGGCGATCTTCCTGTGTCGTCAATGCCGCCTTCACTGTGTCTGAGTCTGGCATCCGGTATTACCCGCGTCACTTGGATGGCGTTTCACGATAACTCCGCACGCAGCGGAAACCATAGATGTCGTAACCGAAACACGCGTCGGTATAGGCCGGGTTCTCGTTGTAGCGATATGCTAAACGGCACGCATCCGGGGTGGAATTCCAACACCCGCCCCGGAGCACTTTCTTATCGCCCGAGTCGGGCCCCTTGGGATCCTGCGCCGGACCCGCGGCGTAGTAGTCGACCTTGTAGAAATCGTTGCACCATTCCCACACGTTCCCGTGCATGTCGTAGAGGCCCCACGCATTGGGCTTCCGTTGACCCACGGGACGCGGCTTGCCACCTGAATTTGCCTTGAACCATGCGTATCGCTGCAAGTCGGCATCCGTTTCCGCGAAGGAGTACGCGGTCGTCGCGCCGGCCCGGGCGGCGTATTCCCATTCCGCTTCAGTCGGCAGGCGGTAGCCGCTGGCTTCAAAGCGGCACGCCCACGTTTTCAGGTCGTAGGCCGGCTCGAGTCCTTCACGGCGTGAACGTTCGTTGCAGTAACGCACGGCGTCGGACCAGCGTAACTGTTCGACCGGATTCTTCGGGCCTTTCACTTTCGACGGATTGCTTCCCATCACCTGTTCGTACTCCTGCTGCGTCACCTCGAACTTGTCGATTGCGAACGAACCGACCGTCACCGCGTGCGGCGCCTCATCCACTTCGCTGTCCTTCTGTCCCATCGTGAATGTTCCGTCCGGCAGGAGAACCATCTGCACCCCTGACTGAGTGGCAATCTCCTGCGGCGAGGCAGGTGCCGATTCACCGGCGCAGACGGCCGCGAAGAGACACGTCAAGAAAATACAGACAAGGGGTTGCAACCCCTTGTCCACAATACGGCGGCTGTTGCGTTTGATCTGCATTACGGACTCCTTCACCTATTCCTTCTTCGCTGTTGTGCTATTCATCCCTGCCTACCACGGCGGCGACCCGTTGAGGGCCGTGCGAATCGCGGCACGGACCGCTTCGGCGTATCCGATTGCCTTCGGCGTGGCCACGCACGCAAGGGCGGCCTGCTGTGCCCACTCGCGGGCCAACATGCTGAAGCGCATTCCCGCGACCTCAGCATGTCCCCAGGCAAGCACGTTGCAGGTGTCGATCAACTCTTCACACTCAGGGTACACTTCCGGATCGCCGGTATCGAGGAGTTCCTTGAGGCGCTGTGCCGCCCGATCCGCGCGGGCCATGTGCTGCTCCGGCGTGTTCTCGCCGTACAACTCCATCTTGACCCGAAGCCCTTCATCGAGCAGCTTGGCCTGTTCCATCATTTTCTCGATGTAGGTTGCGACGCCGGGATCGTTGTTCTTTTCCTTCGCCCACGCTTCAAGTTGGCCGCGCGTCTCGTCGACGAACCTGAATGCCGCCTGGTTTCTTTGCTGAACGATAGCCACGTAGTCAGCCAGGAAGTCGGCGTATTCGGACAGGAACTCCTTCTCGCGTTTCTGAACGCCCAACGTGAAAATGGTTCGCCGCATGACCTTCGTGCCCCCGCACGCAACAAAGCCTACGTTCGGAGCATTTCTCGGGCCGCGGGGAAGCTCCGCCCGTTTGTTCTGCTGCGCAATGAGATCCGCAATCGGAGTGCGAGAGACGAATCCCATCAGCGTCTTGTCGCCGTCATCCATCGGGTACATTATTGCCTCGCCGCGCGGGGGGATTTTCTTGCCGAGACGGATGAAAGCCCGCTCCCCTTCGAACCAAACGGGCCACGCACAGTCGCCCACCTCTGGGCGGTATTGCTCGTTGGGTTTCTTTTGAAACAGGAAGGTGCGCACCGTCGTCGTTTCCGCCCTCAGCGGAAGCTGCGTCTTGTACGTGGCCGGGTAAGGTCTTTTCCATTCGAGCTCGACGTTCCTCTCGAGATACTCCGGCTTGAGGGTTTCCTTCCGCCAGATCTGCGGGCCCGCCAAGACCTCCAGATACATTTCCTTGCCGTCCAACGCGATCTTGAGTGCTCCGAAGATACGCGTTGCCCCGCTGTTTTCCGGCAAGAGCGATACGGTCTGTGCGCCCGCGGGCCAGGCACACGCAACGATTCCGCCGTTCCCCTCGATCAGTCCGGCAAACCAGTCCTCATCGGGCACGTGGATCTCATCAAGGTTGGGATACGTGTCCGCGGCATAGAGCACGTCCTCGAGCCGTATCCCCGGCAGGATGCCCACCGCGATCCGGCCCCGAACATAGACTCCGCCCATCCCCTCTCCCGGCGTTATCCGCAAAGTTCCCTTGCTCGTGAGGTGAAACCGAGACTCGAAGTTCTTGCCCTGCGCGGAAAACACGGCGTGCACCTCCGTCTGATCCGCAGTCCCCGGGTTTGTCGTCTCACACGAGACGATCCCATCGGATTCGACGCCCGCGCCGGTGAAGGGAATGATGCGGACGGCCTCGCCGCCGGAAGTGAGAACCAACTCCGCGGGTTGTTTGCGCAGGACGGCGTTCCAGTCAGCACCGTCACGCGGCGAGGACGCCGCGGCCACGGAGTCGTTGTCTCGAATGGCAATGTCCGCGTGGCTGAGCAACGCCACGCAAACGAAGGTGAATAGCCCCAGGAATATGCTCTTGATTCGTTTTGATTCCATAGCGGTTTTCATCGAGGCACTCCGCTGGGCGCAGGCGTTTCGCCGCGCCAGTCCCTTTCAAGATAATACCGGTTTCGCAGGATGGCCCGGGTCCTGTCGCGAAATTCGCCGCCGACGGGTTTGAAGGCGCCGTCCGCGATGACGACCCGCGCCGCGCCGTCCCGCATTCCTTTCACCCATGTCCGGTATTCGGAAAGCACATTTTGCCGTTCCGCCTGGACTTGGCGGCAGCGCAGCGAGAACTCCTCGAATTCATCCTCATACCAAAGCTCGTAGCGGAGCGTTTCGTTATGCCAGAGGCGGCCTTCCTTCGCGGCAAGATAATTCCAGAACTCCTCGTATTTCGCCGCCCATTCCTCTTGTCCCGGAAGTTTGCAGAACGCTTGGAACATGGGCAGCGTGAAGTAATCACGCGTCCCTACGATGCCCAACACCCTATCGAGCGATTCCTTGACGGTCGCGATATCGGTACTTGGCATTCCGCGGCCCGTTTCGAGAAGCTTGTTTGCTTGCTCGCGCACCGAGGCAAGGAAGCCTTGCCGGTCGTCCTTTTCGCGGGCCTCACAAAATGCCGCAATGTCCGTCAAGAACGCTTCGTACTCGCCGATACGTGTATCGAGACCCTGCAACAGATCAACGGCGTCGCCGCCGAGATGCGTGATAAACGACCGGACGCCGCTGGTCCCCACGGGAAAGACGCTGCCCATGGTCTCGAGGATGCCGCACTCCGACTCGTCGAGGATGGCTTGCGCGGGATGCCAGCTCGGCGGGTGCACGATAATCTCCCTGAACGGCGTCGTTCCGTTGCCTGAGCGATACCCTCGAATCCCGTCGATATCGAGCATCGTCATGTAACCTTGAACGCCGAGGACATCCACCAGGATGTCCGAAGGGGTCAGCAGGTCCGGAGGTGAGACGGAATCCCGCGCCCAAGCGTAGGCCACCGCGATCTCGGGCGGACTTGCGAAGGCGGACTCGATGGGCAACGGTTTGCCGCCCAGCGCGCCGAGGTCGGCCGCGTTCCACATGCGGGCGTACGCCGCAACGCCGTCGGATACGGCGAGCCGCCATTCGGCAAGGAAGGGCTTGTCCCATTGCGCGGACCACGCCCCTTTGTCCGCGTCCTGCACGAGCTTCGGCCTATCCCAAATCATATCCGCCGCGAGAACGGCTATCACAACGCCCTTGTCCGCAGGCGACGCGGCGAGTGCAGTCAGTCGCCCGCGATCTTCGCTGTTGACGATCTCGAACGAAGATCCCTCCGAAAGGGCCGCCATCATCAGCATGGCCGGCGGATCGGCGAGACATCCGAGCACGAAGGGCGTTCGCGGCACGGAAACCGTCGCGCCCGGTGCGAGTTGCGACGGGGCAAGCACCAGATCGTTCGAGAACCGGTCGGGGACTACGGCGAGCGCCATGTCCGCTTGAAGGTTCACATAATCCGTTGCATTGTCGAGTCTGATCTCGATAAGCGGCCTCGCGCGGGGCATTCGGATGGCGGCCGTCACCGTCCGGTTCTCCGCAGTGACAAACGAAACCTTCACATCGAGGAAGTCGCCGAAATTGCGCACGAGTTGAATGCCAGTCACTTTTCCCGCGGGACGCCGCGACTCGTCGCATACGTTCAATGTCATCGGCGGGGCGGCCTTGTCTTCCCGTTTGAGAACCAGGCTCGTTCCCTCGCGCGAGACATGGAGAAGGAGCCAATTGTTTCTCAAGACCACGTCGCCATCGAGAGCGCCTGCGGCGGCGCGCTCGGGCACGAGTTCCCATCCTGCTTGACCTTCCGGGCTGCGTTCGAGATCAAGCGGACCCTTCCCGCGATAAAGGGCCAGCCGCGAGCCGATCCCTTTCGTTACTCTTACCGGTTCCGGCGCGCCCCCGCCAAGATCGAATCCGGGATGGATTCCAGGCTCGATCAGGTTTACCGTTTGAGGGTTGGCGATCTCGACCTGACAGAGGTCCCACACGTTGGCCACAGGACCGGGCGCACGGACGTAGCAGAGCCTTTGGCTGTTGGCGGACCACACGGGCCAGGCCTGCACGCCGGGCTCTGTCGTCAAGAGCCGCGCGTCCCGTGTTTGGAGATCCATGAGATAGATGTGCGCGCCGTCCTGGTACGCGACGGTCTTGCCGTCCGGAGAGCATCGCGGCGCGCTTAGGATCTCGCCTTCCACCACCACATCGAGGGGTTTCGCCGTACCCGGAGAGATAAGATAGACGTGCTTTCCGTTTTCATCCGTGCACAAGAAACGCGACGCCAAATTCGCGCCGGGAGCACCGGGCGGTAAAAGTGGTAAAAGTGGGGACAGTAACCCATTTTCTGATCCAGAGATCCCCAGTACGGCCGGGTAGTATCCGTCAGAAAATGGGTTACTGTCCCCACTTTTACCCAGGAAATGCGACACGGAATTCGCGTCGGGAGCATTGGGCTTGGGCATGTAACTCGGATACGCGAGAGGCGGCGCCCCCTCAGGGCTCACCGCGTTCTCGGCGCCGGAATCCAGAACGCGCTCGATAAGCCGCCCGTCACGTTGGAGGACAATCCTCATTCCGTCGGGAGACCACGTGGCCTGGCGACCGCCGGCGATGCGTTTTTTCTGGTGGTCACAGTTTGTCGTGTTTTGACAAACTGTGGAGCGGTTCGCAATCCACACCCCCATTTCGCCACCTTCCACGGAATTGAAAAGGATTCGAGTCTTGTCGGGGGAGAACTGCGGCGCTACATACGGGCCTTGGTTGTACACCACGCGGTCCTTCGAGAACTCGGACTGAACCAGGACACCCACTTGCGGGCGCGAGTAAACGAGCAGTTGCGGTTCGATGGCCCGGTCTCGAACCCGCGTTTCAATCGCTTGCCGTACTTCCGTCGTGATCGCTTCAAAGCGCAGCACGCCCAAGTTCTCTTGCTCAAAGAGTTCGTACTCCAAGTTGGCCCATGTGCTCAATTCCGGCTCGCCGGCGGACGGAAGACTCCGGCAGACGTTGAATTTCCAGGTCTCTGCTTCGCCGGGGAAGCGGCCTATCACCTCCCACGGCAACATGATCTCGGCCGACCACGCCTTGTCGCCGATGTAGGCCGCGGCTTGCCATTTCCTGAGAGTTCGCGGGCTGTTCCGGCTCCCGATCGCATTCACGGCGAACATGAACTTGGGTACGTCACGCTTCAAGAGGAACTCGTCACCCACCGACAGGAACACCGCAAGACTGTCTTCGTCCCGGAATTCCCCACCGTCGGGCTTGTCGGCGCGGATTGCGTCCCGGTTCGGCTCCTCACACACGACGCCGATGAACAGGCCGTCCTCCGTGTAGCCAATCCGGAAATCCGTTTGCTTGAGGGAAGGTTGGCCCGTGCGCAGGTCCTTGAAGTCTTTGGCAACAGGAATGTCCCGCCAAGCCGGATCGGCTTCAACTTCGCCGTCCAACACAGGGGCTTGAGTCAACGGGCGGCATGGGTATTCCTTCTGGCCCGCCTGTTGATCAGGCGCGGCCGCGGATGAGAAGGCAAACAACAGTGAGAAGGCGAGACAACCGGATACGTTCACTACCTTGATCGCGGGCATACTTCTCTTTCTCTCTTGTTCGTGGATTGCACATTCATCAGAATCTAAAGGATCACGTACACTTAGTCAAATGGACTTACGGATACGTCCAGCGTATCCCCCATGCTCGCACTCGACTACGCCGCTTGTCACCATGTCGTCCAGTGTTCATACCGTGGGGTTTCGGGCAGGAGGAGTTTGCTCGATTCGGCCCGGAATGTCTTGACAGATTCATTGACAAGTGCGGAATGTAGCAGTAAGATCCGATCAGGCTTGACAGGGCGGTTTAGGGTATAGGGTTGCGCTATCGGAACATTCCTCTGAAGACCCTGGAGACGATGGGAGTATCCATGTCCGAGTCTTGGTTTCGTCCGGTTGCTGTCGTTGGGATTGTCCTCGCGGGCTTCATCGCATATGCGAATTCCTTCCGGAATGACTTCGTCTGGGACGACGCGTCGTCGGTGTTGCTGAACAAACACGTCCAGGACCCCGCCGAGTTCTTCCAGCTTTTCCGCGAAGACCAGCACCCGTTCGGTCGCGGACAGGGCAACTTTTACCGCCCGCTAGTGGCCGCGAGCTTCATGCTGGACTTCAGGCTCTCGTATGACTCTTCAGCGCAACCCGCCGGTTCCGGAATCCCCAAGGTCGGCACGTTCGTCTTCCACCTGACGAACACGCTCTGGCATGTGGTGGCGGCAGTGCTCCTCTTTGCCCTGTTGACGCGCCTGGGAGCGCCGGACCTGGTGCGTCTCGCCGTCCCCATGTTGTACGTCGTGCATCCACTCCACACGGAAGCCGTTACATACATCAGCGGACGCGCGGATTCCATGTCGGCGACCTTCATCCTCGCCGCCCTCTGGTTCGCGCTGTACGAAGGCGCGACGGGCAAGCGCATCGGTGCGTGCCTCTTGAGTGCGCTCTGTTTCGTGGGCGGACTGCTATCGAAGGAATCCGCCGCCATCTTCCCGTTCCTCCTGCTTTTCTTCATCCTCGCGACGCCCGTGGAAGGAACGGACCGCAAGAAGGCGTACATCACTCGGCTGGTTCCATTTGGAGTGTCCCTTGTCATCCTGGCGATCTACGCTTACCTGCGAATGACCGTGCTCCGGTTCGCGGACGCGGCCTCGACGCCGCCCACTACGCTCGGCCAGCGTCTGATCGAGACGTGCCAGGCATTCGCGCTGTACATAAAGCTCATCTTCGTTCCCACGGAACTCCACATGGAGCGCTCCATGGAAGGCGTATCCGGGTGGACAGCCCTTGCGGGCGCGGCGCTTCTTCTTTCCTGCGTGGGATTGCTGATCGAGGCCTTTCTGCACAATCGCCGCCGCATGGCCTTGGGCATCGGATGGTTCCTGCTGACCTGGCTGCCGATCTCCGGCTTGTTCCCGTTGAACGCGCCCATGGCCGAGCACTGGCTGTATGTCCCTCTGGCGGGTTTCCTATGGGCGCTTGCCGAAGCCGTTGTAAAAGTGGGGACAGTAACCCGTTTTCTGAGCCCGAGATCCCCAGTACGGCCGGGTAGTATCCGTCAGAAAATGGGTTACTGTCCCCACTTTTACCACTTTTACACGCTGGCGGTAGGCGTCGCCTGGGCATGGTGCGTCTTGTTGATCGCATTGACCGTCGCGCGCAACAAGGATTGGCGCGACAACGAGACCGTCTTCCGAGACACCCTCGCGAAGAATCCACGGTCGGTCCGTGTGCACTACAACCTCGCCGTGACCTATGAGGACATTCTCAAGAACATGCCGGGCGCGAGACGTCACTACGAGGACGTCATCGCACTGTACAAGGCGCAGAAAAAGACCGTGGGACGTGAAGCGTTGTATGATGAGGAGATCGAAGCCCACAACTCGCTCGGGAAAATCTGCTTGCAGCAAGGAAACTACACGGCGGCCGCGGAGCATTACAGGACCATTCTGTCGGCCGGCGCCAGTGAGAAGTACACCCCGCTGTTGGCGTCCGCCGCGTTCGGTCTCGGCAAGTGCTTCCTCGCCACGGGCGACGTCCAGCGCGCCGGCGAACTCCTCAAGAAGGCCGTCCAACTCGATCCCGCGCTAAAGGGGGAAATCGAACGATTCGCGGCCTCCCTTCCCACTGCGATGTAGCTACGCCGCGCGTCTCGTCCGATCACGCAGGTTCAGCCAGACCGACAGCGCCGACACAAGCAGGAACGCGGATGCAGTGATGATGTCGACAATCGTCCCATTGACGTCCCATCCCGTGAAGCTGTCAACGAGAAACTTGATGTAGGAAGAAGGCGGGTCGCGGTCGCCTAGAGCATATCGAACCTGCCAGTGCCAATCCGTAAAGGGACAGTACCCCACCCGCCCGAACCAAATTCCAAGCCCGAACCATGACACCGCCGTCAGTCCGACTACAACGAGATGCGCCAGGCGCGTTTTCCTCCAGACCCACGCGAACAGAATGAACAGAATGAACGCACTGTGAAAGGCGAAGAAGAACGTGTCAAGAAAACGATACATGTGACCACCAGCCACTAGCCACCTGCCGCCAATTTCCGCCACGCCGCCATGGAGCGCTTCAGGTTCTCATAGACGTCGCCCTTTATGCCGTATCCCTGCAGACCGATGGGACCTGAATAGCCAAGGCGATTCAACGTCGCGAGGAATCCGCCGACGTCGAAGCTTCCGCGGTCGAGGGTTTGGATGAGCCGGTCCCAGCCGCCTTCAGTGTCGGCGCCGTTGATGGTCACGACGAATAGGTGCGGCATCGCGAGTTCCATCACGGCCTTCATCTTCTGTCCCTTTTCGGCGTTCAGCCAATGGCATAGATTGAACGTTGCTCCGACGTTCTTCCTTTCGACTTTCTTCACTAAACGCACGGCATCTTCGACGCGCTCCAGCCAGCAGCCCGTGTGCGGATACAGTGCGATGCGAAGGCCCGCGGGTTCAGCCAGATCCGCAATCTCTCGGAGCATCTTCACCGCGTTCTCATCGCCCTCGGTCGATGACGGTGCGAAAGTACTGCTCGTGATCATCAGCCAGAGGAGGATGTCGCGGCCCTTGAGCGCCAGAATCCCCTCCTTCATCTTGGGATCATACGTGTACCCGCCGGCGTTCACTTCCGCGCTCAGGTAGACCGTGAACATGCGCAACCCGCACGCATCGAGATCCTTCAGCATCTCTGAAATGCCGTCGAACCCGGAGTAGCCGATGCCCGCATAGCCGAGTTCCTTGAGCATCTCGGCCTGCGCCTTCGCCGTAACATGATTGGCGTCCTTCGTACCCGTGTCCATCGCGAAAAATGCGTTTCGCATGCTCGCGCCGCTCAATCCTTCGCGCGCCTGCGCATGCGCGACGACGGGGAACAACCAAATAACGACAACAGCCACGGACACTCCCAGCACCTCGCCCACATTCATGACACACCCTCCTTGCACTGCAACTACGATCTTACCTGTCTTGCCGCGAATTACTAATGCCCCAAATGCCGTGTATGCTTTCTGAAGAAGACCGCGATGGCGGGCTTTGCCGTCTTGCCTTGGGCAACACTGAGTGCCAAATCCTCAAGGGCATCGGCTCTAGCCAGGAGTATGTCGTCTATGGAGAGAAAGACAGGCTCTTTCATCTACTCGGCCAATCTCTGAAATGTCTTTCCATATCGCTTATGCAGTCTTTCGCGAATGGCTTTGATCTGCGCAGCGCGCTTGGAGTCTCGCAAGGGTCTCACAAGAAGCACATCGCCGTCGCTCATGATCTCCAGCGGCGTTTCAGCGTCGATCTTGAGCAGTTGAAGCACGGGGCGATCGATGATCAGCGCGAGGCTGTTCCCGTGCCGGGTGAGTCTCTTGACCATGATTTGCGGGCCTCCTTTCGTATATCCATTGTATCACCGAACGCCCGGGTCGTCAAACCATCGAGGCCGGGGAATGGAAGAGGCGAGCCGGGGCGCCGGGCCTTGCCTGCGCGGTTTCTGTTCCTGAACGCTCAGAATGACAGCAAGCAATGCCAGATGTAGAGATTGCCCAGTGCGTCGATGTTCTCCCAAATGGTTTTGACGAGGTCCGCGTCTCCGTTGATCGGCGGAAGTTCCTTGCGCTTCTCCTCCCACGGAATGCAGACGCCGGGTTTGATCCGGGTTTCGGGTATCGGGTTTCGGGTTTCGGGAGTCGCAGGGGAGGATTCCGAGACCCGATACGCGGCGCCGCTGTATACGCCGTACTCGCGCGTGAAATAGGTCATTGCGCGGACGTTCTCCACGCGCGCATCGTTCTGCATGATGGCGCTGGCGTCCATGATATAGCCACCGTCCTGCGCGACGGCGTCGATGACCTTCTTGCAGTGAGCGCGCACCTCGCCGGGCGTGCCGTACGCGAGCAGGTAGTTCGGGATGCCGCCGCTGAGACAGAACTTGTGTCCGAGCGTCTTGTGGGCTTTGAAGATATCCGATTGATCGAGATGAAACACGAGGCACCGCTCGGGCAGTTCCGCGAACGCATCGAGGTGTTCGTCCCACTTGCCCTCGGCGTAGAACAGCACTTGATTTCCGTGCGACCAGATCTCCTCGATGATCGGTTTGAGCGTCGGCCAATAGAGTCCGCTGAACTGATCGCGCGATATGAACGGCACGCAGCCGCGGTGCATCCAGAAACCTATCGGCACGTTCTTGTCCGGGTCCGCTCCGCCAAGCGCCACATGCAGCAAGTGCGGCATCAGCGCCTCGCACGCCGCCAGGACCTTCTTGGGCTGATGGAGCAGGTCCATCGCCAGGCCGATATAGCCCCGAAGCTTGTCGGCGAGTATGTCGAACGGGGCCTTGAAAATGCCGGAGATCGCCGACACTGTTCCTGACTCGGATCGCAGCAACGCTCCCTGCGTGCCGAAGGACATGAAGTACGACAGCATCGCCATGCCGCCCTTCACGAACGACAGGTTGTTCCGGTATGAAGTGGGCGAACCCATGGGACTCACGTCGGCGCAGACCCGCGGCAGCCAGACGTTGTACAGAAAACCTGTCGGGTCATCGATGAGTTGATCGTATTCGTCGGCGCGCATGTACGCGTCGTTCTCGGCGGGCTCCCGATACTGGAACCCCGTGTCGGCGGAAACGTCAATGCCCGGAACCGCGTAGTACTTCAGTCCGATGGCCTGCGTAAGTCCGGTCCACACGTACACCATGTTGCCGACGGTCGCGTCCCAATCGAAGTCCGCCGCGCATTTCCGCGTTGCGGCAAAGGCCTTCTCGTAGTCGTGCGCGACATCCTGGCACGTGTAACCAGCGTACCTCGCCACGAACTCCGCCGCAAACGGACGGATCGGAATCCGGTCGGGTTTCTCATTGCGCATCGCCGTCACATACCGGCGCAACCGCTCCGCGTAAAGCTGCTCCATATCCTGATCCTGGCTCATAGTGCGTTACTCCTCCCTTCCGCTTCGCATCCTTGAACACCGTTGCATTGTAGCAGAGCTTTCGGCTTCCGGCGCAACCACAAGGACACTAGGTGAATCGAGAGGTCCATGACTTCTGACTCCTGACTCCTGACTCCTGACTCCTGACTCCTGACTCCTGACTCCTGACTCCTCAGGATGATATACTGTGGCGCTTTGGAGAACGGACTTGCGGCGAAACCAACATGGAGGCAACGGATGGAGACGTGGATCGACAGCAAGACGCTTTACGAAGGCAGGGTGATCGCCTTACGCGTGGGCCATGTTCGGATGGACGACGGAACGGTGGCGTTTCGCGAGGTGGTCGAGCACCCCGGCGGCGTGGCGGTACTGCCGGTGCTAGGCGATTCCGTCATTCTGATCCGGCAGTACCGCGTAGCCATCGGCCGGGATATCCTTGAGATACCGGCGGGCAAACTCGAAGGCGCGGAAGATCCGGAACACCGGGGCCGGCGCGAACTCGAGGAGGAAACGGGCTACCGCGCCGGGCGGATGGTATCGCTCGGTTCCGTGTTCGCGAGTGTGGGCTACACCTCGGAGGAGATCCATCTCTTCGCCGCGTTGGACTTGGAGCCGGTGGGACAGGACCTGGAATCGGACGAATGCATCGAGGTGGTCCCCGTCCCCCTCGCGGACATCGAGCGGCGGATGGCCGCGAACGAACTCAAGGATGCCAAGACCCTGGTCGGTCTGCAAGCACTCCTCCGATATCTGGGAAACGTCCGTGAATCGCGCCACTAACCGCCGCTGAGCCGTAGAGCATTATGAATAGGGAAAACATGCACAACATTACCAGTATCTGCGTCAACGCAGGATCAAGCCCAGGGTTGCTTGCGGAATACGGACAGGTTGCGCGGGAATTGGGCAAGTGCCTGGCCGCTCATGGAATTACCATCGTCTTTGGCGGTGCAGACGTAGGGCTGATGGGAGACATGGCCAATTCCGCGCTTGCGAATGGCGGCAAAGTCATCGGCGTGATTCCCGAGGCGATTGTGGAAAAGATTGGCCATGATAGCCTCACCGAACTGCATGTCGTCCCGTCAATGCACGAACGCAAGAAGCTGATGTTCGAGCTTTCCGACGGCTTCATCGCCTTACCAGGTGGCATGGGAACGCTTGACGAAATCTTTGAGGTCCTCACTTGGGCGCAGCTCGGCTTCCACTCCAAGCCATGCGGCCTGCTCAATGTCTGCGGATACTTCGATGATCTGTTGCGGTTCCTTGAGCACTCCGTAAACCAACAGTTCGTGAAGAGAGAGCATCGGGATATGCTGCTCGTTGGGGAGTGCGGTGATGAACTCCTTGAGAAATTCCGGCGGTATCAGAGGCCTGCAACGGAGAAGTGGTTCAGCGTAAAGCGGAACTCATGACAACTCGCGCCGCACGAATCGCGCGCGCAAGGCTTCCGCGCGAGCGCCGAAAGGTGTTCGGTTTGCTCTTACATGCGTGGGCAGGTGTCCTGTATCGCATGCACGGCAGTATCCAGTATATTATGGGGAGCCGCGTGAACAAAGTTCGGTTTGGAGATATTATGAAACGAATCACACGAGAACACACAGTGCCGTGCCCGAAGCGGTACGAGGTGCGGGACCCGGTTGCCGAGGTAGAACTGGGCGAGGAGTTCATCGTTGAGACGATCAACTTTCGCACGCCGATCATCCGCAATCCCGAGGACGCCAACCCTCCGAAGTATCGGGAAAGAGAAGAGACGGGGCCAATCTTCATCAAGGGGATTCAGCCCGGCGACGTGCTGGCTATCCATATCGGGGACATAAAGCCGGAAGGGCACGCCAGCGGAGGCTGGTGGCGCGATCCAAAGGAGAATTCGTTCTTGCGAATCCAGGACGGTCAAGTCCATTTTCCCGGAGGGCTGAGAACCCCGGTCCGAATGATGATCGGGGATATCTACGTGACTCCGGAGAAACCCTGCAACAACCCGGACGACAACGGCGGCAATATGGATTTCAAGGATATTGCCGCCGGCAACACGCTGCTTCTTCGGGCACAGTTGCCCGGCGGGTTGCTTGTCCTTGGCGATTGCCACGCGGCCCAAGGCGATGGAGAAATCCTGGGCCTCGCGGCGGAATGCGCCGCCGAGGTTACCCTCACAATCACAAAGGACGAGCGGTTCCTCCCTCAGCGGCCTACAATCATCAAGCCCAATTCCTTTGTGAGCATCGCGTGTGGACGGGACTATGCCGTGGCGCGCGACTTGGCGGTGGACGACGCCAAGCGCATCCTCGCACGTGTTGCTGGATGCACAAAAGAAGAGGCGTATCTCTTCGTAACAACCGTCGGCGACCTCCGCAACGGGGCTGTGTGGTGCATGGGCAAATCAGAACCTCCATGGATTCTAACCATGCCGGTTGTCGTAGGAGTCGAAGTGCCGTTTGGCCAAGGAAAACAACTGGGCTAGAGTCACATGAACACGGCCATACGCGAATATAGGGAATCAGATTTCGACGCCTGTCGTTCTCTCTGGGCGGAGCTTACGCAACGCCACCGCGAGATCTACGAAGATCCTGCGATTGGCGGAGACGATCCAGGACACGGACTCGAAGTGTACCTGGCCAATGCTGAACGACGAGTAACATGGGTTGCCGAGATAGACGGCAAAGTCGTCGGTATGTCCGGGCTGATCGTGCACGGCGACGAGGCCGAGATCGAGCCCGTTGTTGTCTCGTCCCAGTACCGTTCACGGGGCATCGGGGCCGCCCTTGTTCAACGCGCAATTCAGGAAGCCAAGAACGAAGGGGTCCGTTTCCTGAGCGTCCGACCGGTCGTGCGAAACAAAGAAGCCATATCGTTCTTCGTCAGGCTGGGTTTCAATTTGGTGGGACACGTTGACTTGTTCCAGGATCTGTCAGGGGAGCCGGAAAGAAAATGGTTGTCAGGTATCGCGGTTCATGGACACACGCTGCGCTACTGACACCCAAACCAGCGGCGGATCGAGGTGCGCTCCTGTCCGGACATCACACCCACTACTATCATCGGCGACTGGATGCTTCGCCGAGGCCCGCACAGTCTTAGGTTGCGGGTTGCCGCCATCGCGGGCGCTGGGTTACCATGCTGCCTGTATCCGGGAGGGACGTTATGAAAGCCGTGATCATGGCGGCGGGGAAGTCGACGCGGACGTACCCGCTGACGCTGACGAAGCCGAAGCCGCTGTTGAAGGTGATGAACAGAACCATCCTCGAACATCATCTCGAAGGGTTGCGGGGTCTTGTCGACGCGGTGGTCCTGGTGGTGGGATACCGCGCCGAGATGATCCGCGAGGTATTTGGCGCAGCGTACAAGGGCATGGCGCTCGAGTACGTGGTCCAGACGGAGCAGCGGGGTACGGGGCATGCCATCCATCAGTGCGCCCGGAATATCGACGGGCCATTCCTCGCGATGAACGGCGATGACCTGTACGCGCCGGAGGACCTTCGCCGCCTGGCGCAGGCTGAACAAGCGGCGCTTGTGAAGACGGTCGCGGACCCGCGGTTGTACGGGATCTATGAGGTGACGGAAGGGGGGCGCGTGAAGCGGCTTGTCGAGAAGCCGCACGAGGTTTTCTCGAACCTCGCGAACGTCGGCGCGTACAAGTTCACGCCCGAAGTGTTCGATATCCTCGCGAATACCCCGCCGTCGGAGCGCGGCGAGATCGAGATCACGTCGGCTGTTCAGACGCTCGCGGAACGGGGGAGTTTCCACGTCGTCGAGGCGCAGGGATATTGGTTTCCCATCGGTTATCCCTGGCATTTGCTTGATGCCAACGAGCATTTCCTTAATCAATACTTGAGGGGCGATATCCTCGGCGAGGTCCATCCCGCGGCGCACTTGAACGGGGCGGTGTACGTCGGAAAAGGCACGGTGATCCGGCCAGGCGCGGTGATTGACGGGCCGGTGTGCGTCGGCGAGGATTGCAGCATCGGGCCAAACTGCTGGCTCCGCGCAGGGACGACCGTCGGCAACCGGTGCCGCATCGGGCAGGCCGTCGAGATCAAGAACTCGATCCTGATGGACGACGTGTTCGCGGCGCATCAGACGTATATCGGGGACAGCGTAGTGGGCGATCGCGTGAACCTCGGGTGCGGCACGGTCACGGCGAACGTGCGGCACGACGGCGGGAACCATATGTCCATGGTGAACGGCGCATGGGTCGACACGGGCCGGATGAAGCTCGGCGCGATCATCGGCGACGGCGTTCACACGGGGATTCATACGTCCATCTATCCGGGACGCAAGCTCTGGCCGGAGACAACGACGCGTCCGGGCGGCGTCGTGCTGAAGGACTTGATGCCGCGCGGGTGACGCCACCCTTAGCTTGCCGCGTGCAGCGGCAACCGTTCACTTCTTGCCAATCCTGATCCCGCCGCTGAGGCTTTCGATCGTCACTGCGGCGGACACGTTTGGGGGGCCGAATTGCAGTTTCCAGCCGGGACCATGCTCGCTTACCCGTTGCGGCGCGGGTCCGAACTCGTTCTCGATGCGGCCGGAGAGTGTCGATACGTCGAAACGCGCCGCAACGTTCTCCGGGACGCGAACGGTGACCTCGCCGCTCTTTGTCGAGACCTTCAGCGTCCCTGCTTCGTTCAGATCACCGGAGAAATCCACTCTGCCGGACTGAGTGGAGAACTCGGCGGCGCGCAGCCGCTCGGCGGATGTTTTGATGTCCCCGCTCACGGTGGACGCCTCGGCTTGTTGCAGGACCTTGTCAACCGACACGTCGCCGCTTACCGTTTCGGCCTTCACCTCGGCGACGGCGCCTTTCACGTCGATATCGCCGCTGATGGTCTCCACGTCGAGGCGCTCGAGCGTGCCCGAAACGGTCACCTTGCCGCTGACGCTTTCGGTCCGGACCGCGCCGATGCTTCCGGTGACGGACGCATCGCCACTGGTAGTCTTCACCGTTGCGGAGGGAGCGTCGGCCGACACGGTGACATCGCCGCTGATGCTTCTTGCCTCCACCGGCCCTTGAGCGCGTTCGACGGTGAGATCTCCGCTCACGGTTTCGGCGTCGATCTTGCCCGCGACTTCGGTCACGCGTGCGTCCGCGCTCACGGTCTCGACCTCGATGCTGCTGCCCTTGGGGATCGACACGGTCAGATCCGAGGCGATCTTGCGGCCATTCAGCTTCCTGACCACCACCTCGATTGTGACCCGGTTCCCGCTTCCTGCGAAGTCCAGCCGCTCGACGTCCTCGCCCAGGACGCCCTTCACGTGCACCTGGTTGCGATCCCAGGTCTGAACCTGAACCGACCCGGCCACGTTCTTCACGCGGACATGTCCGTCCGGCGCCGCGTCGCATGACTGCTCCACTTCGGTGTCGGCCCAAGCCGCCGTGCTCAAGACAAGCGCACCCAATAGAAGTTTCCGCCATGTTCTCATTGTCTCACGCCTCCTTTTTCCAGTGTCACACCGTTGTCTTGGCCGGCGCATCCCCAGCCTTGGCCCGGGCAACCAGCGCTGCGTCGGCGGCTTGGCCGCCGGCTTCGACCTCGTCCCGATCATATGCGGCCATAGGGCGTCTCTCTACGGCACGGTTTGTCGGTGTTTGACAAACTGTGGTCAAGCCCACGTTCGTACTCCCCAGGGCGTGCCGGCGCGCCCCAGTATGACACACAGCGCCAACCTCATGCCGCTATCCAGGCCGCGCCGTCACACCCGCGGCAACCGTTCTGGAGTTCGTCTTGCTTCTTAGATGCCGGACAAGGGCAAAAGGTTTAAGCACCCCACGGTTCACTTAAGCGCCCTGTGCACCGTAGTAGAATCGATAGGGCTCTTCCATTTCAGCGCGTCATGGTGAGCGGGGCCTCCGTCTTCGTTGCTGAATTACCGACTTGGCGCGGCGGCGTATTTCGCGGGCGCGAAGGTAGGAGTAGGTGTCGTCGGAGTCGGGGTAGAGTTCTTTGGGATCGATCTTCATGTGTTTGAGGATGTGGCGGACGGCGTCTTCGGGGAGGGTGGAACCTTCGCGGGGACGGTATGCGGCGAGCATGGCTGCTTCGTTCTTTAGGGCGGCGACGGGATCGAGGAGGATGGCTTGGCGCATGGCGTCGAGCATGGCGACGTCTTCGCCGTAGGTGGCGGCTCTGGTTGCTTTGCGCATGAAACGGTCGGCGAGGTCGAGGGTGGGGAGATTTTCGGAGAGGGATAGGTTCTGGCATTCGGGTTCGAGGTTGGTGTCGGTGGCTTGCCGGGAGACTTGGGCGAGTCCGCCAACGGCGGTGGGGTCTGACACGCTGGGGTGTAGGGCGCGGATGAGGTGGTTCTGGTCGAACATGCAGCGGAATGCGCGGTATTCTCGCGCGATGCGGAGGAATGCCTGGAGGACGGTGTTGAGCTTGATGGTTTCCATGTGGTACTGGCCGGTGGACGCGGTGAATGTTTCGGTGAGGGGGTTGGTGCGCAGCGCGGCGGCGGCGCGGCTGGTCATGACGTGCAAGAGGGCCATGGTGTGGATGGTGTGGAAGTCGAGGGGATCGGGGTCGTGGGTGCAGTCGGACTTGGCTTGGGCGTCGGTGACGAAGGCGTTGTATTCGGTCTGCTCGTAGGGGCACGTGGGGCGCTCTTTGGGGGGCAGGGCGAGGACGTCGTCGTTGGAACATGGACAGGTTTCCCAGAGTGGACAGTGGGTCCCGCAGATCTGGAGGCGGCGTGAGTAGAGGCCGTGGAGCAGGGCGTTGCGGTTGCCTTTGGGCGCGCCGGTGAGATCAAATCCGCCATGGAAGCGGCAGCGTCCGTTGGGGTGGTTGGACTGAAGGGTGCAGGGGGTTCCGTTTGGGGTGCGTGCGCCGCAGATGCGATGGCCGAGTTGGGCCTCGGCGGCGTTGACGGTGGCGATCCAGTTGGCGTCCCAGGCGCTGGAGCAGCGTGTGCCGAGATCGGTGAGGGGGTCGGGAGGGTCGTCTATATCGTTCAGTACGGCGTCGCGGACTAGAGCCCACGGGTCGCCTGTCGCGTAGGCGCGGATCTTGTCGATGGATTCCTCGGGTCCGGGGAGGTCCTTTTCGCCGGGAAAGAGGAAGTCGTTTTCGATGTCGCGTGTGTTCTTCTTCTTTTTCTTCATGGATGACCTCCGGTGGGTGGCCAGGCGCGGGGCGGATGGCGCGCGCGGATCAACACCCTCTATATATTAGCCCACGGCGTTCCACTGGTAGGTTGGAGGCTTTGGGCTGGAGGCTGTAGGTAAGTGGGTGGCGGACCGGGGGTTGCGGATGGCGATCGGCGGCTGGCGGGGGAAAGCGCACGGGACAAGGGGCACGGACGGGCAGGGACTAACAAGGACGAGCAAGGACGAGCAAGGACAAAAGGGGAAAAGGGCAAAGGAGGAAAGGCTTGGGTCTTGGGTCTACAACCTCCAGTGTCAAGTCTACGGCTTTGGGTTGAATGGGCGAAGACACACCCGTTGCACTTGCCACTTGAATCCGCATGGGAAACAAGGGGGATTTGATTGACGATCCGTTGTATTTTCTTATATTTAGCGTTTGCGGTCCAAACAAAGACCCAACGCAGACCGAAGGAGAAGTGCATGTGATTCTAACCACAAAGAACTCAGAGCGCGCAAAGAAGGGCGGCGGCTCTTGGGGTCTTGGTCTGATGCTGGCGTATTGGCTCATCGTTAGGGCAACTCTTGTTTTGACAGGATTTGACAGGATAGAAATGGCTGAAAGAGACGGGATGGGCTCCCCCAAGGCCGATTGCACGCCATTCGCGTCCATTGTGCGACGAGAACGGCCATTCCGTCCCATCAAGGAACGGTGTAAGGAAGGAGAATATGGGGATGGAGGGAGATGAAGGAAATGGGTCCATGGGCCAAAAGGACTGTGGGGAACGACAAGACATGTAGATGAAGGCCGCGGTTGTCAATGCACCCGTGACTCAATCGTTACATCCAGTCGAAGAATGATCTTGACACCCGCTCCCTGTCAAATAAACGGTGGACTGTCGCCAGTTACCCTTCACCGGAGCCCACTGCTGATCGGCGCGCCGGACACAAGACTCCAAACGCGGCCCCCGTCGGCTGCAGCACATGGTTAGGCCGCCCGACGCCAAGCTTCGACTAGAACCCAAATGGTGGCCCAGGATCTCTACTGACAAGAAACATACGCAACACGGCCATCCCGATAAAAAGCATCGCCGCGCCAAGACTTAACTTGGACGCGTCCCACGCCTCACGCCACTTACTCCGGTTGGGAATGCCCCTCCGCGCGCCTTGCTTTAGAGACGCGAACATTGAGGCCAGCGCAATAGCGACGAACCCCACGCCCATGCTAAGCGAAAGGGAAACCCAGATTCTATCTTCCCTTGCATTCTTTGCGTACTGTTCTATGGGCGGAAGAATCCGTCGAGTATACGCGATTGAACGCACTTCGGGTTGACCCTCAATGACGGCGGACGCTGACAGTTCAACGCCGGTGCCGCCAGCGAGGATCATTTGAACAACACCGCCATCCCCTCTTTCGAGTATTGACCAAGAGACGCGGACCTGCCCTTGGTCTATTCTTGACTGGTCGAGTTGAAGTTCAACAACGTCCCTGCTTTGCTTTCGGATTCTCGCTTCGAGGATCGGCGTATTGCCCTCAGTTTGTATGATGAAAGGCCGCAGCACGTGTTGCGCCCGAATCGGCTCCTTCCCGGCGTTCCACAAGGCGATCTGAGCGGTTGTGACATCGCTCTTGATCTCACTCCCGCGAGAACTAACAGAGAGTTCGGAAACCTCTCCGGCTCGGACCACGATCGACTTTACAGGATGGACGAAGTATGTGAGCTCTCGTTCTCGTCTGCTCCCAACGAAGAAGTAAATGGCCAAGAGCACCCCGATGACACTGGCGATGCTGCCAATGACTCCAACCCAAGGGTTGGAAAAGAATCCGCGTAGGCGGCTGGGTGTTGCTGCGCTCTGCGTCATGGTTTTCTCAAAGCCGGAGCCGCGGCTGTCAAGCTGTCGCGCACCAAGGCTTCGTTATGCCATTCCTCGCTTCTTATAGGCAGTGCTCGAACCATTCCTTCAGGACGCCGAAGTCATGGACGGACATCCTCCGATTGACTCATCCCATAATTGTAATCCGTCATTCGTAATTGCCCAGCGCAAGCCCTCTAATTCTACGATGGATTCGTTGGGCCTCATGTTTGTCTCAAGGACTCAAAACCACGCCGCGTGATCGCCGCCATCAGCTTCCTTCGCTCATGCAGGAAGGTCTCGTAGGGCATTTCATGCCAGTTTCCCGGCAAGGCGTGAAACTCGTGCATGCGACTCCACTCTTCGTCCGAGAAACGCGGTCTAACCTGCGGCACATACTCCGACGGTGGCGTGTCCCTGATGTCGATGTTGTCCGGCCACTCCAGCAGCGCGAAGTTCGCCAACTGGTTGATGCGCTTCAGGTCCTCAACGCCCTGGCTTTCCAGCCACGCACGGGGAAACAAATGATGCCGTTCCAGTGCCTTCTTCTTTGTCTTGATGGCCGGATCGAGAAGGTCCGGCACCTTTTTGTGCGAGAAGAGCACGGGCGCGCCCAGCCGGTTCTGCGCTGCAATGTACGCGAACAACTCTGGATTTCGCGCCGAGGAACTATCCAGATTGGCGGGCAGGGTCACGGCCCAAAAGTCGTTGGTCAACTCGTTGGCCATCATCTCTTCGAGAATCTCCGCCAAACCCGTCGCGTCCTTCGCCTCCTTGAGCCGGTTCAGATCGCCATCCATTACGGTCTCGGGCGATCCGGTGTAACGCCCGGTAAGGCTTGATGCAAAGAACCAGCGTCCGATCAAGCGCTGCAACTGGTGTTCAGGCACTGCGAATCGCTTTCGTCCGACCATGTAGAACGCATACGCATACAGCAAGGCACTCTGGGAGGAGATCATTTCCGCGCTACGGAAGCCAGCGCCAATGAGAGACGATAGGAACTGGTGCCAGTATGTAAGGTTCAGAACCTCCGCCTGCGAGTCCTGTAAGACTTTGAACTGTGTCTCACGCCGCTCGGGGGAAAACTCACCGGTTTCCAAGTCCTTCCCGCGCAGCACCTGATAGACGCTCTTTAGCCGGCCGCGTTGAAAGCCCAGCGCCACGGCCACACGCAGAAGCTGGTCGGGGTCGGGCTGGATGAAGTGGTTGAACGGCGAAGCTGGCGCGCCGGGCGATGGGGCCTGCCTCGATTGGCGGCAAAACGTCTCGAGCGCCATCCGCCCGTCATCCCAAAACACAGACATCAGCGTCAAGATGAAGTCAGCCTGCTTCAGTCGGACACCCTCGCTGTTGATGCGCACGAAAATATCCGCCACCTGCTCCTCGTCCACGGTGGGCGCGATCTCCAACGCCGTGAACGGGTACTTTTGCAGGTCGAAAAGCCGGTCGAGGTTATGACTGATCAGGTCCTCGTCCTCCGGATTGAGCGGCCCCTTCGCCTCCAGTTGTTTCAGGAATCCCTTGACCATCTGGTAGCTCGATTTCCCGGAGGCCCAGATGTCCGAAATGTTCGCGATCCATTCCGGGTCCCGTCGGATCGCGGCATCCGCGACCTCGAACTTCCCATCGCGAGGCCGAAAGGCCACCTCAATCTGGCGCTCACGATAGTCCTCGTCTAAGACCTTTTTGCCCCGGAAGACCGCAAACAGCGAGGTCAACCGCTGCTGTCCGTCCACGATCAGCCGCGAGGCCACCGTGTGCTGCTTGGGGCCCACGCCGATGTGCTTCGTGCCGTTGCCCGCCGGGTTCTCCCAGAAGAGCAGGTAGCCAACCGGGAACCCGCGGTACATAGAGTCGAACAGGTCGCGCACCTTGGCGTTGGACCAGACAAAGGGCCGCTGGATGTCAGGTAGCCCGATGTCTCCGATCTCGATGTAGTGGAGCAACCCGCTCAGGTCATAGTCCACTTTCTTGAAACACGTTTTTAGTTCGCTCATCAACGGTTCCTTTTGTGCGTTGTGGCCACAGCCGCCTCGCGCAATTGTGCATTCCTGAGGCATAGCAGGTCTATCATCCGATGAAAGCTTTTGAGGAGGGGTGTGATGCCAATCCTCTGTCACGTCCGACCTTTACTCATCGTCTGATGGGCCCGCCAGAGGCTGGTAAACCCTCCACAGGCGGGCAAGCCAGCCGGAGGCTGGTAAACCTGATCGGGATATCCCTTGGTGCGCCTTTCGGCACTTCGGAAAGTGGCTGTCGGGGCAATGGGTTCCTCGCCGGGATTGCCGGCCTCCGTTTCGCCTTGTGGGGTTAGTTTGCCATAGCTTGCTGTGATACGCAAGGGATTTGTTCGAGCCCGTGGCAAAGATTTGGTCGTGGGGAGATGCGGATGCGCTGAAGCTCCGGCGGCCGATGAGTCAGTTCCCCCTTCCAAAGGGGGAACATGTCATGGCAGCCGCTCCAAGAGGGGAACATGAATAGTCATGTCCCGGTTCAGCGGGAATTGGACAATCGCCGAGTTTATTAAGCGACTACGGTCGGTCGTAGCCATTCGTTCAATTGTGCGTTTTTTGAGGCATAGCAGGTCTATCATCCGATGAGAGTTTTTGAGGAGGGGCGTGATGCCAATTTCCTGTCACGCTCGGCCTTTACTCATCGTTTGATAGGTCCTGCTTCGAGCGCAGGCAAGAGATATGTTTCCCGGAAACGTTCATCGCCCTTCAATCGCAGGACTTGGCGTAATGTCTGTCTGCTCGTCCTCAGGAAATCTACCGAGTCCTTCGAGGGAATGGTTCGGAAAAGATGGAAGAAGCAGACAAGGAGTTCAAGCCTCAGCTAGAAGGCGCCGTCCACTGCAAACAGCAACTTGGCGGCGTCATCAAGAGCTACTATCGAAAGGCGGCGTGATTGTCGGCCGCCACCGCCCAAGCATCGAAAGCTTCTTCCCTGAAGGTTTGCCGTAAGTTCTCGTCATCTGTTCTCTTTCCCGATTGCTGCACCGGTTGAAATCCGACCGCGAATCCTACTAAGACGCCAATCGACTATCGTCATCGTTACAATTAGGCGCTTCAGCGCACATTTTCGCACCCGCCCGCAATTGGAAGGACGCTACCCAAGGAAACTTCTCGCGAGTACACGTGCAATATGGCCTTATTGGCAACTCTGATGATGATGGGCGCTGATCCCCGCTGGGCCGTGGATTCCTGGCCGAGGGAATTGGGCAACAATCGCAAACACTTCATTACTTGTTGGTGCTATTGGATCCGGATTTCCGCCCAGACGATCTGCTGCTCCGCGCTCGAGCCTTTCTGCTTGATCCGGACCGTGTTGTAACCGTCTTTGACGGCCTCGAAGGGGCATTCAAAACATACCGCGCGAGCCACGCCGGGCAAATTCGGCGGCGCAGCCGCATCCGCGCCGGGTATGCAAACCGCGTCGTTGATCGAGACGTCGAATTCGGCCTTGTCGACGCCGTCCTTCTGCGCCAATCCCGCGACGAACGTCACGTTACCGGTTTTCGGCGCTGGCCCGATGTAGATGCGGAACTCGCCTCCTTTGAAACCGTCCACGGGCAGCGCGGCATTGTTCGACACGCCGGGCGGCACCGTATCGCGGTACGTCACCAAGTGACGCCGCGGCATCCGGGTCACTTCATCCAATCCAAGGCCCTTCTCCAACAGAGTGCGATACGTTCCGGGGCCGCCCTGCATCGGCTCGGCGTCCATATAGTTGAACAGGTAGATCTGATCCGCGCCTCGATGCAGGTGCGCCGCCGCGAAGCCGCGCACGGACGTGATGTCGTTCTCGATCTGCTTTCCGCCGGGGTAGGCCTGGGACAAGATCTCCTGTCCCGCGGCCAGCACACAGTTTGTCGTGGTTTGACAAACTGTGATGTTCTTGGCGGCGCCGCCAATGCGTTCGCGCCACAACTCGATCGGGATGTCGAAATCCGATGTGGCCCAGAACGGCGTCGGCACGAGCATGTCGATCAGGCCTTCGCGGACCCAGCGCACGCCGTCCATGCCGAGCCCCTTGGCTGCGTCGGGATGCGTGGGCACGCGCGCGCCCAACTTGATCGGATGCCCTCGCTTGGCCGACCACTCCTTCGTCAGTGCACGCGCGTCTTTCATGAACTGCGTGAGGATCTCGCAACCTTCCGCTTCGCGACCTGGCTTGAAGTGATACCCGAAACGCATCCAATCCAGTTCCAGGCCGTCGGGGTCATAGCGTTCCAGCAGTTCCTTAACGAACGCCATGTGGTGCTCGCGCACCTCCGGTATGCCGTAGTCGAACGCGCGGTCCACCCAGCTCCCGGTGCTCCCCGGCACGCGCCAATAGTCGGGATGCTCCCGCCAGAACGAGTTGTGGATGTAGCAGTCGGCGTCGTCGACGTTATGCACGTCGTTCATCCGCATCGAAAGCCACGGCGAGATCTTCTTCTCGCGGCACCGCGCGATCCAAACAGCGTACGGATCAAGTCCCCGCTCATCCAGAAACCGCGCGTTCTCACACCATTTCTTTGCGAACTCCTCCTGTGGCGGTTTCTGCGGCCCCTTCAGATCCCAAATCGCATCCCACACCTTGCTGCGGAAACTCGCCTTCATCGCGTTCGGGCACAGGAACAGATGCGTTACTTTCGTTCCAGCATACTGATCCACGAACGCATTGAGTCCCGCCAACGACATCTCGTCCGCCGATCGCGAACCGAAGAAATGGCTGTCGTCCTCATTGATCACAATACCGAGATCCGGCTTGGCCGCTTCCGCAGCCCATGCTCGCATCGAGACTGAGAAAATCCCGATCAGAGACGCCACGATCACCACAACGCGCAACACTGAAAGCATCGAAAACACCTCCCCGTTCCTGCCCGCGGTCCCGTCGCACACGGTACTGCGCGGAGCTACTCGGTCTTTTTGATCAGCCACACTTCCGCCACTTGGCAGCCGCGCCCGCTGCCGCGCTGGTTTGGCCCCTGCGTCCACGCGAGTTCGAGCCGCCCGCCGCTTGTTGCTTCGCGCGGTATGTCGAACTCGACGGGCCGCACAGGATGTTCCTTTGCAATATAAGGGTGGATCTCCAACTGATCGTTCGCGACAAGGCGCATCGTGGCGCCGAGGTTGTCGCCGGAGTAGACCACGCGCACCTTGTACTGGGCGCGCGGGTCCAGTCCATCGTAGCGCATGCGTAGCGGCGAATCGTATCGCGTCTCCGCACAACACATCCACGACGTTCTCCACTCTCGCTCCTCGTACTCGAACCCCGCCAGCGGCGCCTGCCGGAACTCCGGGTCGGACGCGCAATCGGGTTCGCGCACGAGATGCGGCTGTTGCGTCAGGCAACCGAGGTTGTCGTAGAAACCGCCCGGGCCGGGATCGGTCCAGTTGACGATCTCCGCGACGAGCCGCTGCCGCTCGTCCTCGTTGCCGGCCTGCCGCAACTCAGCGAAGCGCGCATTCAGCCAGACGCGATCATTGAGCGGGACATCTATCAAATCGAGGTTCGCGCCGCGGTCGACGCTAATCGCCTTGTACCGCGGCACGCTCAATTGCATGCGGATGCTCTGGTACAACGCTTCGGCGAGTTCGAACACGCGCGCACGGAGATCCTGCGCGACCGGCGCCAGCACGGCGCGATCCAAGATCCGCTCCGCCTCGTCCGCCGCCGCAACCGCACCGAGCCGCGGCGCTTGACGGAGCACGTCCATGGCCTGTTGCTCGAGTTCCGTCTCGTACGCGAGACGCCGCGCCGTGTAGGCGTCGTAATACGCTCGATACAGCCCCTGCTGAAACCGCCAACTCAGCAACACCCGCGGACTCGCCCCGCGTTCCATGTCCTGAAACCGCGACAGCGTCGTGAAAACGCCCCGGTTGGTCAACAGCGGCCCGCGCCAGTTCTCTTCGAGCGCCAGGAGCCCCTGAGCAAAGGCATCCTCATATTCGTCACACACGAAATACCGCGCGTACTGCCGCAGGACGTCGATCACCGGCATGCCGGGATCCCATCCGAGACAACTCCACAGGATCTTGTTGACGTCGTCGTTGCAGCCCTCCGAGTACGTCAGAAATCCGATCGTCGGTTCCGAATACGCCCGGATGATGCTCGCGAAATCCGTCGGCCGCGGGTTGATCACCTCGCGATTCTCCGTCAAAGCGTACGCGAGGTCCCAATCCGGCACTGGGAACTGGCATCGGATGCTGTGCGTGATGTCGGGATAGTGCCGGATGAGATATTGCGCTGGCACCGCTTGCCGGAGTTCCGGCAACGTCGTCCGGTTTTGCGGACCGAACACAATGCCGGACAACCATGCTGGCCGTTGCGTTCTCACCATGTCGAGAAACTCGTTCAGACGTTCGAGGTTGAAGCTCTGTGTCGAAACCCACATCTGCGCCTTCGGATGCGAGCGATGCAACACCTCCGTCGCGCTTTCGAGGAATCGCATGAGCGGCTTCGGTTCGAGGCCCCCGGGATCGCCGCTCGGGACAAATACCGCGTCCACGCGCGGAACCTTCGATAACACCTCGCCCCATTCCTTCAAGGCGAACTCGACGGTCTCAGGCCTGGCGTAGTTTACGCCCATCGCCGGATACCAGATCCAGACGTCGATCCCGTAATCGTCCGCGAGTTGCGACACCTTCGCCATCATCTCGATCTGCGGCACGACGAAATGCGGACTGTCAGGGGCATCGTCGCTGCGCGGAGGGATCATCTCGATGGCGTTCGTGCCGAACACGGCCAAGTCGCGGATATACTGTTCGAACATCGCGGCCGTCCATCCGTCGTACGTGTTGACCTTCGGACGATACCCGAGTTGATGACCACGGAGCGGATACTTCGGCGCCGTTGCTATGTCCAGCACGTTCGGCACGCGCACGCTGTCGCGCGTCATGCGCATTTCGCGCAGCAATCGCCCGATCCCAAACAACACGCCGCGCGCGTCGTTGCCGGCAACGATTGCGGCCCTGCCCTCGATCACGCGCAGCCTGAATCCCTCGGCCGGCTGCGATGCCGGCGCGGCCAACGCATCCGCGTGCGGACCGGCGAACGATCTCAATGCCGGCGCGGGACCCACGGCCACGACGGCCTCGGCATTTGCAGGCCAGTCATGCGCTTCGACCCATCGCACACGCGAACGCCGCTCCACCTCATCCAGCAGCATCGCAACCGCTTTCCGCTCCGGCCCGCTGAGATCCGCGGGCGTCACCAACACGGCATGAGTCAAATCCAATTCCGCTGCACCCTGCGACATCGTTTGCGCTCCACTCGGCTCCATTGCGCCGGCTATCACCAATACGCTCAATAACCACGTTCCGAACATGCCCCACCTCCGCACGACGTAACTCACAATACACGTTTTCATCACCGCGTTCTCTGGTCATACGTCATAATCGCCGCCAACACATCGGTCAGATCCACTTCAACACGCCCGCGAACAGGACGAGGCAGATGATGTCGAAGGTATAGATGACGCCCACGATCTTGATCTTGCGCCGGAGACAGTTCATGTCGAATACCCGGAAAGCGACCAGAAAGAAGGGCAGATAGCCGACCAGGAAAATCAACCAGGGCGCGCCTCGGTTCCACCACGCGTAGTCCCAGGTGAGCGCGGCGGCCTGGTTCAACAGCATCTCGACGAACACGCAGAAGATCGAACCGGTGATCGCGAAGAAGATACGGTTCGGCACACCCACAATTTTCAGATTCTTGCCGGCGGGGAGCATTTTCGTGAAGACGATGCCAGCTATGGCGAACATGAAACAGATCTCGATGTTCAGCCCGATCAGGATCAGGAAGGCGGTTTTTCCGGGCGCGCCCCAAACGGGGGCGTACTGGGTGAAGTGCAGGACCAGCCCGTTCCAGATCTCGTTGAACCAATCCATCCCCCAGAAGGCTAGGCCGGCTAGCACGAGGTCCCAGTTGCGCCGTTCGATCTCCGCCGCGTACACGTACGCGACCAGCGCGAACAGTGGAATGACGTACCACTGGAACAGGCTTCCGTCGCGCAGTATTCGATGTGCCTCCAAAGCAGATGGCGTCATGTCAGATCTCCATTTCCGGACTCCTGCCACGGCGATCAGCCGCCCAGGAGACCCTTCTCGTAATCGGTCGAGATGAGCACCCCGTCGCCCAACGCGTCCGTGAGCGGATCGGCGTGTTCGCCGCAGAACCCGAGGTGCAGATGACGGCGCCAGCCTTCGGCGTACGTGAAACGGCCGGACATGCGCCCAACTTCGCGCGACATTTCCTCCATGGCCGTCAGATAACTGTCGAGTCCCTGGCTTGCGTCGAGCCATTCCTTCTGGCTTCGGTGCCGGGCGAGCGCGGCGCGCTTGAAGGCGAGCACCGGCGTGATGTCGACATACTGGCCGGCGTGGATCCTGCGCCGGAGGCTGTCGCGCAATCCCCACGGCAGCGCGTGATACAGTGTCGCGTCATCGAGGATCGGCGGACGCGGCGGATCGGCGGGATAGTTGCGCATGCCGCGGCAGAAGACGGCCGTCACGGCCACGCGGCACGCGTTCATATGGTCCTCCATGTAGTCCTGCGGCGAGGACAACAGCACGATCGTTGGTTTCACGTCGCGGACGATCGACACCATGCGGTTGATGGTTGGGCGTTCGTAGAACAAATCGAGATCGTCAACCAGCGGCTCGTGGAAGACCGCACCGAGACTCTTCGCGGACTCCCGCGCCTCTTCTGTACGCCGCGCGATGATGCTGTCGTGATCCTCGATGGCCGTGCCGCACGACCCGTTACAGATGTTCATCACGTGCAGCTCATAGCCCGCTTGTCCCAGCAGGATCAACGTGCCCGCCATCATGAATTCAATATCATCCGGATGCGCCGCCACCGCAAACGCCGCACTTCTTGACATGGACTTTCCTCCCTGTTCGCCGAAAGTGTATCCGAACCGGCGAGGTTTTCCAAGAAGGCGAGACGGAGGATCAGTTCGGCCGTTGCGTTTCGAGGGGCCGGATCAGGATGTTGCGATACCAGACTTCCCCGCCGTGATCCTGGACCGCGAGGTTTCCTTCGCGGGGCAACTGCGCAAAGGGGATTGTGTATTTCCCGAGCGGCGTTGCCATCTTCGAGAGGTCCGTGTGGACGACCATCCAGCCGTTCATCACGACGACGACTTCGTTCCCATTCATCGAGATATCGAACGAGTTCCATTCGCCGGCGGGACGCGACATGTTGAACATCGGCGTGACCACGTCGTATATCGACCCGCAACTGTTCTTGCCGGGCGGCTTGCCGCAATCCTCGATGACCTGGACCTCGAACCCGCGGTTGACGGGATCGTTCGGCTGCGCGCGCACGAACACACCGCTGTTGACGTGGCGCTTCAATTTGAACTCGACGTGCAAATCGAAATCGCTAAAGCGCTCCGCGGCATACGTCGCGTATCGCAACGGGTATATCGTCCTGCCGAAGATGTGAAGCATCCCGTCCTTGATCTCGAAGATGTCCTTGTCATCGAGCATGTTTTTCCAGCCGGGCGCGTGTGCCGCATCGAGCAGGTCGATCCACCCCTGGCCTTGCGGACGCGGCGTCGGTTCTCCCGACGGAACCGGCCCATGCTTGTGCATGAGAGCGTATGCGCCCGCAATTCCCAGCACGAGGATCAGCGCCGCGACCGCCGCGATCAGTCTCCTCACTCTCCTCGTTCTCAAGCCTACGCCTCCGGCAACCGCTTGATCCGAGGATCGGTAAATACGTCGCACTCATCCCGGCTCGTGCTCGAAAACTCCGAAACGATGGCGCCGCCGTCGGCCTGGAACCAATGGAGGGTGTCGGGCGGGATCGTGTACTGGTCGCCCGGGTTCAGCACGATCTCGTGGAACACGGTGTAATGCGGCTCACTCCCCTTGGGCACGCGGTCCTTGGCGTTGGCCGCTGGCTCGCCGGGCACGTACAGGAAGACGCGTCCCCAGCGACACCGGAATGTTTCCATCTTTCCGGGCGCACCCGCCACCGTCGGGTGACGGTGTTCCGGGCACGTCTGCCGCGGGAAGAGGATTATCTCCTTGGCGCAATAGCGGTCCGTGTTGACGTAAACAACGAGTTCGAGGCCCGTCCGATCGATCTCGCCAAGCCCGAGATCCGCCACCTCGATGTTCTCGCGCTCCTCGCGAGTGACAACGATTCCGGCGTTATCGAGCATCGCGGCGGCGCGTTCCCGCGCCCTGCTCACTTCAATCTGCGACAACATGCAATTTACCCTCCTTCGCGCGTCTATTCTATCCGTTACTTTCCGAGCAAAATGCCGTCCAAACCGAAGAAGTAACCCTTGGATTCCGCGTTCTTGCCTACATTCCGCAACGTCAGCGAGTGCGATCCCGCTTGCAGTTCAACCGGGCCAAAGGACTTGTCCTGGGTAACGATGGCTGCGCTGTAAAAGTCGACCGGGTTCCCGAGAGGCTTTCCGTCGAGTTCGATCTGGAAGATGCCGTAGTCCCACGAGTACGTCAGGGCGAGAAGAAGGCTGTACTTTCCCGCATCCCTAACGTCGAGCGGGATGTCGAGCTTGTGATTTGCCTCGGCGGGCGTCCAGAAGAGTTGTGCCCCGCCGCTCCAGGACCCTTCCTGCGGCGCCAGCGGCCCCATGGACGCCTTTGCATTCGGGATCCGCGCTTCGGCCTCGATCATGCTCGCATAGTCGTAGTAGAGGCGGGCGTATCCCTTGGGCATGCCGGGATAGGGCTTGTGCGGCTCCGTCTGGTACCAGAACGCCACGGAGGAGAAATCGTCCGCCCGCTCTTCGAAGCCGGACTTCACCGAACCATCGGCGTTGAACGATACGCCCTTGTGCTCGATCTCGACGCGCAGGGATTTAGCGAACAGAACCGGGTCGGTAATGTGCCAGCGATACACCGTGGTCAAACAGAACGGGTCATATCCCTCCATGAGCGGCACGCCGTAATACGGGTTCGACATCTTCCGGAATCCCCAGCCGTCGCAGAAGTAGTCCTCGCTTCCCGTACCCCGCAGGCGCGGTTCCGCCTCGCCGTCAATGTAGAAGAAATCGTCTCCCTCGCCCCACCAGCTTGCCGTGAGTTGGCGTACGCTCAAGACCGTGCCGACGTAATGCCCCCGGCCCGCAATGTCGGCGATGAGATAGTTCCGGCCCATTAGCGTCGGGAACTCCTGCCGGTACATGGCGTGGAGATATCCCGTCTTCTTGTCCAGCTTCGGCAGCTTCTGCCAATCCACGTAATAGTAGAAAGCGCCTATCGGTTTTCGCCCTTCGTTCGTGACCGTGATCTTCGCGGACTTGCGGAACGGCATCGGCCAGTAACAATTGCGGCCCCGGCCATCGGACGTGACGCACACCGGCAACGACTGGAAAGGCACGTCCACGCCGTGTCCGATTACAAAGAAGTCGCCGATCGGGCACTCGATCGAAGCGTGCTCCTCCCCGTCCCAGTACATCCTCAACACGAGCAGCCGGGAGTAACCCCGCTCGTTCGCGGCGATCGTGTTCCAGATGTGATTGATGCAGCCCGGCCCCTTGAGATCGGCGAGGACAAGCGTCCCGCCGGGCGCAATCGGACGCGCGTCGCCATTTCCGTCGCGCCAATTCGCGTCGCTCGACGACGCGCGTTCAGAGGATCCTTTCCTCAGTTGCGCCAACCCCGCGAGCGGGTCATCGTCAGCTACCGCGACAGCGCTCCAAACCAGCATGATGCACGCTGACGCCACGAATATAAGCCGGGTATGCGAAAGCATGTGAACTATCCTCCCGCCGTTTCCGTTGCCGTGCTTCCTGGCCCTTAGAGTACAACTTTTCAAACAATCACGTTCCCAAGTACAACTTGCGAACGAGAAGTAGACGCCCGCAATCCCTCCCGGCAAGGATGACAAAATCTCTCCCAGATTTCAAACGCCGGGAGTTGGAGAAGCGGACCGGGCTCATTGTGGATTGAGGATTCTGGAACAGTGACCATGAAAATACGGCTTTGACTGCGGGATATTCATGCGTTATCATGTTGGCATGATCAACCGGCAAGCTGATGTTGAACTGGTGCGAATTGCTCTAAGACGCAGCCGAGTCGTGGCGTTGTTGGGACCACGCCAATGCGGGAAGACAACACTAGCGCGGCAGTTCGTGCCCGCCGAGTCTCTCAATTACTTTGACTTGGAGGACCCTGCGAGCCTCGCCCGCCTCACTGAACCGGACACCGCACTGCGTTCGCTCAAGAGGCTGGTGGTGATTGACGAGATCCAACGACGGCCCGATCTCTTTCCGCTTCTCCGGGTGCTGGCTGACCGTAAACCCCTTCCGGCACGGTTTCTCATTCTCGGCAGCGCCTCGCCGAATCTGCTGAAGCAGTCTTCCGAGACCCTTGCCGGCCGCCTGGAAACCATCCCGCTCGAAGGGTTCCGTCTGTCCGACCTTGGCGCTGCGGCACAGACCCGGCACTGGTTGCGCGGCGGTTTTCCGTTGTCTTTCACGGCGCGCACGGAAAAGAACTCGGTCGTTTGGCGGCGGCAGTTTCTTCAGGCCTTTCTTGAGCGCGACCTGCCGCAGCTTGGCATAAGCATTCCCGCCGTGGCTCTGCGGCGCTTCTGGAGCATGATCGCTCATTATCATGGCCAGACGTGGAACGCCGCTGAACTGGCCCGCGCCCTGGCCGTCAACGAGTCCACCGTCCGGCGCTACCTCGACCTGATGACCGGCGTATTTATGGTGCGGCAGTTGCCTCCATGGTTTGAGAATCTCAGCAAACGCCAGGTTAAGGCTCCGAAAGTCTATGTGCGCGATAGCGGCCTGTTGCACACGCTGCTCGGCATCGGTAACCGGCGTGATCTGGAACATCATCCGAAGGCCGGAGCTTCCTGGGAAGGTTACGCCGTCGAAGAAGTTATCAAGGCGTTCCGACCGGATGATGCATACTACTGGGCCACACACAACGGCGCCGAGATAGACCTAGTGCTCTTCAAAGACGGCCGGCGCGTCGGCGTTGAATGCAAACGGGCGGACGCGCCCGTGCTTACACCTTCCATGCGCATCGCCCTAGCCGACTTGAAATTGGACGAACTGCACGTCGTCTATCCTGGCGAGAGGCGTTATCCACTGGCGGACAACGTGGCCGTGGTTCCTATCGCGGAGTTCATCGGCGCGGTGCATGACTGATCCTGCTGAATTCAGGGAGAGATTTCGATGAGTGTCCGACAGCACACGATTAACCGGCGGCAGTTCATTGGAACGGCGGCCGGCGCGCTTGCGGGCATGACATTGGGCGCGAAAAGCCGGGCGGCGGATAATGCGCCGCACGGGGCGAATCAGCGTCCGAATATCGTTGTGATCATGGCGGACGATATGGGGTTTTCCGACATCGGTTGTTACGGGTCGGAGATCGCGACGCCGAACCTCGATGGGCTTGCGCGGGATGGAATCCGTTTCACCCAGGCATACAACGCGGCCCGGTGTTGTCCGTCGCGGGCTTCGCTGCTCACGGGTTTGTATCCACATCAGGCGGGTATGGGCGACATGGTGAGCCGAGCGGATAAGCCGCGTCCGGCAGGACCGTATCAGGGATACCTGAATAACAACTGCGTCACGATTGCCGAGGTCCTGAGATCCGTGGGGTATCGGACGTACATGGCCGGGAAGTGGCACGTGGGCGAAGCGCCGGACCACTGGCCGAGGAAACGCGGGTTCGATCGCTACTTCGGCCTGATAAGCGGTGGGAGCAGCTACTTCGAACTTCTGCCGGAGGAGAAGCCGCCGCGCGTCATGGCGTGCGACGACGAACCGTTCGTCCCGCAGGGCGACCGGTTCTACATGACGGACGCGTTCACGGATTACGCGGTGAAGTACATCGAGGAGCATAAGGAGGCCGCCGCGCCGTTCTTCCTGTATCTGGCCTACACGGCGCCGCACTGGCCCTTGCATGCGTGGCCGGAGGACATTGCGAAGTACCGCGGGAAGTATCTGATCGGATGGGACCGGCTGCGCGAGCAGCGGTATGAACGGTTGGTCGAGCTCGGCATCATCGACCGCAAATGGGCGCTGTCTCCGCGCGACGACAAGGTCCCCGCATGGGACTCCGTATCGAACAAGGAGGAGTGGGACCTGAAGATGGCGGTGTACACCGCGATGATCGACCGAATGGACCAGGGGATCGGGCGCGTTCTCGAGACGCTGCGAAAAGCCGGCGTCGAGGACAACACGCTCGTCCTGTTCCTGTCGGACAACGGCGGGTGTCACGAGAAAGTCGGCCATCGAGATTTGAACAAGCCGGGAACGGCGCCCGGGGAACGCGGCTCGTTCGTCGCGTACGAGCGGAACTGGGCGAACGCGAGCAACACGCCGTTCCGGTGGTTCAAGCACTGGGTGCATGAGGGCGGCATCGCGACGCCGTTCATCGCAAAATGGCCGGAGCGAATCCGTCAGCATGGGACCCTGAGGCATGAAGTGGCCCACATCACGGATATCACGGCAACGTGCCTGGACGCCGCCGGCGCGGAGTACCCGAGTACGTTCGCGGGGAACGCGATCACGCCCCTGGTGGGCAAGAGTCTTGCCCCGGTGTTCGATGGAAGGAGCCGCGAGCCGCACGCCCGGCTTTACTGGGAGCACGAGGGGAATCGCGCCGTGAGGGAAGGAAAGTGGAAACTTGTGGCGACGTTGCGAGGCGAGTGGGAACTCTACGATCTCGAGGCGGACCGCACTGAGTTGCACAACCGCGTGAAAGACGACGCCGCAACCGCGGAGAGGCTCAATAAGGCGTGGGAACAATGGGCGGCCGGCTGCGGTGTCCGTGATACGCCTGCATGAGCGCGTGTGTGGACTGATCCGACGGATCGGACTGATCGGACGGATGTGGTAAAGCGACGAGGACGTCGCTTCCACGATACGCACGTTGCATCACGTGGTTATTGCGCGCGTGCCTCACCCGCGTTAGAATCAACAGCGGGCGCGGTTGTTGTGGGATGCGTCCCGAATTGAACAAGGAGCGGGTCCGATGAGAATCCAACCCACTGATGCGCTTGTCGTCGTGGACGTGCAGAACGATTTCTGTCCCGGTGGCGCCTTGGCGGTGGATGAGGGCGACCGCGTTGCGCCCGTCATCAACCAGTTGATGCCGCTGTTCCAGCACGCGGCGTTCACGCGGGATTGGCATCCGGAAGATCACTGTTCTTTCGCTGACCCGCCGGACTTCGCGGACGGCAGTTGGCCCGCGCACTGCATAGCCCATTCGCCGGGGGCCGAGTTCCACGGCGATCTGGAGGTCCCCTCCGACGCGATCATCGTCGACAAGGGAACGGATCCTGATAAGGAGGCGTACAGCGGGTTCAGCGGCACGGCGCTGGCGGAGGAATTGCGCAAGCGTGGCGTGCGGCGGCTTTTCGTGTGCGGCCTTGCCACCGAGTACTGCGTGGAGCAGACGGCGCTCGATGGTCTCAGAAACGGTTTCAAGGTGGTCCTTGTGGAGAATGCTTGCCGCGGCGTGAACTTTCCGCCGGGAAGCGCCGCGCAGGCAGTGGAAGAGATGAAGGCGGCCGGGGTGGAAGTGCACTGGTCGAAAGACCTCGAATGACGGACGATAGGACAGCGTGGTTCAGGCGAGAGGGTCTTGCGTTGCTCACGGATTTCTATGAGCTGACGATGATGGCGGGTTACCTCAAGGAGAACCGCGCCGGGCAGGAAGTCGCCTTTGATTATTACTTCCGATCCCTTCCGCCTCACGCGGGATTCGCGGTGGCCGCCGGGCTGGACCCCTTTCTCGACTATCTGGAGCATCTGCGGTTCTACGAGGACGACATCGAGTACCTGCGTTCCTTGGGGACGTTTGACGGTTCGTTTTTGGACTTCCTGGCGGACTTCAAGCCGCGTTGCACGGTGAAGGCGGTTCCTGAGGGCACGCTGGTTTTTCCGAATGAGCCCATCGTGCAGATCTCGGGCACGATCTTCGAGGTCCAACTCCTCGAGACGGCCGTCTTGAACATGCTCAACTATCAAACGCTTATCGCCACAAAGGCCGCGCGCGTGTGTCTCGCCGCGAACGGGGAGCCGGTGATGGAGTTCGGGCTGCGCCGCGCGCACGGGCCCGACGGCGGGCTGAGCGGGTCGCGGGCCGCGTACATCGGGGGCTGCACGTCCAGCTCGAACGTGCTCGCGGGCAAGGTCTATGGCATTCCCGTGTCGGGAACGCACGCGCACAGTTGGGTGATGAGCTTTCCGAGCGAGCTCGAGGCGTTCCGGGCGTTCGCGCGGAACTATCCCGATCGGTGCGTACTGCTTGTCGATACCTACGACACGATCGGCAGCGGCGTTCCGAATGCGATCACCGTTTTCAAGGAACTCCGTGCGGAGGGGAAAAATGTCCGTCCCGCGATCCGGCTTGATTCGGGGGATCTCGCGAAACTGAGCAAGGTAGCTTACAGAATGATGGTCGAAGCGGGGCTTGATGACCCGCTGATTGTCGCATCGAACGATCTCGAGGAGGACCTGATCGCGGATCTCAAACGACAAGGCGCGAAGATCAATGCCTGGGGCGTGGGCACCCACCTGATCACCTCGCGTGACTGTCCGTCGTTGAACGGGGTCTATAAGCTCGTGGCCGTGCGGGAGAACGGGAAGTGGATCCCGCGTATCAAGATCTCGTCCAACATCGAGAAGGCCACCGATCCCGGCGGCAAGCGCCCCGTGCGATATTTCGACGCGGACGGGCATCCAGTCGGAGACGTGATGTACCTCGATGAGGAGAAAGCAGCGTTGCCCTCGGCGGGCGCGGTTACGGGGCGGCCCCGGACCCACCCGCACCTCGCGGTGCGTTTGCAGGGGGTGTCGCACGGGGTCGATCTCATGCAGACCGTCTTCGAGGACGGTCGTAGAACAAGGCCGGCCGCGTCCATCCACGATATCCGCCGCCGCGCCCTGGACGGGATTGATGCCTTGCCGGAGGAATTCAAACGACTGCGGAACCCGGAAGTGTACCGCGTCTTGTTGAGCGACGCCATGGGGCGACTGAAGGAGGTCATGATCGAGGACCCCGTCGTGCGGTAGCGCTTTCGGCGGTGGCGCGAAACGTCCGATATCGAGTATTATGAAGGTTGTAGGGCGTTGTCCGGAGAGCATCCATGAGACTGGTTCGGATCGGAGTCAGCGCGGTTTCGGTGAAAGTCGGTGACTTCGCCGAGAATCGCCGCCGCCTTGCGGAGGTGATCGAGCAGGCTCGGGCTCATGCCGTCCATCTGCTGGCGACGCCGGAGTTGGCGATATCCGGGTACAGTCTCGAGGACCGGATCTGGTGGCCGGAGATCGCGCGGCGGAGTTGGGACGCGCTTGTCGAGCTTGCCGAAGGTTGCGCGGGCATTACGGTGTTCGTGGGGCTGCCCGTGCGCAAGGACGCATTGACGTACAACGCGATGGCGTTGGTGCACGAGCGCCGCATCCGCGGACTCATCTTGAAGAAGCACCTCCCGACGTACAGCATCTTTTACGAGGGCCGCAACTGGGCGCCTTGGATCGAGGGTGTCACGGAGATCAACGGGGTCCCCGCGGGAGATCTCGTCTTCCGACTGCCGTACGGCATGGTCAGCGGAGAGATCTGCGAGGACTTGTGGACGGCCCGATCCCCGGCGCACGCCCGGGCCGTTGCCGGGGCGGAGATCATCTGCAACGGCAGCGCTTCGCCGTTCACGCCTTTGAAAAACGATCAGCGGCGCCGTCTAGTGCGCGGCGCCGCTGAACATCTCGCGTGTGTCTACGCGTACGCCAATCTCTTGGGCTGCGATAACAGCCGGCTCGTGTTCGACGGCGGCGGATTCATCGTGACGCCGGAGGGTATTGTCGCGGAAGGGCCGACGCTGTCGAAATCCGCGTGGACCCTGGCCGAGGGAATCGTCGATCTTGACGATATCGATCGTGTGCGGGCCGAGAACTCGACGTGGCGGCAAGGCGCTGCCGACAAGCACGAGATCGGCGCAACCCAGATTATAGATGTCACGGATGGCGCTTATGTCCCGGCGAAGTTCGCGGACTATGTCGCGCGGATGCCCGGCAGCTTCTTCGACGCGGAAGCGGGCGTGTCCGGATCTTCGTCGGAGCGGTATCTGGATGAGTTGTTCGACGCGCTCGTGCTGGGTCTGCGTGACTATTTCGAGAAAGTGGGCGCTTTCAAGCGTTTCCTCGTGGCGTTGTCCGGCGGACGGGACAGCGCGCTGTGCCTGTTGATGGCCGTGCGCGCCGCGAAGTCCCTCAAGGACGGACGCGAAGCGGAAATGTATGCGGAACGCATCCGCACCGTTTACCTCCCGAACAAGGCATTCAGCAGCACCGCCACGGAAAAAGCGGCCCGCGCCCTTGCCGAAGAGTTGGGCGTGTCTTTTCAGGTGGTGTCCATCGCCGAGGAAGTCGAAGTGTCGCTGGCGAAGGCCGCGGAATTGGCGGGTGGTATCGAGAACGTGACGCCGCTGGCTCGACAGAACTTGCAGGCGCGTGTCCGCGGCAACATGATGCTGAACTGGGCCAACAGCGTCGGTGGACTGTTGCTCGTCACGTCCAATCTCAGCGAGGCGGCCGTCGGCTACACCACGACGGGCGGCGACAACCAGGGCGGCTACTCGCCCATTGCAAACGTGCCGAAGACGGTGATCAGCCGGCTCCTTGAGTACCTGGCGAAACGGGACGGCATCCGGTCGCTCGATAGCATTTTGGCGATACCTCCCACAGCGGAATTGGCGCCCGATCAGCGGGATGAGGCTGACCTCATGCCGTATATCATACTGGACGACTTGATGTATCTGTTCGCGAAGCGGCGGATGTCGCTTGCGGACTGCTGGCGCGTCCTCTGTCATCGCTACAAGGACCATGATGCGGAACAACTGCGAACCTGGACGGCGGACTTCGGCCGCAGGTTCGTCTACAACCAGTGGAAGCGCGATCAGCATCCGGTTACGATGAAAGTCATGGATCTTGACCTGGATCCCAAGACCGGTTTCCGGTTTCCAGTGACGCAGAGCATCGCGGACGAGCTCGACGACCTGGCCTCAGCAAAGCACGAAGAATAAGACAGGATCGCGCAGATGGCCGCCAAGTACGCAATAATCATCCCCACATTCAATTCCGCAGGCACGCTTGCCAAACTGCTGGAGTCGCTCGCGCTCCAGACCTATGCCGATTTTGAAACCATCGTTGTGGATGACGCCTCGACGGACCAAACCGCCGATGTCGTCAAAGGATATCCGGTGCGGTACGTGCGCCAGGAGGCCAATCGGGGTCCGGCCGCGTGCCGCAACCTGGGCGCAACCCTCACCAACGCGGAGTGGCTTGTTTTTGCGGATGCGGACATGGTGTTCTACCCGGAGACGCTGGCGACTGCCGACACCGTGGTGGGTTCGTCGGATGCCGATGCCCTGGTTGGATCGTATGCAGGCCGCCCGGCCAATCCGGGTTTTGTGCCGCGCTACAAGGCGCTTTGGGAGTACTACATCATTGACCGGCCTTTTGTTGAGAATGGGTTGACGCGCGTAGCTTACAACACGTGGGCGCCGCGTCCGGGGCTGGTGCGGCGCAACGTGTTTGAACAGGTGGGCGGATTTGACACGCGGTTTCGGGGGGCCGACCTGGAGGATGCCGATTTGGGCTACCGCATCGTGGAACAGGGGTTCAAGATCTACCTTGTCCCGGGCATTGCGGCCAAACACCATTATCCGCAGACGCTGAAGAAGGAGTTGCGGGCCTTTGCGCGGCGGTGCGCGTTGTGGATGGGCATGAATAGCTCCCGGCGCAAAATGGACAAGGCCGGCGAGGGCAGCCCTCGTATAGCGCTCGCGCACCTGGCCGGGTTCGGCGCCTTTAACGCGCTGCTCCTCGGCGTGCTGTGGCTCCCGTTCACGATCCTCGGGCTGGCGTTGCTGGCGGTGTACGCGGCAGTGCATGGGCCGTTTGCCGCACTGGCGTGGAAAGAAGGCGGCGCGGCGTTTGCGGCGGGCTGCCTGGCCCTGTGTTGGCTGCACTCCATCGTACTGGGCTTCTCGGCGGGCTGGGGATTGCTGAAGCGCGCAGCAGGAAGGGGCCGGTGATGGCGTCGCGCTACGTGACGGCTTTGCGCGGTTATTTCGATCGACGCACGCCCGGCTACCTGATTTTCTTCGTGACGCCATACTGCAACTGCCGGTGCAAGATGTGTTTCAACGCTGAGGCGATCGCCAATGCGAAAAACCGCCGCGTGCTGCGCCTGGACGAAATCGAAACCTTTGCGCGCAATTTCCCCGGACTTCATCACGTCAATCTTTCAGGCGGTGAACCGTTCCTGCGTGCGGATTTCGATGCGATCCCGCCGCTGTTCTACGAGCACTCGGGCGCTCGCTTTTTCACGTGCGCAACCAATTCTTCAATACCCGAATCGGTCGAACGGATGGTGGCATCCATTTGCCGGCGCTGCCCCGATGCGTGGCTGCGGATCACGCAGAGCCTCGACGGCATTGGCCCCCTGCACGATGAAATCCGCGGACGATCGGGGCTGTTTGAATGCGTGATGGAGGTGAACCGGCGCCTTGATGCATTGTGCCGGCAACTCCCCAACCTCAGCGTCGGCGTGTCCATGGTCTTGTCGAAGTTCAACCAGGAGCACGCCCGGGAGATCGTCGAGTACGCGTTCGACAAGATGGCGTTCAGCGATTTTGGGGTGCTGTACGTCCGAGGCGAGACGCAGGATCCCGCGGCGCACGATGTCAAACGCGGGACGTACACGGAGGCGCAACAACTTGTAGCGCGCAAAATGAGCGCCGCCGGCGCGCCGCACTCCTTCAGTGGAAGGCTGTTCCGCGCAATCAACCGGACTTCGACCCAAATGCTCGAACAGGCCGTCGAGACCGGCGCCTACTTGACGCCGTGCCTGGCAGGGCGGCGCATGGTGGTCATGGACGACGAGGGCAACGTCGAACCGTGCGAGATGTTGCGCGTCATGCTTCGCGAGAAGAAAGGGCGCCTCAACGACGCCTCGTTCGGCAACATCCGCGATTACGAATATGACATTCGCGCCATGTTGGCGACGCCGCACGCCCGTGAAATTCTGGACTACATCGTCAACACCAAGTGCCATTGCACGTTTGAATGCGCCATGGCAGTCAACGTTCTGTATACGCCGCGGCTATGGGGCCGCGTCGCGAAAAACCTTCTCTTCTAGCGCTACAACGCTGCTTGAGGGTGAGACAAAATGGAGCCGTTCCATTGAACAGGCGAAAGCATTGGATTCTCGCGGTGATCGCGCTCGCGGCGTTTGCGCTCTTGAGCGCGGGGGTATGGATGCTCATGGCAGCGCCCGGGGAGTCTCCACAGTTTGTCAACAGTTTGTCTCCGTTCGACAAACTGTGGCCACGACAAACTGTGGGGCAACCGCCGCCGATGACCCCGCGCAATGCGCAAAACGTCGTGCTGATCGTGGTGGACACCCTGCGCGCCGACCGGGTATTCGCAAAGCGGAACGGGGTTCCGCTGATGCCGCACCTGTCGCGTTTCGCCAGGGACTGCGTGCAGTTCACTCATGCGAACACGCCGTGCACGTGGACCCGGCCCGCGATGGCCTCGATTCTCACGTCGCTCTACGTCGACACGCATCAGGTGATCTACGGCAATAATCCCAAGGCGCCGAAAGATGCAAAGTCCGACGTGCTTTCGAAATCATTCGAGAACATGGCGACGTACCTAAAGCGGGCAGGTTATGCCACGGCGGTCATCCAGACCAACGGGAACCTTGTTGCGGATTTCGGGTTCGCGGAGGGGTTCGATTCCTACGAGTACCTTCCAGGCGATCCGGCGGCGGATGCAGTCAGCCCGCTGGCAATCGCGCGCCTGGCCGGTTTGCGCGAGCCGTTTTTCTTTTACGTCCATTTCATGGACCCCCACCCGCCTTACACGCCGCCGCAAAAGTACCGGGAGCTATTCGGGTGGCCTCCCTCGATCAGCGACGAGGAACTTTCCATCGTGAATAATGCCGATGACAAGTTCATACAGTACTTGTACGACCATTGCGACTACATGGTGGGCAACAAGGCCAAGCCCTCCTTCACGCCCCTTTCCCCCGCGGCAAAGGAGGCGGTCCGCACGCTGTATGACGGGGAGGTCCGATTTCTGGACGATGAACTCGCGACGCTAATCGATGCCATCTCGAGGGAAAAGCCCAACTCGATCATCATCGTCCTGGCGGACCACGGCGAGCACCTCTGGGAGCACGGCTATATGGGCCATGGTTTGACAATGTACGAGGAGGAGCTTCGCGTACCGCTCTTTTTCCGCAGTCCCGGTCTTCCGCCGCAAGTCGTGGACCGAGAGGTGAGCATCGTGGACGTTCTGCCGACGGTTGCCGGGCTTCTCGGCCTGCCGGCGAGTCGCGGCTGGCAGGGACGAAGTTTGCTGTCCCCCGAGCCGGACAACGCCTTATCTCCTGTATTTTCACACACTTACGCTCCATACCCCTCAGTCAATACGGAGGTCGAGGCCTTGAAAACGGGCCATCTCAAGCTCATCGTAGACCGGAAGAAGGACCGGGCCGAACTGTACGACATGGCCACCGATCCTCACGAGAAGACCGACCTCGCGGCTCAGCGCCCCGACGTGGTTGCCACCTTCAAGAAGCTTCTGGACGAGCACCGGAATCAGAACATCAGGGCCCGGGGCGGCGTCCAACGGCAGAGCACCGGCGTCAGTCCCGATCTCCAAGAGCAACTCAGAAGGCTTGGGTATGGCGAGGCCCGGTAGGGTAGCGGTCCTTCGCGACCGATCGCCAAAGAACGCGAAGCCCGCCTCTAACACATCGCCACGGCGCCTGCGGCTTGACTTGCCGCCCCGCCGATGCGGGAAATTTTTTGCTTGACATTCAGACTGGTTTGTGGTACAAACTAGTCAAGACAAGCAAACGGGTCGAGAACCCGTTGCGGAAATTTGAAGTCTGCAGGCCGTCTCAGGTGAGGCGGTTGCCCTTGTGGAAGCAGTGTTTAATTGGGAGAGGAGGTGTAAGTAAATGAAGAAACTTATCGCGTTGACAGTATTGGCAGTAGCGGGTGTGGCGTTCGCCAGTTCACTGAGCGTACCCTGGTTCGTTGACAATGCAGGTCCGGCTGCGAAATTCCCGCCCGTAGCGGGTGTTTCTGCGTTGGTATACTTGCACAATAACGAGTCCACGCCTTGGCTGTGCAGTATTGGCTACATCACGCAGTCGGGCGTATCGATAGGGCCAGATGCACCGGATAACACGTTCATAATTCCGGCCAGTGCTACCTTGGCGTTCCGTCCGAATGCGAACGACCCATTGACCACACCTGGTGGTCAGGAATCCGCTGAGGCTAACGCAATACCTGATCGTCCCTCTGGAACCGCAGGTGGGAACGATGGCGCAACCAACGGGTCCATTGTTATATCATGGGTTTATGGCAGTAGTGGATCCGTGCAAGGCTTCCTTGTGCAGGGTCAGGCCATCGCCGCAAGAGCCGCAAGTGGGCAACCAGCCGCTTACGGACTTTGGGGCACTCTGTTGCCGCCGGGCGTGTAATCACACCTGTAATCAAGCCTATACTTGATTTTCGGAGCGAGAATGTCGTTTGACATGCTCGCTCTGTTTTTTTGTCCGCTTGAGCGTCCGGCGAAGAGGCAATTCGAGAGCTTGCGTCCCCGCGCCTCCGCGCGCTACTATCCCCTCGAAGTCAATCCGCGAAACGGAACTCTAATGGCAGACACCACCGAACCCAAACGAGATAACGGAGGGAATGCTTTCTCCTCCGGTGACGATCCCTTCATACTCGATGAAGCCACGGACGAAGTCCTCCGGTTGCATCTGGACGCTTTTGAAGGGCCGTTTGAAGTCCTGCTCTACCTGATCAGAGTGCAGGAGATCGACATCTTCGACATCCCGATCTCAAAGATAACCGACCAGTACATCCGCTTCCTGGAGATGATGCGCGAGGAGAACCTGGACGTCGCGGGCGAGTTTATCGTCATGGCCGCCACGCTGATCCAGATCAAGTCGAAGATGATCCTGCCCGCCGAGCTTGATTCCGAGGAAGAGGATGTCGAGGAAGAAGACCCGCGTCTCGAGCTCGTCGAGAAACTGCTCGAGTACCGCCGGTACCGCGACATCATGCTCCGGTTGCAGGTGCTCGAAGAGGCCCGCCTGAACGTGTTCGCGCGAAACGTAAAGCCCGAGATCGAGGAAGCCCGGGAGGAAGCGGAGTTCTTCGAAGTCAGCGTCTACGATCTTATCCAGGCGTTTCGGGGCGTCCTGCGCTACGTCGTCGAGGGATTGCCTCACACCGTCTTGGGGGAAGGCGCTTCCATCGATGAGAAGATTGCCTGCATCGAGGATCAACTCGCCCGGCAACAGAGCGTTTCGTGGATGGAGCTGTTTCGAGAATGCAAGAGCCGCGTCGAGATCGTGTGCTGTTTCCTGGCCATTCTCGAGCTTTGCCGCATGGGCCGTATCCGCGCGCATCAGCACCAGAATTTCGGCGACATCCGCCTCTTCCCCGTGACAGCGGAAGTCGCCGTTACGTAGCAAAGACCGTTCGGGGATTGCGCGATGCTGAAGGCCTTGCGGGATCTACTGCGCCGGAAATCGGAGCCCCTGGGACCCTTGGGGGAGAGACTCGCCCTTCGGGCGTTGCGTCGCGCCGGATACGTGATACTGGCGCGCAACGCGCGCATCGACCGATACGAAGTCGATCTGATCGCGCGCGAAGGCGATACGACCGCCTTCATCGAGGTAAAGACCCGCCGAGACCAGAAAGAGATCGCGCCGGAAGAGAACGTCGGTTTCGATAAGCGACAGCACTTGCGGAAAGCCGCCCGCCTCTACATTGCGCGCGCGAACGACTCCTCGATGTATTATCGTTTCGACATCGTGTCCGTGCTTATCCCCGAGAATGGGAAGCCTTCGACGACCATCCATCGCGATGCATTCCGGAATCGGGAGTAGCATTGCGTGCGGGCGTGGGGCATGATTGCGCGTTGCGCAGTCCGTTACTTGCGTCCTGGCCTTCCATCCGCGCCCGCAATTCGCAGGAACCGAAACACGCAGACGGTCATGAGGATCAGGAGTCCGATGGAACGCGACGCGGGAACGCTCTCGGATGCGTTGATGCTGAGCGCGGCGCTCCGCGACACCGATACCCCGCGCACATCAGAGACGCTGCACGTGTACGTGCCCTCATCGTCATAGGATACGTCTTCAACGGCCAATACAGGGGCGTCCGTCCCGACCGCATTTCCGTTGTGTTCCCAGTGGTAATGAAGCGTCCCGATGCCGCGCGCGTCCACTGAGAAAACGTGTTGCCACCCAAGCGGAACGGCGCCGTCGTCCGGCTCGCGCGTGATCGCCGGGCCGATGCCCGCGCCCTTGCCGGCATAGTCCACATAGCAGGCGCTGTAACCGACATTGGAGCAGCCGTACTCGATGCGCATGTACCCGCTTTCACCCCAGGTACTGCCCCAGGAGTTCCGCAGGATCCAAACGCCGTTCGCGCCTTGGTTATCATCCCAACCGACGAGGACCACCGCGTGGTTGACCTCCTGGTTCTCGCTGGCATTGAATACCCCGCTGAGGTATGAGCTGAAGGCATTGTTGACGTAGACCGCCGCGGACACGGGGCCGTAGGTCAGGATGGCCTGCTTGATAGCGCTGACCTCGGGAATGCCCTCCATTTCGCCTATGTATGCCCAGGAATCCATGGCATAGTCGTGCTGATAGGGGCACTGACATGACTGGTTGTAGGCTCTGTAAGGGAAGTTTGCGCTCAGCACCGCACCTGCGCCGCCGCACGGATCGGTCTTCATTCCCGCGTGATAATCGTGAGCCCACCACCCGCCTTGGCATCCCCACTCTCCGCCCAGTAGATGCGGCGCCTCTGTCTCCTGGTTGCAGCTCACAAGCCACTGCTCAGAGAGGCTAACCGTCTCGTGGTCCTTTATCTTGATGCTGCATTCCAATGCGCCGACCGTACCGAAAGCCCAACACGACCCGCACGCGCCCTGATTCTTGATCGGCGTACAACCGTCGTTCGCCCGCCAATCGAAGGCGGACGGTGAATCCGCTTTCGCGTTGAACGGGTTGAAACGCGCGCCCACCCACCAACCGTCGGGCACGACAAGCCCGCAAAGCTGATCGATAGGCTGCTGTGTAACAACCGTCTCGCCCACGACGAAGGTCCATCCGAGCGCTTTGCCCTCGCTCTGAAGCGCGGCGACGTCTTCACGCGTAAGTTGCGCAACACCTGCGGGCGCCAGGAAGATGATGACGAGAACGCAGACCGGGACGAGCTTCTTCATAAACTCCTTTCCTTGCGGGAGACACCAAGCCTCAACTAGATCATATCCGGGTTTTCGTGTCTCGTCAAGGAGACGAACAAGGTTCGTGTAACCGTTCAGGTTTGTTTTCCAGGTAGAGGGACTTTACAATTGCCTTTCTTCGCAGTTCACGTTGTAGAATCCCAAGATCACTGTACAGTTTGTCGGGGTTTGACAAACTGTGAGGCGCGGGCGTGGTATTCCATAGCTGGGTGTTCTTGATCTTTCTTGCGGCCGTCTATCCGGTCTTTTTAGCCACGGCGGGCACTCGTTTACGGCCTCTTTGGCTGGTGATCGTTTCTTACACCTTCTACGCGTGGTGGAACCCGCTCTATCTGATCCTTATCGCATTCTCCACGACTGTCGACTACTCGGTCGTGCTCGCGATGGCGCGGTCGAAAAGGAAGAAGCCGTGGCTGTTGCTCAGCGTCATCAGCAACCTGAGCCTGTTGGGATTTTTCAAGTACAGCGGGTTCGTCGCGGAGAACTTGAACGCCCTCTTAGGGTGGCTCGGCGCGGGGTACGCCGTTCCGAAACCAGATATGCTGCTTCCCGTCGGTATTTCGTTCTTCGTGTTCCGGTCCCTCACCTACAGCATCGATTTTTATCGAGGCGACGTGGAAAAAGAACCGAACTTCATCCGCTACGCCGCCTTTGTCTCTTTCTTTCCCCAGTTGCTTTCCGGGCCCATCGAGCGCGCTCGAAACATGCTTCCGCAATTGCGGCAAGGGGAGCGCATCACGCGGCAGGATATCACGGACGGCCTCTCTCTCTTTGTCACTGGACTGTTCAAGAAGGTTGCGCTGGCGGACTACCTGGCGACCTATGTCGATGAGGTGTACGGCATGCCGGACCAGTACCAGGCCCCGGCGCTGATGCTGGCCACGTTTGCGTTCGCGTGGCAGATCTACTTCGACTTCAGCGGGTATACGGACATGGCGCGCGGCGTGGCGCGGCTGATGGGATTCCGCACCATGCTCAATTTCAACGACCCGTACCTGGCCACGAGCTTGGGCGACTTCTGGAACCGCTGGCACATCAGCCTTTCGACGTGGTTCAAGGATTACGTCTACATCCCGCTCGGCGGCAACCGCAAAGGCCGGGTGCGCACGTATGTCAACATGTCAATCACGATGGTTATCTCTGGCCTGTGGCACGGTGCGCATTGGACATTTGTCACGTGGGGCGCGCTCCATGCGGCCGGCCGGGTCGTGACGCGGGAACTGGAGCGGACCAGCTTCTACCGGGATCGTGTGCCGCGATGCCTGAAGCAGGCGCTGGTGTTCACGTTCGTTTGCTTCTGCTGGATTTTCTTCCGCGCCACGAGTTTCGGCGAAGCCTGTTTGATCGTGAAACGGATCTTCACGTCGGGCTTGGCCGATCCGAAGTTTCCGCTGTTGATGGTGGGCCTCATCCTGTCCGTGTGGGCCTATCAGTTTGCCTGCGCATCGCGCGCGAGACGGGTATTCGAACTCGCGCCGGTGCGTGTTGGGCTTGCGGTGGCAATGTTGATGTACGTCGCCCTGTTCGGAAGTTCCGGCAGTCAGGCGTTCATCTATTTCCAGTTCTGACGGGATCGAACTCGTGGCGGGCACGGGCCTCCGGCGTGTATGATGATCTCGAAAAGAGAATCATTCGCGCGCAGGAAGGCTATATGAAGCCCCCATCGAAAAGACATCCCTCACCTTCTCCCGAACGACGGAGGCCATGGGTAAAGGCGCCTGTCGAAAGCCCCGTCACGCCGCAGGAAAAGCCGGAGCTTCTGGCCCCGGCGGGGCGTGCGGAGACTTTCTTTGCGGCACTGGATGCCGGCGCGGACGCGGTGTACGCGGGCCTCAAGGATTTCAACGCGCGGTTGCGCGCTCCGAACTTCACGCTGGAAGAACTGTCTTCTCTCGTCGCTTTCGCACACGAGCACGGGCGCAAGGTCTATGTGACGTTGAACACGCTGATCAAGGAGCATGAGCTTCCGGAAGTGGCGCGCGTGCTGGACGCGTTGCGTCGGATCGGGCCGGACGCACTGATCATCCAGGACCTGGGGGTGTACCGGCTGGCGCGCGAACTTGCGCCGGAGATCCCGCTTCACGCTTCGACCCAGATGACGATCCATAACCTCGATGGGGCGTTGCAGCTTCAGCGGATGGGATTTCAGCGCGTCATACTCGCCCGGGAACTGACGTTGGAGGAGATCCGGGCGATCCGAGCGTCGAGCACCATTGCACTCGAGACGTTCATCCACGGCGCGCTCTGTTTTTCGATCTCGGGACAATGTCTTTTCAGCAGTTACATCCACGGCAAGAGCGCCAACCGGGGCGGTTGCCTGCAGCCGTGCCGGCGGATGTTCGAGTACTCGGATCGAGAAGGGCCGTTCTTCTCGACGTACGACCTCAACACGGCGGCGATACTCGATCAGTTGATCGCGGCCGGGATTCGATCCTTCAAGATCGAAGGACGGCTCAAGCCCGCGGAGACGATTGCCCAGATTGTGCGCGCGTACCGGATTTTGATCGACGCATACCCGCGGGTCTCGCGCGAGGCCGTTGCGGAGGCGCGCCGCGCGCTCGATGTCGCCGTCGGGCGTGCGCCCTCGACGGGTTTCTACCTGTCGGCGCGGCCCGATCGCATCGTGGGCGGGAACGTTTCGCACGCGGCGCTCGACTTGGGCGCCGCGCTTTCCGCGGGACCGCGGCGTTTCGCCTTAGTGAGCCGGAACGTTGTGAAGACAGGGGATCGCCTGCGCGTGCAGGTTTCCGAAAAGGAAACGCCGCGAGGGTTCGTGGTCCGCGAGATGCGGGACGAAGGCGGCATCGTCAAGCGGTCGCGTCCGGGGCAACGGGTCGAGGTGGTGGCCCCGTTCGACGTGCCGGTGGGCGCGCGCGTGCTCAAGGTGGCCGACACTGACGCGATGGTCAAGGGGGCCGCGCGACGCTGCGAAAAGCGGCACGCCGCCGCGACAAGACCATCGAGGGCCCCCGTTCCCGCGCATTTATTTCCCGTGGACGCGCGCACCGTACGCATCGAAACCTGCATCGGGCCGGAGACTGCCCGTCTCGATTGGCCCTTGACCTGGAAAGGTTCCGTTTCCGGAGCTGAAGCAGCGCGGACGCTCAGCGAGGAGTCAGACGGATTTGAAGTGAGGCTTGCGGTGGCTGCGCGGGACTTCGACGTCGAGGGTATTCCTCTCGCCGAGGAGGATCTTGCGGCCCTTCGGAAGCAGGCGTTGCTCGGAGTTACGGAGACGCTCGATCGTCAATACGCGCGTGTCCTACAAGCGATGCGCGAAGGAGCAGTGCCGGAGGGTAACTCCCCGGAGGCGGCGAGATGCATCATCCGGGTCTCAACCGTTGAAGCGGCGGCCGCCCTTGTTGTGGCACTCGAGGAGAAACTCGCGGAGACGTCGTTTGTCCTGCCGTTGTCGCAAGTGGAAACGGAAGCGTTTCGCCAACTCCGAGCGCGAAAGGACATCGGTCCCTCGATCATCTTCGCCTTGCCGCCCTTCATGTTCCCGCCGGAGAAACGGGCCGAGACAGCCGGCCTCTTGCGGCGCGCGATTGACATGGGCGTCAACCGCTTCGAGGCATCGAACCTCGCCCACTTCAATTTGCTGCACGCCACCGGGCGCCGCCTGCAAGTCCTTACCGGCATGGGCATCGGTTGTTTGAACTCGCAGTGCCACGCACAATTACGCGAGATGGGCGCCACCGTGGTGACGTACTCGGTCGAAGGCGACCTCGAAAACCTCCGGCGCCTGGCGGCGCGTGTACCCAAGAGCGCGTTGGCGGTTCAAGTCTACGGCCGCATTCCCGTGTTTCAATCCCGCGTGCCGCGCCGGTTTCTCCCCTCTGGTGCGGTGCGATTGCCGGACCCCGGCAGTCATTTCACGGTGAGAATGCAGGACGGAGTGACGTACGTCATACCTCAGGAGACATTCTCGCTTCGCGACAGGCTCGATCTGCTCCGCAAGCTTGGGCTGCGCTCGTTTGTGCATGACGTCTCGCAGGCTGACGACCCTGTCGCGGTCATGCAGGGTTGCCAGGAAAAGGACGGGGCCGCAGCACAGGCCGTCTCAACCTTCAACTTCGAGCGCGGAATTCGGGGAGTCGGAGACCTCGCGTAGCGACGCGCGGAAGGACTCAGCAAAGGCCATAGTAGCGAGGACGTAATACACACTCTCCACCGGTCTTGGAATATCCAGAATCGCGCGGCTATAATAACGTTGAATACGCGAAGGTGGCATCGCGCCATTGAGCGTTTGTTGAACAACTATTTCGGAGGCTGATGGCGCATGGCTGGACATACCCGCGGGGAATTTCTGAAACGTACCGCAATGGCAGGGACCGCGCTGGCGACGGGGCCCCTCACGTTGGCCGCTCCGCTCGGCGTTGCTTCCGCACAGGAGGCCGCCGCCGGGACGTTGCAGATGTGCATTGCTCGATGGAAGAAGGGGGCGCCGGGAACTACACCCGAAGAGATTAAGGCGCTCGCTGTCAAGTTGACGGAACAGGCGATTGCCACGCTTGGCGGGATGAACCGCTTCGTGAAGCAGGGCGACGTCGTTTGGATCAAGCCCAACATGGCATGGGATCGCGCGCCGGAATTCGCCTCCAATACGAACCCCGACGTGGTCGCTACACTCGTGCGGCTGTGCCTGCAAGCCGGCGCCAAGACCGTCAAGGTGGGGGACAAGACGTGCAACGAGGCCCGGAAAGCGTATCCCGCCAGCGGCATCGAGGCGGCCGTGAAGGAAGTCGAAGGCCAGATCGTCTACCTCGACGACAACCGGTTCAAGGAAATGGCCATCGGCGGACAGCGTCTCGACAAGTGGCTGGTATATCCGGAGATCGTCGAGTCCGACCTCGTCATCAACGTGGCCGTAGTGAAGCATCACGTGATCTCGGCGGTCACGGCCTGCATGAAGAACTACATGGGTGTCATCAGCGGCGAGCGCGGCCAGTGGCATCAGGACCTTCCAACGTGTCTGTGCGACATCACCCGCTTCATGAAGCCGCGCCTTACCGTGCTCGACGCGGTACGTATACTCACCGGAAACGGTCCCACGGGCGGGAATCTCGCCGACGTGAAGCGGTTGGACACCATCGCCGCCGGAACGGATATTGTTGCGCTAGATGCCCTGGGTTCCGAGCTTCTGGGGTGCAAGCCGGAAGATATCAAGTACGTGGCCGCGGGGCAGAAGGCGGAACTGGGCCAGATGGACTATCGCAAGCTGGCGCTTCGTGAGATCGAGGTGGCGTGAGTCCGAAGCGGAAGGCGAACGTGGTGGTATGGACGCGCCGCGCGGTTCAGACGACGTGTCTCTTGCTTTTCGTCGTCCTCTTCTACGCGACGCGCCTTGTGGAAGGCGTCCCGCCAAGTTCAGGACTGAAGCTCTTCTTCGATCTCGATCCGCTTGTCGCTATCGGGACGTGGCTTGCCGCGCATTCGCTGCCCACGTTCCCTTGGCTTGCCCTGCTGACCGTGACGGCGACGATCCTCTTGGGCCGCGTGTTCTGCGGGTGGGCCTGTCCTCTCGGCGCGGTCCACAACGCCACGACATGGCTGCGCAAGTACGTCCGAAAAACGCCGCCCGCGCGCGACAACTGGACGCGATGGCAGCACGGGAAGTACTACCTCCTGATCGCGCTGCTGCTCATGGCGGCGCTCGGCGCGCACTGGATCGGCGTCCTTGATCCGATCTCGTTGCTGTTTCGCGCGACGGCCACGACGCTTTACCCCGGCGTACAGTATGCCGTGGATGATGCCGCGACGGCTGTGTATGAATCGGACCCGCATCTCGGCCCCTTGCATCTGAAATCCGTAACGGAACCCGTATACCGCTTCATGCGCGACAGCGTGTTCAAGCGAAAGGGACAGGGCTTCGACGGCGGCGCACTCATTCTTCTCCTGTTCGCGGCCATCGTGCTTCTCAATTTCCACAAGAGCCGATTCTGGTGCCGCTATGTGTGCCCGCTTGGAGGGTTGCTCGGCCTGTGCTCGCCGCGGCCCGTAATGCGCCTCGTCAACGCGCCGGGGTGCAACGAATGCGGGCTGTGCGCCATTCGATGCCCGGCCGCGGCGAACCCGGACAAGCCGGGCGACTGGCGTCCCGCGGAATGCTTCGCCTGCTACAACTGTGTCGCCGCGTGCAACCGCGGCGCGATTGACTTCAAGTTTCGCTCGCCACTGCCGGCGCCGTCATCCGCGAAGCTGGACTTATCGAAGCGCGCCATGTTATCGGCCGGCGTCGGCGGGGTAACCGGCCTGATTGCGTTCCGTCTGTCGCCGCAGGCCCAGGGACACAGCTTCAACCCGGTCCTGATCCGCCCGCCCGGCGCCCGCGGCGAACGCGCGTTCCTTCAGCGCTGCCTGCAATGCGGCGTGTGCATGAAAGCGTGTCCCACGAACGGCCTGCAGCCCACGCTGTTCGAAGCGGGTCTCGAAGGCATATGGACACCCATGCTGGTGTCGCGTATCGGGTATTGCGAATACAACTGCAATCTCTGCGGACAGGTCTGTCCCACTCAGGCCATTCAACCCCTGCCCATCGAGGAGAAGAAAAAGGTCAAGATCGGCCTCGCGGCGTTTGACATGGGGCGATGCCTCCCCTATGCATACGATCGCGAGTGCATGGTCTGCGAGGAACACTGCCCGACGCCCAAGAAGGCGATCTACTTCCTGCCGCGCGAGGTGACGGCGCGCAACGGGGATTCCATCACCATCAAGCAGCCGCACATCGATCCGGACCTCTGCATCGGATGCGGCATCTGCGAAAAGGTTTGCGTGTTCAAGGATCGGGCCGCCGTATTCGTCACGAGCGCGAATGAGACCCGCCACCCCGGCAACCGCCCCATACTCCCCGGCCTCCCCGATCTCAACGCCGTTCCCTTCGAACCTTCGCCTCCGTCCGGCGGCAACCCTTATTCACAGACACAGAGCAATCCCTACGGTTCTCAATGAAAGAACTGCTTTCAGCCGTCAGCTTTCAGTTGCCGGCTCTGGCCGCTGAGGGCTGACTGCGTCCAGGCATTGCCGCAATTGGCGGGCAAGCGTTTCGACGTACGGCTTACGCAGCATTACTGTGTGATTGCCGGGGATGATGCGCACGTCCACGCCTTGATTCGCAATGCGGCCCCAACCCAACGTCGTGTCGTAGTCATACATCTCCAGGATACCCGACTCGGCCCGCAACAATGTGATGCGTCCGGCGTACGGAGTTGCGACATAGTCCGCCATTGCCTGGCCGCGAGCGCGCGTCGTCTTAAAGACGTGCCAGACGAAAGGCTCGTGGATGAGCATAAGCCTCGAACGCTGCGCACCCGTTTCTGCAAGCCCCGCCAGCGTGAGATCGTGCTGGGTGCTGAGGTCGTGCCTCGCCCAATGCAAATAATCCATTGGCCTCAAATGCGAGATGGCGGGATCTCTCCGCCCGCACAATGCAGCTATAGCAAGGCGGGCGCCGTCGTACGCGTACCCGGCCATCGTCCTGCGCATCGTCACCAGGGTCCGGCCACGTCGCAACAGATTCTTCGCCAGATTCCAGACCCTCCCGACGGGAACCCGGGAAGCGTCGGCATTGCGACGCGGCGCCCCGGTGTCGATGAGGCCCAAGAACGCGACCTCCTCGCCCTGTTGCCTAAGCTGCTGCGCCATCTCGACGGCGACGATGCCGCCGAAGGACCATCCTCCGAGCAAGTAAGGCCCCTTGGCTTGAACCGTGCGGATGGCCTCGATGAACCTCCGTGCGAGATCCTCGATCGCAGGAAATGACTCGTATTCTTCATCCAACCGAGGGTCTTGGATCCCGCAAAAGGGGCGATCTCCAGCGAAGCAGGATGCAATCGTTCCGTAGTAGCCCGCGACGGCGCCGGCGCCCGTGGCGCAGAAGAAAGGCGTCTTCGTTCCCTCGGACTGGAGCACGACAATACAGGGATCGCCTGAGCGGGCCGCTACATCGTCTGCCACGCCGCGCTTCGCGGCGAGGAGTGCGCTGATGCGCTCGGCCAGACCGCACACGGTCTGCGTTTCAAACAGCGCTCGCAACGGGACTGCCACGCTGAACGCGTCGTTCGTCTTGGATATGACCTGGGTCGCGAGCAAAGAGTGGCCGCCGAGATCGAAGAAGTTGTCGTGGATACAGAGCCGATCAATCTTGAGTGCCTCGCGCCAGATGTCTGCAACGGCCCGCTCGACGTCCGTGCGTGGTTCGACCATCGCGCCGGCCGTCGCCGCAAACGCCTCCCGCTCCGGCGCGGGAAGCGCGCGGCGGTCCACTTTTCCGTTCGGCGTCAGAGGAAATGCATCCAAGGCCACGAACGCCGACGGCGTCATGTAGTCCGGCAACTGCCCCCGCACAAACGCGCGCAGCGACGCCGCGTCGATCCGCGCGCCGGCCCGCGGCACGACGTACGCCACCAGCCGCTTGTCCCCCGGTGCGTCTTCTCGCATCAACACCAGCGCTTCGGCGACGGACTCGTGACGGCTCAGGATCGTCTCGATCTCGCCCAACTCAATCCGGAACCCGCGCATCTTCACTTGGAAGTCGATGCGGCCCATGAATTCGATAGAGCCGCCCGCCAGGTATCGCACGCGGTCGCCCGTCTTGTAGAGCCGCGCCCCACCCGCCTCCGCAAACGGCGCCGGCACAAACCGCGCGGCGGTCATCTCAGGGCTGTGTAAGTATCCGCGCGCGAGACCGTCTCCGCCGATGTAGAGCTCGCCCGGCACGCCTGCCGGCACGGGCTGCAACGCGCGGTCCAGCACGTACAGCGTCGTATTCGAGATCGGCCGTCCGATAGGAACGGTCTTGGCCTCCTCATGGACCTCTTCGACCCTGTGCCACGTGGCGAACGTCGTCGTCTCCGTGGGACCGTACACGTGCAGCAAGCGCTCCGGAGACCCGCCCTGCAAGATCGCGCGCACCCACCGCGGGTCAACTTGTTCCCCGCCAAACAGCACGCACCGGAGCGTCGCGAAAGCGTCCGGCGCCTGCTGGGCCACCTGGTTGAACAGCGCCGTGGTGAGAAAGATCGCCGTTATGCGCTCGGCGCGAAAAAACGCAGCCATCTCGCGCGCATCGAGGGAAACGCTCCGCGGCATCACGACGATGCATCCCCCCGTGAGCAACGGCCCCCAGATCTCGAAGGTGGCCGCGTCGAAGGCCGTATTTGCCGCCTGTGCGACGCGATCGTTCGGCCCCAACTGTAAGTAGTCCGTGTTCAGCACCAGGCGCGCAACCGCCCGGTGCGGAATGCAGACCCCTTTGGGCTGGCCGGTCGATCCTGACGTATACATCACATATGCAAGGCTCTCCGCCATCGCGCCGCTCTCTGGTTCCGCGTCCGGGAAACGCGAGTACTCCGATTCGTCGTCAAGACACACGTACCGCGCATCGCTTGGCGGGAGACGGTCCAGAAGCTTCCGCTGCACCAGCACCACCGGCGCACGCGTGTCCTCGATCATGTACGACAGCCGCGGCGACGGATACTCCGGGTCCAACGGAACGTAAGCGCCCCCCGCCTTGATGATCCCCAACGTCGCCACAACCATCTCGAGGCTCCGCTCGGCGCACAAACCCACCATCACCTCAGACCCCACACCCAATCCCTGAAGATAATGCGCCAGCCGGTTCGCCCGTCCATTCAACTCGCGATACGTCACGCGCGTTCCCTCAAACTCGACCGCGACGTTGTCCGGCGTCAGGGACGCTTGCTCCGCAAACAACACCCCCAGCGTCGACGTCCGCGGATACGGGCGAGTCGTCGCATTCCAGTCATCGAGTATGAGCTTGCGCTCCGTCGCCGTTAACAGCGGCAATGCACTAATCCTCTCTTCGGGCTGCGCTGTCGCTCCCGCCAAGAAAGTCTCGTAGTGATCGAGCATCCGCTCGACAGTCGATGCCTCGAACAGATCAGCGTTGTACTCGAGCGCAAGCCAAAACCCCTCAGGACTGTCCGTGATCGCAAACGTCAGATCGAACTTCGCGCCACCGTTGTGGATCTCCTCGACACAACCTTCGACGCCCGAAAACTGAATCATGGGCGCCGGCGTGTTGTGAAACACGAACATCACCTGGAACAACGGCGAACGGCTTAAGCCGCGCTCCGGTTGGACCGCCGCCACCAGCGTCTCGAACGGCGTCTCCTGGTGCTCATAGACCTCGAGCGCCAACTGCTGCATGCGGCGAAGCAACGTGCGGAAGCCGGGATCTCCGGAGAGGTCCAGTCGCAACGCCAGCGTGTTCACGAAAAAGCCGATCAGCCCCTCGAGTTCCGCGCGGGTCCGTCCCGCAATCGCCGAACCCGTGATTATGTCCTCCTGGCCCGTGTAGCGGTGCAGCAACGCGGCCCAACCCGAAAGCAGCGTCACGAAAAGCGTCACCGACTCGCGCTGGCTGAATGTGCGCAAGAGATCCGTCAAATCGCGGCCCATGCGCCGGCACACCTGGCCGCCCCGGAAGGTCTGCGCCGCGGGACGCGCATGATCCGTCGCCAATTCGAGCACTGGAAGCGGACCCTGCAATCGCTCTTTCCAATACGCGAGGCTCCGCGCCAGCGCCTCTCCTTGAAACAACGACCTCTGCCACACCGCATAGTCCGCGTACTGGATCGGCAGCGAAGAAAGCGGCTGCCCCTCGTAGCACGCCGCCAACTCCCGAAGCAATATCCCCACCGACCAACCATCGAAAACTATGTGGTGGATCACAATGCACAAAAGGTGCTCGTCCGAAGACAGACGGTACAGCGTCGCCCGGACCAGAGGGCCCGCGACAAGATCAAACGGGCGGCAGGCCTCCTCTTCCGCACGCCGCAACGCCTCCGCGTGAAGACCCGTCAGGTCATCCTCCGCCCACGCCAACCGTCCCTCCGCATCAATCACCTGAACCGGCACGCCTCCCGACGAATTGAAACGCGTACGCAGCGACTCGTGACGACTTATTACCCCCAGCAACGAAGTCCGCAGCAAAGAACCGTCCAACGCCCCGCGAAGACGCAACAACACCGGAACGTTGTACGCCCCAAAGCCGCCGGAGAACTCCTCCAAGAACCAGAGACTCCCTTGCGCGTAGGAGAGCGCGACGGGTCCGGATTCGGAACGCTTCGGCATTTCAGCGCCGGACACGGTTGCGCTAGTTCGACGAAGACGCTGCTCCAAGAGCGCCTGCTTCTCCGGCGACAACCGGGCCCGGCGCTCCTCGAGTTCCTTTTGTTTGTCAATGCTCACGGACCGCGATCTTCCTTCAATCGCTGCACCGCTTCATTTTCGGTGAGCGTTTCCACTTCTTCAAGCAGGGCTTCTTCGACGGTCACGGCAAGCGCGGCGATTGTCGGCGCCTCGAAAAGTTTCCGCAGGGGCACCTCGATTTGCAGCGCGCTACGCAGGCGGGATACGACCTGTGTGGCGAGCAGGGAGTGGCCGCCGAGGTCGAAGAAGTTGTCGTGAATGCCGATCTGGTCGATCTTGAGGACCTCGCGCCAGATATCCGCCACGACCCGCTCGGTGTCCGTCCGCGGCTCGACTCTAACCCCGGTCGCCGCCGCGAACGCGTCTCCCTCCGGCGCGGGAAGCGCGCGGCGGTTCACCTTTCCGTTGGGAGTCAGGGGGAACGCCTCCAACGCCACGAACGCCGACGGAACCATGTAGTGCGGCAACTGCTCTCGCGTGAAAGTTCGCAGGGATTGCGCGTCAACAACTCCCCCGCGCCGCGGGACGATGTACGCCACGAGCCGCTTGTCGCCCGGCGCGTCCTCGCGCGCCAGCACTACCGCCTCTCCGACGCACTCGTGCCGGCTTAACACCATCTCGATCTCGCCCAACTCCACGCGGAATCCGCGGACCTTTACTTGATAATCGAGGCGGCCAATCAATTCGATGTTTCCATCGGGCCGATAACGCGCCAGGTCGCCCGTGCGATACAGTCGCTCACCCGGTTGCACACTGAACGGATCGGGGATGAACTTCTCACTTGTCAGTTCCGGACGCCGTAAGTACCCGCGCGCCAGCCCATGGCCGCCAATATACAGCTCCCCTGGAACGCCAACGGGTGACGGCCGGAGGCATTTGTCCAGGATATAGATGCGCGTGTTCGCAATGGGCCGGCCCACGGTCATGGGGCCGCCCTTCTCGCGCAGCACGAACGTCGAATACGTTGTAGTTTCGGTTGGCCCGTAAAGATCGAACACGCGCTCAGCGCCCAGATCATAGACTGCGTTCACCAAGTCCGGCCGCAGCGGCTCTCCGGCCAGGTTCACCGTGCGGACTGAAGACGGAAGGAAACCTTGCCGCACCAACTCGGCCATAGCCGAAGGCACTGTGTTGATCAGGGTGATCTCTTCCCGCGCGGGCAACGACGGCAGCGCCAAGACATTCTCCGCAAGGATCGCGGTCCCTCCCCAACTCAGCGGGACGAACAATTCAAACACGGATAAGTCGAAACAGATTGACGTGGATGCCAGAACGCCCCGGAGATCGTTATCGTCAAAGACGCTGCGCGCCCAATGCACAAATGCGCAGGCATTATGATGAGTGATGGCGACGCCCTTTGGTCTCCCTGTCGATCCGGAGGTATAGATGACGTAGGCCAGGTTCTCCGCCGTCACGCCGCAGGCCGGGTTCCCAAAAGTCACGTCTTGTCCCACTTCCCGCCCCTCATCAAGACACACGATTCGCGCGTTGGTCGCGGGGAGAGTCCCGGCAAGCTTCCTTTGCGTCAGCAGTATTGTGATCTGAGCGTCTTCCAGCATCATGCGCAATCGTTCAGCCGGGTATGCCGGATCCAGCGCGACATAAGCGCCGCCCGCTTTGAGCGTGGCAAGCAAGCCCACCACCATCTCCACGGACCGCTCCAAGTAAATCCCTACGAGCGTTTCCGGTCCCGTTCCCAGTTCGAGAATGCGGCGGGCCGTCAGATTCGCAAGGTTGTTCAGTTCGCGGTAGGTCAAACGCTCGTCTCCGAACACCAGAGCCACGGCGTTCGGCGTTCGTTCCGTCTGTTCCTCAAAGAGCTGATGAAGACAGACGTTCCGCGGGAATTCGAGCCGGGTATCGTTCCATTCAAACAGTAGTTGATGGCGTTCCTGCGACGTGAGTAACGGCAACTCTGCGAGACGCGCATCGGGATTGGCGACAACGCCATCCAGCAAGGTTCGGAAATGATCGAGCATCCGCTCGACCGTCGATGCCTCGAACAGGTCCGCGTTGTACTCGAGCGCAAGCCACAACCCCTCAGGACAGTCAGTGATCGCAAACGTCAGGTCGAACTTCGCGCCCCCGTTGTGGATCTCCTCGACACAACCTTCGACGCCCGAGAACTGAATCGTGGGCGCCGGCGTGTTGTGAAACACGAACAACACCTGGAACAGCGGCGAACGGCTTAGGTCGCGCTCGGGTTGGAGCGCCGTCACCAACGTCTCGAACGGCGTCTCTTGGTGCTCGTAGACCTCGAGCGCCAACTGTTGCATGCGGCGAAGCAACGTGCGGAAGCCGGGATCTCCGGAGAGGTCCAGTCGCAACGCCAGCGTGTTCACGAAAAAGCCGATCAGCCCCTCGAGTTCCGCGCGGGTCCGTCCCGCAATCGCCGAACCCGTGATTATGTCCTCCTGGCCCGTGTAGCGGTGCAGCAACGTGGCCCAGCCCGAAAGCAGCGTCACAAAAAGCGTCACCGACTCCTGCTGGCTGAATGTGCGCAAGCGATCAGTCAGATCGCGGCTCATGCGCCGGCACACCTGGCCGCCCCGGAAGGTCTGCGCCGCAGGACGCGCATGATCCGTCGCCAATTCGAGAACTGGAAGCGGACCCTGCAATCGCTCTTTCCAATACGCGAGGCTCCGCTCCAGCGCCTCTCCCCGGAACCACGATCGTTGCCACACCGCATAGTCCGCGTACTGGATCGGCAGCGAAGGAAGCGGCTGCCCCTCGTAGCACGCCGCCAACTCCCGAAGCAATATTCCCACCGACCAACCATCGAAAACGATGTGGTGGATCACGATGCATAGAAGGTGCTCGTCCGAAGACAAACGGTATAGCGTCGCGCGAACCAGCGGGCCTGCGACAAGATCAAACGGACGGCAGGCCTCACCTTCCGCACGCCGCAACGCCTCCGCGTGAAGACCCGTCAGGTCTTCCTCCGTCCACGCCAACCGTCCCTCCGCATCGATCACCTGAACCGGCACGCCTCCCGACGAATTGAAACGCGTGCGCAACGACTCATGACGACCTATCACCCCCAGCAACGAAGTCCGCAGCAAAGAACCGTCCAACGTCCCGCGAAGACGTAATAACACCGGAACGTTGTACGCCCCAAAGCCCCCGGAAAGCTCCTCCAAGAACCAAAGAAGCTCTTCGGCGAAAGAACAGGGAAGCGGCCCCTCCCGAGGGACCGGCGCTATGGCCGGAGCACCCGAGGCAACGCTGCCGGTCTCGCTTTCTATGGACTTCGCAAGCGCCTCGACGGTCGGCGACTCGAAGAAGACGCGCAGGGACAACTCGACTTTGAACACGTCACGTATGCGGGAGATCACTTGCGTAGCGAGGAGGCTGTGTCCGCCGAGATCGAAGAAACTGTCCTGCACGCCGACCTGTTTCATGCCGAGTACATCCCGCCAAATGGCGGCCAGCGCCGATTCGATCTCGGTCCGGGGCGCGACATAGGCATTTCCCGCGTCCTGCCGCGTCCATTCGGGTTTCGGCAACGCGCGTCGATCAAGTTTGCCGTTCGCCGTGAGAGGAAACGCGCCGAGCCGCACAAACGCCGCTGGAACCATGTATTCCGGCAACCGCTCGCGGATGTAGCCGCGGAGATCGGCGTCGGCGACGTCTTTCCGGTAGATGATATAGGCCACCAGCCGTTTGTCATTGGAACCGGTTTCACAGAGGAGCACGACCGCTTCACGGACGCCAGCATGCTGCGCCAGGACCGATTCGATCTCGCCGAGCTCGATGCGAAACCCACGCAGCTTCACCTGGTGATCGATCCGTCCCAGATACTCGAGATCGCCGTCAGTCGTGTAGCGCACCAAGTCGCCCGTCCGGTACAAGCGATCGCCCGAACGTCCGGAAAAGGGATGCGGGATGAATTTCTGCGCCGTCATCTCAGGACGGTTAAGGTAACCCCGCGCAAGACCTGTCCCACCTACGAAGAGCTCACCGGGAACGCCGATCGGCGCGGGTTTGAGGTGTTGGTCCAGCACGTAGAGTTGGAGGTGCGGAATCGGAATGCCGATACGGCTCCCGGTCCCGGCCCGCGCGTCCGCCATGGTCAAAGGCCGGTACGTCACGTGCACCGTGGTCTCCGTGATGCCGTACATGTTCACTAGCTTGGGCCGCGCGTCGCCGTGGCGCTCGAACCAGGGAACGAGGCTCGCCAAGTCAAGCGCTTCCCCGCCGAAGATGACGTATCGCAGCGCGAGCGGCTTCCTGCGGGCGGCATCGAGCGACGATTCGTAGTACATGAGCTGACGAAACGCCGACGGAGTCTGATTCAGCACTGTGACCCGTTCGTCGTGCAACAGATCGTGGAACGCGGACGGAGATCGGCTGACAAGATACGGCACAATGACGAGCCGTCCCCCGTAGCACAGCGGCCCCCAGATCTCCCAAACCGAAAAATCAAACGCGTACGAGTGGAAAAGACACCAGACGTCGTTTTCGCCGAAACGGAACCAGTCCTCCGTGGCCTTCATCAGGCGCAGAACGTTCGAGTGCGGGATAAGTGTCCCCTTCGGCTTGCCCGTCGAGCCGGAAGTGTAAATAACGTAAGCGATATTCTCCGGCCTGACGCCCGTTGACGGGTTCTCCGCTCTCTCTTTCGCGATCTCATCGAATGCTTCGTCCACTCGGACGATCTTCGCGTGTGAAGCCTCAGGTAAGCGATCTCGCAGCGAAGAGTGCGTCAAGAGTACCGGGCACCGCGCGTCATCCAGAATGGCCTTGAGTCGTTCACGCGGATGGATCAGGTCCAGCGGCACATATGCCCCACCGGCCTTCAGCACTCCAAGGATCGCGATCACCATCTCGAGGGATCGCTCCATGCACAACGCCACGAGCGTCTCGGGACCGACGCCCAGTCTGCGAAGGTAGTGTGCGAGTTGATTGGACCTCACGTTAAGTTCGCGATAGGTGAGCGCCTTACCTTCGAACGTTACGGCGACGGCGCCCGGCCGGCGTTCGGCCTCGGCCTCGAACAGTTCGTGAATGCACCGGTCGCACGGCGGCTCCGAGGCAATGCGGCTCCACTGCTCCAACAGCGCGCGCTCCGACGGCGGCAGGAGCGAGACGGTCGAGATCGGAGCATCCGGCTGTTCAGCAACGCTATCGAACAGCGCCAGTAAGTGCCCTTCCATCCGCTCAACCGTTTCCCTCCGAAACAGGTCCGTGCTGTAGTCGAATCCGCCGGTGACGCAGTCGCCGTGCTGTTGGAACCGCAACGCCAGGTCCGCCGCGCAAATGTGCGGTTCGATTTCCAGTCGTGTGAACTTGGCCCCCGCGGCCTCGAATGAACGCGCCCGTCCCTCCTCGAACTGGAACATGGCCTGGACCAGCGAAGGACGGCTCATATCGCGATCGGGGTGCAGGTCCTCGATCAGTTTCTCAAGAGGGATGCTTCCATGTTCGCGGGCGGAGTGGAACGCATCTCGCACCCCGGACAACAGTTGGCGAAATGACGGATCGCCGCTGAGATCCATGCGCAACGGAAGCTGGTTCGAGCACGGTCCCACCACCTTCTCCGCGCCACGCCAGTCACGGCCCGAGACGGACACGCCGACAGCCAGATCCTCCTGTCCCGTGTATCGATGCAGCAGCACGAAAAACGCGGTCAGCAGCACCATCGACAGCGAAGTGTTCTCCGCGTCACCCAGCGCCCGCAGACCCTGTGTAAGCTTCTCCGAAATACGGACGGGATGACGCGACCCGGCGTAGGTCTTGGCCGCGGGCCGCTGGAAATCCGACGCCACATCCAAGACGGGCAGACCGCCCGCGCAACGCCGTCCCCAGTAGTGCAGATGCTTTTTCATCTTCTCCGTCGAGAAGGCCTCGCGCTGCCACCGCGCGAAGTCCGAGTACTGAAGCGTGGGCACGGGAAGAGACGGCGGACCGGCGGCGCCGAAACCCTCGTACAGCGCGAGGAGTTCGTCGAGGAGGACCTCACACGACTTATCATCTCCGATCATGCGATGCATCACGATCACGAGCCGGTGTTTCTCGGGACCCTCTTTCAGCAACACGAATCGGTAGAGCGGTTCTTCCGCCAAGTCGAACGCGTGACGCGCGGCCTCATCGATAAGACGCGAGGCCTCATCAGCGCGCTCACGTTCCGGCAAAAAAATCAGATCCGTCGTGTACAGAGCGAGGGGGGCCGTGGAACAGGATCGCGGCACGAGCCGTCCCTGCCGCTCCTCAAACCTTGCGAGCAGGATGGGATGACGCCGCGGAAGCTCACTCAGACTTCGATCGAGGGCTTCGAGCCGGAGGGGGCCTTCAATCCGCAGGGCGACGGCCGCATTGTGTGACTTCAGCATGGGAAGAAACAGGCACAGAGCCCACAGGCGTTCCTGTGAGAGCGAAGGTGATCCCTCCAAGACCGAAGTATCTGGCGCGAGCCCTTTCAAGGGGTCCACGAAATACCTCATCTATCGCCGTCCCGCTGCCGCGCGATGTGCGGCGCGAAACCGCTTGCTGATGCGTCCAAGACTGGGAACATCCACAACGATTGGGTACGCGCCGCACATGATAGGACCAAGTTCCGAAACAATGCAAACAATGTAGAAGCGACGTGTGGAAGCGACGTCCTCGTCGCTTAGGCTCGATACAAACCAAGTCCTCGTCGCTTAGGCTCGATCAAAGCGACGAGGACGTCGCTTCCACACGCGAATTGTGGCAAGCGGCCGGCGCTTGCATTTCCATTCCAAGTGGGATATGTTCCTCCACGTATCGTGGAAAGGTTTCCCGTTGAACGAAGCCATTAGCCAGATCCAGCATGTGCTGGCCCAAGCGCGCCGTGAAGTCGCAAAAGTGATCATCGGACAGAGCGAGGTCGTCGATCACGCTCTCATCGCCATTTTCACGGGACGCCACGCTCTCGTGGAAGGCGTTCCAGGTCTGGCCAAGACCCTCCTCGTGCGCACGCTGGCCCACCTACTGGGATGCACGTTTCATCGCATCCAGTTCACGCCAGACCTGTCGCCGACGGACATTATCGGAACAAATGCGTTCAACCCCAAAACCAGCGATTTCACGTTGATCAAGGGACCGATCTTCACGACGTTCCTTCTCGCCGACGAAATAAACCGGGCGCCCGCAAAGACCCAGTCGGCCTTGTTGCAGGCCATGCAGGAGCACCAGGTCACCATCGACCGGCAGACGTATCCGCTGTCGCCGAACTTCACCGTGTTCGCAACGCAGAACCCCATCGAATCCGAAGGGGTCTTCCCACTGCCTGAGGCACAGAAAGACCGATTCCTCATCAAGATCGGGATCGGATATCCGAGTGAAGACGAAGAAATGAAGCTGGCCACGCGCACACTCACGAAAGAGGCGCCCGAAGCCCTCCTCGAAAGCGGCGTGATCCGCCCCATTCTCACCGCCGAGCGCCTCGCCGAATTGCGCGACTCACTCGAGGCCATCGAGGTCCGCCCCGAACTGGTCCGATACGTCGTCGCTATCACACGCCTCACCAGGAATCACAGCGCCATCAAAGTCGGGGCGGGCCCGCGCGCAACACAGGCACTGCTTCTATCCAGCCGCGTCCACGCCGTACTTCAGGGCCGCGCTACCGTCCTGCCCGACGACGTCAAGTGCATGGCCCTGCCCTGCCTCGAGCATCGTTTGATCCTCAAGCCCGACTTCGTCGCGGAGGGCCTTACCTCTCCGGAAGCCGTTCAACACGTCCTCGACAGCATCCCCGAACCCAGAACCGGGAGTTGAGACTGAGCCTTTGGTGTAAACGAGGCTTGTAGCAGCGTTCGGGGCCGGTTTGCGGAGAAGCCGGCCATACCAAGACGTCGCCAGAGAAACTTTCCAAACACGCTCCAATAGCTCCCTTTGTTATAATGCGGTTCACGAATGGCAGATCGTCTTGAGAGGAGATGAACATGAAGATCCGCACGGCCATCCTCGGATATGGGCGCAGCGGCGGCACGATGCACGCCGGAGGCATCGCACACAATCATCAAGCCTTCGAAATGGCCTCCGTGTGCGACATCGATCCTGCACGGCGCAAACAGGCCGAGGAACGGTTCGCCTGCCCGGCGTACGACGACTACCGCGAGATGCTCAAGCGGGAACGGCTCGATCTCGTATGCGTTATCACGCGCAGCGACCAGCACGCACAGATGACATGCGACTGCCTCGGCGCCGGCGTCAACGTCCTCGTCACGAAGCCGTGGGCCCTCAACGAGGGTGAAGCGCACGCAATGATCGCCGCCGCTCATCGATCCGGAAAGCTGCTGTTACCCTGGCTGCCCGCGCGATGGGGATGCGACCTGCGCCGCCTCAGGCAACTCGTCGCCGAAAAGGCCATCGGCAACGTCTTCCTCATCCGCCGCGCCGTGAATAGCTTCGGGACGCGAAACGATTGGCAGACCGAGCGGCGGCACGGCGGCGGCTACCTGTTGAACTGGGGACCGCACATCATCGACCCGCCGGCGTTCCTCATGGGAAGCGAGGTCAAGAGCGTGTACGGACGCATGAAGCAAACGATCAACCCCGGCGACGTCGAGGACTGTTTCTTCGCGACGCTGAACCTCGAGAACGGCACGCTTGTCCAGGCGGAGTATTCCGTCTCGGTCGAGTCATTGCCGAACTGGTTCATCCAGGGAGATCGCGGGACCATCGTCGTCCGCGGACAAGACTTGAAGATGTACAAGAGCGTGCCCGGCTGCCCGGACAACCCCATCAACACCTCTACGATGGAAGCCCAAGGCGAAACCATCATCGAGGAAACGCTTGAAAGCGAACTGTACGGCGATGAGAAAGAAATATACGCCGAGATAGCGCAAGCCTTGAGAGGCGAGAAACCTTATCCCGTGAAACCGGACGATGCACTGCAATTGACCCGCGTTCTCGACGCCATCCGCCTGTCGGATGCCGAGAATCGCGTCGTGTACCTCTGATCGCTACTTGCCTTCCTGGGCCTCGAGCCAACGAGTGCAGTCCAGCGCCGCCGCGCACCCGGAACCCGCGGCCGTGACCGCCTGCCGATAGACTCTGTCCTGCACGTCGCCCGCAGCGAAGACGCCCGGCACATTCGTGTATGAACTGCCCGGCTTCGTCTTCAGATAACCCGTCTCATCCATGTCCAGGACTCCCGCGAAGAGGTCCGTGTTAGGTTTGTGTCCGATCGCCGCGAAATAACCGGCGCACGCGATCTCGCGCGCCGCCCCCGTGTTGACGTCCTTGATGCGGACGCCCGTCACACCGTCCTTGTCGTTCCCAAGGACCTCGTCGACAATGCTGTTCCACTCGACCGTTATCTTCTCGTGAGAGCAAACACGGTCGCCCATGATCTTGCTCGCGCGGAACTTGTCGCGCCGGTGCACGACGTGAACGCGGCTCGCGAACTTCGTCAGGAACAGCGATTCCTCCATCGCCGTATCGCCGCCGCCGACGACAACCACGGGCTTCTTCCGAAAGCGCGGCAACGCCCCGTCACACGTCGCGCAGCCGGATACGCCCCGGTTCATGAACCGCTGTTCCGATTCGATCCCGAGATACCGCGCCGTCGCGCCCGTCGCAATGATCACGCCCTTCGTTTCAAGCACCTCTTCACCGCAGCGCACCGTTAACGGCTGCTTGGAGAAATCAACCGACGTGACGGTCTTGTACACGCACCTTGCGCCGAACTTCTCCGACTGTTTCTTGAACAGCTCCATCAATTCCGGGCCCGTCACACCATTCGGGAACCCGGGATAATTCTCCACCTCCGTGGTCGTCATCAGTTGGCCGCCGGGAAGGATGTCCTTGCTTAGCTCGCCCTCCAGGACGAGCGGGCTGAGATTCGCGCGCGCCGTATACAGCGCCGCCGTGTACCCAGCCGGCCCCGAACCGACGATAATGACGTTCTCCATTGTGTTTCTCCCATTGTTGTGCAGCCTCACCCAAACCGCGATTATAGGGAATGGGAAAGGAGGCTTACAACCAGACAGGGGAAAGAGGCCCATGCCTGATCCTTTCCGATGACGTGTTCAACAAGGATGTAAGCGCCTGCCTCCCCGCCGCGGCGCGGGCGACAACATCCGCAAGAGCGTAGAGTTTCTCCGCGCGCTAACCTGACCCCACCGGAAACAACCCTAACCGGCGTATTCCCCCTTGGAAGGGGGTTAGGGGGATGTTGAACTGCGGAAGTTGCCATCACGCACGGGCAAGAGACAACATCCCCCTAACCCCCTTCCCAAGGGGGAACTTCTTGCAGGCATCGCCCACTCTTACTCAAAGGCCTCAAGGCTTCAACCTTGAAACGGCAGTTGCCGCGTGGCGTTTCGTGTAAGGATATGTCGCGTCTCCTTCTTCGTGAGACAAAGCTATCACCCCATGGGTGAGTGCAAACCACGCACCGTGTCATTGCGAACGAAGTGAAGCAATCTCGAAAGCCCGTGCTGGCATTGCGGCTATGACGAATGCCAGAGATTGCTTCACTTCGTTCGCAATGACACGGCAAGTCTAACTGCCGCCTCTAGGTTCAAGAATGGCTTGACAGGCAAATCACCTCCCGTATATACTCCATACGGTTAGTTGTCTCTTTGCTGATGGAGTTCAGCCTTGAGATATGCAAATTCCTACCGGGTCGAATGTTCTAGCCGACGACTGAATGAGGGCCGATTTCTGATGCAGGACTTTCGTACTCATTTGAACCAGCCAATCTTAGAAGGGATTATGTAGTGCGCACTCGAATGTTAACAGATCTGAGTATGAAGAATTCAATACAGATCATGACCTTGAGGGGACCGATTACCGTAACCTACCGTCAGGAGGGCGGAGAGGTGCATGCGAGAGCTCTCCAATTCGATCTTGTCGGGATTGGCAAGTCCCGCAAGAGTGCGCTCAAAGAACTTCAAGAGATCTTTTCCGACTACGCCGAAGAGGTGTTGAATACCAAGGGAAAAGTTAGATTCTTTAATCCATCCGATCCCGAAGAATGGGAAAACCCCGAGAAAGAGTTTTTCAGCGTCGTCTTCATACTCACCAAGAAAACAAGCCCGCTCGTACTGCCTTCGGTATGTAACAGCATTCGGGATCTCCGCCCTGTGCGTGGAGCAGTAAAAACCGTTCAGCTTCAGCCACATTGCTACGCATAGGCGGACTTGCCAATGCCGGGACCGATTCCATTTCACGAATTCAAACGCAAGACGGTTCACCTGTGGGTTGTCGTGAAACAAGGCAGAAAACCGACACATTTCAAGCTCATTAGAAAAGTGGGTGGTTGCACTTTGATCCACGGGTTTGCCAGGAATGGCAATGAGGTCAAGGGATGCTACATCGTCAGCTCCAAGAGAGCGCTAAGAATCACTGACGAGCAGTTTGACAAGGCATAATGATGGAGCGCCAGGGACTAGACCCCGCACCAGAGGATTCCAAAACCAAGCTGGCGCCTCGCGCGTTCCGTAATGATGCCCTCTTACGTTTAGTGAATTAGCTCCGCAACTAGTAACAAATCTGAGATTCCCCACGACCCTTTCAAGATACACCACTACGGAGGAGAAGGTTCTTGGATAAGCCTTTCCCCAGAATACAGGAAGCGTCTTCGATTTCCCTCTATTGTGATTTATGCACCTGAATTGGCATCAACACAAATCCGCCGATATTTACTGAGTTGTCTTTAAGATACCTACGGATGCGTTTCTGCGGAATTCCTGTTTCCCTTGAACAATGAGCAACTGATTGATATGTTTTGCCTGTCTGCGGGCAAAATAGACGTACATCGCCTAACCATTCAGGTAATTCTTTATGTTTGTTGGTCAGTATGGGATCGCCTCTTTCATTTAGATAGGCAAATCTCCTGCGGACTTTACCCCGCCCAGTACTCTTGAGAACTCCTTCACAGCATTGCCGAATTTGCTCGCCGACCAATCCATAATTCTTTGCGGCTTCAGTGACATTATCGAAAACATTATTATCGTCAAGACACATGACCCTTCGGATTCTTTTCTTGATTTTGGCCGAATGCGATTGCTTCAAATCAAGCTCTTTTGTGGCTTTGTTATAAAAAGCTACCCGCCAGCCATGATCATGTTGCCGATCTCCGCGACAAATAGCAAGAATATGTGTCTCGTTAATGCCTACAATATTACCCAACTCTTTTGTTGTGTCGAAGATGATCATTTTCTCTCTGTTTGTATCGTCTATCTTCCAGGCGGCAAAAGCTATATTCCTCTTTTGCTCAACTTCAGTCTGGAACCTACGATGAGTTTCCGTCAGTATTTCCTTGTCGTTGTCATCGACATAACAAAAAGGTATACCTCTTGCTGTCTTATATTTGCCAGTACAGGTTGCTTGAACCATATTTCTCGAGGCGCCGCAAGTGTTAGCGGCTTCAGCAATGCTATCGTAGATTATGCCTGTGTTTAGATTCTTGACACGTTGGTTACGGGGCAATGCTTTCTTGTGGCCTTCTTGTAGAACAGGATTACCATCCATATCAAGGTAGGCATATCTGTTCCCTCTAATTGTTGGAAGACCGGTTTCGCAAGATTTCTTAATACCTGGTCTCCTATCAGGACTTTTCCGGTCAGTGTCTAGGAGACTTGCGTATTTTTCACCTGTGTTAAGATTAATGACCGGCATCAGCCTACCAGACAGTTGCATCCATTTTCTGGCACTCAGTTTTTGCCATGCCTGTCTACCAGCAATCGCACTTTGGACGCGTGGCTTTATCACAGATCCGGCTGGCTTGTTTGCTTTCCGTGCATGTGTCGTGTTCAGAATTTCGATGGACTCGGCTCCCAAATCGTTGATCCACTTCTTCTCTAGTTCAAATACTTCTTCCTTAGAACATCTCCCAAGCTCTTTCCACTCAAAATTCCTGAGGCCCATATCTCGCATTGTCTTATGAAATAGGTCCGGTGCATTCGTACTAGCTGCGCGTTCATGTTCCTTGATCCGATCCTCCAGGGAACGATCGGTTTTGCCTATATACCACTTGTTGTCAATCACACATCTTGCACCGTATATTGTTGATTGCTTCATTACAGCACAACCTCCTTTTAGGGAATTCGAGGGAACAGTGGACTCTTCCCGTATTCCGTCCAGACCAGAGGACTTGAGAGTACCGTGTTCTCGGCCTACGACTTCTCCTCCATTTCAGTCTTGAGTTTACACAACTCGATGCCGAGGTTCACCCATTCGTGCATGAGGTCTCGGAATTTCCGGTAGTTGCCTCCAATACGACGGCGACAACCTCGCAGAATACGTGGTATTATCTGTATGTGCGACGCAGCGGGGCGAGTATCCAGGTTTGGCGCGCCCAGTGCGGTAGCGGAGACGAGCTGTCGCAGGTGTTGAGCTGTCGAGCGCCTCCGTGGACCCCATGAGTGCGACTTAGAAACCCACATCCTCTGGACGTGATTGTTTACTCGGCGAGAAAAGGGTTGTCCCGCATCCCTACGTGACTTGCCGTGCGCCTCAGCGGCGAATGCGGCCGGGGAGGATGAAGGGATAACGCTGGCGGAGGAGATGGATCTTGACGAATCGGTCTAGACGCCGGAAGCCTAGGAACACGCGCCAGATAAAGGCGTCGCGGCGGTAGTAGGCATCGACTTCTTCTCTATGTAGAGGTGCGAGGCCGAGGTCGTGAGCCTTGCCTGCCAGGAAGCGGTTGGTGATCTCGAGGGCGGCGGGGATCTTGTCGGGGTATCCCTCTTTGTAGAAGTTGCCCACTAGGTCGAGGAGCACTTGGCGGAGGTCGTAGTACCGGTTCAAAACTTCGCTGAGAAACGCACGGCGCACTACCCAGGCTAGCGGTGGAGGCAGCGTCCGCAGGCCTATCTCGACGTTCATGAGATCGACGCCTTCGCGACGCAGTAACGGCAGGCCGACGTCGAAATAGACGGGTCGCAGGGATGTCTCCTCGCCGGGGAGGAACGCCCAGTTCGAGATCTGGCCGTCAATGCCCACGAGTTCGCCGCCGGGCAGCTGCTGGTTGCGTCGCCAAATCCCCGCGTAGTGTTCGAGAACCGCATCGAGGGCCTTTGTGAACAGTGGCGCCTCGGCGCGCGCACAGAAGGCGTTGCCGATCGTGTCGTCCGGCGTGCGGGGTTGGACTAGGTAGATCACGTGCTCGCCGTGGTCGTTGCACAGGGCCATGGACTGGGTTTCGACCACATCGAGGCCGGCCTGGCGCAATGCGTCGCAGTAGCTCCGGATGGCGTCTTCATGCGCTCGCGTTTCCGAGGCGCTGCGGAAGCCTGCGAGGCGCTTGTAGACCTGCTCCGCGTGGCCGCCTATCTGAAGTACGGTCGAGATCTCGCCATACCCGATCACGCGGGCGGGGATAGATCCGCGGTCAGGGTGGACCGCGTCCAGTTGCGCCTCGAATGCGGCCACAAGGTCGCGATCGATTTCCGGCAAAGACGGCAGCGTCACGGTAGGCCCTCTCATCCGAGCAACTGCCCGGCGATGTCGAGCGCCCGGTCCATCCGCTGCAAGATCTCCTCGGCGAGCTCCGCATCGGTGATCAGCGGCGGCAGGAACTGGAGCACGGACGTGTCGTGCGCCGCGTATACGCAGAAGAGGCCGGCGTCGTAGCAGGCCTTCGCCATGAGCCGCCCCATCCCCTGGCCCGTCATGCGCACGCCCATGAGAAAGCCGAGTCGCCGGATTTCCGCCACGAGGCCGGCGTGTTTGCGGCGGAGCGCCTCGAGTCCATCGTAGACCTGCTGCGAGACGCGGTTGACCTGATCCAGAAAGCCGTCGGCGTGAATGAGGTCCAGCACTTTCTCCGCCACGGCACAGCCCAATTCAGATCCGCCGAAGGTCGAGATGTGAATGAACGGGTCTTCGTGGAAGACCGATTCCATTGCAGGCGTCAGCACGGTCGCGGCAATCGGGTACAGGCCGCCGCTGAGTCCCTTTCCCATGACGAGGATGTCGGGCGTCACGCCAAAGTGCTCGATGCCCCAACATTTGCCGGTCCGGCCCAGGCCGGTCTGGATCTCGTCGGCGATGTAGACCGCGCCCCGCGCTTCACACAAGGCCTTGACTCCAGGCAGATACCCCGCGCCGGGAATGGGCATACCCAACGTGGCCGGCACGGTTTCGAGCAGCACTGCGGCCACCTCGTCCGTCACTGCCGCATCGAGTGCATCGAGGTCGTCGAATTGGACACGTACGAAGTCATTGCTCTCGGAAAGGAAAGGTGCGCTGAACTTGGGCTCTCCCGCGGCCAGCGCCAGCCCCGTATGCCCGTGGTAGCCGCCGCACGCGGAGACCACGCGCCTGCGCCCAGTCGCCTTGCGCGCCACCTTGATGGCGCAGTCAATGGCCTCGCCGCCGCCCACGGCAAAAACCGTGAATTGCAGCGCGCCAGGCGTGCATGCGGCAAGCTTCTCGGCCAGGCGCGCCCGGCGCAGACTGGGCAGGTGATGATTGCCGATGTCATACTCGCGGAGGGCCTGTTCCAGAGCCGCCACCAGTTCCGGATGCCGATGCCCTAAATTGAAGACGCCGCCGTTGCAGTGGCAATTGATCAGGCGGCGCTTCCCGTCCAAGTCCCACATATACGGGCCTTCGCGGCGGCCCATCACAAACTCGAATCCCCCCGCACGGAAGAACGCCACCTTCCCAGGCGAGACATGCCGCGCAAACAAGTCCAAAGCCTCAGCGGAAGTTTCCGCGCGCGCCGGACCGTCCATACTGTGCGGAAGTTTCCGCGCGCCATGTTCCGACAAAGGCGAATCCGCCATCATGCTCCTCCCGTTCGGACTCCAGTCGCGAGTCAAGCCCGTTCTTCGCGACAGTCTACCACGAAGCCTGCGAGGCACAACACTCGGATTCGGACTTCCGTGACAAGGTCTTTTCAGGATAAGAACGGATATTCTCCGCCGCTAAACCGACCCATAGGCGCAAGCTTGAGTGCATCTTGAACAAGCTTGTCGGACAATCGGACGTATCAGACGGATCGGACGGATGTGACGCCGGGCAAGAGCAGGGATTTGACGCGCATTCCCCGAGTAGTGCCGGGATTGCGCGAGTTGTTCAGCGTAAGTCAGCGCGCATCGAACGCGATGCTACCTGTCCGCGAACGCGGGCGTGTCAGTTGCCCTGTTCGAGTTCGACCACTTCCCGAACTACCTTGCGGCCCTTGACGGTCAGTGTGGCCACGTTGTTGCTCTCATCGCTCTCTTGGACCGCATCGTCGGGGTCGATCTTGACGTAGAACGTGTTGGCGCCCTCGTGAAGTTGGACGGCCAAACTGGATTCGCTCCAGGTTTCCCCTGGATGGATGGGTCCACCTCCGTGCGTCATAGGCTCGGTGGTCGCGGGGTCGCCTTGGTAGAACCAGATCTTGAACTCGGGCGAGACGGCATTTCCGGTGTTCCGTATGCGAGCATTCAAGGAGTATCCGGGGTGTCGGTTACTCGTATTGAACGTGAAGTCCGCGTCCGTGACCGCAAGGTCAATTGCTGCGTCCGGGGAGTCGCCGGATGCAGCGCGCTGACGGAAATAGCAGCCGCCAAACCCGTCGCCGCCACCGGCCGGATAGTAGCCGACGTGGAGCATCCCCGCCTCTGCGATCTTAAACTCCCACGCGAAATCCCCTTCGCCCTTTTTCACTGTAGCTTGCTTGGGGCCGTGACTTGGCTTGACGTTGCCGTTGGTGCAGTACAGGGCGATCATGGCGCTGTCTTCCGATGCGAGTACGTAGTGGCCTTTGACTTGATAGATCTGCCCGGCTTCGATACGGGGTGATGAGCCTCGCAGCTCCGTGACCGTAATCGAGTCGCCGGGCCTGGATTTTGACCACAAATAGGGCTCGTACATCTCGATGGGAATAACATTGGGCAGCGGCTCCGGCGGGACTGCGGGGATATCCAAGGACCCGGGCTCGATAGCCCAATTCTCGGACCCGTCGTCGACGCCGGGCTGCCTGAAATAGCAGCCGCCAAATCCATCTCCGCCTTTGGCCGGATAGTAGCTCACGTGGAGTCCTCCAAGCTTGACGATCTTGAACTCCCAGGCGAAATCGCCTTCGCCCTTCTTCACGATTGCTCTCTGAGGGCCCCGTGTTTCTCTTACATCGCCGTTGGTGCAATACAGAGAGAGCATGGCGCTGTTTTCCGACGCGAGTAGATAGTGTCCTTTAACTTGGTAGGTCTGGCCCACTTCGATGCGCGGTGATGTCCCGCGCAGTTCCGTGACCGTAATCGAGTCGCCGGTCCGGAACTGCGACCATTCGGTCTGGTACAGCTCGATGGGAATGACATGGGGCAACGGTTCCGACGGGATCGCGGAGGCGCGTGTGAGCAGCACGACCGCACACATGGCGAACAATACCAGGCCTATCCAGGTCAGGCGGTATGGCGAAGACTTGTGTCGCGTAATCATCTCGATTCTCCTTTTCAGTTGTGAGCCATGTTCGAGTATCGCGGCCGCACCGGCTAGTCGCATGGGCCTCGCGCGGTTTTCCATGAGCTTGATTAGCGTGTGGCCGTAGCTGTCGGCGTCTTCGGGCGTCATGCGGGAAAGGGCGAGTGCGTCACATGCAAACTCGCGGTCTTGCCGCATGCGATGAAAGCCGTACCACACGAGCGGGTTGAACCAGTGCATGGCCTGGAGTCCTGCCGTGAGCAGGGCCATCAGCAGGTCGCAACGTTTCAAGTGGCCCAACTCATGGAGGAAGACATGGCGCAACTCGGAGTCGGACAACGTGTCTAGCCGGTAGCGTGGGACAATCAGGCGCGGGTGAATGATCCCGCACACTACGGGGTACATGAGATCTGCATCCTCCAGCAGGGCTGGCCGGCCTCTCACGTTCATCTGCTTCTTGCAGCCCTCGTATATACTGAGGATCCGCAAACCAGTTATTGGTTTGGCATTTCGCAGGTTCCGGGGCACGCGCCACGAAGTCGTAAGCACGTGGACTCCGAACACAAGGCACCCAACAAGCCAGACGAGTCTCATCATCGAGCCAGTGTCAGGCCAGGATGATGCGACTTCGACATCTGCCTTTTCCTGCGCGACCGGCGCCGTCTCGGCGGCGGAAACCGCGCGCGTGCCGCCCGACCGAACCGCAACGCGCTCCGGCGCCGCTTCCGGTGCGGACCGGGACACTACGGCCTCGTGCGAGACAAGGGAGAAGAGACCCGCCACACTGATCGGACTCTCAGGCATCCACGGAAGCATCAAACGTGCAACCAACAATGTCCACATCAAGTACCGCCAGCGCGGACTGAACCGGGAACGGAAAATCCGTTGAAGCAAGAGCACGGCGCAGACGGCAATGCAGGCGCCCACGCTGGATTCGGCGGCGAACCTGTAAAGCGGCTCGATAAGACCGATCATACTCATCGCAGTCCCTTCCTCTTCTCGTCCAGCATCCTGTGCAGGGCGTCAAGCTCGTCCGCCGACAGGTCTTCTTCCTCGAGAAGACTTGCGAACATCGGCTGGACCGCGCCGTCGTAGACCCGGCGGATGAAAGATCGCCGCTCCTGGCGAATGCCCTCTTCACGGGTCATGCATGGTATGTACAAGTACTCGCGGCCCGACTTCTCGAACCTCAACGCCCCTTTTTGCACAAGGCGGCTTATCAAAGTGCGAACCGTCGCCGGCGACCAGTTCCGTTTATCCAAGCCGTCCACAATCTCATTGGCGGTTTGAGGAGCGCGCTCCCAGAGGACCTTCATTACTTGCCATTCCGCATCCGAAATTCTGTTGACGTTCGCCACCGGCGTCCTCCTTCGCTCATCTTTTACGATTGTAGAATAGATAATACTACATCTGTAAAAGCTTGTCAAGCCTTTTTTGGTGGATAGCGTCAATCCCATTGTGAAAGGCTTGATCTGTCTGCGTAAGGATGCTTATACTGCGAACTGACACGTGAACAGTAGGGATGGGTTCTCCGAACCCGTCCCAGAATGCAAAAATAAGAATCCGAGAAGCACACGCCGCGGAGCCGGCTTTGGAAAAGCCGGCTCTACTGAATCGAGGATAAGCCATGACGCACGAGGACATCCGGGAAGGTTTCTATAAGGATAAGTACGGTCGTTGGCAGAATGATCGCCGACAGGCCAGAGATCGCCGCGAGGGTATGATTGGCAAAGCTTTTTCTCTGGAACATGAACGTCGCAAGATGTACCGCCGGAGAACGGACCGGGAGATCCTCGAGAAAGACCACCAAGCCAGGATCCGCGAGGCGCTCGATGATTTCGCCGAGGAGCACGGCGGACACCTTTGAAGGCTGGAGGCTGGAGGAGGAAACGTCTTACAGCCTACAGCCTCTTATTGCCTGGCCAATGCGGCGTCGGCCTTTTGTTTTAGCGCTGCGACGGCATCGCGCGCGGATTTCACGCCCGTCAACACCTCGGTTTCCGCCGTTTCCACGAGGTTTCGCACTTCCTGCCAGCCCGCCAGATTCGGCTCGGATTTCGCGAAGGGGAGGCAATCGAATGCGGCGCGGTTGTACTGCCATTCGTCCCAGAACTTTTTCATCTCAGGATCATTCGCCGCGGACTTGCGGAACGGAAGATAGCCGGTCCCAAGGGCCCATCGAACCGATATTGCCGGCGAGGTGAAGAACTTCACGAATTCCCATGTGGCCTGCTGTTGCTCGGGCGTCGTGTTGAAAATGCAGACGTTCGGGCCGAACAGCACGGTGGACGGATTGGCCGGATCCTCCTGCGGAATCATCGCCATGCCCCACTTGTCCTGCTCGCCGGCCATCAGAAGCTTGATGCTCGTTCGTCCTGAACTCGACCGGAAAGTGAAAGCGACGTTGTCCTGCGCGATGGCCATCTCATCGTCGTACGTGCCGGGCGGGATCTGATAGGCCAGTTTCTCCTTGGCAAGCGTCTCGATGATCTCGAATGCCTTGATCGATGCCGGCCCGTCGAACAACGTCTGCCGGCCCGAGGCGATCTCTCCTCCCATGCTGAAGATCATGCCGGCTATGGTCGAGCAGTCGACGGATACCGCATACGCGAACTTGCCGGTCTTTGCTTTGACCTGGCGGCACTGCTCGATGAACTCGGTCCAGGTCTTCGGCGGCCCGTCGAACCCGGCCTGGGCCAGCACCCGCTTGTTGAAATAGAGCATCAGCGTGCTCTTGCAGAATGGAAACGAATACATCTTGTTGCCGGCGTCGGGATACCGATTCGTGTCGAGCACGACGGGGAAGAAATCATCAAGGTCCGCGGGCGTCATGCCGATGGCCGGATCGCTGATGAATGACTCGAGCGCGACGACGGCCCCCGCCTGGATGTACTCGGCGGTCATGCTCTGATAGGCCACCGCCATGCCCGGCAGGGACCCGGCCTGAATGCTCGCGGTGACCTTTTGAAAGATCTGCGGGTAGCCGCCCGTGTGCTCGACTTTGATCGGCAACGCGCCGGCCCGCTTGGCATTGAACTCGCCGGTCAGCGCGCGCAGCAGTTCGGCCGTCTCAGTCGTCTGCCGATCCCAGAACACCGCCGCCGAAGCGTCGATCGGTTTGAACTGTCTCGCGGCGGCGCCTCCCCCTCCGCCTCCGCCTCCGCCACGGCCGCAACCGGCCGAGACAAGCAACACCCCGACTACCCCTAGCGCAAGAGCATGTTTCATCAGCGCCTATCCTTTGATTCCGGAACCGAGAGAACTCTCCAGGAAATACCGTTGCGCCGCAAAGTATAGCGCCACCGTCGGCAGGATGACAATCGTGGAAGCGCACATGAGCAAGTGCAGGCGCACGCCCTCGGCGCCGGAGAAGACCGTGAGGCCCACCTGCACCACGCGCATGGTATCTTCACTGGTGACTATGAGCGGCCAGAGCAAGGAATTATAGCTCCCGAGAAAAGCGAACAGGCCCACGGTCAGCACGGCGGGTCTGACAAGAGGCGCCGCAATGCGAATCAAGAACCGCAAGTGTCCGCAACCATCGACCTTCGCGGCATCGAAGTAGTCCGAAGGCAATCCCATGAATGCCTGGCGCATCAGGAAAATCGAGAACGCGTTCGCACACCACGGGACGATCAACGCCGGATACGTGTTGTACCACCCGAGCAGGCGAATCAGAACGAAGTTCGGGATCAGCGTCACCTCGAACGGGATCATCATTGTCGCGAGCACCAGGCCAAAGAGGATCTTCTTGCCGTGGAAATCCAGCCGCGCAAAGGCGTAGCCGGCTGTCAGCGACGTGAGCACCACCGCGGACGTGACGGCAAACCCGACAAAGAACGAATTGAGGAAGTAGCGTCCGAAGGGGGCCGCATCGAACGTCTCGATGAAGTTGCGCCATTGCCATTGCGCGGGCAACCAGACCAGCTTCGGCGAAACGGCTTCAGGAAGAGACTTGAACGCCGTGGTCACCATCCACACGAAAGGCAGCGTCGTGGCGATGGCGCCCAGCGCAAGCAGAACATAGAGGAAAAGACGGGGCCTCATTCGTAGTGCACCCTTCTTCCGACAAACCGCCATTGCAGAAGCGTCAGTGTAACGATGGCCAGGCAAAGCAACGTGGCCACGGCGGCGCCGTAGCCTAAACGCTGATATTCGTAGAAGCTCGAGTAGATGTACACGGTGACGTTTTGTGTGGAATCCACGGGGCCGCGCCCGTTCCCCGTCAACGCATAGAAGCTGTTAAAAGCCTGAAAGGACTTTATCACGCTCACAATCGCCAGAAAGAAAATCGAGGGCGACAGCAGCGGGAGGATGACATTCCGAATCACTTGCAGCGCGTTCGCGCCGTCGATCCGCGCCGACTCCTCGAGTTCGCGTGGAATGGCCGTCAGTCCCGCAAGAAAGATAACGATCATGAAGCCGCTCGTGTGCCAGATCTCGAAGACGATGATGCAGCACAGGGCCAGGCTCGGTCCAACGCCGGGCGGGATGTGTCCGCCGGTCATCAGGCAGAGGACGCCGCGCGGTTCGAGCAGCCACTGCTGCGGCGAGACGCCCATCCAGCCGATTATCTCGTTTGCGACGCCGAACTGCGGATTGAACAAGGCGCGCCAGATCATCGCCGCGGCCACGGCGGAGGTCACATATGGAAGGAAGTAGACCATGCGGAAGATACCCCGGCCTCGCACGATCCGGTAGAGGCCATATGCCACAGCGAAGCTGATCGCCATCGTCGCGGGAATTGTGCCGGCGGCGTAATAGACGGTGACGATGAAGCTGCGCCAGAAGGCTTCCGTATCGAGGGCCTCAAAGAAATTGCCCAGCCCGACGAAAGGGCCTGCCCCGTACTTGCCGCCGAACAAGCTCATGTACACCGCGAAGACAAGCGGCGCGACGCCGAAAACGCCAAGGACGATCAGGGCGGGTGCAAGTAGAAACAGGGCGACTGGGCCGTCGCGGAAACGCCGTGTGCGCAGACGGTCGAACAGGTCGTCACATTTCGCGACGCAGCCGTCGAGGAACGCCCATGGACTCAACGCGGTATCGATCAATCGATTCCCCATGCAGTCGATTCTGGCACAAACGGCGGCCCCATGTCATCGCGGCCGACGGTCCAACTTGGAAACGGCAGTCAAAGCAGCTTCTTCGGTCCAACCCGTGGACAACGTGGACATTGTGGACGTCGTGGACTTCACCCTGAAGGTGAATGCCGCATGAGTCCACTTCGTCTACAACGTCCACCCCGTCCACTGCTTAAGCAGACGGTCCGAATTCCGACTGCCCTATTCAGGTTCAAGAGAATCGCAGGTGGTCACGCGTCTTGAAGGAACTCAGCGATGAGGTCGAGATTGCGCCCGGTCGCGCCTTGGTTCGCGAGCACGGCCTCGCGTCCGCTTGCGGCGATGCCCGCTCTTTCTTGAGGGTCGCCAAGGAGACGCGTCAGCGCCGGCAACAGGTCATCCGGACGCGCAACCTGCACTGCGCCGCCACGCGCGATGAGTTCTCGCGCCGGATCGACGAAGTTGCGCATGTAGGGGCCGAACACGGTTGGTACGCCGAGAGCGGCAGGTTCGATAGGATTATGTCCGTTTACGCCGGGATAGAAACTCCCACCGATCACCGCCACCGTCCCGAGGGCGTAGAACGCCGCGAGCTCGCCGACGGTATCAAGTACGAAGACGCGCTCGCCCGCGGGCAGCCGGCCCAGGCGGGTTTGCGAACGTCGCAGGACGGGTTCGTCAAAGGCGGCGATGGCGTCGTCGACGCGTTCGAGGTGCCGCGGCGCAACGATCAAACGCAAGTCTTGAAACGTCCTTTTCAGCGTGCGCCAACACGAAGCCGCAAGCGTCTCATCGCCGGGTCGCGTGCTGCCGAAGATCACGACAGGCTCGCCGGCAATGAATCCCGCTTCGTGTCGAAGGCGCGCAAGGGCTTCGGCATCGATCTCCGTACGGACCCCGTCGAATTTAGTGTTGCCGGTCACGCGTATGCACGCGTGATCGGCGCCAAGCGATTCGAGCCGCCGCGCATACTCCTCGTTCTGCATTCCGGCGGCGGAAAGCTGCTGGACAATCGGCCGCAGAAGGGATCGGAACCGCTGGTAACGCGCGAGGTGTTTGTCGCTGAGCCGCCCGTTGACGAGGATGACGGGGACCCCGGACCTGCGCGTTTCCCGCAGCACGTTCGGCCAGATCTCCGTTTCGATTAGCACAAGAACGCGCGGATCGAGCCGTCGAACGAAACGCCGCACCGCGTAGGGATGATCAAAGGGGAACCACGTAACGCCGAAGTCCGGCTTCGCGGCCTGGGCGAACTGATAGCCCGCGATCGTGGAAACCGTGAGCACCACGGACGCCTCGGGCCAGCGACATCTTATAGCTTTGATGACCTGTGTGGCCGTGCCCACCTCCCCCACGCTGCACGCTTGCACCCAGAACGGCCGGCCCGGCGGGGATGACGGTATCGGCGGAGCAAAACGCGACAGCAGCGGACGGTAGACAGGCCTCAAGGCGAGCCATGCCGCGCCAAGAGGGACCGCTAAAGAGGTGGCGAAGTTGTAAAGCGTGTAGACCATGTGAAAGCGTGAAGACCGCATGTAGCTAAACGAGCGGCCCCCTTGTCGAGGGCCGCCCGGCTGAATGGCTTGATTCGTCGCCTTACAATCTCGTGGCTTAAGGCGCGGGTTCTTTGGGCGCGGGCTTCTCTAGCGGCTCCTGCGCCGGCGCTTGTGAAAGCGTTTCAGCCGGCGTTTCGGGCGGCGTTTCCACGGGAGTCGCTTCCGCCTTGGGAATCACCAGCGACTCCCCGGACGTTTCTCCCGAGGATTGGGCGTTCCCTTCGGTCGCGCCTGGCCCTTTCACCGTGCCCATTATGCGCGAGGGGCTGGTTGATGCGGTTCCCGCCTCAAAGAACTTCGATCCCGTGGTGTCGATGATCGTGGGCGTCACGAAGATCAACAGACTGGATTGCTTGGCCTCCTTCGATTTGCCGCGGAAGAAGAATCCAATCACCGGGATGTCCGCCAGATACGGCATCTTGTGGCGGCCCTTGACGGTCCGGTCCGACACCAGGCCGCCAAGCACGAGCGTATCGCCGTCGTGCACGATGACGTTCGTCCAAACCGCCTGTGTGGACGTGTTCGGCAAGGTGATCTCGGTAGTAATCTCCCGGTCGCTGATCACGCTCTTCTGCGTAAACTTCTTCTCGATCCCGCGGGTTGTAACCTGCGGGTTCAACCACAACCGTACCTGGTCGCCACCGCTGATCTGCGGCGTGACCGAAAGCGTAATGCCGAAGTTGAATGGCGTCGGAGTGACCGTCTGGGTGTAGGCAAGCTGCCCCCCTCCACTAAAGCCCCCCGAAACCGCGTCGATGCTTGTGTACACCTGAGACACGAAGTACTCCGTGGACAGGTCGGCAATGACGGCCGGTTTCCGGTTCATCGTGGTGACCCGCGGCGCGCTCAGCAACTCGCTCTCTTCAAGCGTGTTCAGATAGTCGAACGTCGCGCCGATCTTGTCCCCGTCCGCGTTGTCCGTGATGATGCCGGCCAGAGAGAAACCGCCCGGCGTAGCCGAGGTCACCGCGGTTCCGGGGCTTGCTAAAGCGCTCAGGATCGTGTTCGTCACGGTGTTTCTAATCACGCTGCTGCCGTCCGGCCTACTGTAGAACGGAATCGTCTCGGCCACGCCATCGCCGTTGATGTCATAATCATAGGTTTGCGTGGCGACACTCGGGATCTGTCTGGCTTGGTTACTCACACTTGACTGGGTAATATCCCACTTGAAGCCTATCTTGCTAAGGTCATCCGCCTTGACGGTGAGGAACTTCGCCTCGATGCTTACCTGTTTGGGCGTTACATCCAACTCGGCAAGCTGCTTCTCGAGGTTGGCCAAGTTCGTCGGCGTGTTGTGTACAATCAACTGGTTCGTGTGCGGAACATAGATCATCCGCGAGATCGGTTCGTCTCCGCCCGGCTCGTAGACGTCGTTAACCAGCAGGCGCAACAACCGCACGATCTCAGGCTCATCGCCCGACACGTTCTGCGCGCGCCCCGCCGTACCGCCAAGCCCTGCCTGCTGCCCATACGCCGCCTGCGCGCCGCCGCCAAGGCCCCTTCCGCGGCCTCCGCCCGCCCCGCCCGTGCCCGTGCCCGTGCCGCTAACACTCAGACCAGCCGTACCAATAATTGCTGGCGTTTCGCCGACCATGTAGTCGTTCATCTGACCGAAGAGCTGCGATATGTTCTGGATCTGCACGCCGCCGCCACCCATGCCGCCGCCGTAGCCGCCGCCACCCATGCCGCCGCCACCGTAGCCGCCGCCGCCCCACCCGCCACCGCCGTAGCCGCCGCCACCCAGGCCGCCGTCACCCTGACCACCGTAGCCGCCGCCACCGAGGCCGCCGCCACCGTAGCCACCGCCACCCTGACCGCCGTAGCCGCCGCCACCCAGGCCGCCGCCACCGTAACCGCCGCCACCCTGGCCGCCGT
>CAZPMT010000003.1:0-116305 GCA_964587655.1 uncultured Nitrospiraceae bacterium
CGAGGGTGAAGGCGAGGGCGAAGGCGAGGGCGAAGGTGAGGGCGAAGGCGAGGGCGAAGGTGAGGGCGAAGGCGAAGGCGAGGGCGAAGGTGAGGGCGAAGGCGAAGGCGAGGGTGAAGGCGAGGGCGAGGGTGAAGGCGAGGGCGAGGGTGAGGGCGAAGGCGAGATAGCTATCCTCACCGTTGGTCTAGCGGAAGGGAACGTCGGCGACACCGTCGAGGCGCCGGTGAGCTTGCGCAACGGACCGAACAAGGCTTCGGTTGTCGTCTTCCGGGTAGACTATGACATGACGAAACTGGGATTTGTCCATGTGGCTGTGGGCGCCGCGGCTGAAGCCGCCGGAAAGAAGGCGCAGGCGCACGTTGTTGGCGATGGGTCCGTGAGCTTGATCGTTTGGGGACTGAACACGAATCCCATCGACAGCGGCGAGATTGTTCGGGTGAGTTTCGAGATCCTCTCGGGAACCGCGAATGAAATCCTTCCGTTGACAGCGAGCAATGCAAGTCTCTCCGACACGACCGGCCAAGCAATTCAAGTCGAGCTTGCCGACGGGCAGATTCGGATCAACGGCGGCGCCCGTATTATGGACCGACATACGGGCGCCCGTATTATGGACCGACATACGGGCGGGTAACGGCGAAAAGGGAGGCTGAAGGGTGTAGGAAAACAGATCGCCTACAGCCTACAGCCTCTTTGCTTGTACCGAAGAATATGTGTACGGCCTGACAACATAATACCTGTGTGAGGAATGCCCACTGTAGTCATCGCTTGCCTTTATCTGCGTATATTGCCAAAGAGTGTCTGCTAAACAGGCGTAAAAGCAATAATTCTGTTGGGTTGGCGCGCGGCGATTATTGGCACAGCAAATGCAACGTAGAGAGTCGATGTTTATCCTGCGGCGATTCAGAAGTTGTCTGAAACGTTGAATGACACAGTTTGTCGTGGTTAGACAAACCGTGAGGGCAATGAGTCATTGCGGGAGTATGGGAGGGCTATAAAGCCCATCGAGGTAGTAAAAGGGTAGGTGACCTGTCTTGCTTGAGGGTCCAAGGCGGCCCGCAAGCGGAAGGGTAAGGCAAAGTGCAAGTTGAAGAGTTCGTCAACAGCGGTCCAAATGGGACCACAAAAAGAGGAGTGAACTAAAGTGAAGAACACGTTATTGGTTGCCGTGGGGATAATGGCCAGCTTATCCCTAGTCGCGGGTGGTGCTTTCGCGGGCACCGTGAACATTACGATTGCCGATGAGAGCTATTCACACCCTTCAGGCTGGTACGGAGGGCCTTATCAGGAAGACCAGGAGGTCGAACCTCGCAACTTAACGGGTCAGGAATGGGATCTGGAGGGAGTGTTCTTTGACGAGATCAACAGCGATCTGTCCATGGTGGGTGGGTACGACTTCGTGAATGGCGTTTCGGGTCGTCGTGCGTCGCCTGGTGACCTGTTTATCGATGTCACCGGAGACGCACACTACGGTTCCGGATTACTTCCGGGTAACGGAGGAGGACCTCTGCCCAGCTACGGGCCGTATGACTACACGTCTTACACGTTCGGATACGACTTGGTAGTCCAATTCGATTTCATCACCACGCCATCGACACCGACATACACGGTGTATGATATTACAGGCATGGGCACTACACTCGGGATCCAGACCGTCGGCGAGCAGCAAAACGACAACTCGAATCCGTGGCGGTATGTCGATGGTGGCACCTTCGTCGCCACGGGATCCCTTGTGTACGTGACCGGTCTGACGGACAGCGCTGTGGGTTTCTTAGGCGATGTGGGTGGAGTCGGGTCGCACAATGTCGTGACGCTGGATGACATCTGGCCGTGGATGCAGACGTATTGGGATCCGACCATCGGATTCACGACGCACTATACGCAGGAATGCGGCAACGACAACCTGATGGGACATTTCCCTGTTCCCGAACCGGCTACGCTAAGTCTCTTGGGCCTTGGCCTGCTCGGTGCGGTGATGCGCAAGAAGTTCTGGGCCTAGCCTGTTTACTGGATCGCGACTAGTAAACGGCGCATAACGTTTCGATAACTACGAGAGCGGCCGGCGGAAGACACACCAGGCTTCCGGCGGCCGTTTTCTGTTTGCTCTTGCCCGCCGCCGCGCACGAAGTCCGCTCGTGCAACCCGTATTCTAGACCACAGGTGCTTCCCGAAATGGTGGACACAGTTTGTCAAGCCCCCGACAAACTGTGGCGTGGACTTTGTGGACGACATGGACGCCGAAAAGAATCACATATAAGGGTTGTGTCCACTTCGTCCACAGCGTCCACTTTAGTCCACTTTGTCCACTACTTGGACAAACCCAACTGTTTCCAATTGCCGAATCTAGGTGAAAGCCAAAGGCTGAAAACCGGCCGCCGTTCTCAGGTTCACGACTCTAGGCGGCGCCGCGTCCCGTCAGCACGGCTCGGAAGGTTTTGAGAAGTATGATGAAATCGTGCGAGAGCGACCAAGTGTCGATATAGGATAGATCCATTTCGACCCATTGTGTGAAGTTGACGTCGCTTCGTCCGCTGACTTGCCAGAGGCCGGTCATGCCGGGCTTGACGCTCAATCGCCGCCGTTGGGGCCATGTGTACTGCTCGACCTCCGAGGGGATCGGCGGGCGGGGCCCAACCAGGCTCATATGGCCCACCCAGACGTTGAACAGTTGCGGAAACTCGTCGAGACTGAATTTCCGGATGAAGGCTCCAATCTTGGTGACGCGGGGATCTTGGCGGATCTTGAAGACGGGGCCATCGGCCTCGTTCATTGCCTCGAGGCCTTTCCTCATTGCCTCGGCATTGGCGATCATAGACCTGAACTTGATCATCCAGAAGCGGCGCTGATTCTGCCCTACCCTTTCCTGCGTGAAGAACGCCGGACCCTTCGACTCGAGTTTGATGAGAATTGCGATAGTGAGAAAGACCGGCGAGAGGGCCGCGATTAGAACGGTGGAACCGGCAAAGTCGAGGAGGCGTTTGATCGCCAACCGGAAATGGGCCTCGCAGATCGGCGACAGCGAGATCAAGGGGATGTCCTCGATCAGCATGATCCGGCTTGTCGCGATCCGCACGGGGAACAAGTCGGCGACGAGATGGACCGGTACGCCTGCCGCCTCGCATTTGTGTGCGACGTCTTGTATCGTCTCGTACTGGGATCTAAGGGGCAGACTTACATAGACCTCGTCGACATGTCCCGAGTCGAGCAAGCCAGTCAATGCACCAGTGCTTCCCAGGTACGGAACGCCGAGGGGTTTGAGGGCCTCCGCGCGTTCCGGCATATCGTCGATGACGCCCTCAATGCGGTATCCGAGACCGTGGCGCGCCTGCAGTGCATCTACGAGGCGGACCGTTCGCTGGTTGGCGCCGACAACGATGGCGTGCCGAACGCCGTATCCCGCGCGGTGAAGCTGCGCGAACAGAGTCCGCATCGCAAAGCGGAAGGAAAGGAGAAGAAGAAGCGTGGCGAAACAGAAGGCCACGAGGAAATCGCGTGGCAGGCCCTCGGGAGTAAGAAGGACCATGATGAAAACGCATATAACTAAGGCATCGCCCACGGCCTTTGTGACCGCGACCAGATAATCAGCCAAACTCTCCGAGGGCCGCGAGGTCCAGAGTCGCCTATCGATTGCGGCGCCGAACCAAACGAGAACGAATATCAAGAGGTAGAGGAGGTAGTTCGTGAGGCTATAGGGCACCACCGAGGCAGACGGCGCCGTCATCCACACGGCGGCACAATAGGCCGACGCGATGCATAAGGCGTCCAGCAACGCCGGCACGGCAAGGGCCAGCAGAGGCTGCAGGCCGTAAGCTGAAGGCTGTAGGTTGGAGGCGTTCTGTTTTCCTACAGCCTTCGGCCTACAGCCTACGGCCTCACACAGTTTGTCGCCGTTTGACAAACTGTGGGGCGTCGCGCTCTGGTCGTCTTGGGCAGGTACAATGGGACGCGGCCCCGCGAGGCTCATGTGGCCCAGCACCACGTTAAGCGTCTCAGGCAGCTCGTCCAGACCGTACCTGCGGAGGAATCGGCCGAGGCGCGTAAAACACAGTTTGTCGCCGTTTGACAAACTGTACGGTGAGCCGTCGGAGGAGGGTGCGGAGGCCGTGACGCGAAACGAAAACATCCTGAAGGGCCGCAGACCATGACCCAACCGGTCCTGCCGAACCAAGACGGATCCCTTTGAATCGAGTTTCACGAGAATGGCAATTGAAAGCAAGAGGGGCGACAACACCACGAGCAGGGCGAGGGATGCAATGAGATCCATGCCGCGCTTCAAGGCGAATCGCGTCAAGACGCCCGCCTCGGCGGTCAAGCTCAGCATCGGGAGACTGCCCATCCGCGTGACGTCGCTGGAGGCCATTCGCAACGGAAACAAGTCCGCCAGAAGGCGAACAGGCACGCCGACGCCTTCGCACAGGTAGGCGATGTTCTGCACGGTCTCGTAGAAGGACCTAACGGGCAGGGTAATGTAGACGCCATCCACGACGTGTTCGACGAGTATCTTCTCGATTTGCTGGATTCCCCCGAGCCAGTGAACGCCGTACCGCTCCAATAGGTCGCGTCTCGCGGGATCGTCCTCGAGAAACCCGGTAATGTGATAGCCGTAATGCTCGTTGGCCAGCAGCACTTCAACCAAGTAGGCCGTCCGGGCATTCGCGCCGATGATGAGGATCCGCCGGAAACTGTGTCCTCGGCGACGAAGGTTCCAGATGCTCGGACGGACGACAAGCGTAGCCATGAGCGAAAGCACGAGCGCGCTCAAGCCGAATGCGATCACGAAAAGGCGGTCGATCCCCGCGGGCGCCAGAACGGCCAGGATGAAAGCGGTCATCAAGAACGTGGCGAAAAAGGCCTTGACGGTCGTGAAAAGCACCGAGACGAACGCTTCGCTTCGCCGAGAAACGAACAGACCCTGGTCAACAGCAACGGTGCACCATAGAACCACGAAAACCAGTAAATAGAGACCACGGCTTGCGGCGTAGGCCGACAGCACTGTGTCCCTCGGCGCCGTAAGAACAACGGCGCAGAAGTAGGCAAGGCAAATCCACGCAATGTCAACCAGAACCCGCGCTATCGCCGTGAACGCGCCTGTCTTCCTTACGGGCGACATCTTCAAGAGGCACTCCCTTGCTGCGTAATGTACTACATGAAAGGCCCAACCGTCAAGAATTACTCACCGCTGACCAGGAATTGCTATGGCGGCAAACGGAAAACTCTTGATTATCTCGCAGAATTATTGTATAATGAACACTTAGGAAGACTGGTTTTGGCTTCGAGAAAGGCGGCTGTCGGGCACGGGTGTGGCCACGGTTTGTCGCCGGAGCGCGGAGAACCGATGACCAAAGTCATGGGGGCGGTGACATCGAGGGTTCTTGTGGTTGAGGACGACCCGATCGTCAACGGGCTCGTCGTCGAACTGCTGCAAATGGACGGGTATCTGTGCACGACCGCGACCTCGTGCGCCGAGGCTCGCGAACTGGTGAAACAGGCGTCGTTTGCCTGCGCCCTGATCGACCTGGGGCTTCCCGATGGAAACGGTCTTAAACTCCTCCCGGACCTGAAGCAGGCCCTTCCGTGGCTCGTACCGATTATCCTGACGGGTGATTTCCGCGCGGACACGATCGTCGACACGATGCGCGCCGGCGCATTCGACTACCTCACCAAGCCCTTCAATGGCGCCTCGCTCGGGGCGGCCGTCTCGCGCGCGGTGGAGCACCACGATGCGATCCGAGAGCGTGACCGGCTGTTTGAACTCCTGTCCGCCGAGCGGGAACAACTGAAAGTGCGGGTCGAAGAGGCCACGGCCGGCCTGCGTCAGTATGCCGTGCAGATCGAGACGATGAACGCGCGATTACAGTCCTTGCTCCGTCTCACACAGATGCCCGCCGATTTCTACACGGACGAGGCCTTGTTCCGGGGCATCTTCGAAGAGTTGGACAAGCATCTCCCGATACATTGCCTGGCTCTCTGCGGCCATACCGCTCAAGACTTCCTCGCGGCGGTCCGTGGTGAGGACGGGGAAATCCAAGTCATTCTCTCGGACGCCGTCTCTCCGGGCTCTTTTCTGGAAACAGGGGCGGACACGAAAGAGTCCGACCTTGTGTCGCTTCTTGTGGAACGCCACACCGGTCTTGATACGAGCAGGGTGGCGGATTTCTCATACCCGCAGAGTTTCTGGGGGCGCAGGTTGTGCACGGTAGCCTTTTTCCTCTCGCCGGAATTCGAAGTTGATGCGGTATGCGACGAGTTCCTGGGGATGTGCGCTCACTTCCTTGCGGTCGAGTGGCAAGAAGCCCAGATGCTGCTTCATGCGGTCAAAGATGCCAGCATGGGAGACATCGCATTCGAACTTTACAAGGGTTTTGTCCAGGGACTGACGGCCATTCGGACGGCGGCGGACGTCGCCGAGGAGACTCGGGCCCCGCAAGAGGCCTCCGAAGCCCTGAAGATCATCTGCGACAACGTCGAGAGTCTTCAGCGTCAGATCCAGGAGTTCCGCCAATTGTCATCGCAACGGAAGGACTCCGTTGAAACCGTCTACCTGGACCAGTATATCGACCAAGCCATCAAGATGCTGTCCATGGCCGTCCAGAGTCGCGGTATCGAAATTCGGAAGGACTACCAGGCGAAATGCGAGTGCGTGTTACTGAACGGATCGAGCCTGGCGCGAACGTTCTTGGATCTCATCTCGAGCGCCGTGCGCACCGTCGATGCTTCCGGCCAGATCACCTTGCGGCTCACCGACCCGGACCCGGACACCATTCTGTTTCAGATTTGCTGCGACGGCATGAGCGCCGGTTGGTTTGGCGAAGAAGGGACCGACGGAAAGGTCTCGCCGCAACAGGACATGAGAGTGCACCCGAAATTCCTCCTTGCCCAACGCACGGTGCGGAGCTGCGGCGGCCGGTTGACCGTGGAGCAACATGACGACGACCGCAAGGGGGCCATGCCTGCACGCCCCAGGTTCGCGTTCCGGATCCAGTTGCCGCGGAATGCGCTGACCCCGAACCCGGGCGGGGAGGCGAAGGAATGAGCGGATCCGACGAATTCGGCCTCCCCGAATCCCTCCGCAGACGCGAGGATCTGGCCAAGAGCATTCTCGTGGTCGACACCGATCCCGGCGTACGTTGGTCGCTCGAAAAGGGGCTTGCCTACTCCGGGTACCTGGTGCGGACGGCCAGCACGGTCGACCAGGCCATTCGTATCGCGCGCGAGGACAAGTACACGGCCATCCTGATGGAACTCATGCCTGAGGCGGGACTCACCGTCGAAGCGCTATCCACTCTGATCGCCGTGAACGGTTCGCCTTGCGTACTGTGCGCCTCGATCGACTCCGCTCCTCACACGGTTATCGAATGCATGCGCCGCGGCGCGGCGGGATTCCTTCCGAAACCTTTCAGCCTGGCAATCGTTCGAGCGGAACTCGCGCGTGCGCTTCGAGAACGGCGCACGGATACGGAGCGCCCCGATGAGGCCGGCGCCAGCGAGCCATCACTACTGATCGGCATCAGCCCCGCGATACAGGATCTCCGCGCGACCATCAAACAGGTGGCCCAAACGAATCTCAACTGCTTGATTCGCGGCGAGAGCGGCGTCGGAAAAGATCTCGTCGCACGCGAGGTCCACCGCCTGTCCCTCCGGCGCGATCATCCCTTCATCAAAGTCAACAGTGGCGCCATCCCAGAGCAATTACTCGAAAGCGAATTGTTCGGCTATGAAAGGGGCGCGTTCACGGGCGCGATGGCCTCGAAACCCGGACGGTTCAGCCTCGCCAACAAGGGAGTGATCTTCCTCGACGAGATCGGCGAGATCCCGATGGGGATCCAGTCAAAACTCCTCCAGGTTGTCGAGCACAAGGAGTTCACAAAACTGGGCGGACGCTATTCCGTCAAAGTGGACGTGCAAATCCTCACCGCCACCAACGTCGATATCGAAGCCCGCCTCCAGGATTCCACCTTCAGGCAAGATCTCTTCTTCCGTCTCAACGAAGTGTGCATCTGGGTGCCGCCCCTGCACGACCGCCGCGAGGACATCCCCCTGCTCGTGCGCCACTTTGTCCACAAATATAACCATTTTACCGGCGACGCCCCGTTCCAGCTCTCCGGAGAAGACATCAGCATGCTCTGTGAACAAGACTGGCCCGGAAACGTACGCGAACTCGAGAACACCACAAAGCGCTGGCTGGCGCTCCGCAAACGGGACATCACGCCGGCGCAAGCCGTTTCCGTCCCCACAGTTCGTCGTAGCCACAGTTTGTTGAACGGCGACAAACCGTTGACAAACTCTGTGCTCAAACCGCCCCCGGCGCCTGATCCCGTTTCGTCCGCCCGTATTATGGACACAGCTTGTCGTGGCCACAGTTTGTCAAACGGCGACAAACTGTTGACAAACTGTGAGGACGAGGCCAGCCAAAGCGAACCCACGCCGGAGCAGATCCTCAAGACACTCGAACAGTTCCAGTGGCACCGGCAAAAGGCCGCTCAAGCCCTCAACATGAGTTACGAGGCCCTTCGCCGACGCATCATAAAGTACAAGCTCGACAAGAGGCTGTAGGCTGAAGGCTGTAGCTTTCGGCCTCTCTTAACTCGCGATGAACCCGCCGTCGACGATCATCTCCGCCCCCGTCATGAAGCTCGACTCATCGGACGCGAGGAACAGCGCCGCGTTGGCGATATCGCGCGCGGTCCCGATGCGGCCCAGCGGCAGCGAAGCGCCTATCGCTTTCTTCTTTTCATCGGTCAAGTAAGGCTCCTGTAACGGCGTATCGATCATGCCGGGATGGATTACGTTACTGCGGATGTTGTCGGCCCCGAACTGCACCGCCAGCGACTTGTTCAGCGATATTAGTGCGCCCTTCGCGCTCGTATAGGAGTCCTGCGCGAGCGTAAACCCGGCCAGCGCGGAGATCGAACCGACGAGGATGATCGAGCCGCCGCCCGACTTCTTCAACTCCGGGATGCCGTGCTTCGCCAGGAAGAACACCCCTTTCAGGTTGATGGCCTGCACCAGATCCCAGTTCTGCTCCGTGGTCTCGATCACTGACTTGTCCAAGTGTTTCCACAGGACGCCCGCGTTCGCATACAGGATGTGCAGTGCGCTGAATTCCTTGACGCCCTTCTTGACGGCCTTTTTCACGTCGTCCTCTTTGCCCACGTCGCCCTGAACGAAGATGGCTTTTCCACGGGCCTTCTCGATGAGCTTCACGGTCTCGCTGCCCGCCTTCTTGTTAAGGTCAAAGACGACGACCTTCGCGCCTTCGGAGGCGAAGAGAAGGGCGGCCTCGCGCCCCATCCCCATGCCGGCTCCAGTGATAATCGCAACTTTCCCTTTCAACCGCATCTCGCAATTCTCCTTTCCAACGTCTCGAAAGATACACTCATTCAGATCAACTCGAAGTAGCGGCGCCGCTCCCAATCGGTCACGGACCGCGTGAATTCGCCTATCTCCCACCGGGCCACCGCTGCATAGTGGTCCACGACGTCATCTCCAAAGATCCGCCGCGCGTGTGCACTGGCCTCGAAGGCGTTCGTTGCATCGGTCAGGTTGCGGTGCAGCTTAGGCGCGTCCTTTACGTCATACGCGCTCGCTGGAACAAACGCGCCCAGCGGCTCGATCTCGTTCTCGATGCCATAGAGGCCGGACGCCAGCATGGCGGCATACGCGAGATGCGCGTTGACGTCCGCGCCGGGGATGCGATTCTCGAGTCGCATTGAATTCTCGTGCCCGCATGACCGGAACGCAACCGTCCGGTTATCTCCGCCCCACGTCACCGTCGTCGGCGCGAAAGTCAAGTCGGCGTAACGTTTGTAAGAGTTGATGCACGGCGCGTAGAACAGTTGCAGATCGCGGGCAAGCGCCATCATCCCGCCCAGAAAGTGCCGCATAGTCTTCGACATATGGCGCTCGGCCTTGGCATCGAAGAACGCCGGACGCTGTCCCTTCCACAGGCTCATGTGGATATGGCAGCCATTGCTCGAGTGATCAGTGTGCCATTTCGCCATGAAGGTTGCCTGGACGTCGTGCAGCGCGGCCATCTCGCGGACGCCATTCTTAAATATTGCGTGACGATCGGCCATATCGAGCACATCGGCATAGACGAGGTTGACTTCGTGCTGGCCGTGTCCCCACTCGGCCTTGCTGCACTCGATGTCGATGCCCGCCATGGCCAGGTTTCTCCGGAGATCCCCGATCAGAAACTCGTCCATTGAGGAACGGAAGATACAGTAGTCGCCGATGTTCCCCGAAATCGTTTTCAGGTCCGCATAGTCCTTGTCGCGCGACGATTCCGCCGTTTCGCGAAAGAGGAAGAACTCGAGTTCAGAGGCCGCCTTGACGTTGAACCCCGCCGCTTCCGCGCGCTTGACCTGCTTGCGCAGCATCGACCTCGGAGCGATCGGAATGAGACCGCCATCGTGATCGCAGGTGTCGCAAAGCACCATGGCGGTCTTCTCGAACCACGGGTACATCCGAAGCGTGTTCCAGTCCGGCACGGCGGCCATGTCTCCATACCCCGTATGCCATCCCGTGAACGCCAGCTTCGGGATCAGGATCCGCTCGATGTCCCACCCGAAATTGCAGTCGCACGTATGAACGCCCTTCGCCATGTCGCGCAAGAAAGGCGCCGCCGCGCAACGTTTCCCGTACAGTCTTCCCTGGAGATCAACCCCGGCGGCAATAACGGTGTCCACCGAACCGTCTTCGACCCACTTGATTAGGCGTTGCACGTGTAGGCCTCCTTGCATGTCACCCCGGTTTCGAGAGCATCACAGGCGCACAGTGTGGGCGGTCGCGCGGGAGCGCGACCCTACCAAGGCGTGCGCGTATTCAGCGCCGCGGGCGTGTGCGTTTTGACTCGTGTTGGATGTCGGGTTCGCCCGCCATTTCGGACGCTTTTCTCCTGAGTTCGCCGTACGCGGGCGTTGCCGCATCGAGCTTGGCTTCCCACTCGCTGTCAGGGGTCGAGAGATCGGTTTCGCCGAAGAAGGTCAGGATCGTCGCGGCGCTCGCCACGGGATCAAAGAGCGCCCACTTCGCGCACAGTCCCATGAACACCCCGACTGCGAACAACATGAAACGGACGATGATCCAGTCGTTAGGCAATTCCAAAGCGAGAACGCCGAGCGGCACAAGGAAAATCACCGCGGCCACCAGGGCAAAACCATAGCCCAGCAACGTGAGCGTTACCGCGTGTCCAAGCACGGGTTTCCAGCACTGGCCGTACGATAGCAGCGACGCCCGCGCGGCATCGAAGACGTTTTCATCCCTTGTACGGAACACATGCGCGATTCCGGCTTCCTCGATGTACCGCTGACTGAGGCCGACGAGTTGCTGCGTCAACCGGGCATTCCTTTCCAGGCCGGGCGCGGGCAGGGCCGCGCCCACGTCCACGAGCGATTCGTGGATGGCGCGAAGGACCTCGTGCGACAATCGCCGAACTTCGGGCAGCAGATCCGCGCCGTGAAAGTAATGGAGTACGCGGCCCCGCGCCCATTTCATCTGCGAAATGCCGATCGGTAGCTGGCCCTCGGCAATGATCTCCGCAATCAGCGCGACGTGTCCCGCGCGATGCTGGGCGAAGAGATACTGGCTCAGAAAACTCCCGACTCCGCCGACCGCAACGAGCAACGCTGAAATCACGAGCAGCGCCCAGAACGCGCCGGACCCAAAAACAACGCCGATAACCGCCAGAAGGCAAAGGTACACCACCACGCACAGGCACAGCACGCCGTAGATCAGCAGACGGTATAGCACGTACGGCAGCGTCTGCCGTACAATCGCCAGCGCGCGTTCAAACTGAAGTCCCATCGAGCAACCCTCACGCGGTGTGGTCACGCGCAATTATCCCACTATTTGCGCGCGGATTCCAAACCCGGCAACGCCTATTTGGGGCGCATCCTTCGTCTGTGCTAGAATTCCGTTTCTTTCCAAGCGGCAAAATCATTCTGGCGCGGAGGCGGTATGGCAAAGGATATCACGAAACGCAGTGTCGATTACTCGCAATGGTACCTCGATGTCGTCCTGAAAGGCGAGCTGGCGGACTACGCGCCCGTCAAGGGATGCATGGTCATCAGGCCGAACGGATACGCCGTCTGGGAGAACATCCAGCGGAACCTGGACCGCATGTTCAAGGAGACGGGGCACGTCAACGCGTATTTCCCGCTGCTCATCCCGGAAAGTTTCCTGAAGAAGGAAGCGGAACACGTCGAAGGTTTCGCGCCGGAATGCGCGGTGGTGACGCACGCGGGCGGCAAGCTTCTCGAGGAGCCCCTCGTAATACGCCCGACGTCGGAGACGATCATCTGGGCCACGTATAAGAATTGGATCAAGAGCTACCGCGATCTGCCGATACTCATCAATCAGTGGGCCAACGTCTGCCGTTGGGAAATGCGCACGCGCCTGTTCCTGCGGACCACGGAATTCCTCTGGCAGGAAGGCCACACGGCCCATGCCACGCACGAGGAGGCCGAAGAGGAGACGTTCAAGATGGTGAACGTTTACAAGACGTTCGCCGAGACCTGCATGGCCATGCCGGTCATCGCGGGCCGCAAGACCGATCAGGAGAAGTTCGCGGGCGCGCTGCACACGTACTGCATCGAGGCAATGATGCAGGACGGAAAGGCGCTTCAGTCCGGCACCTCGCATCATCTCGGTCAGAATTTCGCCAAGGCGTTTGACGTTCAGTTCCAGGACGCCAACAAGCAACTGCAATACGTTTACGCCTCGAGTTGGGGCGTGTCGACGCGCCTGATCGGCGCCATGGTCATGTCGCACAGCGACGACAACGGCCTCGTTATCCCGCCGAAACTCGCGCCGCTCCCCGTGGTGTTCGTGCCGATTTGGCGGAGCGACGAGGAGATGGCAACGGTCCTCGCCAGAGCGCGGGCGCTGACGCAGGACTGGGATCCGCTCTCCTACAAGATCGACGACCGCGACCAGTACAAACCCGGCTACAAGTTCAACGAGTGGGAAGTCCGCGGCGTCCCTATCCGTATCGAGATCGGCCCGCGCGACTGCCAGAACAACCAAGTGGTTCTCGTTCGGCGCGACACCGGCGAAAAAGCGGCCGCCTCGATGGACGGACTTCGCGAGAAGGTTGCCGCCATGCTCGAAGACATTCAGACGAACCTCTTCAATGCGGCAAAGAAACGAATGGAAGACAGCACGCGCGACTGCGACGCCTATGAGGACTATAAGGAAAACGTGGGCAAGGGCGGCTTCTTCCGGATACACTGGTGCGGAGCGAACGCGTGCGAGACGCGCATTCAAGAGGAGACGCGCTCTTCGATACGGTGCATCCCGTTCGACGCCCCGGAGGAAGAAGGCGCCTGCATCGTGTGCGGTAAGCCGTCCGGACGCCGCGTCATCGCGGCACAGGCATATTGAGCGATCTCCCGTTGAATCGGACGGATCGGACGGATCCGACGGATCGAGCGATCCCCGCGCGTACGCGTGCTATAATCCTTCGCGACGCGGCAAATAGGAATTACCTCCAGGGAAAGGAACCGCTCATGGCATCCAACGGCGACACAATCGAGTTCAACATCGCTTACCACCCCACGCCGTATCCGCGCGCGATGCATGAGGACTTGCGCGAAATCGCCGAGGTCTGCGATGGTATCTACATGCCGTTCGCGGAATCCGATCTTGCCTACGGTTCGAATAAGCTGAAGCACTGTATCGACCTTGCGCACGACATGGATCTCGTGGTCCTAGCGGACTTCTGGGGATACGGCAACCTGTTTGCCTGTGGCGCCATCCCGAGCCTGTTCACGGTGCAGCATCCCGAACACAACTGCGTTACGAACACCGGCCGATGCATCCAGAAGAGCTGTCCGAACAAGCCGGCCGTGCGCGACTTCATGAAGCAGGCCATCGAGGAGTTTGTCGAGAAGTACGAACCGGACGGCGTGTTTTGGGACGAACCGCATTGGGCGCTCGGCGGCTATCTGGGTCAACTCGGCGAGGGCGAGTGGGCATGCCGGTGTCCCGACTGCATGGCGAAGTTTCGGGATCAGTACGGCAAGGAGATGCCTGAAACGCTGACGCCGCCCGTATGTCGGTCCATAATACGGGCGGAGGTCGAGGCATTTCGCGCGAACACGATGCTCGAATTTCTGAGCGAACTGTGCCGGTTCGTGAAGGCGTGCGGCGAGCACCTGATCACATCCACGTGTGTGATGCCGGGCGACCCGATTGCGCTCAAGGAGGCCGTGGGCAAGACGGAGAGCCTGGATGTGTTCGGAATCGATCCATACTGGCGGCCGGATGAGGAAGTCTCGCAGAAGGTATACATCGACAAGCACGCCGGCGATGCAGCGCGGATCGGACGCGTGAACGGAAAGCTAGTCGAGTCGTGGGTCTGTGCGTGGGCTCAGACGGCAGGGCATGAGATGGATGCATATCGAGCCGCGAAACGCATGGCTGCGCACGATATTGACTGTCTGAGCGCCTGGTCGTACCGCGACTGCATTTCCTGGGTACAATGCGATGTGCCGAATCAGGCTGATCCCGATAAGGTGTGGAAGCACCTCCGCCGGGCCTACCATGAAATTCGCGAAGGCGATCTGGAACTCCACGCGTAGAAACGGGCAACTGGCCGGAAGATTCCACCGCCACTGATTACAGCACAGTTTGTCAAACCCCGACAAACTGTGATGACAAACAACGTCTCAGGAAAGTGGTGATCAAGATGAAGAAGCTCTTCGGAACGCTCCGAAGCCGGATTTTTGTAGCTCTTCTTATCATTTCAATGGTGCCGATAGCGGCACTCGGCATTCAAGGTTATCATTGTGCGATGCAAGCCGTTGTTGAGCTTGCTCAGAAGCATTTGCTGGCCGTTGCCGACGCCCGAAGAACGGTTGTGGAAGGCTGGTTGGAGGAGCGAACCAGGAGCATCGAGACTCTCGGGGCTTTGCCGACGACACGCGATCTCTTACTGAGATCGGAGGCCGGCGATGCTGCTTCACAGTCACGCATCCAAGAGCTGCTGGATACTTTCCAGAGATCGAATCCATTTTTTGAGGGGGTCTCTCTCTACAAGAGAGATTGGACTCTGATTGCGCGGACAGAGGATCCCGTGCACAATGAGCAAACTCCGTCCGACGCTGCGTTTCGGACAAGCGTGGAAAAAGCCGGCAAGCCGTTCCTGAGTGCCGTGCACAAGCATTTGAGCGGCGACATAGGACTTCATGTGGGATTTCCCGTGAGGGCTTCGGACGAACGGGCGATAGGTTTTCTGGTTGGCAACATCAACCTCACGAAAAGCCTGACGCCGCTACTTCAGGAGCGCGCGGGACTCTACAGGACGGGAAAAGTCTACATCGTATCAAATGACATGGACGTATTGACCCAACCGACGCCGGGCGAGCAGGTGGCCGTCCTGAAACGCGAAGGCCGTTCCGAAGGGTATGGTCATATGGCAATGCAGAGTGAGGGCGTGAGCAACTATCGAGACTACAGGGGCAATCTGGTCCTCGGAGCCGACATCCCTATCGGCTTTCACAGTTTGTCGGGGTTTGACAAACTGTTGGGATGGCGCCTCATTGCGGAAATCGACAGCGATGAGGCCCTGGGATGGCTCCGCGTGCTTCTCATCCGCGCTTCAGCAACCGGCCTTGTAACGTGCATGGTGGTTCTGGTTATTGCGGCTTGGATTTCCAGGCTAGTGGGCAAACCGCTCCGAGAACTGATGCGCGTGGCGTTTCGCATCCGGGCCGGGCATACGGACGAGCGGTTGGAGCAGATGGATGTGGCTGAGGCGGAAGAAGTCCGGCAGGCATTCAACGCCATGTTGGATGAGCTTCGCCAGAAACAGGACGAGTTGGTGAAGACAGCTACGTTGGCCTACGTGGGGGAACTCACATCCAGCACGGTTCACGAAATGCGTAATCCGCTGTCCTCGATCAAGATGAACCTGCAGGCCCTATCGCGGGCGGTCGATCAGAATGGGCGGTACAAGGAACTTGGTGAGATAGCACTGGAACAGACGCGACGCCTCGAGCAAATGCTCACGGACCTTCTGAACTTTGGAAGACCCGTTAAATTGGCCACCGAGTCGCTGCCGTTTGGAGAATTGGCCCAAGCGACGTTGGAGGTGACGGCTGAAGCCGCTGTCCGAAACCAAGTTACTATAGACGTGGAGAATCATCTAGACGGGCTGCTGTTGCGCATCGACAAGGAGCAGATGTGCCGGGCGCTAACTAACCTCGTGAGTAATGCCATCGACGCTATGCCGTCCGGAGGACGAGTACTTGTAACGGCCACGGAGCATTCCGGCGAGGTCGAACTGTCCGTGCAAGACACGGGGCCGGGGTTATCGAGCGAGGCGCTGCAAAGGGCGCTGCAGCCGTTCTACACGACCAAACCCAATGGAACCGGTTTGGGTCTCCCGAACGTCAAGAAGATTGTCGAATTGCACGGCGGGAAGCTCTTGGTGGAGAATCGTCCGGGAGGCGGAGCGATCTTTCGACTTGTGCTGCCTGCCAAGTGCGTGACGAGGGCATGACCGGTGCAAATTCTGATAATCGATGACGATGTGGCGCTCTGCCGTTCCATGCAAATCCAACTGGAGAGCGAAGGCCATTCGGTCGATGTCGTCCATAACGGCGCCGATGGCCTATCTCACATCGATTCAGCCAAACCGGACCTCCTCTTTCTGGATTTGAACCTGCCTGATACCACGGGGCTCCACGTGTTGCGCAAGCTTCAGGACAAGAAGTGCGAGTCGGTGATTATCATGATCACGGGGGTTCAGGACGCCAAGTCAACGATTGAAGCTATCCGTAGCGGCGCGTTCGATTACATTCGCAAGCCGCTCGATCTCGATGCCGTGCTGTTGGCCATCGAGAAGGCCGGCCGGCGCCTCAAAAGCCGGCGCGCTGCTTCCGGGCAGGTCGTGACTCAGATAGATCAACTCGAAAGTCCTCCGCATGAAATTGTCGGCGCCGACGAAAAGATCATCGACATCCTGAAACAGATTGCCTTGTTAAGCGAGAATAGAATTCCAGTGCTCATTCAAGGCGAAAGCGGAACGGGGAAGGAATTGGTGGCGCGGGCGTTGCATGAAACGGCTTGCCCAAGGGAACCGTTCGTGGCGGTCAATTGCTCCGCTATCGTCCCCACGCTCTTGGAAAGCGAGTTGTTCGGCCACGTGAAGGGCGCGTTCACGGGGGCGGATACGTCGAAGTCCGGGAAACTGAAATACGTCGGCGCTGGCACGCTTTTCCTGGACGAAATCGGCGATATGTCATATGAGCTTCAGGCAAAACTCCTGCGGGTCTTGCAGGAACGCGAATTCGAGCCCGTCGGCGGCACGGAGGTTCTTCCTTTCAAAGCGCGCGTGGTCGCGGCCACGCACCGGGACCTCGCGTCGATGGTGGCCGAAGGCGAGTTCCGGGAAGACCTGTACTATCGGCTGGCGGTATCGACCATAAGGGTCCCACCCTTGCGGGAGCACCTTTCCGACCTGCCGCTCCTGACGCAGCATGTCCTGGCGCGCATCAACCGGGAATTGCACAAGGAGTTTTCGGGAGTCGAGGAACCGGCGCTTCGCAGAATCCAGATGTATGACTGGCCCGGTAACGTGCGCGAACTGATCAACGTGCTGACGAGGGCTGCGCTGCTATGCAGAGGCAGGGTGCTGACGGAGGAAGCTGTGGTCACGGCGTTGGGGCGCGGCATCCAGTCAGTTGCGCCGCCTACCGAGATCAAGACCCTGCGCGAGGCCGAGAAAGAGCATATCGAGAAAGCCCTGTTGTTTACCGGTTGGAATATCACGCAAACCGCCGCGATGCTCGAGACATCGCGCGTGACGCTTCGCAGGAGGATTGACGAGTTCGGCCTCAGACGGCCCCCGAATCTCCAACGGGCCGACGAAGTTCCATAGGAAAGTTACTGACCACCGGGGTGGTTCAGAACTTCCCAAAGGCGTCCCCCTTCTTGTTGCCGGGAAGAGCCGTAAGCTGTTTGTCTGAAAGGGCTTTCCGCTCTCGTAACGATTCGGCATGAGAACTGCTTCTTGCAAGGCATGAAGCGATTGGGTTACAGGGCCGATCATCTTCCCCCGAAGAGAGGATGCATGATCCTCGGCGTACCCCTAACGCACGTTGGGGTGACGCACCTCACCGGAGATGCCGGGCGCCCCCTCCCGGCATCTCCACCCCATTTTGCCTTCCCATGAAACCGAAGCTTTGACAGGCAGTCAATACGGAACAGATAGGAGACGTCGAAAATGAAATTCGTGAAGACTGGTTTACTGGCAGTTGTCTGCGTCGCTGTCGCTGGCGTTGCGTGGTATCGGATTGCCGCAGCCCTAGCCGAAGGACACGAATGTGGTGCACATACTCCTGCAAGCCCCGCCAAGGCCGAGGCGCCCGATAAGGGAGACGCGGCGGCAACTCCCACGGCGAAACCGGAGCCGGCGAATAAGGGAGATGCGGACGTTATTGCGCAGCAGAAGCCTGGTTACCCTCTGGATACGTGCGTGGTTCTCGGGAACAAGCTCGGCGAACACGGTGAGGCGGTCGACTACGTATACAAGGGACGCCTCGTCCGTTTCTGCTGCAAGGGCTGTATTGCCACCTTTGAGAAGGAACCGGCCAAGTACCTCGCCAAACTTGACGAGGCGGCGAAGAGTAAGAAAAAGGCTGGGTCAACCGATTCGAAGCCGAGCAGTGAAGCGGGTCAGAAGCCGCATGCAGAGCATTCGCACCATTGAGGATGCAGGTGAAGTTCCCGCGGGTGTCACGCTCAAGCGGCAAGCTTGACGGTGGTTTATAAGAGGGCCTTTCAAGCAACCTGAGCGTGGCGCCCCCAGGGATTTCCGTAGGAAGTCTATGGCAACAATTGAACTAACGGTTGGGATACACGATCCCCAAAGAGGAGATATGCGATGCTGAAGAAAATGTTGGCAGTGGCAGTGGTATTGGTGGCGGCTCTCGCCATCGCGGGTTGCGCTACGAACGATCTGAACGGGCCTGGCCCAGGATACCAAGGCTCTGGGGCGGGCGGAAGTTCGGGCGGCGGCCACCAGGGGCACCATTAGTCCTACAAGCAAACGACGCATGCGGATCGAAAGTTCAGGTCCGTTCGCGATGCGGAATGAAACTTCAGCCCTGTTTGTCATTATAGCGTGTAGGGAAGTTTAGTGCGCGTAGCGCGCCGTCTTGGAAAACCGGGTATTGAGAGAAAGGATAGTGTATATGAACCAAGTTCGAGTGGTAGCCGTATTACTTGTGGTATTGCTCGTCATGGGGTGTTCGCCAAAGCCGGCGCCGCAGACGCCCAAGGCAAGCAGTAGTCAGCAGGCGGAACAGTCTCAAGTGCAGGTGTGGACGTGCCCCATGCATTCTCAAATTCGCGAGCCCAAACCGGGCAAGTGCAAGATCTGTGGCATGGACCTGGTGCAGATGAAAGAAGGCGAGGGTAAGCAAGATCCCGGAAAATAAGGGCCTCCGCAAGCGCGCTCACGCACGAGGGGCTAACCCAAGTCTCTCACGGCAAACAGAACGCCAGCGATGTTGTGCGTCTTTCACGAATGGGAGAATCGGTGTGGGATTCTATTCACGAGTCATCTTTCCACGGGTCGTCAATTGGGTCATGTCGGACAAGGAGACGACCAAGATCCGCAAGGAAATCCTCGCCGATGTATCGGGCGATGTTTTCGAACTCGGGTTCGGCACCGGACTGAACCTCCCCCACTACCCTGGGCACGTCAAGAAGTTGGTGACCGCCGATCCCAATCCCGGGATGATGAAGGCCGCCCAAGAGCGAATTGCGAATTCGCCCATCGAAGTGGACTGCCGGGTGTTGGGTGGAGAGGCCTTGCCGTTCGACGACGCGTCTTTCGACGCCATCGTCTGTACGTGGACCCTGTGCAGCATCCCGGACGCGGATCGAGTGCTGGCCCACTGCCATCGCGTGCTCCGGCCCGGCGGCAAGTTCTTCTTTGCCGAGCATGGTCTGGCCGACGACTCCACGGTTCGCAAGTGGCAAGCCCGGCTCGACCCGTTCTGGGGCATTATCGGCGACGGCTGTCATCTCAATCGCAATATCAAGGAACTGATCCAGGACAGCAGATTTCGTTTCGAGAAATTCGAGAACTTCTATATGCCGGGCGCACCCAAGTTCATGGGTTACATATACCAGGGGGTGGCGGTGAAGGACTAGCATTATGCCGCGACCCCCAATTCCTCAAGCTGAAGATCTACGCGCTACACGGAACCCAATATCAACCCGTAGGCTGAGTCACCATGACAAGTATGCCACGACAGGAAGAGTCTTCTTTCTTACCCTCAGGCGATTGGGTCGGAGTATCTTGCGGCGAACAGCGGCATCGCAACGTCGCGATCATGCACCGGCCTTGCATGCGAACAGTTTGTCGGGGTTTGACAAACTGTGGAGTCCGCTGTTGCATTTGACCGCCTTCCCCGGTAGGCTTGACTGAAACGCTAAGGACACCTTCACCATGATCGAGGGCCTGATAGAGTTCTCCTGCCGAAACAAGTTCATTGTCATCCTTGCATTCGTGGCGGTGGCAGGGGTGGGCGTCTGGGTGATGCTCGAGCGCACGCCTGTCGACGCCATTCCCGACCTCTCGGAGAATCAGGTCATCGTCTTTACGGATTGGATGGGCCGTAGTCCGAAGGAGATCGAAGACCAGATAACCTACCCGCTTTCCGTGAACCTGCAGGGTCTTGCCGGCGTCAAGGCCGTGCGTTCTTCCTCTGAATTCAATTTCTCGATGATCAACATCATCTTCGATGATTCCGTGGAATTCTACTTCGCGCGCACGCGGGTGCTGGAACGACTCTCCTTGGCCAGCACGTTCCTGCCTCAAGGCACGGTCCCCTATCTTGCCCCGGACGCCACCGCGCTGGGCCAGATCTTCTGGTACACCGTCGAGGGAGACAATACCGACTTGGCCGCTCTGCGCAGTATCCAGGATTGGTATGTGCGCTATCAGCTCAACTCGGTGCCGGGCGTGGCCCAAGTCAGCAGCGTCGGCGGTTTTCCGAAAGAGTACCAGATAGATGTGACGCCGGAAAAACTGCGGGCATTCAATGTCACGCTGGGCCAAATCTACCAGGCCATCGCCAAGAGCAATAGCGCCGTTGGGGGCCGCGTGGTGCAGAAAGGGAACGCCGAGTACATCATTCGTGGCGTGGGATGGATACGGGATCTCGACGATATTCGCAACACGGTCATCACGGAGCGCGGCGGTGTGCCGATCAAGGTCGGCGACGTGGCTACCGTCCAACAGGGCGTCGAGTTCCGCCGTAGCGTCCTGGAAAAGGACGGGCGTGAAGTCACCGGCGGCGTCGTGATGATGCGCTATGGGGAAAATCCCCTCAAAGTCACGCGCAACATCAAGGCGAAGCTGCGCGACTTGCAGAAGGGTCTGCCGCAAGGTATCCGCATCGTCCCGTTTTATGACCGCACGCGTCTGATCGACGGCGCCATTCACACGGTCACCAAGATACTGGAACACGAATTGATTTTCGCCACCGTGGCGATTCTGCTGATTCTCACCCATGTACGAAGCGTTTTTGTTGTCGTTATTACGCTTCCACTCTCCGTTCTTATCGCATTCATCCTGATGTACATTTTCGGCATCTCGTCGAACATCATGTCTCTTTCGGGCATTGCCATATCGATTGGCATCCTGGTCGATCAGGCCATTGTCATGTTGGAAAATGCGACCCACCGATTGACGCTGCATTTCGGCGACAAGAGGATAACGGGCGACACCACGGAGATCGTCGTCGCGGCCTGCCGCCAGGTAGGGCGCCCGATCTTCTTCTCCGTGGCGATCATGGTGATCTCGTTTCTTCCCGTGTTCGCGCTCTCAGGACAGGAAGGCAAGCTCTTCCACCCCCTTGCGTTCACGAAGACGTTCGCCTTGATAGGCACCGCCATCATCTCCGTAACGCTGGTCCCGGCGATCATTCCACTGCTTGTGCGGGGGCGGCTTTCCCGGGAAGAAAACAACTGGATCATCCACAGCGTTGTGCAAATGTATCGGCCGGTGTTGAGCTTCCTGATGCACAAGCCCAAGATCGTCATTTGGCTCTTTGTGCTGTTGCTCGCCGCCGGCTTCTACGTGTCGCGCGGTTTGGGACGCGAATTCATGCCGCCGTTGGATGAGGGCAGTATCATGGACATGCCCGTGACTACGCCGCGCGCGTCCGTCACCGAGGTCGCGGACGACCTCAAGGCGCGGGATGCCTTGATTCGATCCATGCCGGAAGTCGAGATGGTCGTGGGCAAGGGGGGCCGTGCGGAGACTCCCACGGATCCGTCGCCGTTGGACATGATAGAGACCGTGATTACATTGCGGCCCAAGGAATACTGGCTCAAACGCAAGGTCAAGTTCGAGGACGCCTATTCGGAGACCGAACGCGTCGTGGGCCTGCTTGAAAAGCAGGGCGCCATAGGCCCGTTTGCCGGCGAAAATGCGCGCAAATCCTTCCTCAACGAAGTGGCGAACGGGGCGCTGAATCGTTTCGACGCGTTGATGCGGCACGAGAGCATAGGGAGCACGATGGAGTTCGAGCAGGTGCTGATGGATGATTCCGTCAGGTTCGTCGCGGAGCGCTTGCTCGCCCAGATTGATGCGCATAAGGCATGGGCCAGCCCGCCTGAGTCAGCCGATCGCGAAGCATTCATCAAAGGGCTTATTGACGCCCACCGGCAAATGTTCCGTTATGCTCCGCAGGTGTACGACGTGGAGAACGTTGTCACCGCCGGCTTAGCCGCCCTGGAGCAATCCAAACGACTCTCCGCGGAGAGGGTCGACGTGCTGGTCCCGATTGAAACGCAATGGACGCGCATCACGGGACCCCTTAAGGAATCGCTCGGACTTGCACGTAGCGATTTCTATACGGAGACGGCCGAGTCGCTGGAAGCTTTCAGGGATAAGGCCACTCGGCCCTGGACGAAGCAGACCAACCAGAAGATGTTCGATCCTGCGATGCTCAAGTTCGGGCAGGCGCTGCTGGCCGAAATCGAATCCTCCGCCACCATGCAGAACATCTGGAAGGGCAAAGACGCGCCCGTCCGGATTACGGCTGACGAGATTGGCAAGGAGTTTGGGGCACGCGCCTTCCTCTGGGCAAAGACGAAGAACGATCTGGTGCGCGAACTAGACGACGTGGTTCACCAGATCGGCTGGGCCAATATTTGGACGCAGCCCATCATCAACCGAGTGGACATGCTGGCGACGGGGGTGCGGACGCAGTTGGCCGCGAAGATATTCGGCAGGACACAAGAGCAGATTCAGGAAGTCGCCAACCAGGTGGCCGAGGTACTAAGGGGGATTCCTGGCGCCGTCGATGTCGTGGCCGATCAGACGGTCGGCAAGGGCTATATCGAGATCGAGGTCGACCGCGAACGCGCCGCGCGTTACGGCATCAACGTTGGCGATATCCAGGACGTAATCGAAATTGCCCTGGGTGGCATGCGCATTACCACAACAGTGGAAGGGCGAGAACGATATCCGGTGCGCTTACGATATGCTCGCGATTACCGCGTGGACGAAGAAGCGATCAAGCGGATTCTTGTCTCCCGAGATGGCATGGAAGGACCGGCTCCCGCCGCGGAGAGCGGGAAAATGATGGAGGCTCCGGGAATCTACTTGAGCGACGTCGCGAACATCCGCGTCATTGAAGGCCCGGTGATGATCAAGAGCGAGAACGGCCTGCTCCGTTCTTATGTCCAGCTCAACGTGCGCGACCGGGACATCATTGGATTTGTCGAGGAAGCGCAGCGGGTCGTGCAGGCCAAGGTGAAGCTGCCCGAAGGAACCTACTTGGAATGGACTGGCCAGTTCGAACATCAGGTGCGTGCAAAGAAGACGCTGCGAATTGTGTTCCCCGCCGTGCTCCTGCTCATTTTTGTAATTCTGTACTTTACCTATCACGACTTTGCGCACGCTGTCCTGATGATGCTGGCGGTTCCAGGCGCGTTGGCGGGCGGCGTGTTTCTCCAGCGCCTGTTCGGCTACAACTTCAGCGTGGCGGTCTGGGTCGGATACATAGCCTGCTTCGGCATGGCCACCGAGACCGGCATCATCATGCTGGTGTATCTGCGCGATGCGATCGCCGAACGAGGCGGACTGGCGAAAATAGCTTCGCTCAAAGACCTGGAGCAGGCGGTCTTGGAGGGCGCGGTACACCGGCTCCGGCCCAAGTTTCTGACCGAAGCGACGGCCATCGTGGGGCTTGCTCCCATGTTGTGGTCGCGCGGGGTTGGCGCCGAAGTCATCGCGCCCATGGCCACGCCTGTACTGGGCGGCCTCCTGATTGCGGACGAGGTTATCGACATATTCCTGCCAGTACTATTTTATCAAGTCGAGGCGCGAAGGTGGAGGAAACTCCATGGAGATTCTGCATTTTAGATTTTGGATTTTAGATTTTGGATTGACCACGCCGCGTGAAGCTCGCCGGAAAGGCTCGGATCGCGAGGAGAAGACGGATGAACGAGCAGGAGTTCAAAGAACGCACGCAGAAACTGGCGCTGCGAGTTATTCGATTGGTAGACTCGCTCCCCAAGTCCGTCGTGGCCCAGACGATTGGCAGACAGTTGCTGCGTTCAGGCACCTCGATTGGGGCCAACTACCGGGCGGCTTGCCGTGGGAAGAGCAAGGCGGATGTTATCGCAAAGCTGTGCATCGTGGAAGAGGAAAGCGACGAATCCATCTACTGGCTTGAACTGCTGACAGAGGCGAATGTAGTTCCAAAGGAGAAGCTGAGGTCGTTGATACGCGAGATGGAAGAGATTCTGGCCATGACCGTGGCTTCGATAAAGACCTTGCGGGCAGGCATGCGCCGCTGATGAGGAACACTAGGGATCATAACTCAAGGGACGTCTAACTCCTTGGGAGATCGATGATGACGGAAATCGAGAATCCAAAATCCAAAATCCAAAATCCAAAATCGGCCAAGAGCTTTCTGCGCCGGATCCTGTTCCTCCTCAAATTCCTCGAGATCCGGTTGCGCTTCATCTTCATCCTGGTCGTGACGGCCGTGGTGGTTGGGTACTGGGACAACATCCAGAACTACTATGAACGGTGGCAGCGAACCCGTGAGATGCAGCAAACGCCGGGGCACGAAGGCCACAAGGAGGTGGGCGCCGCCGAACAGGAGTTCGAGTACTACTGCGGGATGCATCCCTTCGTGGTGCGTGATCGTCCGGGAAAGTGCCCGATCTGCGGTATGGACCTTACTCAGCGCAAGAAAGGCGAGCCGGTGACATTGCCCGAAGGTACGCTGGCCCGGGTGCAAGTATCCCCGCAGCGCATCATGCAGGGAGGTCTCCAAGTAGAGCCGGTCTTGTATCGCATGCTCACGCGCACCGTCCGTTCCTACGGCGTGGCCGAACCTGCCGAGAGGCTTCTCGCCAAGATTGTGGCCCGGTTTCCCGGACGTGTCGAAGAACTCATCGTCAACGCCGTCGGGCTTACCGTGAAAAAAGGCGATCCCTTAGCTCGGATTTACAGCCCGAAGTACTTGGCAGCCTCCGAAGAATACATTCGCGTGTTGAAAAACCCCGTCAAGACTGCCGACATATCGGATCCCGGCATCGCGGCTCTCGAAAAGGTGCGCGCGGAACAGTTGCTCGCGGCCGCGCGCAGGCGCCTGGCTCTGGCGGGCTTTACCGATCAGCAATTGGACATGATCGCCGAAAGCGGCACAGTCAGCAATACGGTTACCTTGTACTCGCCGCTGTCCGGCGTTGTCGTGGAGAAGAACGTCCTGCTTGGCGATGCCGTCGAAGAGGGCACGTCCATCTTCACTGTGGCGGATCTCTCCACGCTATGGGTTCAGGTGAAGGTCTTGGAAGCAGACATCGCCGCGGTCAAAATAGGAATGCCCGTGGAGATCACAACGGTCGCTTGGCCGGGCGTCATCTTTTATGGAAATGTGGACTTCATCTATCCCACGTTGGATATGGAGAACCGCTCGGTGAAGGTACGGGTCATTGTCGCAAACCCGGACGGGAAACTCATACCAGGAATGTTCGCCAACGCCGTCATCCGGGCGCCGATCGGGGAATTCGCCGAGAGTGACGCGGAAGGAAAGCCCGAGAAGGCGAAAGCGGCCCCGGACCAGACCGAGGAACACGCCGGAAAGCATGAACAGGAGACACCGCCGCCGTTTCCGACCACCAAACAGGAAGAAGCGGACAAGTACGTCGCCTCTCTTTCGTCAGGCGCGGATTATTACGAGTGTTCGATGCATGCAAATGTCGTATCTGATAAGCCCGGCGATTGTCCGCTCTGCGGCATGAAACTTGACAAGAAACAAAAGGAATCCGCGCCCGTTGCCGAAGGACCTTATGCCGGTTCGATGGAACGTTGGACGGAAGGTTACGCCTGTCCGATGCACCCCGATGAACTCAGCGACAAGCCCGGCATATGCACGACCTGCAATTGCGGCATGAAGATGGTCCACTGGCGCGTCGAGCGCGTGCTTTCCGTCCCGGAGACGTCTGTCATTGACACCGGCGAACGTAAAGTCGTCTACGTCGAGACCGCTGCCGGAGTCTACGATGCCAGGGCCGTAACGTTGGGTGCGCGTGCCGGTTCCTATTACCCGGTCATTGACGGGCTGACAGCAAGCCAACGCATTGTAACGCAAGGGGCGTTCCTGATCGATGCCGAGGCGCGGCTAAACCCGGCCACGGCAAAAGGCGCCAGCGCCGAACCCGGCAAGCCGTCCCAAGCAGGCCACGCCGGAATGGCGGGAATGTAAAATGTCTGACCAAGAGACAGAGGACTGAAGCGCGATGATAACGTTCTTCCTGCTATTCGGATGCATGGCCGCAAACGTTGAGGCGCCGGCCTTCTCCGCCGCCAACGAAGAGCTTCGCCAGTATGTTCTTGAAGCCGCCGAAAACAACCCTGGACTGAAAGCGAAGTGGTTGGAGTGGCAAGCCGCGTTGCAGAAGGTTCCTCAAGTTACCACGCTTGAGGACCCGATGTTCATGTACTCCCAATTCCTCCAGTCCGATGAGACGCGGTTTGGCCTCAGCCTTGAACAGAAGTTTCCATGGCTCGGTACGTTGCGTGCCCGCGGAGATAAGGCTCTGGCGGAAGCGGATGCGGCACTGGCCCGTTTCTATGCCGCCCGGAATCAGATCATCGCCGAGGTCAAGCGGGCCTACTTCGAATACGCCTTGCTCGAAGACAGCATGGAGATCGTCCAATCTCAGGCCGATACGCTGACGGAGGTGGAGGAGATTGTGAAATCCCGTTATGGATTGGGGCTTGCCTCCCAAGCGGACCTGTATCGTGTGCAGATCGATAAAGACAAGCTCGATGATATGCGCAAAGGTTTGGAGCAATCCAAACCGGCTCTCTCCGCCAAGCTTCAGGAGGCGCTTGGGCGTGAGGCTGGAGAGGAGCTCCCGTGGCCTCAATCTGCGGATTTTCCACCTCCGCCTCCGCCTGCTCCCGTGGTTTTGGCGCGTATCCGCGTGGCGAACCCGGAAATCGCCGCCATGCAGCATATGGTCGAGAGTTGGGAGAAAGAGACTCTTCTTGCCAAGAAACGCGGATACCCTGAGTTTTCGGTCGGTCTCGGATACGAAAACATGAAAGACATGTCGAACGTGCCGATGCCCGGCGAAACAGTTAAGCTTCCGGACGGGACAACCTTCACGTCCGTCGAGTGGGGATCCGAAAACGTCAAGGACGACATTATGGTCTCCCTGAAATTGAGTCTGCCGATATGGAGGAACCGCGTCAAGGCGGGTATTCGGGAAGCAGAGCTGATGCAGGAATCGGTCGAAAACGACAAGCGGCGCATCACTCTGAGTTTTGACAGCGCGGCACGCATGGCGCTCTACAACATCCAAGATTCCCAACGTCGTTTCAACCTCTACAAGGACGCGCTTATCCCTAAACAGAAGAAGACGTACGAGAGCTTGCAGGCCTACTACGGCGCGGGCGCTGACCCCATGGAGTCGGGTGGAAGCGCGGACTTCTTGGATATACAAAACAGCGTTTGGGCATTACTTGAGTTTCAACTTGAGCAGGCGCGCGCTGAAAGAGACCTTCAGGTCGCATGTGCGGAACTCGAAATGCTTATGGGTGGACCATGGACCTCGAACGAGACGCAGCCCTCAACACCCGCCGAAAAAGATCCCGCCGTTCGTACGGTGGAAAGTCAGCCGCCATCACCCACGGAAACCAAGCCGTGATCCTAGAAGCGGCAGTTGGACTTGCCCTGTCATTGCGAACGAAGTGAAGCAATCTCGCCTATCTTCCTGAGCGGCACATGCTTGGCCAGAGTGTATCGAGATTGCTTCACTTCGTTCGCAATGACAGGGAGACTTCAACTGCCGAATCTGGATTCAAGATGACCCATCGCGCCTGCCGCGGAGTGTCCGGCCTACGGAACGATTCTCAGTTCGCCCGCGGGAGCGACGGCCATGTTGGAGACGACTGATTCGTCGAGATCTTCCCGCGTAGGAGGCGCGTCCCGGCCTGATATCGCCAAGTAGCCGGGCGAAGCAAGCCGCTTGCGAACGTATTCCGCAACGCGATCCGCGTCTTCCGTCTTGCATAGGGCCAGCACCGCGCCAGCCATTCCCGCGCCCGTCAGCGAAGCGCCCAGGGCGCCGGCCTCCGTCGCAGCGTCCACAAGCGCGTCCAACGCGGGGCTGCTCGCACCGTACGCGCCGGGAAACCATTCGATGCGCGCGCCCGACGCGATCAACCCGTCAAGCGTTGCGTTATCCACGGCGCATCGCCACAGTTTGTCGTCGTTTGACAAACTGTCCGGCGCGCCGTCTCGCCGCACGCGCCGATCGCCGTCGTGTCCGACGGACATCAGCCTTCCTGCCTCCTCGAAAGCGCCCGAGGCAATCGCTTCCGGAAACAGACGCGCTCGCTCGCTCTCCGCGATCCCGAACAGCAAAGGACCGCGCAACGCGATCCGGGTCGGGCGCTCACGTTCCGGCGCGGACCCGAAATAACGCTCATATGCTTCCTCGAACTCAGGAAGATCGTAACAGTTTGTCAACAGTTTGTCGCCGTTTGACAAACTGTGACCACGACAAACTGTGCGCGAGCGCAGTTCGTCGATCTCCATGATCTCCGGGATGCGCTTGATGACCTCCAGCAACATCCGCATGCCGCCCATCGGTATAAGGACTGCGGGAGTCATGTTGGAAAGCCGATCCATCTTCTCAATGACTGCAGCGGGAGTGCCTTGAAATCTCATCTCCTGGCGCAGGATCTCCATCGCAAGCGAATATGCGAAACGATTGCGCGTGTAGTCCACTTGCGCCGCACCGCTCAGACTCCGTTCGGTAAGAGAGTTGATGACAAGGACCCGCAAGGATTCGGGGAAGGCCACGCGCCGCGCGGAAGCGGTCTCAAGCCTCGCACAGTTTGTCAAACGGCGACAAACTGTTGGGTACAGCGCAATGTTCACGAACGCGTCGCGATCTCCCAGGACAATCGCGGCCTGATCGCTGAGCCCGCAGCGCGATCCCGTGTACCATTCCGCGTCGCGGGCCGCGACGATAAGACGGTCGTTGTCAAGCGCAAGACCACAGTTTGTCGTGGTTTGACAAACTGTGTTGATGTCCAGCATCGCTCGCGTCAGCGCTACGCAGAGCGCCGCCGACGAACTGAGCGCCGCGCCGCGCGGGAGATCGCTTCCCACGACGCCCGATACGCCTTTCAGCGGCGCGTCCGGAAAGCAGTGCCGCACACTCAGTGCGCTGCCCTTGACGTAATTCCCCCACCAGCCCCTCCGAGTTTCCACTTCCGCCCGCACATCGGGATGCATGATGAATTCAAGCCACAGTTTGTCGTGGTTTGACAAACTGTAGGGCGTGCGAAAAGACGTTCTCGAGATCTCATTTCCTATCCGAAAACGCACCTCATCGAAGCGCGGATCGATGTTGGCAAGGCATACGGTGTCATCACATTCCGGAGTGACCGCAACGACCACCTCGCGCTGGTGCGTCATGAGGTTGAGCCAGCCGCCATGCGAATCGACGTGCATCCCGCGAAGGTTGATGCGCCCGGGCGCCCGGAATACGCGCAGGGAACGGTCGCCAAACAGATCGAGGAAACGCGAAACGACGCGCCGGATAAGGCCCACGCGGTCGTCAATGGCGTGAAGCCCATAGATGCGTTCAAGCGTGCCCCGCAGGACCGCATCGGGGGCGCTCAGCCGGGCAAGCCATTCCGACGCCATTACAGCCGCCATGCTCGTTTCCACCGATCTTTCATCCAGTGCCCTTACCGCGCCGCGCGCCCGCTGACACGCTTGAATCCCTCGAACCACAGGATACTCGCAAGACCCGCTGCCAGGCATATGGCCAGATCCGCCGCGTGCAGCGCCGCCAGATGAAATCGCTCACTGACAAACGGGACATACAAGACGAGTCCGAGGAACGCCGATGTGCCGCCCAGCACCCACCAGAGCGCCGCGTTCCGCATGCGCAACATGGCCAGCGACGACCGCGACCACGAACGGTTCGTCAGTATCAGCGCGAGGTTCGCCACGATGAGCGTAGTGAACGTTAACGCCCGCGCGTTCTCGACGCCGGCGATCCCGTCGGCGCTATAGAGTTTCAGCGATATAACGAACACCGCCAGCACTATGGCGAGCACCATGGAGCCTTGAAGCAGGCTCAGCAGCACGGTGCGTTTCCCGAAGAGCGGAGCCTTCGAGTCCCTGGGCCGCCGCCGCATCACATCCGTTTCTTCCGACTCGGCTTCGAATACGACTGAACAGGCGGGATCGATGATTAGTTCCAGGAAGACAATATGCACCGGATACAGAACAAGCGGCAGCCCCAGAAGCACAGGGATGAGGGACAAGCCGGCGATCGGCACGTGGATCGCCAGAATGTACGCAACGGCCTTCTTGAGGTTGTCGAAGATGCGGCGGCCCATTTTGACCGCCTCGACGATCGAAGAGAAATCGTCGTCCAACAACACGAGGTCGGAAGCTTCGCGCGCGACGTCCGTGCCGCGTCCGCCCATGGCGATGCCGATATTGGCGGATTTGAGCGCGGGCGCGTCGTTCACGCCGTCGCCCGTCATCGCCACGATCTCGCCGTTCGCCTTGAGCGCGTCCACAAGCCGCAGCTTCTGCTCGGGCACCACGCGCGCGAACACGTTCACGCGTTTGACGCGCTCACGCAACGTCGCGTCGTCCATGGCGTCAAGCTCCGGACCCGTTATGCATTCATTCGCGGGGGACAAGTGGATCTGCTCCGCCACCTTCACAGCGGTTTCCGGATAGTCGCCCGTTATCATCACGACGCGAATCCCGGCCCCGTAACATTCATCAACGGACGTCGGCACACTGGGACGGACCGGATCCTCGAATCCGATAAGCCCGAGAAAAGTAAACTCGAAGTCGTGCTGCTCACCGGGAAACGCTTCGGCCGCGAAGTGGGCCTTCGCCACGCCAAGCACCCGCAGGGCGTCCCGCGCCAGGACGCCGACGTTCGCCGAAAGCTCCTTGCCTTCCTCCGCACTGAGATGGCACAGATCCGCGATGGCCTCCGGAGCGCCCTTGGCGGCAATGACGAAGTCGCGGCTGTCGGGCGATTTCCAAACGTGCGACATCGCGAGCAACTCCCTCGACAACGGATACTCCTGTTCGAGGGTCCAGTTTACGTGCAGGTGTTCCGTGTCCTTGAGATAGCGATCTCCGAGCAGTTTGAAGGCCTTCTCCATGGGGTCGAAGGGGTCGACTTGACTGGCGAGTATGCTGTATTCGACGACCTCGTGAAACGCCTCGGGAAGCGGATGTTGAACGGTATAGTCGACCGTATCGAAGGCGCCGCCCGCAAAGATCGTCTTGACGGTCATGCGGTTTTGTGTGAGTGTGCCCGTCTTGTCCACGCACAGCACGGTGGCCGCGCCCAGGGTCTCGACCGCCGGGACGCGCCGCGTCAACACATTCTTGCGTGACATCCTCCATGCGCCAAGGGCCATGAAGATGGTCAGGACCACCGGAAACTCCTCCGGCATGATGGCCATGGCCAGCGTGATCCCCGCCAGGAAGCCCTGCCGCCAATCGCCCCGCGTCATCCCGTATACGGCAATCACGACAGCGCAGAGAATCACACCAATCACGGCTACATTGCGCACAAGACGCCGCGTCTCGGCGGAGAGGCGGGTTTCCTCTTGCTGGACCGTCTGCAACGCCTTGCCAATCTTGCCCAGTTCCGTTCGAGCGCCGGTGGCCAGCACTTTCGCAATGCCCTTGCCCTGAACCACCAGCGTTCCTGAGAACACGGCGGAGAGGCCATCGCCGCCGGGACGCGCCACATCGCCGCCGTGCGCGGCGCGCGGCTCCTTCCGGACAGCCACGGATTCGCCCGTCAGCAGCGATTCGTCCACGCACATGTAAGTGCAGGAGAGGATCTCGGCGTCGGCGGGCACACGATCGCCCTCAGCGAGTACGATGATGTCCCCGCGGACAACCTCCCTGCCGGCGATGCGTTTCTCAACGCCGTCCCGGATCGCCAGCGCCCGAGGGCTCGAAAGGTCTCGCAGGGCCTCGAGCGCCCGTTCCGTTTTCCGATTCTGATAGAAGGTGATCCCCATGATCACGAACACGAAGAACAGGAGCATTGCGGCTTCCTCAAAGTCGCCTATGACCAAATAGATGGCGCCGCAGGCCACCAGCAACAGGAACATGGGTTCCCGAACCACATCGAGCGCGAGCCAGAGCAGGCCCCGCGGCTTCGACGACGGCAACTCGTTGTAGCCTTCAGTCGCCAGCCGCTCTAGGGCCTCGCTGTCGGACAGCCCCTTAATGTTCCTCATGTCGAGCAGGTTTTTCATTTGATCAGACTTCGCATTCCATCCACGAAAGGTTTGACTTCTCGCCCGGAGCAGAGGTTAGGCATCACGGAAAACGGCTCCCCCCGTTGCAGCCACCGCTCCTCATCTCCGCCGGATCCTTCAGAACTTCAATCGCGTGCCCGGCAGCGCCGTGATATTGAACTCGATGCCGAAGTCCCACCCGGTCTGACGTTCCCGGAACGTCAAAGCCGCCTCCCAACAGTGAAGGTTGCGGCGGATCTGGTACTTTTGCATGCTCAGTTCTTGCCGCTCAAAATCATACCGTTGCTCGAACGCCAGTCCCCAGTTCGCGCCCAGCCGGTACCCCATGCCGTAAAGGATCTCGCGGTTGTAGACTTCACTGCCCGTTTCGGTGTACGCGAACCCGATCTTCGCGCTGTAATTACCGTTGAAATACGTGTCGTCATAGAACAAGTACGTCATCATGTTGCTGTAATCGCCGTAGCGCGACAGGTATTCGTACGCGAGATCGTCTTGAAAGGGCTTGAGGAGCAGGTTCCCGTAAGGCCAGCCCAAGACACGGTCCCGCAGTAGCGGGTCATCGATGTTGAGCTTATCATCGATCCGATGATGTTCCGCGCTCACCGTCCACCCCCACCAGGGCCGAGGCTGTAAGTGAAGCTCAGCTTCGTAGTCCTCCATCTTGCGGACTTCGTTTTCGAGGTCGTTGCCTTGGAACAGCGACAGACGCGCTACTTCCCACACGCGGTTGGTCTTCGCGTCGCGTCCAAACACCACGTTGTCGATCTTTGTCTCTAAACGGCTTCGTCCGTTCATGGTGTCATAGGGATCAAACAACGGGGTTCTCTGCAAGTCCATGGTGGAATCGGGCCGGTACGAGTAAGTGATCGAGGGCACGACCACGTGCTTGAACCCTGAGAACCCCATCATCCCGTCGTAGACCTTGCTGAAACGCGACTGCAAGGTCACCCCGAACGTGCTCGAAAGCCGCGTTGCCGCGTCGTCCCCGTACAGATCCCTGGAATAGACCGTCCCCTCGAGTTCCGCGAAAGGCATGAGGTTCAGCGCCTCGTGCAGGTTCATGTCGTACGTGAAGCGGCCAATGTTCACCGACCGCGCCGCATGCGCGCCATCTGGCTCATTCTCGAAGTAGCCGTTGATCGTATCAAAGGAGACATATAGGTTCTTCGCGATCGGGCGCTGCAATAGATGATAGGCGCCGTCGGGCAATTGCTCGGTCTCGCGCACGAACCCGTTGGTCTCCGCGCGCACCGTCCCGGTGGCGATGTAGGTGGGCCGCGTATACGTCACGTTCACGAAGGTCCGCGGCTCACTGCGATTCTTATACCGATCCCAGTAGAACTCCTTGTAGAAATCCCGGTCGGACCACTGCTCGACCTGAAGGAGCATGATCGTGTCATCCAGGATCTCCTGCCGGTGCCGCAACTCGAGATAGCCCCGGCCCTCCGTCGTGTAGAGCGAGTGGAATACCCCTTTGCCGAGAAATAGCGGAGAGGCCGGATTATTCATGAAGTCGTATTCCGCATCCAGCCCCAGTCCGACCCCTTCCTGCGTCGTGGGAAACAGGCGAAGCCCGAGCTTGGCGTCGGGCGTGACGCCAAACTGCATGCCCGTGTTGAAGTAGTATCCGATGCGCGCCCTGTGGCCGCTGTCGAAATCAAAGCTCAAGGGCGCGCCGGCGGCCCCGGGCCGATAACCCCAGCGCGGCCAGTAGAAAGGCATTTCCGTCTCACCGACGTATAACTGGGCGCCTTTACCGAAGACCACGTTCCCTTCCCGGATGACCGCCTCCTTGATGCGAACGCGGTAGTGCGGCGGATCCCGGTCACACGTCGTCACCCAGATGTCTTCGCCGTCCATGCTCGCGGGCCCAAGGAGCCGCAGCTTCTTGCCGCCGAAGTGGTAGATGTCCGCATGCCCTCGGGCATCCTCGAGATCGCCCGTCGCGTCCACGATGTTGTACTTCATCTTTTCGGCGTACAACTCCTGTCCCGGCTGGCGTATCGTCACGTTCACCGCGTCAAAGTATCCCAATGAGAGCTGGCGTTTCGCCCGCTGCTGTTCGGACAGCGCGGGTTCGAGAATGAACGCCTTCGGTACTTCCGCCGGAGGGGCCACCCTGTAGTAGACTTCGTCCGCAATGATCTCCGCCGGGTCTTGGACAATCAGGACCTTGCCCTTCGCGCGCATCTCGTTGGTCTTTTCGTTGTACCAGAACTCATCCGCCGAGAACCGCATCTTGTCCAGGCTGAGATGAACGTTGCCCTTCAGCGAAAGCTCCTCCTCGCCGAGTTGCGTTTCCCACACGTCCGCCTCGATGTCGCGGAACGGTTGCGTCCAGTCAGGCGGTGTGAGCGCCGCGCCGGGGCTTACCTTGACATTCTCGTCCAGCCGCGGCGAGATCCCCTTCTTGAGCCTATCGAACTCCTGCGGCGACGTGTGCCGTCTGTCGCCGACAGACGACTCGGCCGGTTTTGACGGCGTTCGCGCGGGGCCCTGTTCGCGTTCCGCCGCTTGAGGCGCCGCGGGAGCAGGCTTAGCGTCGGCGGCCTGCGCCTCAACGATCGACGGCTGCACAGTCGGAGGAGCACTTGTGGCCGCCGGCGCTGCTTTCGCAACGGACGCAGGCGCGGCAAGCGCACCCACAGTTTGTCGGGGCTTGACAAACTGTTGGCTGTACCATGCCCGCGTCTTTGGAGAAAGCACGACAAGGTAATCTTCCAGGACTCGAACGGCAAAGCCGGTGCACGGCAACGCAATCTCGCTCTCAACGGCGAGCGTGTTATCCAATATCGCCACCGAAGCATCCTCGAGAGCGGCAAGGCCGTCGCCCTTCACCGCGAGGGACCTTGCCTTTATGGCAGCCCTCGCAACTTCCTTTTGCTCCTTGACATCAACCAAGAGCAAGGCATTGGACGTCGCGACGGCAAAACGATTGGCGCCGAACGCCGTGATCGCCACCGGGGCGCCGTCCGTGGGAAACGTCATGACCGGCGACGCGAGTTCCATACCGAAAACCAACAGCCCGGGGGGCGTCACCGTGGTCACGGCGACGAAAGAGTCGTTCACGGCAAGCCCGTTCGGCACGCCATCCAGTTGCTTCACAACGGCCGCGTCGGACGCGCTACCGTCAATGACCCACAAAGAGTTCGAGAAACTGCTCGCGCCGGCGAAACGCCCGTCCGGCAAGCCCACGATGGCAAAAGATCCCTTGGGACACTTCACCGTCTTCGACAGACTCAGATCCGGCAAGTTGATCAACGATACCGTGGCGTCCAGATGGCTCAGGCATGCGGCGGTGCGCTTGTCCGCGGACAGAGCCAGGGCCACGGGCCCCCGGCCGACCCGCACTCTAGCAAGAGCCTCACCCGTAGAGGGATTTACCGTCCATACTTCGTTGCGGTCGTAAACAGCCAGGAGCAGAACGTTCTCGGGCTCGCAGACAACCGCGTCCCAGGCCTGGATATTCGCGGTATGGGTCTCAAGCTGAGCGAAAGCGGAGACGGCCCCACAGTTTGTCGCGGCTTGACAAACTGTAAGGAAAACGAGGAGCCACGTGCCAATGTTAACGCTGAGGTTTCTGCTCATGTAGTGAGTCATCCAGTTGGCAACTTATCGAAAAGGTGGCGGCTGTGCCATTTTCCCCCTTGGAAGGGGGTTAGGGGGATGTTGGATTGCCGACACCGGCTACCGCCAAGCGCGCAATAACATCCCCCTAACCCCCTTCCAAGGGGGAAAATGGCACACGGTATAGGCTTGTACTTCTCAAGTGCCAGGAACCGCCGCTTCGTTAAGATCCTGCAATTATGATTCAGTACACTCATATCTGCTACTTACCCGGGAGAATGATCCAGAATGCCGCCACACGACCGCCGGTCGAATGCTGGCCTCCGTCCGAAGGAGGCGCTGTCTCTTTTCCTTTTTTCGATTCCGGAGCTTTCTTTCCGCTCGCGGGTGATTTCCTTTCCGAAGTTTGCTCGTTCGGCGTCTGCGCGGGTTCCTTCGCGGTCGAATGAGCCGAAGCGGAAGGAGCAGGCTTCGCCGCGCTCGCCCCCGGCGGCGGCAGTTCGGTCTGCGTCACCACGGGCGATGCGCCGTTGGGAGCGGGTTGCGGCTGTTGCGCCATCAACCATCCGCCCACGAGCGCCACGATCAAACATTGAACCATTCTTAAGCCTTCTCCATGAACGCGAGCGTATCATCGAGCGACCGGACGCCTTCCGATCCCCCCATGACCTGGACCGTGAGAGCGCCCACGGCGTTCGCCAGGCGGCCGCACTTCAACAGGTCCCAACCGTGGATAATGCCGTAAAGAAACCCTCCGCACGCGGCATCCCCGGTGCCGGTGGTGTCAACCACGGACACCTTATGGGCCGGAACGCGATGCGCCTCGCGACCGTTCCTTACGTACAGTCCCTCGGCGCCCATCTTCACCATAACCGACTCCACGCCGAACGACCGATAGAAGTCCGCTATCTCTTCCGGCGTCTGCTTCCCCGTGTAGCAGCGGGCTTCCTCGATGCTGGACATGGCGATGTCGAGATGCGGGAGCGCATGCTCGATGTGAGGGAACCAAACCCCCTTGCCGTCAAAGCAGGTGTCCATCGAAGTCTTGACGCCCATCGCCCGCGCCTTCTTGAAAACCAGTCCGATTGGCTCGCCGTCGAGACCCGGCGTAATCGACGCCCCGCCCCAATGCAATACCTTCGACTTCTGAACGAGGTCGAAGTCCACGTCACTCTCGGAAGTAAGCACGTTCGCGCCCTGGTGATGAAGGAACGTCCGCTCCCCATCCTCGCTAATCAGCACGACTGTCGCTGATGTGCCGCACTCCGTAGTGCGACGCACACCGCTGACGTCCACGCCGTGCGACTTGAGCGCGCTGATGATATAGTCCCCGAAACCGTCCTGCCCGAGCCGGCCCATGAACGCCGCCTTTGCACCCAACCGGCACAACACCGCCGCCGTTACGCCGGCGAGCCCGCCCAGGTGGATTTCCAGCTTCGGCACCAGCGCAAGACTGCCGCGCCGCGGCAGCGCCTCCACCGGACGCGCCATCACATCGGCGCAAGCCAAGCCCACGGTCACAACGTCAACGGACATTCACGCAACCCTAGATATTCCCGCCCAAGACCAAACCTCTTCCGCGCAGTTTGTCCACAGTTTGTCAAACGACGACAAACTGTAACGGAGACAAACTGTGAGACGACAAGACGCAGTATATCACGAGTCATTCAGAAGCGTAAAGCGCCATCCGCATATCTTTGAAACGAACCTATTGCCGCGCACAACATGCCGTCTACTTGAGATAAACGGTCTCGACCTCGGGAAGGAAATGCATTTCGTGGCGCTTGTGGGACTTGATTTGTTCGTCTGTGATCCTAAGCTCTCGGTACTGTCCGCTCATGAACATTCCGGCCTGATCCGCGTAGTTGGGGCTCATGAAGTTGCCTGAGTTGCCTGTGGGCAGCACGCCAAGAGGCCGCTCCGGGTCGGCGAAATCGACAAGACGCCGCGTCGAAGGCCCGGCCAGGACTTGATAAGGCAATTCGCCGGCATGATACAGCATGCTGTTGATCGTATCGATGCCGCCTGGGGCCTGGAACGGACCCACGTTGAAGATGCGCCCGAGCCACAGTTTGTCAAGCGGCGACAAACTGTGCGGCGCATAGCCGAAGGGGTGCTTGAACTCGATCGTGTGAAGCGTCCCCCATCGCCATTCTCGAGTGTCGCTTCCGAATCGTTTGGCCAGAACGGCCACGGCGTCCTTGAGCGCTTTCCGCACGATGTCCGTTCTCGTCTCTTTGTAGTCGGGCGTTGACACATCATCCCAGAGAGGCAGCGAATCCTCTTTCACGGCATACTTCATGAAGCTCCGATGGTCGGCGACGGAGTAGTAACTGCGCAGCAGGTCCGGGCCCATTTCATCGCCGACGGTATCGCGCACGAGCATGTCGCGAAACACCTCGAACACCGTGGCCCCGATCGAATCCACGTCGTGCCGGAAATCCCACGTCTCCAGCGCGTTCAGCGCCTCCTGTTCAAGCGGGGCCAGGTTTTGCGACCCAGGTCTAAGGATTTCCAGCACGGTTGCGATAAAAGACGGGGCAGAATAGGTCGCATTGTCGAACTGGACCGCCTGTAATTCCTCGATGGACCACTTCTCCTGCGAGTCGAGGATCTGTTTGATGCGCGCCGCGCGATCCGACGGTTGCCAGTATCCTTGCATGCGTCTTATCGGCCCGACCGGCTTAATCGTGGGCTCGTTGTTGGCTGTCACGATGCAGCCCGATTCCGGGTTCTTCAGATGAGGGTTCTGCTCCCAGGGAAGGTAGCCGAGGATCTCGTCGCGGCCCGACGCACCGTCAAGGAGGGTCTTGGGGTCCACATTCTCGGGCCGAATGACGATGCTGCCCGCGGCCCACCACGCAATGTTACCTTGCGCGTCCGCGTATGACACGTTGATGCCGGGCGAGGTGATAAGCGAAAGGGCCTGCCCGAAACTCTCGACGTCGGAGGCATGACCGGCCCTGTACATGCCCTCGAGATACGTGAACGGAACGTTCTGGCACACCCACGAGAGCGATACTTCCGCGCCCTCGTACTTGTGGAATTCGCGGAATAGGTCCGTAACCACCGGTCCGTGCGGAGTGACGCGGACCTTGCACTGCTGATCGGGCCAGAATCGAACGCGAATGACCTCGGTCTCCTCGCGAACGTCCACCCACTCGCCTTTATACATGACCTTGCCGGGATCGTCCGCCTTGAACGTCTCGCGATAAAGGTCGATATCGTCATTCTCGAGCATCGTGAGCGCCCATGCGCGCTCGCGATTCTGGCCAAGCAGCGCGAACGGCAGCGGGGGCAGGTAATACCCATAGAGTTCGAAGCCGGGGAACTTCATGTGGGCTTCGTACCAGATGCCGGGGTTCGTGAAAGCAATGTGCGGGTCGTTGGCCAGGATCGGCTTCCCCGATCGCGTTCGCGAAGGCCCGAGCACCCAGGAATTGCTCCCGAGCGTCGGACCGAGCAGTTCGGCGACATCGAGCATCGCGTGCAAGAAGGAGGAAAAGTAGGGACAGTAACCCATTGTCTGCCGGATACTACCCGGTCGTACTGGGGGTCTCGGGCTCAGACAATAGGTTACTGTCCCTACTTTTCCAAGATACGCCTCGGCTTCTTGAAGGCTCTCCATGACAGTAACGGGGATTTCCTTGGTGTAGCCTGGAAAAAGGGCGTTGACGTCGAGGTCCGGATGACGTTCCTTCAGCAAGCCGCAGATGGGGTCGCTGCGCAATCCCTCTGCGAAAGACAGGCCGAGCGCCCCCGCCACGCATATGCAGTCGACCGCCGTGAACGCCCGCGCGGGAATGTGCAGCGCGGCGAATTCGAAAGGCAGCGGCTCGGCCTCGACGCGGTGATTCACGCCGGCTACGAACGCATCGAGGGCCGCGCGCGCCTCCGGCGACAGACACTCATCCTTGGAAAGGGAGTCCTCGATCGCCGGGCGAAGCCGCAGTGAACGGATGATCTTGTCGACAGGGATCAGGCTCGGCCCCGCCAACTCGGACAGCTCGCCCCGCGCCACCCTGCGCAGGATCTCCATCTGAAACAGCCGGTCCTGCGCCATGCAGTATCCCAGCGCAAAATACGCGTCGGTCTCGTTCGCCGCCTCGATGTGCGGAACGCCCCAATCGTCGCGAACGACGGTCACCTCGCTCTTCACGGCCGGATGAACGACCGTGCCATCGAGATTCGGTATGCGCGTCCGCGCCAGATAGACCAGCCAGAGCCCCACAAGGACGACGAGAAGGATTGCCGCCGCAATGACAAACTTCAAGAGTTTCCACAGCTTCCTCATCGTCACTCCCGGCATGACGCCTTATGCGGGAAACGCCGCTCTGCTATTTTCCCCCTTTGGAAGGGGGTTAGGGGGATGTTGGATTGCCGACACAAGCTACCGGCAAGCGCGCAAGAACATCCCCCTAACCCCCTTCCAAAGGGGGAAAATGGTCCACGTTCTATACTTGCACTTCGTACGGTCGCCCTTCAGTCATCAGAATCTGATCTGGAAGCGTTCACCCGTACCTTCGATCTCGATCCCTATCGAGCGGGACTCCACCCCTATCAGAATCGCATCCGAACCCGGGATCTTCTCGCCAACCTGCACCGGCTCGAGATTGATGATGGCTGAAGCATAAGTGCGCGTCTTGCTCGCGGGCCGCACCATGTTCACACGGACGCCTTCGAGGCCGTACTGTGCCTTGTCCGATGCACGCAACACGGGAAGCGACATCAGGTCGAGTGGCCGCGACTGCTTCTTCGGGACATCGGCCTCTTTCTTCTCCGGTCGCGACACAGCCCGTTCCGAAGGCGTCGGCGTCACCGGCGGCTCCAGCTTCGCCACTTGCTGCAACGGACGCGCAAGAGCGGGAAGCTCTTCCTTCTTCACCTCAGCAGGCGAAACAGCCTTCTCCGTTTGCGCTGCCACCTTAGCGGCAGGTTCAGGTGCGGGCACAGCCTTCGCAGGTTCAGGTACAGGCTCAGGCGCGGGTTCGGCCTTGGCCACAGGCGCAGGCTCAGGCTCCGGCGCGGGTTCGGCCTTAGCTACGGGTTCCGGTGCAGGCTCAGGCGCGGGCGCAGCCTTTGCTACGGGTTCCGGCGCAGGCTCCGGCGCGGGCGCAGCCTTAGCCACGGGTTCAGGCGCAGGCTCCGGCGCGGGCGCAGCCTTGGCCACGGGTTCAGGCGCGGGCTCCGGCGCGAGCGCGGCCTTGGCAACAGGTTTTGGGGCAGGGTTCGGTTTCGCTTTCGGTTCTTGTATGACGGGCTCGGCTGGAACCTGTCGCGGCGGGACTTTGACCGCCGTATGCGCGGACTCTGCCCGAGGCGGGCCAGCAGGCTTCGCGGGCGTTTCCGTCTGAAGGTTTGGCGCGGCCGCACGCGCAACCTGCTCGAGCGGCACGCCCTGCGAGCGCGTAAGCATCAACGTCAGCCCGATGCTGACGCCGATGACAATCGACGCAAGAATAATGGCCCCCGAAATCACAAACACCGGCGAGGCACGGAATGGCATCCGTCCCCGGCGCCCGCTCTTCCCGACGAGTTCATACTTGGCGCTTTCAGGCTCAAAGGGGGCGTTCTCGGCGCGGCTTGCTTCCGCTTTCTCAGCTTCAAGCTTTCTCAAGGCATCGAGAATGGAACTCATCCCGTGCGTTTCCCCTCGACGTTGTCTTCCTTCGTCTCATGCGGCGCCAGGGGTGCGCCGCCCGCCGCGGGCGGGGTGACTTCCTTAGGGACATCCACCTTCGGTGGTCCCAACACATCGTCATGAACCGGCGGCAGGTCTTCGACCTTCACCATTCCGGCGCTCATAGGCCCTGCAAAGCTAACTTCCGGGGAGACATCCAATGGGCCCAGCAAAAGATCCGGCAAAGGGTTGTCCTCGGGCGGAGGAGTCTGCGGCGGCGCAACGGGAGACAAATCGGAGGACTTGACCGCGCCCGGTTCACCGGAAACCGCTACAGCCCCGGTCGAGGACGCGGAGCCAGGACGGAACGATGGCGTAGAACCCGCCTGCAACCGGTGACTCAGCACCATCCGAACCTGTCGTCCGGCAACCCCGTCGATACGAAGGCCCGTCTGGGCCTGGATTTTCAAGACGGCGCGGCGCGTCTTTTCGTCGTAGACACCGGTAACCTCGCCAAGCAGGTTGCGGGCGCGAAGCTCCTCCTGCAACTTCCGCACTTCCGGACCCGACATCTCGTTTCTCAACTCAGGCGCACCGGGCGCCGCATCTTCCCAGAAGACCACCGCCTGTCCCGCATAGGCTGCGCCAAACCGATCCTTTGCCATCAGGGACGTTTCGTTGCCGTCGGTCGTGATCCGTACGCTATCGCCTTCCGCACCGGCCACGGCCACCCAGATTGTATGGTTTCCTGCTTTCATCATCGCCAGCGCGGGCAATCCTATCGCAACGAGTTCGTCGACGGTGGGAGAAAGCGGCTCGACTTCAAGACCGTTCGCCCGGGCGCATTCCTGGAGACTCGCGACCTCGTCGTCTGCCGGATACCGGCCGATAAGCGTCTTGTTCCAGGCGCGCAGGACGCCCGCGACCGCCGCATTCCGCGCGGCCTCCGGGCTTATGCCGTCCAATTGATCAACGACCGCGCCGCTCTCCTTGGATTTCGTCTGTTCAGGGGCGCGCGCGGATGCCTGAGCAGTTGGCGGAAGGCTCGCAACCACAGGCGTGGGATTCGGCGTGCGCGCGGCTTCGACAGGCGCGGGGACTTCTTTCAGCGACGCGGCATTCTCCCTCGGAATCGCCGCCGCTGGCGGTTCCTCGCCCGTATAGGAATATCGAAGCGGCGGCAGATAGTAAGCAAGGATCAGGACCAGCGCCGCCGTAACAAGAAGAGAAGGATTCGGCAGAAAACGCGCCAGACCCGCAAACACGCTCCGTTTCCTGCGGACCGCTTCGCCGCGGATCTCTTTCGCCGCTTGACGGATGATCCCTGCCGTGATCGTGTACGTCTCCTTCGTGTAGCCGATCAGCAAGGCCCGATCGCAGATGGCATTGATGACGCGCGGCGTCCCCCCGGACAGTCTATACACCATCCGAACCGCAGACCGCGTGAAATTCACCTTCTTGCGCCCGCCCGCCACGCGAAGCCGGTACGCGATGTATTGCACGGTTTCGTTCGCGTCCAGCGCCTTGAGGTGATAGCGCGCCGTGATCCGCTGATTCAACTGCCGCAACTCGGGCAACTGGAGGTTTTGCGCAAGTTCGGGCTGGCCGATCAGGACAATCTGCAAGAGCTTCTGCGTTTCGGTCTCGATATTCGACAGAAGCCGCACTTGCTCCAACACGCTCGGAACAAGATTCTGCGCCTCGTCGATCACCAACACGCAATTCTTGCCCGCGGAACTGCGGTCAAGAAGGTACTCGTTCAACTCATCGATGAGCTCCTTGATCGTTTCCGCCCGGCTCGCAATTCCGAAATCCTCATTGATCTTCCGCAGGAGCTCTTCGGGCGACAGGCACGGATTGAAAATGAACGCGACTTCCGTGTCCGGGTCAAGCTGGTTGAGAAGACTCCGGCAGATGGTCGTCTTGCCGGTGCCGATTTCCCCTGAAACCATCACGAAACCAGTGCGCGCCTTGATTCCGTAAAGAAGGTGCGCGAACGCCTCCTTATGCTTCTCGCTCAGAAACAGGAAACGAGGGTCCGGCGTAAGGTTAAAGGGCTTTTCGGCTAATCCGTAGAATGCTTCGTACATGCCTTTTCATGCGCACCAAATGCCAGGTAAACTCTTGACTAAAAAGAATAACATCTTACATCTCTGCTGTCAATGACCTCTCGGTCAGCACAGACTCGATGCCGCGCTCGAGTATCACACGTGATCTAGCACGATCTTGACAGCCTCCGACACGCGCTTTGAAAGAAACGTTTTCACCGCTTCCTTATATCGAGTCACGGGAAAACGGTGGGTGATGAAATCGGACGGCGATATGGCGCCCGCAACAAGCAGCTCGGCGGCGATATCAAACGAGGTGCGTCCGTCGTACTCAGTGGCGTGACAATTGATTCCAACGAGTTTCACTTCCTGACACCAGACGGGCGAATAGTCGACCTTGCCCGGCTTGAAGTTGATGCCGACCAGGACCACGGCGCCTCCCCCCTTCGCCCAGCGCAGCGCGTGATGCAGGCTCCGATCGCTTCCGACGGTGTCGTATACGGCATCAAACCCACCCAAAATGATCTCGTTTCCGAAATAGCCCTTCGCATACCGCCCGCCTGTCAGATCCGCGATGCGCCGGTACGTGTCATTGCTCTCGATCAGGACCGTCGCGCCGAGTCGCTCGGCGATCCTCCCCTGGAAAAGATAACGCACGAGACAAAAGACCTCGGTCCGCGGAAACAGTCGCCGCAACGCCGCAACGCTCAACAGCCCTATCGTTCCACCGCCGATAACAAGCGCCTTGTCGCCCGCGCCGGGCCGGACCTTTAGCACCCCATGCACCGCGCTGGCCATCGGCTCGAGCAAGACGGCGGCATCGTCGTCCAGCGCGCTGGGGATCTTGAAGGGCTGCGTCCTGTGCATCACCATGTACGGGGAGAACCCGCCGCCAACGTCCTCGAGCGGCAACGCCTTCACGCCACAGTTTGTCAAACGACGACAAACTGTGGGATTGCTGCAAAGCATGTAGTTCCCCGATGCGCACTGCGGACACGGCGGCTCGATTTCCATTTGATAACAAGAAGGCCAGTCAATACGCATCGCCACGCGATCGCCGGGAACGAACCCTTCGACCTCGGACCCCACTTCCACGACTTCCCCGACAAGTTCGTGCCCCAGGAACTTCCTGTGAATGCCGGGCATTGCCGCCGAAAAACACTTCGGGTCCATATCCATGAACATGAAATGGAGGTCCGTGCCGCAAAGACCGCAACAACGGTTCCGGACCTTCAACCAGCGCGGGTTCGGAATGCGCGGCTCGTCGATATCCCGATAGCGCAGCGGCGAGAGCGGACCGAGCGCGGCATACTTTGAAAAGAGCTGCGCGGCTTTGAGCATCGCCACCCTGTACGGATCGTTTTCGAAGTAGAGCGCCTTCATGACTTGCGGACCATGATTCCTTTCGGCGGATCTCCAGCGTTCGCCAGCGTACTTCGCACCATGTTAGTATACGCGGCGACTCACGAGGATCGCACGCATCGGGTGAAGCATGAGCGCACTGGGTTCCCCGGAACGCCCACTACGCGCCGCCATTATCGGAAGCGGCCCGGCAGGTTTCTACGCCGCCGCGGCATTGTTCGCCGCACCGATCTCCGCCCACGCGGACGTCTTCGAACGGCTCCCTACCCCTTTCGGTCTGGTGCGCGCGGGCGTTGCACCGGACCACCCACAGACCAAGACCGTCCTGAAAGTCTTCGACAAGCTCGCGGCCCGCGATGGGTTCTCCTTCCGCGGCAACGTGTGCGTGGGACGCGATATCACCATCGAAGAGCTTCGCGCCTGCTATGACATCGTGATATTCGCGACAGGCGCCGAAGTCGCCGCCGGCCTTGGCATCCCCGGCGAGGATCTCATCGGCAGTCACGCCGTGGACGAATTCGTCGGGTGGTACAACGGACACCCTGATTTCCGCGAAGCGCGTTTCGATTTCTCACAAGAAACTGCCGTCGTCATCGGACAGGGAAACGTCGCTACGGACGTGGTTCGCATGCTTGCGCTGACCGCCGGCGAATTGAAGAACACGGATATCTGCGGGCACGCATTGGACGCATTGGCCGAGAACCGCGTCCGCGAGATCCATCTAATCGGACGCCGCGGCCCGGTCCAGGCCAAGTTCACACAGCAGGAGATCGAGGAACTCGGCGAGTTGCCGGACTGCGACGTCGTCCTCGATACGGCGGACCTCATCCTCGACCCATCGAGCCAAGCGGAACTCGATGATCAGAGGAATTTCAACAGCAAGCGGAACATGGCCGTCTTCGAAGCGTTTGCGAAGCGGCCCGCGCCGTCAAAACGCAAGCGGCTGTTTATCCGTTTCCTGCAAAGTCCCGTCGAAATCCGCGGCGGAGATCGCGTCGAGTCGATCGTCTTGGAGAAGAACCGTCTCGAAGGAGATCCCTTCCGCCTGAAAGCGCACGGCACGGGCGTCAAGGAGACCTTGCCGTGCGGCCTCGTCTTCCGCGCCGTCGGCCACCGCGGCGTTCCGATCCCACGCGTTCCGTTCGACGACAAACGCGGCATCATCCCAAACAATGCCGGGCGCGTCATCGAGAACGGCAAGCCCGTGCCCGGCCTATACGCCGTCGGCTGGATCAAACGGGGTCCAACCGGTTTGATCGGCACAAACAAAGCCGACGGCATCGAAACGGTCGACGCCATCCTTGCGGACCTGCCCGAAATTCCGCCGTGTCCTACGCCCGACGGCGACTCCGTTCATGCCCTCTTATCAAGCCGCGCCATCCAAGTTGTAACCTACGACGACTGGCGCCGCATCGATGCCGCCGAAATCGCCCGCGGCGAAGCCAACGGCAAACCCCGCGAAAAGCTCACAACGATCCCCGAGTTGCTCGGCGCGGCGAGGCGTGCGCGCTAGCGCGGTCCGAGGGCGCCAAGCTCATAGAGGACAAGCGATGCAGCGAGCGTGGCTGCGACTTCCGAGCGGTACGTGGCCGGGCCGAGCGAAATGGGAATCGCCCCGTGACCTGAGGCGATATCGACTTCCTCCGGCGCAAGATCGCCTTCGGGTCCGACGAGCAGCGTGACCTCACCCTCGACAACGGACAACCCGCCCAACGCCTCAGAGATCGGAACCGGCGGCAGCGACTGAGTCGCGATCAGCAGGGGACCCTGGATGCGGTTCAAGGCGGCATCGAGATCCGGCGCGACGTCGAATGATGGCAGCCACGCGCGCCCGCACTGCTTGCAGGCTTCGACCGCATATCGCCGCCACTTGGGATTCAAATGCGCCGCCTTCTCCGAGTGCCGCCCTCGGAAAAAACGGAAGTGGGAAATGCCGATCTCCGTTCCGTGCTGAATCAAGTACTCGATGCTCTTCTCGCGGAGAAGACACGCCTGAAGAAGCGACAAACGCACCATCGGCGCGGGAATTCGCCGCTCGATATCCGGCGCGACGATTACCTCGCGATGCGTGGCCCGTGAAACCGAACCTTCGATCTCCCGCCCCTCACCGTCGAACAACACCACGCGTTCGCCCACCTTCACACGGACCACATGCAAAGCGTGATGCGCCTCATCGGCAGGCAACGCCATCTCGAAACCCATCTCCGTCCCCGGAGCTATATGGAAGCGGTGTACGTGCGCCATAACCCTAGCCAAACACATTTGAAATTTTGGATTTTGGATTTTGGATTTTGGATTGCCATTTATGGCCGCGGGATCGTGTCCATTCGCTGGTCAAACCGCTGCAACGTGGCAAGGGCCTTCGCGACAATACTGCTCTGCACTCAATACTCTGCACGTTCGGCGCCAATCCAAAATCTAAAATCCAAAATCCAAAATGAATGTGCGAAGGGAATTCTCACATTCTGGGCGTTAGAATCTACCATCCCTTCGCGGCCTCTTCCGCATCAGCGAGTTCGGCGTCCCGCCGGTGGTACCCGCATTGTCGAATTAGGTCGCGGGCACGCGCGAGCGCGTCCTTGTCCCGAACAGACGCGCGCGGTGGAGCAGGATGTCGGCCATGTGCAGACGCATAGGCCCGCGCTCCGCGATCTGCCACGATTCATCCAGGTCCGCCCCGGCGCCTTCAACGTCACCCTCCACATGCCGCAACCACGCACGCGACAACAAGCTACGCGGAAGGTAATCCTGCCGACCCGCGCGGCGGAGACCTTCGACAGGCGCCTCGATTTGTTCGCGCGCGCACTGTGAGGCCGCGGCTCGCTCCGACGGACCGCCCGCCAGCAGCGCCCGATACAGCGCCGCACGGCCGAGCGTGAGGTGGTCGAGAGCCTTAGTGAGATGAGAGAGCCCCGCCTCCTCTACCCATTTCAGCGTCTGCGCGGCCCGCTGCTCGACTTCCCGGCAGCGCGCGAGAAGCTCTGCGCGAACGTCCTGTTGCGGTCGTTCTCCAGCGCCTGGAGCGATGCTGTTCTGCCACGCCACTCGCTCGGCGTCGGCAAGAAGCAGGTCGCAGTACTGGAAGCCCGGCACCGAATACAACAACGGGTATTCGGGCTGTCGTTCTACCTGCATGTTCTCCGCCTCGCGGAAGCGTTCCAGGGCCTCGGCTGCCCGGCCGGCTTGATGCAGGGCGTCGCCTAGCGTCGCGCGGTTGACCATCCGCCGGAATTCGTCCCCGCTCCGCTCAGCCAAGTCCTGCGACTTCTTGCCGTCCTGCACTGCGATCGACACCTCGCCCAGCGTCAACTCCAACTCGCTCAGATTCGAGGCGCGGCTGGACGCTTCTTTCCAGTCCTCGCGCCGCACACACATTTCCAGTGAGACTCGCATGGGTTTGACCGCCTCGTTCAACCGGCCCAAGGCGCGCATTCTCGTTGCGGCCTCGTTCAGCAACCAGGCTTGGGCTGCTTCGGACAACGAAGCCGCGAGGCGCGTCCACGGGTGTTCGAAGAAGCAGGCGACCGCGCCCAGGTCTGCGCCAAGTAGCCCAAGTTTCCTGGTGCTGTAGAAGGCTTGCGCCCCATTCGTGCCGCGCAAGATGCGGTCGTCATAGACCTTGCCGCATGCGTCCTCATACAGCCCGGCCTGGCAACCATGGGCCACGGCCTGATACAGTGGCTGGAGTCCCTCCATTCCCTCGGGCCAGTAGGGCGCCGACGCCTTCAGGTGCTCGTAGACCCGCCGATGCCCCTCACGCCAAGCCTTCGGATTGCCCCGCCGCACCTGATCTGCGAAGTGCTCGCGCACGAGTGGATGGGCATCGAGTACATCACCGCCCGATCGGAGAGACCGCGGCAGCTCGAAATCCTCAGCCTCACCCAGAGGCATTCCATCCAATGACTTGCTCTCGGCCTCTTTACCGTAACCCTTGACCTTCTTCGGCTCGTAAGACGATGCTATCACAAGGCCCGCTTCCTCGAGGGCGGCTACGGCGAGGTTCCAATCCGCGTCGCTGACCTTGGCCAGCGGCTCGGTGAGTTCCGGGATCGCGGGCGGATCGCACAAAGCGGCCAAACACGGGGGATCGGCGGGCCGGTCAAAGAAGCCCATCAGACGCAGGATGGCGAGTTGGCGTTGTCCGTCCTCACCGCTTTCGGCAAGCCATTTCTCATACGCCGTCATGACCTTGAACGCATGACCGCCTTGAACCTTGGCGTCGGCCTCACTGAACTTCACGAGGCTGCGTTTCCGAATGTCTCCGCCGTGCGCCTTGGCAAGGTAACTGCCCAATAACGTGAGCGCGAGGGCATGGCCATTGACCTCCCGGCTGGCCTCGCGCAGTTCATCCTCCGGGCCATTGACACCGGTTCGACTGAGCAGCGCCGCGCCCGCTTCTTCGGACAAGTGCTCAAGCATCCACTCCGGCGCGGTGGTCTGATGGAATGGCGCCAGGTCGGCCACGTGCTCGCGCGTCGTCACGATGCAGAGTCCAGGGTTCTGCTGTGCCAGGCCCTTGAGCAGGGCCTCGATCGCGCCGTCCTTGAGTCTGCCCGACATCGGCCCGGGCGGATATTGAAGCGGCTCCATGCCGTCGAGCACGAGCAACGTGCGCCGTTGCGCCACCAGTTGCGCAAGGCGCGCGCCTTTCTCCCACGGAGAGGCCGCGCTCTCCGCCATTTTCTCATCGCCGAAGAATTTGAGCGCCTCGCTGACGAAGGAGTCAGCGGAAGCCGTGCCCTGTTCGCGCGTGCCCTGACTGTAGAACGACCAGTCGAACACGCGCTCGGCCCCGCGCCAACCGTCCCGCGCCATGCGCGCCATCCAATCGACCACGAGCGAAGTCTTACCGACCCCGCCCCAAGCGACCAGCGTCACAACGTGCGTCTTCCCGTCCTCCCACGCCTCATCCAGATCCGCCAGTCTATTCTCCCGGCCAAACAGCTTCTCCGCCCCATGCCGCAACCGCGTCGGAGAAAGAATGACTTCACTCGTTGCTACGAGGTTGCTTCCTCTCATCAACACCTTCGGCTTCTGACCGGTGATTCCCCAGACGATCTTGCCGACTCCTTCTTCTGATAGGCCATCGCGCAGATCCACCCACGTACGGTTTGCCAGAAACACTGGAAGCTCGGGCTTTTGCGCTGCGCCGGGCAGCAGCACCGGTATGACGGGCAGCTTCTGCCGCACGGCCAGTTGAAGCAGGGCTTCCATCTCTTCGTCTTCCCAAGGGCCGATGCCATCCTTGCCCACGATCACGGCGCCGCTCTTGGACGCCTTGATTCCCTTCTCCAGCAGTTTCTGCCACGACACACCGGGCCGCAGTTCATCCTCATCGAGCCAAACGGTGATGCCGTACGCGCGCAACGCCTTGGCAAGTTCGCGGACTGCGGGCTTGTCCTTGCTGTTGTGCGACAGGAATACATCGAACTGCTCGTTCATGACATGCTCCCCATTGATGTAGCCTTCGTCTGCTGCGTTCCCGCAAGCCCGACACAATACTATAGGGCGATTCTCGTGGAGTCAAACGAGATCCCGGCGCAGCCGCAGGCTGTGGATGGCAGGCCAGTAGAACGTTTCCGAAATAACCTTGCAGTACCCCGAAGGGGTACAATGTGAATAGCCGTGGGTAAGACCCACGGTAACAGACCGCACCCTGTCACGACCCTGAAGGGGTCGAACCGCATCGAAACGGGCGTCAATACTGCGTGTTCAACCCCTTCAGGGTTGTCCATTACGGACACGGGTTCCGTGGGTTTCACCCACGGCTATTCACATTGCATCCCTTCAGGATGTCATACCGAGCCTGTGACGTTATTTGGAGAACACGCTACTACAGGCCGCAGGTGAGAGATTGGGGACCCGGCGTTTCCCACATACCGACATCGCAGGGACAAGGGGTTGCAACCCCTTGTCTGCAATTGGTCATCGCCTGTTCAGAAAGGGTGTTTCAGTGGACGCCAAGCCCCTTATGCCGCGCCGACGGTCAGAGCGGGAGAGGGCTGTTCGAAGCCGCGCAACTGACAGCGATGAATGATGTCTTCGACCTCGTGCATGAAGGCCAGGGGCCATGTGGAGGCGTGCGGGGGGAGGTCCAGGGATGGGTCGGAACGAGACGGCTCCGGAGGGCGGTACTGTTGGAGCACGTAGCGCCGGGCACCGCGAATCCTGCGGGCCATGGCGAGGACGTCGGATTCGGTGAAATGCGGCAGGACCGTGGTGCGGAACTCGTAGTCGACGCGCCCGGCCATGAGGATGTCGATGCTCTCGTTGATGACGCGGTAGTCTACCGGCGCGCCGCAGACGGCTTCGTACTTCTCGATCGGGGCCTTGATGTCCATCGCCACGTAGTCGAGCAGACCTTCGTCCACGAGTTCGCGCAGGATCGCCGGCTGCGTCCCGTTGGTGTCGAGCTTGATCCGGAATCCCTTCGCGCGCACCGCGCGGATGAAATCTGCAAGGCCGGGCTGGAGCGCCGGTTCGCCGCCGGTGATGACCACGCCGTCGAGGAAGCCGCGACGCGTTTCCAGCCACGCAAGAGCGACGTCGGTGTCGAACCAGGTCTGCGTCCCCGCGTCCGTTTCGCGGACGAGCGAACGATTGTGGCAATAGTAGCAGTCGAGATTGCAGCCCGGTGTGAAGAACACCGCGGCAAGATAACCGGGATAGTCGACGAAGGAGCACTTCTCGATGCCCGCAATCCTCACGACATACCCTCCGCGTGCAGCACGGACTCCGGAATCCGATATTTGACCCGGTCCTTGTACTCCTGCCGCTTGCCGTCGTTGTAATTCGCCAGCGGCCGGAGGTAACCGGTCACGCGCGACCAGACTTCCGTCTCGCCGCCGCACGTGGGACAAGTGAACTGCTCGCCGCGAAGGTACCCGTGGTTGTTGCAGACGCTGAAGGTCGGCGTAATGGACAGGTACGGGAGTCTGTTCTTCGCGAAGACCTTCTGGATGAAACGTTTGCAGGTTTCGATGTCCTCGATGCTCTCGCCGAGATACGCATGGAGAACCGTGCCGCCCGTGTAGGCCGACTGAAGCTCGTCCTGGAGCCGCAGGACGTCGAAGATATCGTCCGTATAGCCCACGGGCACTTGCGTCGAGTTGGTGTAATAGGGCGTGCCGTTGCCCGCGGCGATGATATCGAGATAGCGGGCCTTGTCGAGGCGCGCGAGACGGTACGACGTGCCCTCGGCGGGCGTCGCCTCGAGGTTGTACACGTGTCCGGTCTCGATCTGGATGTCCTTGAGCATGTCGCGCAGGAACTCCATAATCTCCATCGCGAACGCCTGCCCCTCGGGCGTCGTGATGTCCTTCTCCATGAAGTTTACCAGGGCCTCGTTCATGCCCACGATGCCGATCGTGCTGAAATGGTTGTGCCAAAACTCGCCGGTCCGTTTCTTGATCTCGCGCAGGTAGTTGGTGGAATAAGGATACAGCCCGCGCGCGCTCTGCTGCTCGATGACCTTGCGCTTCAACTCGAGCGAGGTCCGGCCTATCTGCACAAGACGCCAAAGCCGCGCCTTGAACTCCTTCACCGAATTCGACAAATACCCGATGCGCGGCAGGTTGATCGTGAAAACGCCGATCGATCCCGTCATCGGATTGCTGCCGAAGAGCCCGCCGCCGCGTTTGCGAAGCTCCGTTGTGTCGAGCCTGAGCCGGCAACACATCGATACCGCGTCCTCCGGCGACAAGTCCGCGTTGACGTAGTTGGCGAAGTAAGGAATGCCGTACTTGCATGTCGTCCGCATAAACGCATTGACCGACCGGGAATTCCAGTCGAAGTCCTTGGTCACGTTCAGCGTCGGGATCGGGAACGTGAAGACCCGCCCCTTCGCGTCGCCTGCCATCATGACCTCGCAGAACGCCTCATTGAAGACATCCATTTCCTCTTGGAAATCGCCGTACTTGTCGTCCATCAGTTGACCGCCGCGGATCACGGCGTGGTCCCGCAACATCGAGGGGACCGTGAGATCGAAGGTGAGATTCGAGAAAGGACACTGGAAACCGACCCGCGTGGGAACGTTGATGTTGAAGATGAATTCCTGGAGACACTGCTTCACTTGCTCGAACGTCAACTTGTCATAGCGAACAAAGGGCGCGCAGTAGGTGTCGAAACTGGACCAGGCCTGGGCGCCCGCCGTTTCGCCTTGCGTCGTGAACGTCGAGTTCGTAATCTGACCCAGGAACGACCGAAGGTGCCGCGGCGGCGAACTCTCAACCTTCCCCGGAACGCCGCCGAAGCCTTCCATCAACAACTGGCGCAGATCCCATCCCGCGCAATACGGCCCCAGGAACCCAAGGTCATGGATGTGGGCGTCGCCGCTCTCGTGGGCCTCGCGGATCTCCGCGGAGTACACCTCGTGGAGCCAGTAGTTCTTGGTGAAAAACTCGCGGACGTAATTATTGAGGCCGTTGACGCTCTTCTGTGTGTTGGCGTTCTCTTTGATCCGCCAATCACGATCCCCCAGATAATCGGAGAACATCTCGATGGTCGCGCCGATGAGCGCATTCAGGTTGCGCGCTCCCGTACGTTTCTCGCGATACAGGATGTACGCCTTGGCCGTCTTGGCGTGGCCGTTCTTGATCAGCGTGCGCTCGACGAGATCCTGAACGCCCTCAACGTCCGGAATCCGCCCGGAGAACCGCTCCTCGACGATTCGGAGGACTTGCTGGCATAGATTCTCGGCCAGGGCGTAATCCGTTCCCCCACACGCCGTGGCCGCCTTGAAGACGGCATTTGTAATCTTTTCCGGACTGAATTTCTCAATGCTTCCGTCCCGCTTGCGAATGCACTCCACCATCCCCTAGTCTCCTTCCGAATAATGCCGCTTCCGCAATGATCCCAAATCGTCCTCGTAATCGCCACGCCGCGCTTAAATGGCGATTACCAGGCTTGGACCCTCAACGACCCCTGGGTAGGGTCGCGATCCTCCGCGACCGCGCATGTGAACCTCCGTCCTCCCGGAAGGCGCCCACCTGCATTCATTCAACTGGATCAAGCGGCAATCCCTGCCCTTCATATCGCCCACATCACCCTCTAAGGGCTTCCCATTGCCACGAACCCCATTATATAGTGGTTTGCCCAAGTTGTCAACACTAAATATTGCGTATCTTACAAGTACCTAACCCAAAGCCGGACAAGGGGCTACGACGAAACCAGGCAAGAAACGTGCTGTGAGAACCGGAGAAACGCAGAAAAATGCAAGCGCGATCCCGGAGTCTATTTGCGCGAAATACGCGATTATTGACAATAAATAATACCGCCTTCGCGCTGCGAGACGCCTGGAATAGGGCCGTTTTGCGGGCAAATTCGAGGCCGCGCACAAGCGCGAAGGCGCCTCAGCATCAAAAACACCGAAAATCGCCCCTCTTTATGTGCTTTTATCTCGTGTTGGAATGGATTAGACAGCCGACTATGACGCATTGGGCAGCCTCATTACTCCGCATCCGAGTGGAGGTCCTCAGCGATGGACAGCAGCATGCGCTCCAATGAGCAACTCTGATTTGCATCCCGAGGCGCTTAGCAGTATCGTGAAACACGCTGAATTCTCAAAAGGAGGGGACTTCACATGAAAAGCGCACTGACTTACGTGGGCTGGTTCTTGGCCGCCGTTGCCTCTGTCGCCGTGGTTGGTATCTTCGTTTGGGGGTGGCGTCAAACAAATGAGATCGTGGAACTGCGCGCCCAAACGGACTCTCTGAAGCAGCAGATCGAAACGCTGAACATTGCGCTCTCGGATAAGGAGGCCGCGTTGAGTGCTCTCCAAGCTAAAGCCGCTGAGCAACAGGCCAAGCTTCCTGACGCGTCCGGCGAAGCCGCGAAGTCCACGTCGGGCGCGGCGTCGCTGCTGCAGAAGATGATGTCCGCCGTTACAGGCGGCGGGAAGGATGAAAAGGCCTCGGACGATGAACAGGGCAATCCGCTCGGTGCTCTTGCGAAAATGTACTCCGGCGAACAGGGCAAGGAGATGGCCAAGTACAGTGCCGAGATGGCCGTGAACATGCACTATCAAGATTTGTTCGCAAATCTTCATCTCCCCGCCGACGTGGAACAGCGGTTGCGCGATGTCCTCAAGGAGAACTTGGCCGAGCAGATCACGGCCGGTTTGGGAGCCCTTGGAGGCAAGGCTTCCCCGGAAACGCTCAAGAGCATGAAGGACGATTCCGACGCAAAACTCCGTGCGAAGGTCGCCGAGATCCTTAGTCCCGAGGAAATGACCGCATGGGACGAATACCAGGCCACGTTGCCAAAACGCATGCTCACTCAAGGCCTCGACATGCAATTCAACATGTTCGCGCCAGGGCTTGCCCCCGATACGCGCACCCGTGCCCGCGACGTGCTGGTGGAGGAACTCCTGCCGACGCAGGCCGGCCAACAGGGCACGGGCATTCCCACGAACACAGACTTTCAGTCGCAGTTGACCGCCCAACAGGAAGCGTTCGGCCGGGCGAGGGAGCGCCTTGCCCAGGAACTGGATGAGACGGCGCTTGCCGAGGTGGATCGTCTCATCGCGCAGATGCAGCAGATGATCGAGATGTCAACCCGCATGATGGGAAATCTCAAGCCGCCGGAAAGCACACCGAAATAGATTCGCGAGAGGGAAATGCGGTGACAAGGAAAGTGGTAGGAGCGTCCTTTCTCGCCATCTGCAAGCTCTTGATCGCGGCCCGCCCATGTCCTGTAACCATGTCCCCAGTGGACGCGAATCGCGATTACACGACCGCCTTGCGTGTCTTCCCGGGCGCGGAAGGCTTCGGCGTCGATACGCGCGCGGGACGCGGCGGCGCCGTGGTGCGCGTCACGAATCTCGAAGGCGAAGGTCCCGGCTCGTTGCGCGCCGCCCTGGAACAATCGGGGCCGCGGACGATCATTTTCGACGTCGCAGGGATCATCAAGCTTACCAAAAGCCTTCAGATCCTGGAGCCGTTTGTTACGGTTGCCGGACAAACGGCCCCGAGTCCCGGCATTACGATCACCGGCGCCACCCTTGAAATCCATACACATGATGTCCTGATACAGCACTTGCGCGTGCGCGTGGGTGACGGACCCGACGGGCCGCAGCCGGACGCGAGAGACGGAATAAGCGTTTATGACGGACCCGAAGGCGCCCCGCCAACGGAACGCGTTGTGATTGACCATTGCTCGGTAAGTTGGGCGATTGACGAGGGGGTATCCACCTGGGGCAAGACCGTCCGTGATGTCACATTCCGAGACTGTATCATCGCCGAAAACCTGTCCCGCTCGCTGCACCCGAAAGGCGAGCATTCGAAAGGCATTCTCATCGGCGACCACTCCCAGCGCGTCAGCGTCATCGGTTGTCTCCTGGCCCACAACAGGCAACGAAATCCGCTGATAAAGGGCGCCGTAACCGCGCTGGTCGTGAATAACATCATCTATAATCCCGGACTCGCCGTTCACATGGACGACCCGGAAGGCTCCGGTGCTTCACACGCGCGGATCATGAACAACCTCCTCATCCCCGGGTCGGATACGCCCTGGTACACGCCTCTGGTCCTGCTGCTCGATAACACAAAATCCGGCTCGTCCGTCACGATCGCCGGCAACATCACTTCGAGCCATCTTCGATTCTTCCACTTGAACCCATTGCGTTGGCTAAGGATGACCCGCCGGCAAGAACCCGCCTCCAGCGTCGGGGTTGAACCCCTCACGGTGCTGCCGGCGGACCAGTTGTTGGACAACCTCCTCCCCCGCGTAGGCGCGCGGCCTGCCGACCGCGATCCCGTTGACGCCCGCCTCATACGCGAACTTCAGGAAAAGAAGGGCCGCATTATTGACTCGCCCCGGGACGTTGGCGGTCTCCCGCCGGCCGCCGAGGCAGCACGCGCAAACCAAATCCCTGAGAATCCAAACGAGGACCGAGACGGCGACGGATACACTAACCTCGAAGACTGGCTGCACGATATGGCGGCAATGGCCGAGTTGACATGAACTGAACCTTTCGTTCAGCGGGCCGCGTTTTCGGGGAGTGACGGGTTTATATGCTCCGGTCGCCGCCGAGGATGCCGCCCAGGAGGTTGCCGCCCAATCCCGCGCGCACGACCTCTCCCGGATCGAGCTCGATCTCAACCAACTGCATGTCGTCGCCATGAATCTTGTAATCTATCACATCCGCCATGATGAGCCTCTCCCATTCTCCGATTCACGCACACGCTCTCGGAATACCTCCAAATTCTATCCCAAGTCCAGCCCCCGGCGCACTCTGCGAATCCTTTTTGACATTAGCGTGGGAGTCGTCTAGCATCAAGTGCTTTCGCTAAACTGCTCCTAGCGACTGAAACCGAAGAGGCCCGTTGGTGGTCATTCCCTATGCCGTTCAACGCGGCAGGATGTCGTCATGCGAATTCTCAAGATTGCCGGAATTGCTTTGGTCTGCATCGTCGTGGTTATCGCCGCGGGCCTGGCCATAACGAAGGTGTGGATGGACGCTTCATATTTCAAAGGCTATGATCCGTCTGCCCCGCTGGATCCCGTCGTCACCGAGGTGACGGAGAAACCCACTTATACCTGCGAGAAGCTTTACTTCAACGGTTTTCGCGGCGACCGTGTTCCCACGTTGCTGCTCACGCCGAAGAACGCGGCGCGGCCTATCCCGTGCGTCATCTTTCTCCATGGAATCGGACAGGAGAAGGAGTTCATCCTCGAGGAATTCGACGGTAAGACCGTTGCCGAGCCGTTCCTTGACGCCGGATTCGCCTTCGTTACGTTCGATCAATTCATGCGCGGCGAACGCAAAGAGAAACATGGCTCCTTCTTAGGAGAGGCCGGGGCGTTCCGTATGCGGCCCGTGCATACCGTCAACGACACGCGCCGCCTCATCGATTACTTGGAGACGCGCGGCGACATCGCGAAGAACCGCATATACCTCGACGGCGCCAGCTATGGCGCGATCACCGGCAGCACCGCGGCCGCATTTGACACTCGTATCCGCGCGGTCGTGCTGACGTACGGAGGCGGAAACGTTCCAGCCATGTTGTCGGCTCGGATGATTGCCGGCGAGGTACGGAAAAGCAACATACCACTCGGTCTTGTGAAGTTCGCAGGCTGGTACCTTCTCGGCGCCTCGGACCCCGTGCGCTACATCGGCCGGATCTCTCCGCGCCCCGTCTTCTTGCAGAACGGCACGAACGACTCCCTCATCGCAACGGAGGCCGCGAAGGCCTTGCAGAACGCGGCCCTCGAGCCCAAGATCATCAAATGGTACGAGGGCGATCATATCGGGATGGACGTGAAGACCGTGTTCACGGTTCTGAACGACAGTATCGATTTCCTCAAGGCGCAGGACGCTAAGATCGTCGCCGCGGAACCAGCCGAGAAAGCCGCGGGCTGAACGGCATCCCGTCAAGAAAGAACAGAGATTCCGACGCTACTTCCGGCCAACCCGCCACAGACTTCGAGTAATTGAAAGAAGAACCACAGTCGCAAACAGGAGAAGAATATCGCCAACAGGGTTGCCGGAAACGATATTCAGTGATGCATTGCCTGCTTTCCCACTATAGCATCCGTCTTGTCCGCTCCCTTTGGACATGGAGAATGTTGCGGTGTTTATATCGCCTGTAGCGACTGTAACCGTCTGAGTCGCGGTCTGGTAACCGTCTGCAGTGGCCTTGCACGTATAAGTGCCGGGCTCCAGGTTGGTGAACAGGAAGAGTGCGCCGGTGCTGTCACGCGAAGCTGCTTCAGCTCCGCGGTTCAGAGTAACCGTTGGATGCAGGTCTTCAGGGATCAGCGTATGATCATCCTGATCTTCCATCTCAACGGCTATCGAGCACCGCACCATGGCTTTCATTAGGAACGGTTGAGAATCCACCTCGCCGCCAGTGCTCACAATACTGTTCGCAATCTCCTCTTCAGTGTAAACGCCCCAATCGTTATATTCCGCCGAAACGGCGTTCTCGGTCCTGTTGTCCAAGAGAACAGTATCGCCTCCCATATTGCTGAATGTGTTGAATCCCGTATCGGACGGGTTTGCGACGTCCCCGAGCATTGGGGTTTCTGTTTCACTTCCCGCCTTGCCTTCAGGGGGCAGGATGAGAACGGCGATCTTAAGAATATCGTCGAAAATGTTCCGTGTAACGTTGACACCCGAACCGACCGCATGAATGCCATATCCGATCCGCTTCAGCGTGCAATACCGAATGACGGAAGCCGAAGACCCCGGTCCCGATATAAACACGGCGATAGCATCCGGGCTGTCTACGCCGTTGAACACGACATCCGATACTTCCATGGCCACGTTTTCAATGCGCAACAGCGTAGCCGTCCCGGCTATAGTATTCGGGAAGGTTACCGTGCAGTCGCTCAAAGCGCTATTCTGCGCGGCGGTGATCACATCGTGGGTGATATCGCTCTCCTGAAAGTATTGAATCGTCGTCTTATCGGCGCCGGACCCCACCAGCTTAACGTATGGACGGAGAACAACGCGTTCTTTATACGTGCCCGCCGCGAGATGAATCGTAGTCTTTAAGGCGGAGTCTCCTTCCGGAACCATATCCATCGCATGGGCGATCGTTTGCCAAGGCCATGACTGCGAGCCGTTGCCTATGAGATCGCTTCCTGAAGGCTTGACGTAGAAATCCGAGCGGGGATCGGATCGATCTCGTGGATTTGAGCCGCGGCGATACTCCTCGCGGTTGTCCAGATGATCGCCGTCAGTATCAGCGCTGTCGTCGGCAGGATTGTTGATATTGAAACCATGCGCTGCTTCATAGTTGTCGGGCAATCCTCCGCCATCGGTATCCTTTGGAAACTCATACGCGCCGATATCAGACCCGCCGTTTTGTGGACGTGGCGTGCCCTCGATATCCTCGGCGGGCGCCGCAATCGTGGCGATATTGATAGCCGGTGAATCCCAACACAGCTCATAAGGATACGGCTCCTTTACGAAGCGAAATATCGGGTCCGCGTCTTGATTATTGGTCCCCGCGGGCCATCCCCCTTCTACAATGCAGTTATCGAGGGTTATGGCGGTGGGATTCAGAAAGTCATAGAACTCTGCGGCTCCCTGGCTATAAGACTTGTCCCCATAGAATATGCAGTTTTCCGCGGTGACAACCGAACCGAGGTTCAGAAGAGCGCCGCCTCCTTCGGAGAGCGAATACGCCCAGTTCCCGCTGAAAGTGCAGTTGAGAAGATTGACGGTGTTGCCTGTACCGCAATAGATCGCGCCGGCATTGCCAACGGATATATTGTCCGCAAACACGCAATTCACAGCGCTAAACGGAACATCCTCTTGAATATGGACGGCGCTCCCCGTTTCACCACCGTTGCGCGTGAAGAGCACTTTGGAAAGATTCGCGGATCCCAGGGTGACAAACAGTGCGCCGCCTCCAATGGCGGCATTGGTTTCAAATCTGCACCCGGAGATATCTGCGGTCCCTCCGCTGACAAATACGCCGCCCCCGTTTTCCACGGCAACGTTTTCCTTAAATAGGCAATTTCGGATGATGATGGAGGAAGCTGTGACCCCTGCGCCCCACGCTTGGCCTTCATAGCCGTCGGCAAACCCCCCGGACACCTCAAATCCGTCAAGTACATTCGGAACACCGCCCCCAAGTGAATGAACAACGTTGTAAGCATTGTCGCTCTTAATCCACAGGTTATCGTTGCCGTCTACGTCTCCACTCAAGATCGTCTTCCTATTCTTGGGGTCTCGTTGATCGCGGCTGGCATCCCCAACGGAAAAACCGCCATAGATATCCACGCCTGAAGGGACGAGAAAAGACGAGTTGCGGTCACCGCTATTCTTTAGTGCAGGCGTGTATCTTCCCGCGACAACCCATATCTCGTCCCCCTCGCCAGCGGCGGCCAGGGCATCTTGCAGGGTCCGGTACGCCTTATTCCAGGTGGAACCGTCCGCGGGTTCGCCAGTTGCAGCAGGGTTGACCCGCAAGATGGACGCCTGGCTGGGTACCGCAACCAACGCCAATAGCAATACAATGAAAACGATTCTACTTGCACCCATGATGGATAACCTCCGTAGATTACGCGCGAGCCAAGCCCAAGGATATTGGCTTGCAGCCCTCATGTACGGGTGCCGCTCTAAGGGCTTGTTCCCTCGCTCAACTTGGGAACGAGTGGAAACTTGCCAACATGTTCAACGCAGCGTTCAGAAGTATATCACAGCGGACACCAAGATCCGTTGTTGAAGAACATCCTCCTTGAACCCATCGACTCCCCGGATAAGGTCGCTGTTGACGCCCGGGCCGTAACGCAACTGCCAAGCGGCATCGATATTCACCCTTTGCCCGAGGAGCACCCCCACACCCATAGCGCACCCGTAAAAGCTGTCGGGTTTGCCGGAACCGTTGTCACCTGGCCAGCGGAAACCCGCGGATTTCGAGGTGGCGGGTTCCTGGTCGTAGAATAGACCGCCGCGCAGGGTCCACAGGCGGTCGAGGGTTTCCTCGGGCTCCTTTGGCAGAAAGACATATTCCGTGCCTAAGCGGACGGTATACGTTGGCTCAAAATGAGTACGGGTCCAAGGATTATCCAAGTCGCTGAAATCCACTAAAGATCGGCGGTTCCCCTCCCCGGTCGTGACGTAGAAGTCATTCCAGTCAGTGCGCGTGACGTCCATTGATAAGGTTAGCCGGTCGCTATTTCGCCATGCGGCGCCTATAGCAAGTGAGGCGGGAAAGCGTACCTGGCGGCGTTCGGAGTTTGTTTTTGGCGCCAAGTACAGCGATCCCGGACCGAACATGGACGGGAGATCAAGTTGGGTGCCCATCTGTCTCAAACTGTACGACGCGTTTCCGGTGAATGCCGTGTCGTAGCGCACACCGAGGCTCAGATGCTCCGTCGGGGTCCAAAGCCCGCCCAGGGTGAGATTTTGGCCGGTGAAATTCTTGTAGTCTTCCTCGCTTTCATACCTGGAGAGGGAAACGTTCGGCCCAAAGAAAGTGACCGACTGTATCTTCGTGGTTTGTTTCCAACTGTTGTCGTTCAGGAACGTGGGTTGCCATAAGTTTAGCGCCACCCCGAAGGAGAGGCGGTGGGTGATTTCAAAAGCCAGGGCGGGAGTGATGGTGCTTAGCCCCCCACTCTGCTGAAACCCGAAGTGCTGAAAGTCGTTAAGAACAAAGCGGCCGCTGCTTGTTGCTCTGGAACGATTCAGGTCGAAGTCGAAGGCCCGCGAGAAGTTGTACTTGTGTTGGTAATTCAACGAAACGCAAATGTTGCGGCCCAGCACGAGCTTCGGCAACGGGAAAGCCACGCTCATGTAGTTGAATTTGGAACTGTCCGTGTAGTGGCGGCCGTCGAACTCGTCGTGCTCGTCTGCCCGGAACCACTCGAGCACACTGTTGTAGTCTCCCACAAATGAAATCTCCGGGCGTTCGAGTTGAACCAGTCCGGCGGGATTCCAGGAGGCGGCGGTAGCATCGTCCGCAATCGCAACGAAGGCGTCGGCCATACCCGCGGCTCGTGCGCCGGAGCCGACGGGTGTTGGCGAGGCCGATATCTCCAGTTCCTGGGCATGCAGCAAAGGGGCCAAGATCAGGAGGCAGGCCGCCAGCAACACAGCAGTTATGGTTATGCGGTTACTTGATGACAACGTATTGTCCCGCCTCGATTGGAAGTTTAGCCGCATCCGGGTTTTCCTCGGTGGGCAGGGCTTGGGCCGTGCTGAATCGCGGGCTGACGCTATCGATAAGGCCCTCGCCCACGACAATAGGTTTGGCGCCCAGCACCTCGCCCGTTTTCGTGTTCACCACGTTCTCAGTGCGATAGACCAGGCATTTGAAACTTTCGCGCACGCCTTGGCTCGCGTTGAGATCCGTGGTGATCTCCGGGGCGGACCATTGCAATACCGTGCCTTGAGCGCGCGGCAGTTCTTGCACCAGCCGCACCCCGAGGTCTTCGATGAGCCGGTCCAGTTCAGCATACGGGCCTGCAACGTCCACTTGCGGCAAGACACGCACCGCCGTCTCGGTGCTCGCGCCTTCGAGCACGATTTCAATCGAATCCTGGTCGCGCCGGATGCGGGCGGCAATCATCATCTCGGCAGGCACCAGTTTGCCGAGCGCGAGCTTGCTCTTCTTCGAGGCGAGGGCGGTGGACAGGTCCTGTTCGGCAAGGACCTCCTTGAGCATGGTTCGATCAACAACCGTGAAGCGCTTCTGCACCTGCTTAGAACCGGCCAGTTCATTGAGAATGTAGTCCACATCTTCGGCGAGCTTTGGGTCCTTCTCCGCGGTAAGACTGCCCAGAAATGCGACGGCGAGCTTGCCCTTGTTCATCTCAACGGCGGAAGCCTGGCGTTGTACAGTCTTCTGATCCGTTCCCGATGCGCCCTGCTGGTCGGACGCTTTGGCGACGAGTTGGTTTTGGCCTTCGTTCAGCCGGATCTTCCGGCATACGCGCATGGAGTTGCGGCCGGGAATCGTCTGTACCGGTTCCCCATTGAGTTCAACACCCTGAATTGGGTTTTCCGAATTGATGTTCAGGGCCACCACAATCTCATCCGTGAAATACTGTTGGCCCTCCTCCAGATTGGCGATAGATACTTGCACGCCCTTGGCCGGGGCGGAATCGGCGGCAACGGCCATGAGTTCTCCGTTGATCACCAACCCAAGCAGCCCGTAGCCCACGGAAACTAGGGCGCCGGGGCCTCCTGCAAGGATAGCACCGGGAATCCGCTCGCTAAGCACCATCAGGTCCAGAGGAAGCATTCCAGCGGTAATGTTGCCCAGTTTGTCGGCGCATTCATAGCGAAGCGGCGGCTTAAGGTCATCCCGAACCAGGTCCAGGTTGAACGCGACAGCCCCGTCGGTTTCCTGGGTCAGTTCGGCAGTCTTCCCGTTGACCTGTATCGACGCAACCCCTGAGGGGTCGAACGCGACGCCGCGCAGGGCGCCCGGTGCGGCCACGGGCGTATCGAAACTCACCATAGGGCCATCGGCGTCGCCGGTAATCGGAACACTGGTGGAAACGGTCTTGCCAGTGAGGTCGGTCGCCGCGACCTCGATCGTGTTTTGGCCCGGACGAAGCGGGATGATTCGCGAAAACTGGACCTCCGGGGCGGAGACCTTTATGTCAACGGGTTGGCCGTCAATTGTGATGCCGCCGACAAACGTATCGTCGCGGACGATGCCCCGAAGTTCGGCCTGGGTTCCACCGACTGGAACACCGCTCGCCGGCGCTGTGATGCTGATAGCGGGCGGGGCGGTGTCTTTCCCCGTGGATACAAGCCATTTACCGCGCGCCTTGCCCAGATAAAAGGCTGCACGCGCCGTGTAACGTTGCCCGAGGCTCAACTCAAGTTGCTTAATGCTGTCCTCCATCTTGTCCTGCTGGTAATATGCAACACCGAGTTCGCGGTTCGGGAAATAGTCGGGCAAAAAGTGCAATCCGTAGGTTCGCGGCCAATATTGGTCCCGCGACCGGTCTTTGATCGCCACGTTGAGGTCGCTGACCGCCTGGTCATATGACCCGGCATCAAGAAATGATCGTCCTCGTTCGTAGTAGTTCCACCAGCGTCCCCTGAAAGTCCCCGTTGCGGCTCGATGCTGCGCGTCACTGGACACAGACGCCTCTTTCTCAGGGCCCAGAGTAGAACACCCGCTTAACATCGTTGTGGCGATTAGCGCTAACACCACAAACGCGCAATGTAGAATGGCAGTTCCCTTCATTCGAGTCCTCATGAGGCCGCCGGGTCTGTCACCCGAACAAACAAGCCCCCTTCCGGATTCTTGTCCAACTTGGCTGCGTCAACACCTGTAAGCTCAAGCTTGGCCGTATTAGCATTCGGATTTCCTTGAACCGAGGCCCTTGCGTTGCCGATTGGCTGTCCGTTCCTGTCAGAAAAGATCTCGAATGTCATCCCTTGAGTCACGCCCACTTCCGCGCCGATGTTTGTTTCCGGGCCGTTCTCGCCAAGATATAGCCGGCCTCGAAGCGGAAATTGACGGCGCATCTCTCGCCAGATGCCCTCCGCCAGCGAACGGGCAACTGTTTCAGGGTCCATATCGCGTTGCAGCTCGAACGAAGGGACAGGAATTCGCTCTGTTGTTTCCACATCATCGGCCTTCACCATCACTTTCTCTTTGCCGCCTGCCGCAGCGACGGCGAGCTTCAAGACAATTCTTGCGCCAAGCAATTTCCCCAGTTGCAGTTGGCCTTCCTTTGTCCCGACGAGCGACGACAATTCTTGTTCGGCGAGGATTTCGTTGATTACGTCGCGGTCCACTAGATTCATTTTAGTCTTTGTGTCCAATTCATCCCCCAACGCTACCGGGAGAAGGTCGGCCAAACCCAATTCCGCGGCGCAAAGGCTGCGAGAGGCCTCCATAGGCAGGATGAAGAAGGTCAAGGGCCGGCTCGTCCAGTCATCGGCATTGGCGGGTTGCACCTCCTGCTTCTTTATCTGCTCACTAATCCGCTGTGCGGCAACATGCACTTGCTCGCGCCGGGCATCATCGCGTCTTCCGGAAATCTCGGCGTTATAGGCGTTTGATATGTTCCGCAGTTCGGGAATCGAAGACTGACCCAGTTTGTCAAAGGCGTTCTTTGCCTCATCAAGCTTGTTGAGATGGTAGTAGGCTTGGCCCAAGGTCTGAAGCGCCTCGGCATACTGGTAACTAAAGTTGAATTGGCCGGCGGAGAGATTGCTGAGTTGCTGGACGACTTGGTCATCTTTGCCGTCCTGCGCGTTCAGTCGCGCAAGAAGCACTTGCGGATACTTCGTTCGAACGGTTTCCGCCGCCCGCTCGATTTCTTGGCGGGCATCAGGGCGCTGTGACTCGAACGCGAGGGCGGCGGCAACTTCCGCCCGGAGATTCCCGTCCTGAATGCGGTCCACTATTCCAGCCGCGTCTTCCAATTTGCCCTGGCCGGCCAGGGCCAAGCCTAGTCCATACAGGGCCGCGCTGCTTTGTGAATCCTGCTGAAGGTATTCCTGGTATGCATTTGCCGCCTCGGAGAAATCCTTGCGGTCCATACTCTCTTTGGCCGCCGCCAGCACTGTATTCCCTTTGGTTGGATCTTCACGTCCCGAAACCAGGTAATTCCACGCGGCGAACAGGAGCACGGCCAGCACCAAAGCGGCAGCGACAATGGCCGCGCGCGATGACGGCCGCTTCGGCTTGGACTGAACTTGAGCTTTCCCAGGCGCTGCGGGAATCGTGGGTTCAGGTTCCGAAGCCACCCTTCCACTACGCTCAAGACTTTGGAGCGCGATGCGGAGAGCCCTGGCAAATTCCTGCGCCGTTTGGTAACGAGAAGCCGGCGCAAAAGCGGTGGCTTTATCCACGATCGAACACACCCCGTCGGGCAAATCCGGACGGCGCGTACGGATCAATATGCGATCATTGTTGCGAATGCGCGCTATGATCTCTTCGGCGGTATTTGCTTCAAACGGGCGCTTGCCGCAAAGAAGCTCATACAGAGTGACGCCGAGAGAGAAGATGTCCGTACGTGCATCGAGCGGATCCGCGTTTGCCTGTTCAGGAGACATGTAAGATGGTGAACCGCTGATAGTCCCGCCGAGGGTAAAATCACTTGAAGGGCCAAAACTGGCAAGCCCGAAATCTGTCAGCTTTACCGCTCCGTTGTTCGGCTCAATCAGGATATTCGCCGGTTTGATATCCCTGTGCATTATCTTGTTCTTGTGCGATTCGCTTAGGGCTTCGGCGCATTCCGCCGCAATGCGCAAGGCCATCGCCACCGGCAAGCCCTCTTGGTGTTCCTCCAAGAGCCTCTCCGCGCTGCCCTCGACAAACTCCAGCACAAAGTAGTTTTGGCCTTCGTACTCGCCCCATTGGTGTATCGCGACAATGTTCGGATGCTTGCTGAGCGCCGCGATTGCCTTGGCTTCGCGCTGAAACAAGGCTCGCCGTCTGAAATCAAGCGTACTATGGAGAAACTTGATTGCAACGTCCCTGCCAAGCGTTTTGTCGCGAGCCCTATAGACTTTGCCGAAACCTCCTTGGCCAAGGAGCTCAATAATCTCATACGAGCCCAGGTCTGCGCCTATGAGCGGATCTGCACCGCCAGGCGTTGCGACGCGCCTGCCTGAATTCGGACGTTCCCCGGAAGGGTCAACCCGCAAGGGTATGGTTTTCACTCCATCGAACTTGGCGGGCTCGTGATCCGGCGACTTATCCGGTGGAGTCTTTATGGTTTCATCATGGGCCATGGTCTCTTCCTCTTTGTAGTTGGCAAGTTAGGCCGTCGCAACGAAACATGCGCATCAGCGCCTCTCGCGGAAGACTTGCGCGCGAGGTCCTGTTATTGCTTCCCAGGAAAAAAGGTGTCCATGAAGTTGTTGATCAGAGCCAATATTGCGCTCAGCAGACCAACCAACTGTAACAGCGATTCAAATTGCGCTTTCCCTGGCCTTGGCTGACAGCGTGAAATCGTGCGGATATGCGTCATCTCTCTTCTCCCTATGGTTATTGGATTCTTGCCCGCTCGAGCACCTATTGTTGCCATATTTTACAGCAGAACTTTCGCGTTTTCATTTCGCGCCGTAACACGCCTCAAACACTCCCTGCACCTAAGCCCGCGATCTTTCTCCATATATTACCACAAAAACCACGCCGGCGATACTAAGGGCAGCGCCGAGAGGGGAAAAGTGTGCGGGCCATGGCCGTTATTTGCTACATTCCTCGGGAAAAGCTCCGCCGTTGGACAAGGGGTTGCAACCCCTTGTCTCTCTGGCGGCCGGTCTGGGCTTTCAAGACACAACGGAGACCGAACGTGAAGAGTGACGAAATACGTGCAACTTATCTTGAGTTTTTCCGGCAGAGAGGACACGTCATTGAGCGGAGCGCCACGATCGTCCCGAGCAATGACCCGACACTCCTGTTCTCGATCGCGGGGATGATTCAGTTCAAACCCTACTACACGGGCGAGGCGCCCGTGCCGTATCGCCGGGCGGCGACTTCGCAGAAATGCCTGCGCGCGGGCGGCAAAGCCAACGATCTTGACGAGGTTGGCAAGACCTCGCGCCATTGCACGTTCTTCGAGATGCTGGGGAATTTCTCTTTCGGCGACTACTTCAAACGCGAGGCTATCGCCTGGGCGTGGGAGTTGTCGACGCAAGTCTTCAAGATGAATCCCGATCTCATCTGGGTGTCGGTTTACGAGGAAGACGATGAAGCCGCGGACATCTGGGAGAAAGAGATCGGACTGCCGGCGCGCAAGATTGTGCGGCTGGGCAAGAAGGACAACTTCTGGGGCCCGGCGGGCGACACGGGCGCATGCGGTCCCTGCTCGGAATTGCACATCGACCGTGGTTTGTCGATTGGGTGTGGCCGTCCCGACTGCGCGCCGGGCTGCGAACATTGCGAGCGTTTTCTCGAATTCTGGAACCTCGTCTTCCCGCAGTTTGACCAGCAGTTGGACGGCTCCCGTCCGCCGCTGAAGAACCGCGGGATTGATACGGGCATGGGCCTTGAACGCGTTGCGATGCTGCTGCAAGACAAGGACAACGTGTTCGACACGGACGCCCTTTATCCGATTATCGAAGCTACCCAGTCTCTGTGCAAGGTCAAGTATGCGGACAACCCCGTTCCGTTCCGCGTGATCGCCGACCACGCGCGCGCGTTGTCGTTCATGATCGCCGATGGCGTTCTTCCGTCGAACGAAGGGCGGGGCTACGTCGAGCGGCGCCTGCTGCGGCGTGCGGCGCGTTTCGGACGCGAACTGGGATTCGAGAAGCCTTTCCTTTACGAGGTCACGAAGACCGTCGTGGAACGGATGGGCCATCACTATGTGGAACTGGTCGAGAAGCGGCTTCAGATCGAGAAGATCATTCTCACGGAGGAGGAGCGTTTCGCGGGAACCCTCGCGCGCGGCATGGAGCGGCTCGAAGAGATCTTTGACGCGATGGCGAAAGCGGGCGAGAAGCCGGTTTCCGGCGCGGAACTCTTCCGGCTTCATGATACGTTCGGTTTCCCGCTCGATCTCGCCACGGACATCGCGACGGATCGCGGATACAGCGTGGATCGGGAAGGGTTCGATGCGGCGATGACGAAGCAGCGCGAACAGGCTCGGAGCGCCTGGGCCGGAAGCGGCGAGGAAGCGCTGTCCCCGGTTTACCGCGTGACGTTGGATGAGGCCGGCGCCACGCAGTTCCTGGGCTACGAAGCCAGTGAGTGCGAGGCCAGGATTGTTGCGATTATCCGCTCGGGCACACGCGCCGACTCCCTTTGCGAGGGCCAAGAGGGCGAGGTGGTCCTTGACAAGACTCCGTTTTACGCGGAGTCAGGCGGCCAGGCCGGCGACACCGGCACGTTGGATGCAGTGAGCGGGAACGCGCACGTGTCCGGAACGAAGGCGCCCCTCGGCAAGATGATTCTCCACGCCGTGCGCGTCAACCGCGGCGCGCTGAAGGTCGGCGACTCCGTTATCGCGCGGATAAACGTCGAGAAGCGCCGCTCGACGGAAAATCATCATACCGCGACGCATCTGCTCCAAGCGGCGCTCCAGGATATCCTGGGCGATCATGTGCACCAAGCCGGGTCTTTGGTTGCGCCGGATCGGCTGCGGTTTGACCTCACGCACTTCGAGGCGGTGGGTGCGGAACGTCTCCATGACATCGAACGGATGGCGAATTCCTTCATACGAAAGAACCTCCCGGTCACAATCACGCACATGCCGCTCGCGGAAGCGCGGAAGGCGGGCGCGATGGCCTTGTTCGGCGAAAAGTACGAGGATACGGTGCGCGTTGTCCGCGTCGGCGACATCAGCCTCGAGCTCTGTGGCGGCTGCCACGTTCAGCGGACCGGCGTCATCGGATACTGCAAGATATTGAGCGAGTCTTCGGTGGCCGCGGGCGTGCGGCGCATTGAGGCCGTGTGCGGCGAACCATGCGTCGACGTGCTACAGAGCCGCGAGCGTGAGCTCGCGCGGACCGCCCTGCTCGTCAATTGCGGGCCGGACGACCTCGAATCGCGCGTCCAGGCGCTGATCGATGAGAACAAGCGGCTCGCGCGCGACGTGGCCAAGTGGAAGCAAGCGGCCGCGACCGGCGCTTCCGTCGACTACATGTCGCGCGTTCAGGACGTCAAGGGCGTGAAGGTGCTTGCCGCGGAGATCGCCGATCAGGATCCCGCCGGTCTCCGGATGGTGCTCGACAGCCTGCGGGACAAGCTCCGCTCCGGCGTGGTCATACTAGGCAGCGTCAGCGAGGGCAAGGTCAGCCTCTGCGTGGGCGTAACGAAGGACCTTACGGGCAGGATCAAGGCGGGCGAAATCGTCAAGCAGATTGCCCCCATCGTCGGCGGCGGGGGCGGCGGCAAGCCCGATATGGCCCAGGCCGGCGGCAAGATTCCCGAGAAGCTCCCGGAAGCCATCTCGAAGGCCCCGGAAGTCGTCTCGAACCTGCTCGGGAGTTGATGCAACGGAATCTTCCGCGCACCTGAGAACTCACGCTGATTGGTTTCGTGGCCGCGGCGTCCTCGCCGCGTTTTCGTCAAGAACCGCTTGACACAAGGTGTGTGTGCGCCGAAACGCGGCGAGGACGCCGCGGCCACGAAACGGAAGTCAACTGCCACTCTTGGCATTTCCCGCGGGAGTATGTTACACTCGAAGATCGATATGTTTTGCTGTGCATAACGGGAGAACGACGATGGATAACCAGCAGGCGTTGGTCGAGGCCGTCAAGAAGGCGGCCACCGAGGCGGATGGGCAGTTGACACTGCGCTGTTCGAAGGCGTTCGAGGTCGCCGGGCAACTCGGGGCGAGCGTGGGCGCCATCGGCCGCATCTGCAACGAAGAGGGCATAAAGATCGTGCAGTGCCAGCTTGGTTGCTTCAAATGAGGCGCCGGCCAAGGCAGCCGGTGTTCAAGGCGGGGTTCAAGCTGTGGCTGCGCGGCGACGATCCCAAGGAAGTCTTCGGCGGCGGCAAGTGGCGGTTGCTCGAAGCCATCCGGCGGGAAGGTTCTTTGCGCGCCGCGGCGGCGAAACTTGGCATCAGTTACCGGAAGGCGTGGGGCGATCTCCGCAATGCCGAAGACGCCCTCGGTGTGACCTTTCTTGAACGACGCCGCGGCGGGAGCGACGGAGGCGAGTCGGTTCTGACGGACGCGGGCAGGAAATGGCTAAGGGAATACACGCGGTTTCATGACCGCGTCGAGAAGGCAGTGGACAAGGCTTTTGTTTCGTGGCTTGGGAGGATTGCGAAATGAGTGGAATGCCAGTCCTCGCGGTGGGACTTGCCACTCTATGGCTTTGCGGCGGCGTTGCGTTTGCGAGCGAGGAAATCTCCGGGGACCTGATTGTGTTTAACGCGGGGAGTCTTAGCGTCCCCGTGGCCGAGATCGCGGCGGCCTTCAACAAGGAGTATCCGGCGGTGCGCGTGTTGGCCGAGGCGGCTGGAAGCCGCGAGTGCGCGCGAAAGATCTCGGACCTGGGGCGACCGTGCGACGTTCTCGCGGCGTCGGACTATGCCGTCATCGACACGCTACTGATCCCGAAGTACGCGGACTGGAACATAAAGTTCGCGGGCAACGAGATGACGATCGTCTACGGCGAAGGCAGCAAACATGCCGGCGAGATCACCGCGAACAACTGGTATGAGATTCTTCTGTGCGACGACGTGGCGTTTGGGCGCGCGAATCCGAACTCGGATCCGTGCGGCTATCGTTCCGTGCTCACGATGAAGCTGGCGGAGGACTTCTACAAACAGCCGGGTCTCGCGGACAAGCTGCTGAAGAAAGATCTGCGTTACATGCGCCCGAAGGAAACGGACCTGCTTGCGCTGTTGGAAGTGAAAGCCATCGATTACATCTTTCTGTATCGTTCGGTGGCGAATCAGCATGGCCTCAAGTGGGTGACGCTGCCCAATGAGATCAACCTGAAGGACCCGAAGTTCGCGGAGCGGTACCGGACGGCCACGGTAGAGTTGACGGGGGATAAGCCGGGCGCAGTGGTGACTCAGCGCGGCGAACCGATGGTCTACGGGATCACGATCCCCAAGGACGCGCCAAATCCCAAGGCCGCGCTGGCGTTTGTCACGTTCCTCCTCGAAAAGGACAAGGGGATGGCGATCATGGAGAAGAACGGGCAGCCGTCGGTGGTCCCTTCCGCTTCGGAAGCGTATGACAAGATCCCGGATGCGCTGAAGAAGTATGCGCTCAAGCCATGAAGAACGCCGCATGGACATCGCACAGGTTGGAGCCGCTCCATCTTGTGTTCAGTCTCCTGGGGGGCCTGGTTCTGCTGTTTATCGTCGCGCCGCTGGCGGGCATGGTTCTCAAGACGTCCGTGCCGGAAGTCGCAGCGACCGCCGTCGACCCTGAAGTGCAGCGCAGCGTGATTTTGACGCTGTGGACCTCGATGGCGGCAACGTTGATCCTGGCCTTTGCCGCAATTCCGTTTTCGTACCTGCTGGCGCGGAAGGAGTTTCCGCTGAAGCGCCTCGTGACGGCGATCATCGACCTGCCGATTGTGATCCCGCATTCGGCGGCGGGGATTGCCATCCTTGGTTTCGTTTCCGGCGACAGTCTCGTGGGCGCCGCGGCGAAGCGGGCGGGAGTTCACTTCGTGGGAGGCGCGGCGGGGATCATGACGGCGATGGCGTTCGTAAGCCTGCCGTTTCTCATCAATGCCGCGCGTGATGGTTTCAGCGCGGCACCGGAACGGCTCGAAAAGGCTGCTCTCAGCCTCGGCGCGTCAGCCACGCGCGTCTTCTTCACGATCTCGGTCCCACTGGCGTGGCGCGCCATTCTGTCCGGATTGATCCTGATGTGGGCGCGCGGCCTCAGCGAATTCGGGGCCGTGGCGGTTGTGGCATATCATCCGATTGTCACGCCGGTGTTCATCTACGAGCGCTTCGGGGCGTTCGGCCTCAAGTACGCGCGCCCGATCTCGGTCTTGTTCATCGGCGTGTGCTTGATCTTCTTCATCGCGGTGCGTCTGTTGGCGAGGCGGCAGGACCATGCTGAGCGTTAGAAATATGAGCAAGAATCTCGGGGCTTTGGCGATCCGCGGCGTTTCCTTCGACGTGAATAACGGCGACTACTTCGTCCTGCTCGGCGCGTCCGGCGTCGGAAAGACGGTTCTCTTGGAGATGCTGGCCGGTATAACGATTCCCGACGCGGGGCGTGTCATGTGGGATGATGAGGATATCACGCACGCGCGGATCCAGAAACGCCGATTCGGACTCGTGTATCAGAACCAGTCGCTGTTTCCGCACATGTCCGTGTACGGCAACATTGCGTACGGGCCCCGTGCGCGCGGGCTGCGCCGGCGCGACGTCCGCGAGAGAACGCGCGCTCTGGCGGAGGAGGTTGGGGTCGCCGCGCTGCTCGGGCGGATGCCGGGGACGCTTTCCGGCGGCGAGGCGCAGCGGGTGGCGCTTGCGCGCGCGCTTGCCACGGAGCCGCGGTGCCTGCTGCTTGACGAGCCAATCGCGTCTCTCGATGCTCGCGCGCGTTTGCAGATGCGAACACTCCTGCGCGCTCTGAATCGCGGCGGCCATACGGTGATTCACGTCACGCACGATTTTGAGGAGGCGGCGTCTCTCGCGTCGCGCGTAGGTATCATGGAGAAAGGCGCCGTGGTGCAGGTGGGCGCGCCGAGCGAAGTGTTCCAGCATCCGACGTCCGAGTTCGTTGCGCATTTCGTCGGCATACGCAACGTTTACAGGGGTCGTCTGTCGCCTTCGAGCACGGGCGAGGGCGGCACGGCGCGATTCGTGACGGGCGACCTATCGTTTGCCGTGCTGACCGATGCAGCTCCGGGTCCCGGATGCCTTATCTTGCGCAGCGAGGACATTACCGTTTCGCTCGGAAGGAGCGACACAAGCGCGCAGAACACGTTTCGAGGAAAAGTGACCGATGTGGCGCCCGCGCGGCTTGGCGTCGAAATCACGATCGATGTCGGCGTGGAAGTAGCGGCGTGGGTCACGGCGGAATCGGTCGAGCGGCTTGGACTGACACTGGGAAAAGTGGTCTGGATCAGTTTCAAGGCCTCCGCGGCCCGTTTCATCGAGGAATAGCATGATCTACGCTCCAAACATGCTGCTGATCGGCTCCACCGGGCGAGACTCCGGCAAGACCACGTTTGCGTGCTCGCTCATCAAGCGCCTTCACGGCCGGCATGAGGTCGTCGCTGCGAAAGTGACGACCATTCAGGAGCGTGACGGAACGTGTCCCCGGGGCGGAGAGGGCTGCGGAGTGTGTGCGGCCCTCGATGGCTGCTACTGTGTTACCGAGGAAACGGTGCGCGGCGGCGAGAAGGATACTCAGCGGCTGCTCGAGGCGGGCGCGGACAAGGTTTACTGGCTGCGCGTTCGAAAAGAGCACCTGATGGAAGGGGCCGCGGCGCTCATTGACGTCGCCGGCAAGGACAGAGTTGCCGTGTGCGAATCCAACAGCCTGCGAACGGTCGTCGAGCCTGGTCTGTTCTTCATGTTCCGCCACAGCGACGTGGAGCCCGTCAAAGCATCCGCAAAGAGCGTTCGCGAACATACGGATCGAATCGTCACATGGGATGGCGCGGCGTTCGACCTCGATCCGGCCGAGATGGGCGTTGCTGAGAACCGCTGGACGTTCCGGTATGACGCGGCGGCGGCCATACTGGCCGGAGGCAAGAGTGAGCGCATGGGGCGGGACAAGACGCTGATAGCTCTCCACGGACGCCCACTCGTTCAATATGTTCACGAGCAACTGCAACCGCACTTCAAGGAAGTCTTCATCAGCGCAAACGACACGGGCAAGTTCGCGTTTCTCGGCAGCACCGTCGTTGAGGACGAGATACCCGATCAAGGCCCGCTGATGGCGATTGTCTCGGTGCTTCGCGCTTCTCCCTGGGCGTTGAACCTGGTCGTCGCGTGCGATATCCCCGAGGTTGACGTGAGAATCCTGAGAAGCATGATGCGGAACGCAGGACGTTCCACAGTTTGTCTCCGTTTGACAAACTGTGATGTGGACGCTGTGGTCCCGCGGATCGGCGGGTCCCACACGGAACCGCTCTTCGCGGTCTATGCGAAAAGCGCTCTGACAGGTCTCTCGAAGGCCCTGGACGCGGGCGTGCGTCGTGTCCGCGACGCGCTGTCGTGGTGCAATGTATACTACCTCGATTCGGTGGCGGAAGCGCCGCTGACGAATCTCAACACGATCGAGGATTATGGACGGTATACGTCCACTGCACCGAAGGACGATGGACTGAGATGATCCCTTTTGATGAGGCGTACGAAATCGTGATGTCGCGCGCGCGCGTCTTGGACGTCGAGAACGTCGGGCTGCACGACGCGCTCCACCGGGTGCTGGCTGAAGACGTCCAATCGGACATGGACATGCCGCCCTTCGACAAGTCGGCAATGGACGGCTATGCCTGCCGGCGCGCCGATCTGGCGCACGAGCTTACCGTGATCGAGACGATTCAGGCCGGCACGCCTCCGGTGCGATCCGTGGGCGCGCGACAGTGCGCAAAGATCATGACCGGCGCCATGCTGCCCGAAGGGGTCGACTGCGTCATCATGATTGAGTACGCGGAGGAGGCGCCCGATGGCGTCGTTCGCTTCACCGGCGCGTCCACGCGCGACAACATCTGCCGCAAGAGCGAGGACATCCATTTCGGCGAGATCGTGTTGAGAAAGGGGACGCGGCTCGGCCCGCATCATATCGCAGTGCTTGCCACGGTGGGATGCGTGCGTCCGCCCGTCTACAGCAGAGCGCGGGTCGGGATCATCTCGACGGGGGACGAACTCGTGGAACCGGGCGAGCGTCCCGGCCCCTCGCAGATCCGCACAAGCAACGGTTATCAGTTGTATGCGCAGGTGCTGGCCGCTGATGCGGCGCCAACGTACTACGGCATTGCTAGGGATACGGAAAACGCGCTCAATGCCGCCCTCAAGCGTGCGATGGCCGAGAACGACGTCGTCCTCCTATCGGGCGGCGTCTCGAAGGGCGACTTTGACTTCGTTCCGGACATCATGCGGCAAAACGGCATCGAGATCCTTTTCGATTCGATCGCAATGAAGCCGGGAAAACCGACAACATTCGGAGCGTCGCCGTCGATCTATTGCTTTGGACTACCCGGGAATCCCGTTTCCGCCTTTATTCAATGCGAGATCCTCGTGAAGCCGTTTCTGTACAGGCTGATGGGGCACGATTTCCGTCCGCCGCAGTCCGTGCTGCCGTTGGCGGCGTCACTCGATCTGAAACGGGCCAAGCGCGAGACATGGCTGCCGGTGCGAATCACGGCGGACGGACGCGCCGATCCCGCCGAGTATCATGGGTCCGCGCATATCAACGCGCTGTGCCGGGCCGACGGCCTGATAGTGATTCCCGCCGGCGCGGGTGTTATCGAGAAGGGGACGCTGGTGCATGTTCGACCGCTCCAATAGACGTATTGACTACCTGCGAATCTCCGTCACGGACAAGTGCAATCTTCGGTGCGCTTATTGCATGCCCGAGGAGGGCGTGCCGCTGATCCGCCACGAGGACGTGCTGCGTTTCGAGGAGATCGCGGAGGTGACGCGGACGGCGGTCGAGTTGGGCATTACGAAGGTGCGTGTAACCGGCGGCGAGCCGTTGGTCCGCCGTGGGATCGTGACACTCATCTCGATGCTGGGCCAGGTCCGGGGAATCGCCGATTTCGCCATGACGACCAATGGGATCCGCCTGGCCGAATTCGCGCAACCACTTGTGGAGGCCGGCCTGCACCGCGTCAACGTGAGCCTGGATGCAATCGACCCCGAGCGCTACGCGGCGACTACGCGGGGCGGCGACGTGCGGGCCGTTCTGGCCGGTATTGCCGCGGCTAGGGAAGCGGGCCTTGCACCCATTAAGGTGAACTGCGTGATCCAACGAACGCCCGAAGAGCCGGATGCGCGCGACGTGGCGGCCTATGCGGCCGAGGAGGGATTGGAGGTGCGATTCATCCGCCGGATGAATCTAGCCGTGGGCGATTTCTCCGTCGTGCTCGGCGGGACGGGGGGCGACTGCGCCCGATGCAACCGGCTACGGCTCTCCTGCGACGGGAGGGTCCGTCCGTGCCTCTTCAACGATTTGGGGTTCAGCGTTCGCGAGTTTGGCGCGCGCGAGGCGATCCTGCGCGCCGTGGATTATAAACCTGCCTGCGGCAAGACCAGTGAAGGGCTGTTCCACAGCATAGGAGGTTGATCATGGGCAAGCTGTCACACCTGGACGACGAGGGTCGCGCGCGAATGGTGGACGTGAGCGCGAAGAAGATACAGCATCGCGTTGCGCGGGCGAGGGGACGCATCCGCATGGCGCCGGAGACGGCCGCGCTCGTCGCGGCGAACGACATTAAGAAAGGCGACGTGCTTACTGTGGCGGAGATCGCGGGCGTGCAGGCCGCGAAGAAGACTTTTGATTTGATACCGTTATGTCATACCGTGCATATCGATAGCATCAGAGTGAAGGCGAAGATTCAAGACGACGGCGTTACCATCGAAAGCGAGGTTGTAGCCACGGACAAGACCGGCGTTGAGATGGAAGCGTTGACGGCCGTCAGCGTGGGCCTATTGACGGTCTACGACATGTGCAAGGCCGCGGACAAGAGCATGGTCATAAGCGAAATTGTCCTCGTTGAGAAGATGAAGGAGTAGCGGTCCGTCCAAAGGATCGAGTATCATCCCGGTTTGTGCACTCCAGGCGGCCCGCACGGTGCGGCTTGGGCCGGAAAGGCTTCACGTGGCTGAAACGCAAACACTGACCGGGATGGTTGTCTCTGTAAATCTGTCCGAGCGGCAGGGCACGTCCAAGCAGCCCGTGCCGGAAATCACTATCGCCGGGCAAGGCGTTGTGGGCGACGCTCATGCCGGGGACTGGCATCGGCAGGTGAGTTTGCTTGCCGTGGAGAGTATCGAGCGGTTTTCCGCGGAATGCGGCCGAGCGTTCGGCAGCGGCGAGTTCGCGGAAAATATCACAACGCGCGGCATCGACCTTCTTCAGGCGGTCTTCCTCGATAGGTTCAGGATCGGCCCGGCGGCGGAACTCGAGGTGACGCAGTTGGGAAAGAAGTGTCATGGCAAAGGCTGCGCCATCTTCCAGCAGGTCGGGGAGTGCGTCATGCCGAAGGAGGGCATCTTCTGCCGGGTCGTCCGAGGCGGCGCGGTGAAGCCCGGAGACGCGATCGTGCACGCGCCGCGCGTCCTGTTGTGCCGAGTGATTACCTTGAGCGATCGGGCCAGCCAGGGCGTCTATGCGGATCGCAGCGGCCCGATAATTCGTAAGCGGCTTGAGGAGTTCATGCAGGGCAGGCGTTGGCGGCTCGACATTTCCTCGTCGCTGATACCGGACGACGCGGACAGACTCCGCGAAGAACTGCGCCCCGCGCGAGACGCGGGCGTGCACGTGGTGTTTACCACGGGCGGCACGGGCATTGGGCCGAGGGACATCACGCCCGACGTTGTAACCGGGCTCGCGGACAAGATCATCCCGGGCGTCATGGAGAATATCCGGCTCAAGTACGGCTCGGAAAAACCGAACGCGCTGCTCAGCAGGTCAGTAGCCGCAGTTCTCGGTCAGACGCTCGTCTACACCCTTCCCGGCAGTGTGCGCGCCGTCGATGAATACATGGGCGAGATCCTCCAGACGCTCGAGCATAGCATCTACATGCTCCGCGGAGTGGACACGCATTAGCCTCCGCGGCGACTCCGCCTTCCCGTTGGTCCGGATCGACGTTATCACGCAAGCGGGAATTTGATTTCCGCGGGGCCATTTGCTAAGATGCGCGGCGAGTAAGGTGTCTTGTTACGGCGGACTTGCCGTAATACAAGTGGGAGCGCCAGCTTCTCACCTTGCGGCGACGGGCGCATAGAGCGCGGGTTGTCTGCCAGCAAGGTCCGTGACATACGCGACACGCGCGGCGGATGTATGCCGTTCACAGTTTGTCGTTGCTTGACAAACTGTGGTGTTGGTTGTTTTCGGCGGAGAGTTGGCATACTCTCCGCCGTTTTTCTTTGGCTCGGTGGCGGGCGGACCGTTGTGCGTGCGCCGCATCACAGTTTGTCAAACGGCGACAAACTGTGACCACCGGGATGGTTTACGTTGGAAAGACGTACTGGGGCGTGGGGCCCCGCGTGGAGGATCCACTTATCGCCAAGATAGAAGAGGAAAAGGTCCGGGTAAATGGAATGATTCGGGCCCGACAGGTTCGTGTGATCGATGAAGAAGGAAACCAACTCGGGATTATGAGTCCCGGGGACGCGATTCGCGAGGCGGAAGAACGCGGACTCGACCTGGTGGAGGTGGCAGGAAAAGCGGCGCCACCCGTATGCCGCATCATGGACTACGGGAAGTACCGCTACCAGCAGAGCAAGCGGGCGAAGGAATCCCGCAAGCATCAGCACACCGTCACCGTGAAAGAAATCAAGTACCGCCCCAAGATCGACGATCACGATTTCGAGACGAAGACGAATCATGTTCGGGAATTTCTCAAAGAGGGAGATAAGGTCAAGATCACCATCATGTTCCGCGGCCGTGAAATGGCCCACCCCGAGTTTGGGCGGGAACTGTTGGTGAAGGTTGTCGAGGCGACCAAGGAACTCTGTCAAGAGGACCACAGCGCGGCCACCGCAAGACTCGAAGGCCGCAATATGAGCATGGTGCTCACCCCGACACACCACCAAGTCTGATCTTCCGAACCGCATTACGCCGCAGTAGACGGACCGTCTGACGAGAAGGCGATGAAGGATCCTTCTTTCTTATGGAGGGCTAGGTATGCCGAAAGTTAAGACCACGAAATCAGCAGCAAAACGCTTCAAGGTGACCAAGAGCGGCAAGTTCAAACGGAGCAAGTCGTTTCGGGGCCATCTGAAGACGGCCAAGACGGCGAAGCGCCGCAGGAATCTCCGCCGTTCACTCGTGATCTCGGAGTCGGATCACAAGCGCGTGCGGCAGATGCTTCCGTACGCCTGAGATAAACGAGAGGACTAAACCCGCCGAACGGCGGTTCTTTCTGAGGAGTTAAGACCATGCCACGTGTATCAAAAGCCCCTGCTACACGCAGTCGCCGCAGGAAATACATGAAACTGGCCTCCGGATACCGGGGAGGCCACCACCGTCTGTACAAGACGGCTCGACAGGCCGTCGAGCGCGCCGCATGCTTCGCATACCGCGACCGCCGCGCGCGCAAGCGTGACTTCCGCCGCCTGTGGATCGCCCGCATAAACGCGGCCGCCCGCGCCTGCGGCATCAGCTACAGCCGCTTTATCGCGGGACTCAAGCAGGCAAACATCGACGTGAATCGAAAGATGCTGGCCGACATCGCCGCGACGGACGAGGTGGCCTTCGGACAGTTGGTCGATGCCGTAAAGGCCCAATTGAACGCGTCCTCTTAGGAGCGGATTTCGGGCTTCGTGTATCGGGTTCAGACGTTGGGAAAAGATCCCGCCGTCGGCGCAAACCCGAAACCCGAAACCCGAAACCCGAAACCCAACCCATGCGCATCGTTCCCGCAGTGGACATTCGCGGAGGCTTCTGCGTCAACCTGGTCCAAGGCGACTATGACCAGGAGACGGTCTTTTCGGAAGATCCCGTTGCACAGGCGGAAGAGTGGGTCCGCCTTGGGGCCGGGCTCGTTCACGTCGTGGACCTTGATGGCGCCAAGGCAGGCCGATGCTGCATCGAACCACACCTTAGCGCCCTTGCAGCCGCCGGGGCGCCATACGAAGTGGGTGGCGGGATCCGAAACATGGAAACCGTCCGGACCATCCTGGCGGCGGGCGCGCAGCGGGTGATCCTCGGCACCGCGGCCTACCGCGACCGTGACTTCCTCCGTGCCGCCGCGCGGGAATTTCCGGAGAAAATCGTGGCCGGCATCGACGCCAAGGACGGGAAAGTGGGACTGAACGGCTGGATCGAGATCACCGAGACGGGCGCCGTGCCGTTCGCACGCGAAGCGGAAGCCGCCGGCGCCTGCCGCATCATCTACACGGACATCCTGAGCGACGGGATGATGGGCGGACCCAACATCGCGGCCACCCAGGCGGTAGCGCGCGCCGTCCGCATTCCCGTGACCGCATCGGGGGGCATTTCGTCTCTGGCCGACATCCGCCGTCTGCGTTCCGTCGAGCCCGACGGAATCGATGAAATCATCATCGGGCGCGCATTGTACCTCCGCGCATTTACGCTGCCTGAGGCCATCGCAGCGGCGCAGGAAAAGATATGAACCCACTCTTCGATACCGTGACGATCATTGGCGTGGGACTCCTGGGCGGCTCCCTGGGACAGGCCCTCAAAGCCCGCGGTCTGGCAAAGACGATACGCGGCGTCGGACGCAGGCAATCTTCCCTGGACAAGGCCCTCGAGGTAGGCGCCATCGATGCCGCATTCCTGAATATGCGGGATGCCGCTGCGGGCGCCGGCCTCGTGGTCATATGCACGCCTGCGGGCCATGCAACACAGGCGCTGGACCAACTCCGCTCTCTCTGCGGGCCGGACACTATTGTTACGGACGTCGCCAGCACCAAAGCCCGGATATGCGAGCACGCCCGCAAGACGTGGCCCATGCCTTCCCGTTTCGTCGGCAGTCATCCCATGGCGGGGTCTGAAAAATTCGGACCGGAACACGCCACGCCGCGCCTGTTCGAGGACTGCGTAACGGTGGTCGAGGCCGGCGGCCACATTGACGCGGAAGCACGCCGGGCCGTCCGCGAGCTTTGGCTGGGCGTTGGCGCCCGCGTCGTGGAAATGGATCCCGTGCTGCATGACGCAATCGCGGCCCGCACAAGCCATGTGCCCCATCTCATGGCGGCGTGTATCGCCACAATGGGGGCCATTGATCTCGATACGCATTCGGCCCAGATCCGGGCCCTGATCGGCAAGGGGTTTCGCGACGTAACCCGCATCGCCGCGAGCCGGGCGGAAACGTGGCGCGACATTTGCCTCACGAACCGCGACGCCGTACTGGCCGGTCTCGATGAAGCGCTTGCCGCACTGACGCAAGTGCGAGAGGCCGTCGCCGCCGGCGACGCGAGCGCCGTCGAAGCGTTCTTTGACAAAGGGAAGATCGCCAGAGACGCCTTGGTACGCGACCATGAGAATACCCCTGATGAGGGATCCCTCCCATGAAGCCTGTACGCACAAGGGGCCTGCTGATCACCTTTGAAGGCGGCGAGGGGTGCGGGAAATCGACACAGTTGGAGCTTCTTCGCACCTATCTCGAATCACAAGGGTACGAAGTGCTGGCCACGCGGGAACCCGGCGGAACGCCCATGGCGGAAGCCATTCGCGCCATTCTGCTCGACCCGGCCAACGAGGCGCTTAGCCCCGTGACCGAGTTGCTGCTCTACGAGGCCGCGCGCGCACAGCACGTCGCTGAGCGTATCGGCCCAGCGCTCGAAGCCGGCAAGATCGTCCTTTCAGACCGTTTCTACGACTCGACGACTGCCTACCAAGGCGCGGGCCGAGGGCTTCCGCTGGACAATCTGTCTGGTCTTCACGCGATTGCCACGAAAGGTCTCGAGCCGGACCTGACTATCGTCATCGACGTTCCGACGGCCCTCGGTTTGGCGCGGGCCACACAAGGCGGTTCCGATCGAATCGAACGGGAGAAAATTGACTTTCACGAACGTGTACGGGCCGGGTTTCTCCGCATTGCGCGGGAAGAACCAGGACGCGTGAAAGTGGTGGACGGCGCCAAGAGCGTCGACGAAGTAGCAGCGGCCGTTCGCGAGAACGTCGACGAATTACTGAACATGTGAACCCGTGGAAGCGGCGTCCTCGCCGCTTGCCGACGGGCTGAACCTGTGGAAGCGGCGTCCTCGCCGCTTGCCCGACGCGACGAGGACGTCGCGTCCACGAAGAGGAAATGAGTTTCAAGAGCATTCGAGATCAGGATGTACCCGTGCGGTTGCTTCGCAACATGCTGCGGAAGAACCGCGTCCCGAATGGACTCCTGTTCTGGGGACCGGGCGGCGTCGGCAAGCGCCTGGCCGCAATCGAGATGGCGAAGGCCATAAACTGCGGCAAAGGGGACGCCGACGCGTGCGACGCATGTCTGAGTTGCCGCAAAGTCACGAGTGGGAACCATCCGGATGTGATGATCGTGACGCCGGTGAAGAAATCCCGCATCATTAACGTCGAGACGATCGACGCCGTGAATGGCATGGCCGCGCTGCGCCCCTTCGAGTCTAAATGGCGCGTGTTCATTTTTCAGGAAGCGGACCGAATGGGCGTCGCCGCGCAGAACCACTTCCTCAAGACGCTCGAAGAGCCTCCTGGCAATTCCATGTTCATGCTGCTCACGGAATATCCCGGTCTTCTATTGCCGACAATCCGCTCGCGGTGCCAACGGGTCCGATTCGGCGTTCTGCGGCCTGCGACGGTGACCGAACTCCTGCTGCGTGAACGGGACCTCCCGAGGGACGTGGCGGAGTCGATTGCGGCCCTTGCACAGGGGCAGATGGCGCGGGCGTTGGGCCTCGTGGACTCCGGCAAGCGCGAGGAGGTCCTCGAGATCACCAAGCGCCTGGCGGAAGGAGGCGAACCGATCTCGCTGGCCGAGGATTTCGCCAAGCGTCTCGAACTGCGCCGGACCCAAATCGAGGCCGCGATCAAGGCGGATACGGATCCCGCCACGGCCGATGTGTCGCGCGAAGACCGCGAGGAAGCCGCCGAGCAACAGATGGCCCTCGCGGAAGCGATCATCCGGCGTGATATAATGGAGTACCTGTACTTGCTGGAGACTTGGTACCGCGACGAATTGGTCTACTCGACAACCGGGAATGAAGAGCAAGTGTTCAACCGGGATCAGTTGGAGCGGCTTCGAGCGGCCGGCGAGTGCAAGGCTTCCGTGCGCGCCAAAGGCGCGGATTACGATCGGAAGTTCGATGCTATCGAGAAGGCGCGCGTTTATCTGGAACGTTTTCTGAAAGAAGATCGCGTTTTTCGCGACCTCTTCTTCGTGTTGTCCTCATGACGGGACGTTGGGAGTAGTCTATGCTGCAAGCTGTGAAGGTCCGGTTGCGTAAACCGGCCCGCGTTTTTGTGTTCCTTGCCCGCGACATCGCGCTCTCGCGAAATGACCATGTCATCGCGCGGAGCGATCGGGGACTCGAGTGCGGTGTATGCATCACCGAGCCTGAGGACTGCCCCGACGAGATGGTCAGGCGTTACACCATGTCCGTCGTCCGGAAAGCATCGCCGCACGATGAAAACTCCCTGAGCCAGATCATCCTGGACGAGACAAGGGCCGGCGCCCTCTGCCGCCAGAAGATCCGCGAGCGGAATCTGCCCATGAACCTGGTCGATGCGGAATACACGTTTGACCGTCACAAGGTCATCTTCTACTTCACCGCGGACGACAGGGTGGATTTCCGCGAATTGGTCCGCGATCTCGCACACGAACTCAAGGCGCGCATCGAACTGAGGCATATTCAAGTGCGCGACAAGGCCAAGATCGTCGGAGGCTTCGCGGCGTGCGGACGCGAACTATGCTGCGCCACGTGGCTCTCCGGGTTCATGCCGATCTCGATGAAGATGGCCAAGCGGCAGAGCCTCTCCTTGAATCCCACAAAGATCAGCGGGCAGTGCGGCCGGCTAATGTGCTGTCTGAGTTACGAGAACGATCAGTACCACGATCCGAAGAGGAAGAAGGCCGCCGCGGTCGCCGAAGAAACGGAAAAGCCAAGCGGTCCCGAATGGGAGGAGATTCTCGAGGAAGAAGCGATCCTGTCGGAGGAAGAGCCGCTTGCAGCCGGCGAGGAAGAGGATACCGGACCCGGCGAGCCGGTTCTCGTGGTGAATCCCGACGGCACCGAGGAAATCTTCGAAGAGGAAGAAGAGGCCGGGGAAAGCGCCGCCGCCGAGGGTCCCGATAAACCTTCCAAGTCCCGCCGCCGCTCCCGCCGCCGCCGGCGTCGCAAACCCCGCGACGGAGCCGGCCCCGCGCAATCGTAAAGGCGACGTCCACGCCGCACTTGTGGCCGCGACGTCCTCGTCGCGTTACCAAGACAATGCACTGGACGCATGGTAGAAAGCGGCGAGGACGCCGCTTCCACACCTGTGGCCGCGACGTCCTCGTCGCGTTACCAAGACAATGCACTGGACGCATGGTAGAAAGCGGCGAGGACGCCGCTTCCACGCTTCCACGGAAATCGCTATGGCGCTCATTGACACGCATGCCCATTTGCAGCACCCCCAGTTTGACGCAGATCGTTCAGACGTGCTCGAACGAGCCCTCGCCGTGCTGGACGGGCTAGTCGTGATCGGAGACGACATCGCGACAAGCCAACATGGCGTGGCGCTGGCCCGCGGGAAGGTCTGCGCCGCCGTCGGCATCCATCCCCACGGAGCGAGCGGCGCAACGCCCGAAGCGCTCGCGGCGATTCGCGAACTCGTGTCACGGCCCGGTGTGGTGGCCATCGGTGAGATCGGATTGGACTACCACTACGATTTCTCCGCGCGCGAACATCAGCGCGAAGCGTTCAGCCGCCAACTGGAAATGGCCATCGAGTGTAAGCTTCCCGTCGTCGTGCATTGCCGGGAAGCCCAGCACGACGTCGCGGCCATCATCGAGCCTTTGCACGCGGAACTCGCGGGCGGCGTCATGCACTGCTTCGGGGGAGACGCCGCCTTTGCCGAACAGTGCCTGGCGTGGGGGTTCCACATTTCCTTTGCCGGAAACGTAACCTTTCCGAAAGCGCACAAGCTGCGTGAGGCGGCGCGCATTGTCCCACTGGAGCGTCTTCTCGTCGAGACGGACAGTCCATATCTGGCCCCGCAGCCGGTTCGAGGTCAGCGATGCGAACCCGCGCACGTTGAATACACCGCGGCGTGCCTGGCCGAACTGAAAGGGATCCCGCTTGATGCGTTAGCCGCGCGGACCTCCGAAAACGCCCGGCGTGTCTTTCGTCTCCAAGCCGCGGCGCAACCGCCAGACATAACGGCATAGGACAATCTGCATCACAAGGGCGCCTGCGCCGTCCGCGCAAGCATCCCAGACATCGGCCGTCCGCCCCGGCACGAAGCGTTGGTGAAACTCATCGCTGATCCCGTACAGGAATGCGAACGCAACCGGCCCCCAGAACTGTACGAACGGGCTTACAGGACGGCCGCGTCTCCTGAGACCCGTCGACACCACCAGCGCCAAGCCGCCGTACAGCACCGCGTGGACCAGCTTGTCCTCGCCTGGAAACATCGGTTCGAAATGGACAGGATTCGCCGTCGAAGAAAGCCAGAACAACATGACGCAGTACGCAACCGTCGCCAGAGCGTACCGCAGGTCCAAGACGGCCATCCTGCGCTCGAGCAGGAGTGCGGAAAGCGAAAACCGTACGCGTCCTTCCATGGTTACCCCGTAACTCAGCCCTCGCGCGGAAGCCCTGCGCGACCGCCACGCTTCCATTGTGAACCCGAAATCGTCTCGTTTCAAGCGGGCAGGCATGGACCTCTCGGTTCGCCCTGGAGGTACGAGAGTGCTCGTGGTACACCCTATCTGGCGCGGCGATACTCATTTCGAGTGGATTCCTGCTTGACGCTACGGGGGCTTTACCGGTGGGAGCAGGGAACTGGACGAGATGATGCCTTGACAAACGCCTCAGCTTGTGGTAAAGTCACATTGTTAGTACATGAATAATTAATAGGCTAAGGACGGCGTCTTCAAGAAATGAGCCAGTGCGGACTTCACATAAGGAGCGGAGACCTCGCGAGTCTGTGTATCGCGTTGGGCAAGGCCATGTATAGGCAAGCCGAGAGGTTTCTATCTTCCTATGGTATAACGCCTTCCCAGTTCGACATGCTGACTGTCCTGTCCGAGCAGGGCATGATCCCTCTCAACAAACTGAGCGAAAGCCTTTGCTGTGCGTGTAGCAACGTTACCGGGATAGTGGACCGCTTGGAGCGCGACGGTCTGGTCAGGCGCGAACGCAGCCAGGAGGACCGTCGAGTAATCCTCCTGGGTCTAACTCAGAAAGGTCAAGAACTGTGGAGTAGCGTGCCGTGCGGTGCGTGCTGCGGAATCGGGCTCGATGACATCTTGAACAAGGACGAGCAATCTGAACTCCGCCGGATTCTGGAGAAGCTTATTGCCGCGATGCCATAGCGGCTCTTTTTTTTGCCCAATTACTTCAGTGGTGAAACTTTCTACAATGAAGCATGTTGCGCGGACGGATAGATTGAAAGGAGGCGATCAGCGGGCAAGTCGATAAGGCCACAAACCCCAATACACCAACAGAGGCCATTACATCAAGAAAGGAGCAACGGAAATGACTGTCAAGAAAATGCCGTGCTGCGGGACGAGCGAAGTTGTCCCGCAGCAAACGAACGAAGTCAAGGAGTATGTAAAGCAGCGCTATGCCGGCATGGTGAAGGCGCCCGGGAAACGCTCGTGCTGTGGAGCGGCAAGCGGGCAACTCGATGCTAAGGTGGCGCTCTCGGCGGGCTACACCGAGGACCAGCTTTCGGGGTTGCCCGCCCACGCGATGGAGCACTCTTTTGGCTGTGGAAATCCGGTGGCGCTGGCCGGCATTGAGCCGGGACAAACGGTGCTGGATATCGGCTCCGGCGCGGGGATAGATGTCCTGCTCGCGGCGCGGAAAGTCGGACCAGCGGGACGCGTGATCGGACTGGACATGACGCCTGAGATGATCGAAGCGGCAAAGACGAACGCCGCCGAAGCCGGCGTGACCAACGTCGAGTTCCGCTTAGGAGACGCCGAGGACATGCCTGTCGATTCCGGCACTGTGGACTGGATCATCAGCAACTGCGTCATCAACCTCGCGCCGGACAAGGCCAAGGTGTTCAGCGAGGCGTACCGGGTGCTGCGTCCGGGCGGCGGGATTCTAGTTTCAGACCTCGTCACACATGACCTGCCTGAGAATGTCCGCCATAGTCTCGAAGCTTGGGCGGGCTGCGTCGCCGGCGCGCTTGAAGAGGGTGACTACATCGCCGCTATCCGTGAGGCCGGCTTCTCAGACGTTGATATCGTCGCCCGGGTCGACTACGACGCGGGAATGATCAGTGCGATTGCCAGCGACGCCAAGTCTATTCCGGACGAACTGGTCCGCCTGGCGCCCAGCCTGGCTGGGAAGGTATCGAGCATCAAGGTAAGCGCTGCCAAGGCATAGGCGCGAGTTACGAACACGACAAGGAGGACATGCGATGTTGGACACCAAGACAAGAGAGTTGGTCGCGATAGGTGCAGCGGCAGTAGTGAACTGCAAGCCGTGCCTGGACTATCACGTGCAGGAAGGCCGAAAGGCCGGCGCTTCCAATGCCGAGATGACAGATGCCGTCGGCATAGCGCGAATGGTGCGCAAGGCCCTCGCTGACAAGATGGACAAGTATACCGATGAGAAAATGGGCGAACGTGTCCCGGTACACGAACCGCCCAGTGCCTGTTGCGCCGGCGACAGCCGTGATAAGTGACCCACTATCCAACTGAAAGGGAAATGGGACAGCCATGAAGCGTCGGCGCCTTTCATGGCTGTCCGCTCGCTCTATGTTCTCAATTTCTCCAATTTGTCGCCGGACTTGAGAGGCCGAAGATCTATATTGCCAAGGAGCAGTACGATGCCTTCGCCAATCCAAGTCACTACGTCAACAGCTTGATGTTTGTAGCGAAAGACAAGAGCTTTGACAAGGTGATAGCCCTGAAGAAGGACATAGAGAAGGCGATTGAGCCGTCCAACCTGCAAGTGCTCTATGTAATGATGCAAGCGGAACGGGTGAAAATCATCTACGACCACTTGAAGATAGTTCTTGTAACCATCGTTTTCTTTTCCCTGCTGGTGCTGGTGGTTAGCGCCATAGGAATGGCGTCTGCCACGAGCATCAATATTATGGAGAGGACCCGCGAGATTGGCGTGCTGAGGGCAATCGGGGCCACTCCAAGAATCATTTATGACCTGTTTGTTTCCGAAGGGATGATAGCGAGCGTTATCAGTATTTGTCTTGGATTGTTACTATCGTGGCCGCTCAGCATCGTCGCTTCAAAGTTTTTCGGCACAGATGCTGGAAGTTGAGCTTCATTTTTCTTTCAGTAAGATTGGCTTCGTGATAACCTTGGCTGCGACATTAGCTTTTGGCTGGATAGCAAGCCGGGTACCGGCGCAGAGAGCGGTATCCGTATCTACGCGGGAGGCGCTTTCGTATGAATAGACATGGCATGGATGAGCCTTCTCAAAGAAGCGGCCTATCGATGAACGACGCTCAACTACTTCCATCATTGCGCACCGGCAAGGGAGTTGGCTTTCTAAGAACGTGCTTCTGGATAGGAGCCGTGGCTGACCTGTTGGCAACCGTACCTTTGCTCTTTCCCGAGGTCGCCAAGGCCATGTTTGGAATGCAGACCGCGCCCGACGGAAACGCGAACCTATATGTATCCAGAGTCGCAGCCTCTCTGATGCTGGGCTGGGCATTTCTGCTCGTTTGGGGAAGCCTCAAGCCGGTTGAGAGGAGAGGCGTGCTCCTACTGACAGTTGTACCCGCCTTAGCCGGATTGCTTGGCGCTTCAGTGTTGGCGGTTCAATCCGGATTCATAGACGTGATGCACATGCTGCCTCTATGGATCTTCTATGCCCTGACGATTCCACTATACGCGACTGCTTACCATGTCGCTTCTTGGATTGAAAAGGGAAGCATGAACCATGCGACGGTCATCCCGTGGAAAAGGTAGAGAGAGGCGATACCATAGTGGTCCGCCCCAGGGAGAAGATACCGGTTGACGGTATTGTGGTCGACAACCACTCCGCCCGTATATCGGTCCATAATACGGGCGCCGTAGACGAGTCAATGCGTGACTCCCCAGGGTCTGCAAGCAGTCATACATTGCTTGTGTGAGTTCGGTTGTACGCGCCCTACCGACTGTTTGCGGACGCTCCAAGCTCGGTCGAAAGCAGCACGGGGGCCATGGGTCTGATCGTGATTGGCAGAACCATCTCGGCGTTGTCGAAGAGGTCGATGGCCTTGGTGATGGGTGTGACCGTCTTGAGTACGACGGTTTGGGTAGAGCGGCTGAAATTGACAAGGCTCACGAGCCGCTTGCCGTCATGCTCGGCTGTGCGCAAGTTCACGCCCCAGATTGGCTCGCCGTGCTCGCCCGCGATACGGACGGGGCGGTCGCAGCCGGCCTTGTCGAGCAAGCTGTCGAGAATCTCGCGGTAGGCCCGCGCGGTAAGCCGGCCGGGGTATGCGACCAGTTGGCCGGAACCCGCTTGCTTAAGCGCGGGGCCGCGCGCACGGCCATATTCGTCGTGGGTGAAGCATTCCCCGACCGTCATGACCAGGCCACCCGAAGTGATATAGCCCTGGAATGCCTTTGCCACATCATCGGGTACATGTGACGCTTGCGGTACCACGACAACCTTGTAGTTGCCAAGCTTGCTTGCCTCGCCGCAGGCGAGTCGCTCTGTCACGATGTCGCAAGTCGTGTCCACGAAATACGTCCCTTCGAAGGTGGCCGCCATCCCCTCGACATGCGCCGCGGATGGCAAGAGAGACGATTGCGAGTAGAAGATTGCGAGGTCCGATTTCGCGTGCTGTAACGCGTAGACCTCCCGGGCAAGACGATTCAGGTCCAACGCGGCGTGGCCCATGGCGCGGACACAGTTGGCCCGGGTCAGGATATTGCCGGCTCTGTTGCCTCTCTGGTCCCGATCCCAGACCCACGTCGTGGCCGCGCCCTGTCCGTGGAGAGCCTGGGTCCAGAAAGCAGTGCGGATGTGGCTGTCGGGGATGAACGACCAGTCGCCGTCGCGGATCACATGATCCTCGGCGTTGTAAATGACGCTGGCGGGCGCGGTGGAACGCTGGAAGGTGTAGTTCAGCGCCATGCCCTGCCAATGCTGGGCGTATTCGTTTTGCTCCCCGTCCACGCGCCGCCATGCCAGCTCCCCCCGGTGAACGTCGTGCCAATGCCGGGCGTATTCGTCTTGCTCCTCCTCCGCGAACAATTGGTGGCAATCGTTGCCGGCAATAGAGTCGAGTGCGTTGAAGTCTTCGTGATTGATGCCCAAAGCGAAGTATCGGGGCGGATCGAGCACGGTGGACATGACTTTCACGAGCACGGGGACACGCGGATTGTATTCATGCACGATGTCGCGCATGAACGCATGCCAATCCACAAACCGATCCTGATTGAACCGGCACCAGTCGAAGTACAACGGATAGTTCGACGGTTCCTCGGGAATAGGCACATCGTCAAACGAGGCAAAACTTGTGCCATAGAGGGCATTGGCCGATTCTATTGAACCGTGCTTGTCCTTGATGTACGCATGGAATTTCGTGCGGGAGTACGCACATTTATCGGTGTACGTCGGTTCGTTACTCAGGCAGATGCTGTGCAGGGCGGGATGCCCGGCGATGAGGGGCATGAGTGTGCGCAGATACTGCTCGTGAACGGCCCGCGTTTGCTGCGCCTCGATGCAGAACGGAATGAAACCGCGTCCGCACTGGCCCAGTTCCGGGTTTTGCGCGAAGACCCATCCCGGCAAGTAATGCGGCGCCGTGTGCAGATTGACGGCAACGTTGTGCGCCGCCGCATCGTCCAGCACTTTGAGAAGGTCGTAAATGGGCTGTAGGTCCACGGCGCCGGGTCCCGTCAGCACGCTATTGGGCCCCAAGTCAATCTCGATCATGCTGAGTCCATATTCCGCGAGGATGGGCGTATCTCGCCGCACTTGGTCGAAGTGCCCCACGCCGGTGAAGAAAACCGGGCGGTCGTTTTGCCAGAACGCACCGTCTCGTATGACCACCGGGCCCGTTCGGTAGGCGGGTCCGGCAAGATCGAGTAGCGGATTCTCGAGGATTGCGGCCGCACCTCGCAGCGCCTCGTTGCACACTTGGTCGAGGAACCGCACGGTCCACAGTGCGCGGACCGCGTGGGAGGTGTCCCCATCGGCCATGTCGTCGCGTACGTACTGAAGGAAACTCTCGACAACACGAGCATCCACGCGTTGGTAGGCCATCTGCCGGCCAATTGCCTTGCCCTGCCGCAACCGCTTGTGCAGTGTGTCCAGCTTGCTCCCAATCTGGCGCAAGTCACGTTGGAGTCTTTTCGCATCGGATAGGAGAACCGCCCGCGCGTGTTTGACCAGATCCAAGTAAGGCCCCGGCTTCGTCGGTGGCTGGACGGTAGGAAGCCACCTCCGAGTTGAGCGCTGTGCCGCGCCCGCGAGTATCTCCTCGGACTCGTCCAAAAAGGCCTGCCAACGCTTCGCGTCTTCGGCGGACGCGTGGTGTATGTAGGATTCGGCGACCTGGTAGGCGTGGAGAAGCTGCGGCAGCGTTTCGCTTTCAGTCGAAACCAGGTAGGCCTGGTACAGCGAACCGGTGCCGGGCCGATTGATCCCGTACAGGGCGACGCAGATGACCTCCCCTGGCCGCGCGTTCTCAGTGAGTACAAAATCACCATCGTCCCATCGGAATTGCTGCTTGAACTCGCCATTGACGTACGCCTTGGCTTCGTTGTCCATGCCGGCCCTCAACCGAAGCGTCGAACCCGCCACCGGCGCCCCGTTGATGCGCTCGGGGATGGTAATCCGTTTCCGGTACCAGCACGTGGAATTCTCCGGGCTCCATTGGTGGCCCACCTCCACCAGTTCCCAGTCCGAATCATCGAAATCCGGCGACTCGGCCCCAGCCGCCTCCCCCTGCCTGAACCGCCAACCGGTAACGGTCGAGTCCAATAGCCCGTCCATCTCGTCCCGGCTAACGCCGGCCCCGGCCGCACCAAAGGAACTCGTAGTCTGTACCTTATTTGCCATAAGAAACCGCCCCGAGACCGTATTCCACGAATCATTGTCACCTGTACCGGTGAAGACCAGGACAAAGCCCATTCCATCTTCGCTGAACCATTTCGGTGCGAAGTTCCAGAAGAAGGTGCTTTCCTCGATGTGCCCGCGGCCCCAGCCTCGGCAGAACAACACTGTTCGCCAAGGTCCCCACGGATGCCGCGCCTCATAGATGCCGATGTTGCCTTTCGCGTTTTCAGTATGCTCAGTAATCAACAAGACTCTGTTCAAGGCAGGAACGAACGCGGCGCTGACGCCCATGACGCCATTCAGCGGATCCTCCCAGACAGGCTTGCGCGCGGTCGAACTGGCGCTCCAGATCGGGTTTCCAGACTCGTCTAAGCCCGTAAAGAACCGATACGCTTCCGGATCTTCGATCCTATCGAGGCGGACGCGCATCAACGTGATTTCGCCCGGCCTGTTGATCTCCCAAGCCAGCGACTTGATGTTCGGCGCATACATATACACGAAAGCGTCTCTTGCCGCTCCGTAATCTTTTCCAGATTGCAGAAACGTGGGCGCAAAGAAGCCCTTGTCTTCCCCGTCGCCGAACTGGGACGGGTCAAACCGAACCCTTGTGCCAGACCAGGACCTGCCGTGGTCCCCGGATACCCATAGCTCCTGGAATTCGTAGGCGCTTTCCCCCGAAGCACTACCGATGCGCCATGCGTAGACCTTTCCACGTAGCGAGAGGACGCCGTAACACTTGCCTTCAAAAGGGGCCGAACACGGGGGGTCTTTTCCTCCCGCTATGTTTGTACCCCGGTAGCCGGCAGCAGCGCCCTCGACACGCGCAAAACCGTTGCTCACACGGCCGTCACTATCCGAACCTCCGAACCCTCCGCCATCGCCCCAAGCCGTGTACTGGCAGTCGTCATCTGCCCACGTGATCGGCCAGTTGTCGCTGCCGGCCGCCAAACGCTTGTGTGAGTCCCAATCGAAACTGATGCCTGACAAGAAGTCACTCGGTGGATAGGGAGGAGGTGTTCCGGCCAAGCCGAGAACCAAGAGAACAGCCCATGAACCCATAGCAGTCGTTTCCTCTTTCTCGTTTCGGCAAACCTACCGAAACCGTCGTCACTTAGCAAGTGAACGGCACAATGAGCCTCGTCCTGCAACAAATCGGTGGCCGCCAGGCAGCAATACACACTGACTCGCCTCTATCTTGGTTCAGCGGGAAATGCAGTCTCGCCCACAGTCGGTATTCTCTTGGGCAGCGCGAGCGAGAACCAGACCACAAAAATGAAAGCGCGTATATCAGTATGTTGTCCCAGAGCGGGAACGAATAGCGCGTGTTCTAATACGAGCGCGCCCAGTCCTTCAGGTGCTCGGCGGCTCAGCACTTTTTCTGCAAGAAGCAAGAAAGCGCCATATCCATTGGTCATCTCCTCGCGGTAGGGTCAAGCTCCCGCTCGACCACGGCCATCCTCCCGGCCCGCGGTCGAGGAGGACCGCGACCCTACCATGTGCCGGTGTATACCTCGGTTGCGGGTCCTTCTTGATATACGAAGCCGTCTTCCGCCCATTCGATCGCGAGGACACCGTATACGAGGTGTACGTTGACCCTTCGGTCGACGCGGTCGGTGATCATCGATGCAAGCGAGGCGCCGCAGGAACCGCTGCCGCTTGCCATGGTGATGCCGCTGCCGCGTTCCCAGATCCGCATGACGATGTTTCGCCGGTCGATCACGTTCACGAACTCGACGTTGGTGCGCCGGGGGAACTTCGGGTGGTTCTCGACTCTCGGGCCAATCTCCGCCAGCGGCGCCGCCGTGGCATCGTCGACGAAGATCACGGCATGCGGATTCCCAATATTGGCGCAGGTGATCTTCACCATGCGTCCGCCGAGATCCAGTTCCTCCTCGATGACCTGCCCCGGAGCGCCGATCATCGGGATTTCCGCGCGGTCGAACCGGGGCTGCCCCATGTTCGATCGGACCGCGACGACTTTGGCGCCGTCTGTCTTAAGGGTGACGCGGTTCGGCCCGGCGAGTGTTTCGATGACGAACTCCGTCTTGCCGGTCATCCCGCGTTCGTAGACGTATTTCGCGAAGCAGCGGATGCCGTTCCCGCAAGTCTCGGCTTCACTTCCGTCCGCGTTGAATATCCGCATCTTGAACTCGGCCTTTTCGCCGGGCAGTATCAGGATGATGCCATCCGAACCGGCGCCGAGATGCCGGTGGCTCATCCGCCGGGAAAGCTCGGCGGGATCCTGAATCGGGAACTTCTCGCCTTCAATGAAGAGATAATCATTTCCCAATCCGTGCATCTTAGTGAACGTGATTGACATGCTATCGTCCTTTCAATGCCGTGCCGCGTTTCGCGATGGCGGCCTCGACGAACAGGCCCACGAGTTGTTCGTAGGAAATCCCGGCGGCGGCGGCCGCTTGAGGGTACAGAGACGTTCCGGTCATGCCCGGGACGGTGTTGACCTCGAGCCAGATCGGCTCATCCCCGTCGATGATAAAGTCGCTGCGGCTCCAAATCGAACACCCGATCAGTTGATGGGCCCTTACGGCCGCTTCCTTCACCTTGCGCGTAAGCTCCGCCGAAATCTCCGCGGGCGTAATCTCGATAGAGGCCCCAGGCGTGTATTTCGCCTGATAGTCGAAGTAGGCGGAAGACACCGGCCGGATCTCGGTGACGGGCAGGGCAACGGGCGGGGCGGAGGCATCAACGTCGAGGACGGCGCATGTTACCTCGGCGCCGCTGATGAACTTCTCAATCATCAGGATGTCGCCGTATGCAAGAATCTCCGGGATCGAGTTCCGGAAAGCGGCCTCATCCCGCGGGATGGCCATGCCCACGCTCGAACCCTGGCAGGGGCTTTTCACCACGCACGGAAAACCGAAGCAGGCCGCCGTCTCCGCCGTGATGCGATCCGCATCCGCTTCCCACTCGGCCTGCGTCAGCGCGCGGTGAGGCGCGACCAGGATTCCCGCCGCCGCGACGATGGCCTTGCTGCGGAGCTTGTCGATGGCCAGGCCGCTCGCCGCACACCCCGAGCTCGTGTAGGGGATCCCAAGCATGTCGAGCATGCCCTGGATGCGCCCGTCCTCGCCAAAGGCCCCGTGCAGGGCAATGAAGACACAATCGGCATGCCGCCGTTTGAGTTCCGGCGCCACATCGTGGATGGTCATCGGCGCCGCGCCGGGGAACCGCCAGATCCCTTTCTTCGTAATCAGCACGGGTGCAACATCGTACCGGCCTCGATCGAGGCTTTGCGCCACCTTCGTGCCCGAGGCGACGGATACCTCGTGCTCCGAGCTCACGCCGCCCATCAGAACGACCACATTCCGTCTTGCCATGGCAAAAGAAACTCCTTTACCCCGGACGCGAAAGAAGATATCATATTGGGACGCGAGTTTTCCTTTCGCTTAATACCTTGGTCGCGGCGGAAGTTTCGGGGACCTCGCTGAAACGAAACCTTCCGGCTCAGGAAGGAGTCAAAGAACGGCAAGGCGGCAGAAAGGTTCAGGCGGCGAATGAAGATCTCTTATAACTCCGACGCGGACACGCTGAGCCTCGTCTTCAGCGAGACCGGCGTCTTTACCCGCGAGTTGGGGGAAGGTTTCGTCGTCGAGTACGACGCCGAAGGACATCTCACGCGCGTCGAGATCCCTCACGCCATGAGCACCTCGCTGGGGAAGGACGTTTTCCGGCAGCTTGTGTTCGAAGGCATCGGACCCTTCGCGAAAAGCGACCCCCTGATCATCTTGCCCCGCCTTTTCGAGAACATCGAGTCTTACGAATGACCCAACCCGCAATTCCCGCGGCGGGAGACGGTTCGATGTTCCACCCAAGTGTCAACCCGCCCTCTTCACCCTAGATTCGGCACTTGGAGCCAGTTGGGTTTGTCCAAGTAGTGGACGAGATGGACGTTGTGGACAAAGTGGCTGCAGGTGATCCTTTTCGGCGTCCACATCGTCCACAAAGTCCACGCCGTCCACCATGTCGGGAAGCACCTTCAAGCTTGACCGCCGAATCCAGGTTCACGTAACTCGCTCTCCTTTTGACTCCTACTGGTTATTGTAGCGGCTGGACCCAAATGTTGCGATACTGCACCTTGTTGCCGTGGTCTTGCAGCAGGAGCGGCCCCGTCTTGGATTCATCGCCGCTGACGCCGCCCGGCGTCGTGCCGTCCAGTTCCACGTTGTCGTGTATGACGATGCCGTTCTGCTCCACGTTAATCACCGCGTTCTTGACCTTCTTGCCGCTTTCATCGAACTTCGGCGCTCGAAACGTAATATCGTAATTCTTCCCATCAATCAAGACGATGGCGCCGACGGGCGGCTACGCGCCCAGTGTGGGCGGCTTCTTCTCGATACGCGCCATCTCGAATTCGCCCGGTGCGTTACGCCCAGAGATCTTGCCGGTCACCTTGCCGCCCTTGATCTTGGCCTTGACCTCGCAGGCTCCGCCGACGGCCGCGCCGAGATCCCCGGCGCCCGACAACCCCACCTCATCCTTTTCCATCGCGCCCGTCATGGCTACTTCCACGGATTTGCCGTCGCCGGCGGGTACAGCGAGGATCGCGCGATATCCGCCCTTGCCCTGCGCCACGACCTTCGCCGAAACGGGCTTGTCCTTCCAGGCCTTCTGCGTGAACTTGCCTTCCCAGTTGCCTTGGAGGGGATCTGTGTCCTGTGCAACCGCGATAGCGCCTCCGATCAGCAGTCCCATCGCCAAAATACATATTGTTCGTTTCATCCAGGTTCTCCTTTGAATCAGAAGCCAAACGCCGCCCGCCCGCGCGACGGAACGTGATCCTAGCACATGAATAGGCGGCAGGCAATTGACGCAAGGGATAATGTGTTCAAAGAAGGGAGGAAGAAATGGCGGAGAGACCGGGATTCGAACCCGGGGTGCAGCTTTAAACCACACAACGCCTTAGCAGGGCGCCACCTTCAACCACTCGGTCATCTCTCCGCGTGGCACTGTTAAAGTACCACGATTTCCTCCGGAATGCAACTTGAGGAATGATGCGCCTTGAAGGCGATTTCACACTGCACCGCTATTCCTTGAGCCCGGACGTGGAAAAGCTCTTTACGATCTGGTTCTGGAATATGAAGAAGATGACCAGCACCGGGATGATCGCCAGCGCCGCGCCGGCCATCTGGATGTTCTCGACCTTTGTATAGCGCCCCTGAAGCAAGGCGAGTCCGAGCGGCAGTGTAAACTTCGATTCGTCGAGGATGAAGATTAGCGGCGCGACGAAGTTGTTCCAGTTCCAGAGGAACGTCAGGATTCCGAGCGTGGCGAGCAGCGGACGCGACAACGGCACAATGATCTGCCAGTAGATCCGGAATTCGCCGCAGCCGTCGATTCGCGCCGCGTCGATTAGGTCGTCGGGCACGCCTTGTATGAATTGCCGCGCGAGAAAGATGTTAAACGAGCCCGCGAGGTTCGGGATGATGAGTGGAAGAAACGTGTTCAGCCAACCGAAGTCGCGCATCAACAGGAATCCGGGCACAAGCAGCACCGTCCCTGGGATCAGCATCGTCGACAACAAAAAGAGGAACAGCGCGTCCCTGTACGGGAACTTGTGCTTTGCGAAGGCGTAGCCTGCAAGCGTGCAGAAGAACATCGAACCCAGCATGGTCGCCGTTGCAACGATGAGGCTGTTCATCATGAATCTGCCGTAGGCGAGACCCTCTAGCAGCGTGCGATATGGATCGAGCGTCGGGTGGGTCAGCGTGAGGCTCACGGGGACCCTTGCGATCTCTTCGAGCGGCTTCATCGAAGTGATGACCATGTAGTAGAAGGGGACGGCGAGTATTGCTCCCGCCGCGTATACGAAGGCATACAGCCCCGCGCGTTGGGTGAACCGTCTCGCGGAATATCGGTTGAGCGTTTTCATCGCGCCGATTTCCTTATCGACAATCTCAGGTTCACGGCCGTGATGACGAAGAGCAGCACGAAAAGAATGAAGGCGATCGCCGACGCTTCGCCCATCTTGAACAACTCGAATCCCTTTCGGTAGATGAACGGCGCGATTGTCATCCCGCAATCGTCGGGACCGAACTTCGATTCCGCTTCCCCGGTTCCTCCTCCCATCATGTAGATCTGCTCGAAAACCTGCACGGCCCCGATCGAACCCATTATGACGAGAAAAGCGAATTGCGGCATAAGGCTGGGAAGACTGACGTGCAGGAATTGCCGCACCGCGCCCGCGCCGTCCATGCTCGCCGCCTCATAGAGTTGCTTCGGAACGTTCTGAAGTCCGGCAAGAAAGATCAACACCGTAAACGCCAATCCCTGCCAGATCGTCATGACTATCACGCAATTCAGAAAAGTCCCTTTGTCTTTCAGAAAGTTGATTGGATCTTTGATCAAGCCGAGGCCCAGCAGAAGCGAGTTTATCCAGCCGTACGTCGTGCCCATGTACAATGCGAACCAGATTAGACTCACCGATACCACCGAGGTCACGAGCGGCGAGAAGTAGAGAAACTTCACAAAGCGGTCCGGCCAGAGAGACTTGTCCAGACAAGCGGCGAGGATCACGCCGATGCAGATCTGTCCCGGAAGCACGAGCAAAGCGAAGTAGTAGGAACGTCCAAGGCTTTGCCAAAGGACTTTGCTCTTGATCAATGCCGCGTAGTTATCGAGTCCCACCCACTGCGCTTGGGACAACGGCATTAGCGGGTTGTAGGTTGTGAAGCTCAGATACAGCGCCACGACGATTGGGACGAAAATGAAGATCAGCGCGGATATCAGAGGGGGAGACACGAAACAGTAGGATATCCAGCGCGACCTCGTCTCTTTACGCGAAAGCAAGATGCCCGCGGCCGCCGCGATCAGCGCCAAGGCCGACCATTTTGCATAATCCAGGACGTCGCTGCCCGTTTCGCCGGAAAACGCGTGGTCAACGTAACGTCCAAAGTGTTGTTCATATACCGCGCGGTCATTCTCGAGTCTTTCCTGCGCTTCAGGCGCCAGGCGCGCAAGGACTTCCTCGCTCTTGGCGTTCAGAAACTCCTTGTACGCCTGCCGTTCCTCGGGGAATTCGCCGGATGCCATGGCCTTCTTGAAATCGAATACGCTGATGCCTCGTTTGGACGCCATCTGTTTGAAGAGCTGCTGGATTAGGTCCTGCATCTCATACATGCTGCGTTCGAGCGGGAGGGATGCCTCGCCAAGCCACGGATACGCCTCGCGCGTGTTCATTCGCTCGTATACGTCGCGCAATGCCGCCTGGCATCCGGGCAGCAGGCCGAGGTCGTCATTCCAGAATTCGCGGTTGATCGACAACATCAGCCCGGATCGTTCGCCGAGGTTCGCGCAGGCCTTGTAGAGATAGACCTGCGATTCTTTGGAGAGAATGAACTCTATCCACTTCATTGCCTCTTCGGGATGTTTGCCTTCTCTGAAGATCACCATGACGCGCCCGCCCATTATCGTCGCGGCCTCGCCGTCATCGGGTTTTGGGAACGGGAATAGGCCGAACTTGCCGCGCATTTGCGGCGCGCGCGTCAGGATCTCCGTGTATCGGAAATGGAGATCGATGAACATTGGGGAAGCCTTTGCGGGATCTTCCAGCATGAACATCTCGACGGGCTTTTCCCAGAGCGAGTTGTACCTGTTCCAGATATCGATTGCGTAACGGTATCCCTTCAGAAAGCCGGGATCGAGCCAATTGACCTTGAGCCCGCCGTCGCTGAACGAATCCTGTCCGAACGGCCACGTGAACGTGCCGATGGCCCAATGCGAGTTCCGCGTCCATCCGAAGGCATACTCGTAGCCGCGGGCGGTGATTACGTCGAGGATGTGATCGAGTTGCGACCACGTTTCCGGCGGCTTGAGTCCGAGCGAATCGAAGACGTCCTTTCTGTAGAAACCGACAAGCGCCGCCGCGTCGAGTGGAACGCCCAAGAGCCGCCCGCGAAAGTAACAGATAGGCCACATCTTCGGGAAGATCAGGCCCTTCAGGCGTTCTACGGCATCGGGAAACTGCTGTCCGAGGTCCACAAGCCCGCCCACTTTGCCGTACTCCATTGCGCCGCTCAGATTAGTGGAACCCGCGTCGGGAGGCGTGCCCGCCGCCATGGCCGTAAGGTATTTGGTGTTGAAATCTCCCCACGGGACAGGCTGGATGTGGACGCGAATGCCGGTTTGCTTCTCGAAGACTGCGGCGAGTTCGCGCATCACGACAACGTCGTCATAGTTTCCCACATGCCAGAAGTTGACGACGTCTTCTTGAGCGGCGTGCGCCAGAAAACAGAAAGAGGAAAGGAATCCGACTAGGAGTGAGAATCGAATTCCTTTCCCCCGAGATCGCAACTCTTCACGCATGCTGACAGCCCGGTCCAAACGCGAGTTTCACTACGGTTTCTCCACAAGCGCTCAGAAAACGGTGGAGTTGGCCTTCAAGAATTCCAAGACCTCGTCGACCCTGCAGAAACACAGACACGTGCATGTGTCCGCGGCGCCGTAATACAGCGCGATGCGCCCCGTCGGCGCGTCGCAGATTGCCGCGCACGGGAAACACACGTTCGGGACAAACCCGGCGCATTCGTAATCCGTCGTCGGGAACAGAAGGTACTTGTTCGTCCTGTAGAGGACTTTCGATGGATTGTCTATATCCAGCAACGCGGCGCCCATGCTGTACACGAAGCCGTTGCAATTGTTGATCACGCCATGGTAGAAGAGCAGCCAGCCTTCCGTGGTCTCGATCGGGGTTGGGCCCGCTCCGATCTTAGTTCCCTGCCACCACTGCCCGCCCTTTCCCATGACGAAGCGGTGGCGTCCCCAGTAGATCATGTCCGGGCTCTCGCTCAAGAAGATATCGCCGAAAGGCGTGTGACCGTTGTCGCTGGGGCGACTGAGCATTACGTACTTGCCGTTGATCTTGCGCGGAAACAGGACCCCGTTGCGGTTGAACGGCAGAAACGCATTTTCGAGGCGCTCGAACTTAACGAAATCCTTCGTCCGCGCAACGCCTATCGTCGGTCCGTGATAATCCGCGCACCACGAGACGTAATACACGTCCTCGATCTTGCACACGCGCGGATCGTATGTGTACGCGGAAACGTCGATCTCCGGAACCGCGCAGGACATCTTGATCTTCTCGTTCTCGATATCCCAATGAATCCCGTCCTTGCTTCGCGCAAGATGCAGACGCGGCATACTGTCGAGATATTCGACCCGCATGACGCCGATGAAACCGTCGCCGAATGGAATCGCGGCGCTGTTGTAAACGCCTTGCGCGCATGGAATCGGGTTGCGTCCGATGATCGGGTTCCGTGTATAGCGCCACACGACATCGCTGCAACCTTCCGGCCTCTCGGCCCAAGGCATGTTCCGCACGGGATCGCCGAGGATCGTGTGCCTCATTGCAGGCGCGGTTTCTCCCATCGTAGCGCTCCTTTCATCATAACTCACGAAAGACAAGGGGTTGCAACCCCTTGTCTAACCGCATTTAGGCTCATTATGCAAACGGCCGTCAGCCGGCGCGAAGGAAACGCGCGCCGCACAGCAACGCGGCCCCGCTCAAAATCCCTTGCGGCCACAGGCCTGACACGGGCAGTCCAGCTTCGTTGGCCGGCTTCACCTTTACTGCAATATCTCTTATGAAATGCGGCAACGTTCCCGTAATCACGCCCTCCACCGGAACGACGGATTCCTTTCCGGCCTTACCGCCCGTGTCCCACGTCCTGTAATACTCGATAGTATACGCGCCGGATTTCATGCCGTATAGCTTGAACGTCGCGTCGGCGACCGTGCCGTGATTGCTGTATCCGTACTGGCTTCCGACATCGTAGATCCAGAGATATGCCGAGTCGTCGCTCGAAAGCCCGATGCCCTGCAGGAAGTTCGACCCGGAACCGGCGAATCCGTAGTTCTCGATCTTAAGCCAATCGTCTCCCGTGTTCTGTACCTGGACGGTATGCGTGCCCGCGGGAATCGTCGCATCCAGTTGAAGATTCGTCGCGCCGTTGGCGGGAGAAAGCGATGCGACAGGGCTCCCGTCCGCCAGGATGCGCACTCCGTTGCCGCCCCACCCGGAAACTTCGGTGATGTAGAGGCGCAAAGTAAACGGCTCGGTGAAACTCGTGTTAAGTATGGGATCGGAGCGCCACTGCGCCTTACTCGAACCATGCAGATACACCGTTTGCTTCCAGAACTCCTGGATTCGTCCGGAGGTGTCCACGGTGAACGTCGTCTGCTGGGAACCTGCTCCGAAATCGCTGATCCCCGGCGTATTCGGCTGAAAGATCAACTCCTTCGCCGAGCCGCTCATATTCAGTTCAAACACGGCGGCGGAGAGTTTCCTTTTTCCAAGATCTTCTCCCGCGGCATAGTCCGCAAGCGGCTTGTACATGCCGAACAAGTCCAGCGCTTCGATATAGGTGTCCCACCACCACAAGTGGCCGCCATTTCGCAAATGGAAAGCCGCCCACATGCCGTTATGGAAGTGCAATCCTTGCCGGAGTTGCGTTCGATAGGGTTCAGGACGCGAATTATAGTCGATCTCGGGTACTGCGCCCCCCGCCACCAACCCATACTCGGCGGTCAGCACCGGTTTGTAATTCGTATGGAGTTTCTCGACGGCCGACTGCATGCTGCCGAGTATGTTTGACGTGTAAGAATGAACTTCGACAAGGTTAATCGCCGGCAACGCCCATATGGCGTTGAATCCGGACTGATCGGCGCTCGTCGTGACCAGATGCCCAAACGCATCGACATCATGCAGGTATTGCGACATCTCTCCGTGCCAAGCCACAACGGACGACGCATTACTGGCCCACCCGTCCGTATACTGCACCTCGTTCCATAACTCCCAGCTATGAATGGCCGTCGAGTATCCCCAACGCGCGACAATATAGCGGTACTTGTTGCGCGTAAGCCGGCGCGCCTCCGCGTCCGTGAAGAAATCCGCCGCGCTATTCAACCAACCGCCGTCCTGGGCCGCGTTTGCCGCGTTATACGGATTGCGGTCCCAATTCGAGTTCGTCGACGAAGAGAACTGCCCGTGGTGTTGGAGCGTAAGTTGAATGGCGATGCCACGCTGTTCGGCGGCTTCGACGATGCGGTCCAGCTTCCACGCGATCTCCGTCGAATACCGGCCAACGCCGTGGAAATAGGAACCGTCCGTAGTTGACCATTCGATGTTCTGGCCCACGTAGAAATGCGTCATCCAGATCCGCGCCCACGTCACGCCTCCGCGCGCGCATCCGTCGAAATGCCGCGTCCACCATGCCAGGCCAGTGTTGTTCGCCGCCCACCCAACGTTGTGGCCTATGGGAAAGTACTGTTCCCCGGTGCTGCGCCTAAGCAAGTACGGATCATCGGTATCGAGGCGGATGAAACCCTTATTGGCCGCCTTAGCGGTACACGCAAAAGTGCTGCTGCCGGCAATCGTCTCTGTGCCGAGATGGTCAGCAACGATGATCTGATAGCTGTGTACGCCTGTCAGAGTCGGGGAGAAACGTGCCTTCCAACACGGATTGCGGCCATTCACATACTGCTCGGGATCGCCCGGCGCCGCGTCGTACTCCATGTAGTAGAACGCTGGAACCGTCCGTTCCGAGCCGCCGGGTTCCGTGAACTTCACGCGAATATCGACCTCTGCAACGTCGAAAGGATTCGTGTACGTCCTGGACAGGGTAAACGTCAATTCAAACTTCTCGTATTGACCGATAGTCCCGCTGTTTTGCGACTGGGACGTAACGATATCTTGCGCCCAAACCGTGCCGGTCGCCGCCACAACCAACAACACCGCGGCGGGAATGTGCAACACTATCGATCCACGACCCAAACGTAGCCGGTTAAGCATTTCTTGACCTCTTCCCAGTTGAGCAAACGGGTTTGTCCAGGTAATGGACGGGATGGACGATGTGGACAGAATGGACATAACCGAGCAGGTGAGTCTTCTCGGCGTCCACGGCGTCCATAACGTCCATGCCGTCCATCATTTCGGATAGCGCCTCTAATCTTGACTGCCGAATCCAGGATCACGCATCGTCACTAGACCACGTTCGCCCCCTGGCCCATAAATGAATTGGCGGGTCTCCTGCCCTGTCCGGGCCTGTGTAGCGTCCCGGACTGACACCAGACCCGCCAATCATCGACAATACAAACTCCTAAGCCATATTCCGGCTTAAGACTTCCTCTTCATCGTGTACGCGCCGAGAAGCGCCGCGGCGAGAATGCCAAGGCCCACAAGCCCAACCGCCGGCACGGCGATGCCCTGATCAAGGAGCGGATTCAGACCAAATTGCAGTTCAACGCCATTGGGAATCCCGTCCCCGTCGGCATCGTCGGCAGCATCGCCGACAAAAGCAACCTTGTCAAAGTCGAGCCAGCCCCAGCCTTGCCGAAGCGAGATTGTGTTCGGCCCGTCGTCGAGATCAACTTCGTACGTGTACTCGTGCCACGTAAGGTCGGACCCGCTGCTCGACGGCGGGTTGATCTCGGGGTTCTGCCAACTACCATTGACGTACAGGGCTTCCGAGCGCCCGGATCCCGGTCCATCCCAGCTATTGCTGTTGCGGCCCGTGACGACAAGCGTGTATGTCCCTGCACTTGCTTCAATGCCGGACCAGGTGATCGCGCCGCCGTTCACTCCAACATACTCGCCGTTGCTGGCCGTCCCGTCTGCGTTGATTACCGGATTCCAATCCGGCTGTGAGCCATCCTCGAGGGTTGCCTCTTCAGCTTCGAGCGACAACAGCGTCAAAGGTCCCGCCGGCTCGCCTTCGCCCTCACCTTCACCTTCGCCCTCACCCTCACCTTCGCCCTCACCTTCGCCTTCACCTTCGCCGGCCGTTGCGCCCGGCACGATCAGATAGTCACAATCCAACCAACCCCAGTCGACAAGGGGGTTACAGGTAAACGCCACCGAGTTGTTTCCGGCGCTGAGCGATGCGCTGCCAACGACAAGGAAGTTGCCGACGTCCCATGTGGCTTGGTTTACGCCCTGGGCGACTACTTTGCCAAGCACGGTACCGCCGACCGACACCGTAAAGTCGCGTTGCCCCGCCCCATTGCCAGTTCGGTTTCTCATGCGAAACCACAACGGGTACTCGCCGTCGCTCGGGACGCTCAGCGAGAAGGTCAGTGTGCCGTCGTTCAGCGACACCCACGCGTCACCGCTTGCACTCTCACCACTGCCCAGCGATGCGCTGCCCCCGAGCGTGGCGGCCTCGGCCTCGAACTTCAGTTCTCCGCTCAAGTCCGGAACGTCGGACACGTCGATATAGTCTACGTCGATATAGCCCCAATTATCGGTGAACTTCAGCTCATTATCTCCTGAGTTCAGGGCTGTTACGATTATGTGGTCCTCTCCGCCGCCGGGAAAATCGCCCCAAGCCATATTCTTTTTCTGCATCAATATGGTCGAGACCTGTGTGCTGTTGACAAGGAAATTCTCCTTTCGCGTTGCCGGGTCGTCACCACCGCGGTTTCCTACGCGGATCACCAACATGTAGTCGCCAGACGAGGCAACATTGGCGGTGATGGCCAGACTGCCGTGCACCATGTCGACAAATGCGCCATTGCTTGGGCCCGAAGTGGTGTATGCCACTGCACCGCCGGCCAAGGTCCCGTTTTCTGCCTCGTACCTGGCGGCTTGCGCGCTTCCGGATGCAATCAGGCATGCCAACGCGAGCAAGCAAACCGATACTGCGTGTATCCTCAAGTTCCTTCCCATCTTGTGCTCCTCCTTGTTTGTTAACGATTTCACATGCGCCTTCACTTCCACCGTATCAACTTTCAGGACTACAGTTCAATCTACAAACTCTCATACTCGATAGTGACGCCGGGCGCCGCTTCGTAGCTGTTCAACTCGGTGGCCACGTATTGGGTGACCGGGAACTGGCCATCCGTGTCAAGCTGGCCCTGCTGCACGATAACCGAGCCTCCCGACCATTTTCTTATGAACGCGACGTGGCCGTCCATATACAGGACGTTCGAGCCGCCCGGCAGGTGGTTGAACTTCGCCACGGAAGGATTCGCCTCGTAGCCGCCCTCCGCGGCGCCGGACACGACGTCGAACATGATCGGCACTTCGCTCTGGGCCTTGCTGCTTGCCGCGGGGTTGTTGATGTCCGTGATCATGAAGCGCTCGACGCCTTCACGCGTCTTGTACAGCGTGTTCCCCGAAGTGTTGCCGCCCGAACCCGTGATGTAAAGTGTCGCCCAGACTTCGCCAGACCACCATGAGCCGGTCCCGCCAACGGTGTTTCCGGGTTCCAGAGTCCCGTAGGTTACGTCGCCGTCGCAGGCTTCGCGCGTCCCGATTGCGCTCCAACCGTCCGTTGCCTGAACCAACCGGGCGCTAATCAGGTCTGAATCGTGCATCATGACCCAGTTGAAATACGCGTACGACATGAACATACCCGCATCCCACAAGTTTATGAAATTCCCGAGATCGTAGATCTCGTCGTGCTGGTAACTCGTGTCGGCGGTGTTCGTGATGCGAATCGGCGTACCGCCGGAGACCCCCGCAAGGATCTCTTTGTTGGCGCTGTTCACCGCGGACGGGCAAAAAGCGATGTTGATGTCCGTCAGGTATTCCGGGTAAAGGGTGAAGATCTCGAGGTTATAGAAATGCCAGCCGCGCGGAAACTTTCCGCCCTTCGCCTCGTTCGAATACATCTTCATTACCAAGCCCCACTGCTTGAGGTTGTTGGCGCAACTGGCGCGACGCGCCGATTCGCGCGCGCGCGCCAACGCCGGAAGCAGAATCGCGGCAAGGATTCCTATGATGGCGATGACGACAAGCAACTCGATCAACGTAAAACCATTCCTCTTCATTTACTGTCCTCCTCAGGTTTCAAGATAGCCATGAATGACAAACCAACCGCGATGACCTTGTGAACTACAGAAGAATGAGCCCAATCAGCCCAACAGCGCCCGGCCCATATGTCACATTGACATCTAGGAACGAGACACCGTCAAATGCCCATCACTGACTTCAACTGGCCTTAACATATCAAAAACAGGCCCTCTTGTCAAGAGGATTCTCGCATTCCAGCAGCAGGGAGTGACAAACTGAATTACAATAAGACCAAGCGGCACCCTGTACGGTTCCGGTGAGAACCTAACGGATACTTGACTTTGCGGGTGAATTTGCGCTACTCTTTATGCATCAGATTGACACTTTCGGTCCTTTTCTGGAGATTTTATGCCGCTTCGGGCGGCTTGGAGCCTTGCGTATATCGTTATGAGGAAGCAAGATAAGAACCTAAAGACGATGTACGGCAGGCCGGTCTTCACTTCCGACTCAGACCTGACGCTAACCGACCAGATCTTCGAGATCCTGTGCGAAGAGATCAGGACCGGGCACTGGAAGGTTGGCGAACGGCTTCCGAGCGTTACCGCCCTTTCAAAGCAGACCGGACTCGGACGAACGCCCATTCAGCAGGCGTTCGAGCGCCTCAGCGAAACGGGATACGTCCGGCAGGAACAGCGGTCCGGAACATATCTCGAAGCCCAATTCCCGCGCGGCGAGGAGAATCTGGGCACGCTCGGCGTGGCGCTGCACCTTGCGGATGAGGGAGGAAGCCTGGTCCCTGATGCATACTCTCACTTTCGTTTGGCGCGTCTTCTCAAGGCGATCTCGGAAAGAGGTTACGGCGCCCAGGTCCGGTATTTGCGAACCCAGGAAGAGTGGGGCAATGTCGATACCGTAGGGGCGGTCTTCGATGAAAATGTGAAGGGAGTCGTGGCCCTGCACCCCTTCGACCACGATAACTCGCCGATCATAAGGCCGGGAAAGCTCCCATTCGTCTACCTTGGCTCGAATTCAAGGCGCTGCCAGCCCGTGATCGCGGGCGACACGTCCAAGGGTTTCTACGACGCAACGGAGAGACTGATCGAGGCCGGCCATCGCAACATAGTCTGTTTTATGGACCCTTCGGAGTCGCGAGAGGAAAACGCGGTGCGCACGGAGGCTCACGAGGCCGCCATGTCGCATGCCGGATTGCCCGTGATGCGACAAGCGGCGACCGATTCATATCAGATCGCGAGCGGCGACCTCTTCGCTATGCGGCACTGGCTCAATACCTATTCCGCGGCCACCGCCATCATCTGCATGAGAGGGCCGGAAAGCATGCAGATCATAAACCTTGCCCGGCTGATTGGCCGGAACGTTCCCGAGGACCTAAGCCTGGTGGGCCACGGCGAGCATGCCGACAACCCTGATTCCCCTATAACGCGCGTCGATTACGACTACGCTTCCCTGCTCTCGGCCTGCCTGGACGTCCTGTCCGAACAGATGCGGATGCGCCGCGTCACCGTCTCGCGAATCCTGATTCGCGCCTACATACGCGAAGGCGTAACGGTTGCCTCTCCACGCGAATCAGAGAAATCCCAAAGAACATCTTCATCCGTGGCCACCTGACACTCTCGCCGCTGTGTCAGTCCCGGTTTACCTCATGATCACGCATTCGCCCTCCTTACAGAAAACGAAAACAGACGGCAACGGTCACTTGTTACCCACCTGTTACCCTGGGGACGCCAACCGTATTGCCGAACTCTTCATCCCGCGCAGGTGGAGCAGAGGGGAGCTACGTCGTTATCGGTGAAGGCCACGGCAAAGATGTTGGCGCCGCATCGGTGGCAACCCATGGGTTCGATTTCCTTCAGCAGGGGATTCCAGTAGACGGTGTGGGTTCGATGGGATTGCCGGCGGCGCACCTCGCACTCCAGGGCGAGCACGGGGAGTTCGGTGCGGACGAGCACCAACGGGGTCAACTCCGCGGCAATGGCGTATCGGTCATCGAGTTCGAGGAGCTTCCGGCGCAGTTCGAGGTCCACCGCCCGGCTGAGATCCTCCTGCTTCTGGGCTTCCTGCTCCGTCTTGCTTTTCGTGAGCTTGGCTTTCGTCTCACGCAAGACAGCTTGATAGTAATCTCGCAGCCGCCGGCGATCTCGCGTCAACCGCGATTCCAGACGCGCCACGAAACCGGCCGCCCGTGACTCCATTTGCGCCAAGGCGCGCTGAACCGCGCGCGGGTACGTTTCCTGCGGCGGGGACACGGGCTCGAGGTTGGGTTCCACGGACTCGATGGCGAGCGTGTCCGGCAACGCAACCTCCGCGCGAGACGCCGCGTTGATCGTAACCGCGAACACGTCTTCCCACTGGTCATCCGATTGAAGGCTGGCATGGAAATGCCACGTGTGGTACTCGATGCGCGCCGAAGCGCTGCCGCGGAATCTGACGCTCGCGTTCAGCCAAGTGAACGCGCGCTGGAGCGGCCCCTCCATGGCCGACTGTTTCAAGTACATTTCGGGGATCTGGAACACGCCAATTTCGGGCTGTCCCTCGAACAGCGTGCCAATCCGCTCGGCGAAGTCCGTGGTGAGATTGGCGCACAGGTCGGCCGTCCCCGGCTCGTACGAGAGCGTCAGAGATTCCGGACACTGAAGCGCGGCGGCCACCTCCGGGGTGACCACTGCTTCGCCGCGCTCGGCGTCCTCCGGCCATTCGACGACGGCCCCGCGCCAGTCGAGTACCGCGCTCGTGAACCAGTGCAGGCGCGTTCGGATGTCGCCGGTCATTCGTAATCCTCGCCGAACATGGCCTCGTCCAGTTCTTTCGCTTTGAGGTACTGATCCTGGGCATCGATCAGCGACTGGCCAAGGTGGTCGAATGCGTCATCCAATTCCGCAGTATCACGGGCGCGCAACCACAGGTCGAGGACCAACGACTCGAATTCCTCGCCACCCTCGAGATTGCCCAGTATGGAGCCTACTTCGCCCACGACAAGTTCAAACATGCGGATCTTGTCGTTGAGTATCCGCAGGATGCGCTCTTCGAGCGAATCCGCGGTACACAGGTTGAAAACGAACACTTCGCGCGTCTGCCCGATGCGATGGATGCGTCCGACGCGCTGCTCGATGCGCATGGGATTCCATGGCAGATCGAAGTTGATCAGCGTGTTCGCGAATTGGAGGTTCCGGCCTTCGCCGCCGGACTCCGAGCACAGCATCACGGGAACGCGTTCACGCAACGCCGCCACGGCCTCGTCCTTTTCCTTCGCCGTTTCAGCGCCGGAAAAGACGGAAAACGGTATGCTCGCTTCATGAAGCACTGCCTGCAAACGTTGCAGCGTCGCCCGGAAACTCGCGAATACCAGGATCTTGTCCTCCGGCCGGCCCTGCCGAAGGATCGCGAGTAGCTTCTTTTCCTTGGCGGACTGCCCGATCCGGCGCGCCCGTTCCAACATCGGCGCAGCACGTTGATCCTGGGCCGCCAGGGATTCCAGCATGGGCGCGAGCGTGGCCGGGTGGCTTCCCGCGGCGAGCAAGAGAGTGTTCAATTGCATGCGCGTGATCAGCGGCAGCGTGGGGTCGCCTATCATGTTGTTGAACCCTGCGGCCGCCTCATCCGAAGGTTGCGGTTTCGGATCGTCGAATAGTGCGCCTTGGACGGGAACGCCGTCCGTGGACGGAATCAATTGGTCATCCTCATGGGCGCGCTGCCTCATTCCCGCGCAACGCCAGCGCAAGTAGGTGTGTAGCTGACGATAGAGCTCCGCCTCATGCTCACCGGGCGCCACGACAAAGGTCTGGGCATAGCGGGCCGGCAAACTAAGACTCACGAGGCTGCGGGTGTTGCGGATCATCACCTCGCCCAACAGAGACCGCAATCGCTCGCGGTTCCGCACGTCAAACGGGTTCCCGCGTCGCATGTAGGTCTTCTTGAAATCGGCTTCCGTCTTGAGGTGTCCGGGCTCAAGCAACGTCAACAAGTTGTAGAGTTCCACCAGATTGTTCTGGACCGGCGTGGCCGTAAGCAAGAACAGATGGCGGCGTTTGAGGGCGTCCACCAGTTTCCAGTTCAGCGCGGCGCGGTTCTTACAGTGATGCGCCTCGTCTACTATCACCAAGTCCCATGATACGGACGTGACCGCATCGATATTCCTTCGACTCTTGGCCGTGGACAACGAAGTCAAGACCCGGTCTGTCCCCAGCCAGTACTCCTCTCCCTTGCGCAGTTCCGCCGGGCCGGGCGCCGAAAACTCGAGGCCAAACTTCGAGTCCAACTCCTCCCGCCATTGTGAAACCAGCGGCGCCGGTACAAGGATAAGCACGCGCTTCACGAGGCCCCGCAACAGGTATTCGCGCAACAACAGGCACGCCTCGATGGTCTTGCCAAGACCGACCTCATCGGCCAGAAGCACCCGCCCCCGGAAATAGCGTAGAACCCGGCGAACGGTCTCAATCTGGTGCGGCAAGTGTTCTACGCCGTGCAGACCTTCGAGGCACAACAGTTCGTCGAAACCACGGAGCAACCTCAGCCGCACATGTTCGATACGCAGCTTGAGAGGCTCAAAGTCGATCGTCGCGTCGCCGGCCAACGGAGCCGCAACACGCGTGACCATGCGCACGCCTGAAGGAGTTGCCCGCACGATTTCCTGGAAATCATGAGTCACAAAGATCGGTCCTAGCCCATGCCCTCGTCGAAGCAAGTATAGCATTAGGCCATGCTGAAATTCCGATCCCCAGCCGTGTTCTTGCTTCTATTCCCGTGACCCACGTGCTCCGAACATAGTGAAACCCCGCAGTCCGCTTCCGTGAACTGCGGGGTTCAAGTATTGAGCTGGCGACGACCTACTCTCCCACGCAGTTGCCCGCGTAGTACCATGGGCACTGGTGGCGTTAACCGTCAACGCAATAAGTGGGAATGTCTTCTTCTTCCTCATCAGAGGTATGCCTATTTCGGGACTGTACGTTTACGCTCAAGTGAGACCACCGTCCGCCCTTCGCGGCGCTGTTCTTCCTGTAGCGCACGCCCCAGTTTGCGAACATCGTTGCCATATTGGGCGGCCACGTGCCTCTTGATCCGCTGTATTTCCTCGATGACCGAGTCTCGATCCATTGTTTTACTCCATCAATTCATCCGGGGTACAGACCGACGGGGGAACGTATCCTTTCTCCGCTAACCAAAAGCTTATACTGTCTCTGAAGGCTGCATTGGCAAGGTGGGTGCAGTTCCACGTCAACAAGTAGTCCATCCCGTGAACCGCCGCTACACCGAGGTGCAACGCATCGTCTGCGGCGGCATCGGGCAGCAGGCCTTGAGATATCAACGCCGTAGCCAAGTCTATGGCCTCATCGGTCACGTCGAGCAAAGAAAGATCTGAAAGCAGTTCCAAACGCCGGCGCGCGGCATCCGGATCGCCCTCTCTCGCCTCTCTCGCGACAACTTGCGACGCATACACGCCGTAAGCTTCGCGGCGCTTGGTCCACCATTCCCATGTCACCTCCTGGCGGGCGGCCCTAATCAAATCACGGCTTGGCAACGCGGCAAGGTAGCTTATGATAGTCGTTTCGAGATAAACCGTCTTGAGGTAATTCATCATCCGCGCGTCCTATCCACATTTTGCCCAACTTGCGGCCAAAACGCAAACCCCACATTTCACGAAAGTGGACTGCGGGGTTCGAGTGTTGAGCCGGCGACGACCTACTCTCCCACGCAGTTGCCCGCGCAGTACCATGGGCGCTGGTGAGCTTAACTACCATGTCCGAAATGGGAACGGGTGTGGCCCCACCGCCAAGACCGGATTCACTGTAACGTCCTCAATGGGCCCCAAAGGGCATCGATAAATCCAAAGCGCATCGGGCAGAATGTCGGATCGCAAGACTTGGTCCCACCTTCCAGTGCTTCCGGAATCGTCTGAGCCCCGTCATGCTGCGGGAAGAGGTCCAGCGGCCGCCAGTTTCTTCCGGGCAGGATCCACGGTGAGATTCAGGCCTTCAAGCGTTCGAGATCCAAGCAGAGAAAGATCGCCTGGCTCCGCGAAGACGACCTCGTCTATCGTGAAGTGGTTCGCCACCCGCAGAATCGCAAAACCCACGCTACGGCTAACCACTTCGCCATTAGCCATGACAAAGCGAAGGTCCTTCTTCTCCCTTCTGACGGCGATCCCCTCCAGCTTCGCGGCCGAGATCCAGGTGAATTCGCTGCCAGTGTCCACCAGGAGTTTCGGAACACGCACAGACTTGGACCGGTCAACGTGATTCTCAACCCTGCAACTCGTATAGAATGTACCCATGACCTTATTGTAGGCTTTCCTCCCCTCTTCTGCAACCGCCGGACAATTCCCCCGGCGGCCGCAGGAACCTATTTCGAAGCTCGTCCTCTTCGATCACCGGACCACGCCGCTTTCCTCGCGACGTCACATGATACACTGCGTCTGCGTATTCTATCCGCAAAGGTCTCGCCACAGCCAAAACCCATCACGTAAAATGTATGATTTCAAAACCTGACCTCATTTTCCACATGGCTAAAAGTGATTACTGTCCCTATTTATTGCCTATGGCTATATAGCCGGATTCAATGCAGAACAGACCTCCGTGTACGGCTTCGAACTCAACATTGCCACCTGTTCCAGGTTCAAACGAACCTTGCCATTTACCTTGGTAGCAACCGGCGAGCGACAAAGATCCCAGAAGCATGGCAATCAAGTAGCATCGACTCTTCATTTCCATCCTCCTTTCGTCCCGGTGGTAACTGGGGACAGCAAGCCTTTATTCTAGCGGCTTCTCCGCTGCGGTCACGCTAAAGCACAAACCCCGCAGTCCACTTTCGTGAACTACGGGGTTGAAGTATTGAGCCGGCGACGACCTACTCTCCCACGCAGTTGCCCGCGCAGTACCATGGACGCTGGTGGGCTTGACTACCGTGTTCGGAATGGGAACGACAGGCTGTACGACCCAAGACATCATGATATTATCCTCGTTTTCCGAGGGCGCCACGCCGAGGAGTCCGGGTAGGAACCTTGCCAGACTGAACAACGCGCTCGCCATATTCTGCTTCTTTCCGGCGGAGGTATTCGCAAAGTTTGCCGACATCATTGTCGAATTGCGCCGAAATCTCGGCTCGGATGGCACGGATTTCGTCGACGATTGCGTCAGGCGCTTCAGTTGGTGTCTTAGTTGTTTTCATTGGATTCCTCCCAAAGCAATTCCGGGGTAACAATTGCTGGCGGCAACAACCCAGCGCGTAGGCATATGATCCTCAGGTGCGTCATCTTGCTCGGATTGGCCAAGTGCCGAACGTTCCAGGTAAGCAGATAGTCGACGGCGTGCACTGCTGCGAGGGCCACATGAATCGTATCGCCGCTGATGGGACCCGGCATCACCTTCTCACGGACCAATAGCTCGGCAAGACCTTGAACTTCCTCCGTAATGGGAAGCACTGCAAGCCCTTGGACCAGATCAAGGGCCTGCCGTCTACGGGGGAACTTCGGATGGTCGAGTTCGTTGAGGACTTCAAGCGAGATGAAGCGAGTATACTGCGCTGCCTGCGTTGTCCACCACGCGCGGCTGACACCGCAACGGTGCACGCTTGTAGCGTCGCGCCGGTCAGTAACGCAGGCGCTAATAAAGCTCGTCTCTAAGTAGACTGACGCCAAGGCCTCTTCCTGCTCGTTTCGTTCCGGCCTGTGCAGACCGCTTTTCCTCGACGGCTGAGTATAGCACAACTGTCGAAAAAGCAAACCCCGCAGTCCACTTCTCAGTGAACTGCGGGGTTCAAGTATTGAGCCGGCGACGACCTACTCTCCCACGCAGTTGCCCGCGCAGTACCATGGGCGCTGGTGGGCTTAACTACCGTGTTCGGAATGGGAACGGGTGTGGCCCCACCGCCATAGCCACCGGCAAAAACTGTATGTGAAGGAGTCAGGAGACAGGAGACAGTAGTCAGAATGGGGAGGCGCCTCTCCTGGCTTCTGTCTCCTGACTTCTGACTTCTGTCTCCTGACTTCCTTCAAATTCCTGACAGTGAATGCAAGGGATCACAAAATAACCGCGTTTGAAGCGTGGCTTGACGATTATGAGTTCGCCGCGCGCTATTGCGTCGCGCGGCAATTTTAGGCCAAGCCTCACGGGCGATTAGTACTGGTTAGCTGAACGTTTCGCAACGCTTACACTTCCAGCCTATCAACCAGGTAGTCTTCCTGGGCCCTTTAGGGGTCTTTCGACCCTGGGAGATCTTATCTTTGGATGGGTTTCGTGCTTAGATGCCTTCAGCGCTTATCCCTTCCGGACATAGCTACCCGGCGATGCCACTGGCGTGACAGCCGGAACACCCTAGGTCCGTCCACCCCGGTCCTCTCGTACTAAGGGCGGATTCCTTCAAATCTCCTACGCCCGCGATGGATAGGGACCGAACTGTCTCACGACGTTCTAAACCCAGCTCGCGTGCCACTTTAATCGGCGAACAGCCGAACCCTTGGGACCTGCT
>CAZPMT010000004.1:0-114505 GCA_964587655.1 uncultured Nitrospiraceae bacterium
GCCGACCATCGACTACGTGGTCACGAAGATCCCGCGCTGGGCATTCGAGAAGTTCCCAGGCGCCGACAGCAACCTCACCGTTCAGATGAAGAGCGTCGGCGAGACCATGAGCATCGGACGCACGTTCAAGGAATCGTTGCAGAAGGGGATTCGCGGCCTCGAGATCGGACGCTTCGGTCTCGGCGCCGACGGCAAAGACAAACCCCTCACCGGCAACCCGTATTCCCCGGAGGAGAAAGACGCGCTGTTGCGCGCCATGCGCACGCCGCGGCCCGAACGCCTCTTGCAGATCGCGCAAGCGTTTCGCGCCGGCGCCATCGTGGGCGAGATCCACGAGGCGACGCGGATCGATCCCTGGTTCCTCGACAACATCAGCGATATCGTCGAGCAGGAGAAGGCCCTGCGATCCTCGAATCCCGACGACGCGGCGACGCTGCGGACCGCAAAGCAGTACGGCTTCTCGGATCCCCAGCTCGCCTTCATGTGGAACATGAGTCCGCTGCAAGTCCGGGCTTTGCGCAAGAAACACGGCATCATCCCGACGTACCGCCTGGTCGATACGTGCGCCTCCGAGTTCGAGGCGTACACGCCCTACTACTACTCGACCTATGGCGATGAAGACGAGGTCCGCCCCACCACGAAGGAGAAGATGATGATCCTCGGCGGCGGACCGAACCGAATCGGACAGGGCATCGAGTTCGACTACTGCTGCTGCCACGCCGTCTTCGCTCTCGAGGAAGACGGCTACGAGACCATCATGGTCAACAGCAATCCAGAGACGGTGTCAACGGACTACGACACGGCGGACCGCCTGTATTTCGAGCCGGTAACGTTTGAAGACGTGCTTAACATCGTCGAACGCGAGAAGCCGAAGGGCGTGATCGTGCAGTTCGGCGGGCAGACGCCGCTCAACCTTTCGCAGGCGCTGATGAAGGCCGGCGTACCCATTATCGGCACGTCGCCGGACAGCATCGCGCGCGCCGAGGACCGCAAACTGTTCCGCGATCTCGTCGAGAAACTCGGCCTGCTTCAGCCCGCGAACGACACCGCGACCTCCGTCGAGGAAGCGCGCGCCGTGGCCGAGCGGATCGGTTACCCGGTAGTCGTGCGCCCCTCGTTCGTGCTCGGCGGCCGCGCCATGGAGATCGTCTACAACCAGGAAACGCTGGATCAGTACATGGCCCGCGCCGTGGACGCTTCACCGGAGCATCCCGTGCTGGTCGACAAGTTCATCGAGGCTGCCGTCGAGATCGACGTCGACGCACTCGCGGACGGCCACGACGTGATCGTCGCGGGAATCATGCAGCATATCGAGGAAGCCGGGATCCATTCCGGCGACAGCGCCTGTATCCTGCCGCCGTACGACCTGAGCGACGCGATCATCGGGCGCATCAAGGAGCAGACGCGCGCGCTCGCGCGCGAACTGCACGTCGTCGGCCTCATGAACATTCAATACGCCGTGCGCGACGAAGATATCTTCCTGCTCGAGGTCAACCCGCGCGCCTCGCGCACCGTCCCGTTCGTCAGCAAAGCCACGGGACTCCCGCTCGCGAAGATCGCAGCGCGCGTGATGGCCGGTAAGACGCTCCGCGAACTTGGCGTGACCGAGGACCCGATGCCCAACTACGTCTCGGCCAAAGAGGTCGTGCTGCCGTTCATCAAGTTCCCGGGTGTGGACATCCTCCTCGGGCCGGAGATGCGCAGCACGGGCGAGGTCATGGGCATCGACCGCAACATGGGGCTTGCCTTCGCGAAGAGCCAGATCGCCGCCGGCAACCGCGTCCCCACGGAAGGCGCCGTGTTCATAAGCCTCAACAATCGCGACAAGGGCGCCGCCGAAAACCTGGGCCGCGGCCTTACCGCGCTCGGTTTCAGACTCATCGCCACCAAAGGCACCGCGGACGTCCTCCGCGCCCACGGCATCGAAGTCGAGACCGTGTTCAAAGTCGGCGAAGGCCGCCCACACATCGTCGACCGCATGATCAACGGCGAGGTCCAGTGGATCATCAACACCCCGCTGGGCAGCGAATCCAAACTCGACGAACGCGCCATCCGCCGCACCGCAATCGAACGCGGCCTCCCCATCATGACCACCGTGGCTGCCGCCCGAGCCGGCATCCAATGCCTGCGCGCAACCCGCGAGGACACGATGCACGTCATGTCCCTCCAGGAATATCACGCCGGATTGCCCACGAAGCAATAGCGGCTTTTCATGTTCCACATAGCTTCGAATCCTTCGCTCTGCGCTTGCTTGGATTCGGCGATACGGTTAGCATTGCACCGGCAAGCGCCGGCGATGACGGGCGCAGCACTGAATGCGAGTAAGAGATCATTCATGTCGATCAATAGGGCTTTGCTGTTTTGCGGGGCCGCATTAGTTTCGGTTGGAGCTGCGGGGCAGGAGACTCAAACAGCAGGGAGGGATTCCGCGTTGAACATCGTGCAATTTGGGGCGGTCACGAAATGGGATGCCGACGGCAAGGACTACGGTGTGATTTGGGAAGACCTGCGCGAGATCCATCGTGTGGTCGTCACGTTTTCGGAGCCGCCCACGGAGGCGCCGGAATTGCAGTACTGGAAGTCGTCCTGGCCACAACGGCGGATTCCGCGCGACGCGCCTTCCGGTTCCGGGTCATCCGGCTGGCTGAACGTCGGTGACTGGATACAGGGCGACTGGAAAACCGCCGACGTCGAAGTTGCGTCGGAGGGCGCGACCTTTGCCTACACGTTTCGCCCTGTTTCGCGGAAAGAGTTTCCTGATCTCAAGGATTTCGACGCGACCTATCGCACAACGTTCAAGATCCGGCTCGTAGGCAAGAGCCCGCTCAAGGAAATCCGCTCGTTCGAGGCACACACCGATACCGTCTTGAAACCGATGGACGTCGAGATCGTCTGGGGCGGACCCGCTAAGGAACACGAGACTTGGGACGGACATCTGGAAGCGTTTAACGGCGAGATCGAAGCCGTGGCTCCCCTCTCCGAATCGGGCCGCGCGCGCAAGGACGGAATCCGCGTCCGGCTGCTCTATGCCGGCACAAAACACTACAATTCGTTTGACGAGACGGTGATCACTGTGCGCTCCGCGCGCGAGACGTTCTCATTTTCGCCCAAGGACCTGCTCGAGTGGGGTCATATTCTGTTGCCGGATTTCGGCGTCCTCGTGCGACTGGCCTCAAAGGACGTCTCATACGAATCGGCGCTTGAAGCCGCGCTTGCGCCTAAGGAAAAGGACATTTACACGCGCGTGTTCGACGTGCCCGAGCAAACGTTTCCGCGCGCATGGGGCGATATGCCCGCCAAGGGGCGCTACTACATCCCGTTGAGCTTCGAAGGCGGACGGCAGCATTTCGGCCTCGATGGGGACGGCAGCGTGTTCTGCATCAAGAACTGGATCCGCCGCCTACACGGCAAGGACACGGACAGGTGCCTCTGGTCCGATGACCGGATCTCGTTCCGTTTCGGTCTGCCCGCAACCGGCATCGTCGATCGGCAGATTGTCGACGGATGCCTCCCGATGACGGTTACCGCGTGGGAACGTGACGGAGTGCGGTACAGGCAAACGGCGTTCGCGATTCCGCTCGCAGGCGTGCCTTCTCCCGGGCAGCGCATCCTCGCGGACGACACGCTCGTGCTGTTGATTAGGTTTGAAATGGGGTTCGCTCCGGGCGCCAGCGAAGCGGAAGATCGGACGGATCGGACGGATCAGACCGATAGGTCCGTTCCGGGCGCACGCGAAGCGGAAGCCCGGCTGGTTCTTTCCTCTGCGGATGGAGAAAACCAGGAGACGCTCACAGTCGACGGCGGGGGGATATGCGTTGCACAGACCCATCCTGAACGCTTGCGCATGCTCGTTTCAGATCGCGAGAAGCTCAAGATCGATAACAAGAGCGCCGTCTACAGCGCCACGCTGAGTGATGCGACACCGAAGCGCACGCTCGACATCGCAATTCCATACGTCACGCTATCGCCGGATGATGCCGAAGACCTCGAACAACTCCGCGCGCTCCGTTTTGACGAGTCGTTCATTGCGGTTCGCGACTATTGGCGGGGCCGCATCGCCGACGGGGCCGGCATCCGTACGCCGGAGCCGATGGTCAACGAGTTCTACAAGGCCCACGTATCCCACTTGCTGATCAACTGCGAGCGCGAAGTCGGCGGCAGCGACCGCTACATGGCCAAGGTTGGCACGTTCAACTACGGCGTGTATGCAAATGAATCCTGCATGATGGTGTCGGACCTGGATCGGCGCGGCTACCACGATCGGGCCGCGCAAGTGCTCGACGCGTGGCTTCACTATCAGGGTGCGCGGCCGCTTCCAGGCGACTACACGTCCGCCGATGGCGAGTTCTACAGCGCGGGCGGCTACGAAGATGACAACGGCTACAATCAGCATCATGGATGGGTGCTCTGGTGCCTCGGCGAACACTATTGGTACACGCGCGACGCCGCCTGGCTTGAACGCGCCGCGCCTCATATCGTGAAGGCGTGCGACTGGATCATCCAACAACGCCGAAGGACGATTGAGGAAGCCGCGCGTTCGCCGATCCGCGCCATCGAGCGAGGTCTTCTGCCGCAAGGTTCTCTCGAGGATATCGCCGACTGGCGTTCCTGGATGTCGAACAACGTGTTCTCGTGGTGGGGCATGGACAATGCCGCGGCGGCTCTCGTGGCGGCCGGTCACCCCGAAGGCAAACGCCTTCGCGAGGAAGCTGACGCCTTCAAGAAGGACATATGGGCCGCGTTCGGCGAAGCGATGCGGCGCTCGCCGGTCGTGCGCCTACGCGACGGCAGTTGGGTCCCCCACATCCCGTCGGACGTTCATCGCCGTGGCCGTTCGTTCGGATGGATCACCGAGACGCTCGAAGGGGCAATCTATCTCTTGCGCACCGGCCTGCTCGATCCATCGAGCCGCGAAGCCACTTGGATCATACGGGACTACGAGGACAACCTCTACATCTCGGAACAGTACGGCTACGAGATGAAAGGCGAGGAGTTCGAGAAGCACTGGTTCAGCCGGGGCGGGATCTCGCAGCAGGCCAACCTGCTGGGCAATCCGATCCCGTATCTTCTCCGCGACGAGATCCCGCACTATCTGCGCGCGTACTTCAACGCCTTCGCCGTCAGTTTCTTTCCCGACACGCGCATGATGACCGAGCACGCGCTGCCCAACATCGGCGACTTCCGCGGCGACCATTACAAGTCGTCCGACGAGGCCAACTCGACATACTGGCTGCGTCTCATGTTCATCATGGAGCACGGCGAGGACCTCCGTCTGGGCGCGGCGATTCCCCGATACTGGCTTGCCGACGGCCAGGAGATCGGCATCGAGAACGCCTCGACCTACTTCGGCCCGATGTCGATGAAGATGACCTCGCACGTCAACGAAGACAAGATCACAATGTCCATCGATCCGCCCCGGCGCAACCCGCCCAAACGCATCCTCGCCCGGTTTCGTCATCCTGAAAGCGCGCGCATCGTCCGCTGCGAAGTCAACGGATCGGCGTACAACAAGTTCGACGCTGAAAAGGAGTGGGTGGAACTCCCGGCTATCGATAAGCCCACGGAGATCGTCGCGTTTTTCAGATAGACCCGGGCGCGGCGAGCCTGAGTTTACGAGTTATGCGTCTTCTGTAGCAATTCATCGTGTGTGTAAAGCTTTGTGCCTTCTATTGAGATAAGTCGTAAGCTCAGGCTAGATACGGATTTTGTTGGATGGCGGAGGGCCGGAGACTCGAACTCCGAAGCCCTAAGGCGCCGGTTTTCAAGACCGGTGGATTACCAATTATCCTAGCCCTCCACCAGGAGTGTCGCCGGGCGTGTTTGAACGACCCGAGCGATTGACGCGCTATTCTACCCTATCACGTAGTGGTTTTCCATTCTTGAGGTAGGGTCACGGGGGCTAATCCTCCAGCATCACGACCGGGTTCCACGCGCGCCGTCGCTTTTGAGCCGGCAAATTGCATATGATTCAAGCAGGGAGTTGTGAAGGAATCTGCCGTTGAAGTGGCGCGATCGTGAACCTGCTTTGAGAGGAGTATGGCCGGTGTTGAATGGAATTGGTTTACTCGTGATATCTTCCGTGTTGTCTCTGCCTGCGGTTTCGGGAATTCCCGACGCTCCTTTCGTTCAGGAGCTCCACGAGGCATATCTCTTGCCGGGCGCGGCGTCCGCCAACGATGTTCGCACGATCTCCGTTGACCGCGAGAGCCGGGTCTGGGCCGGGACGCAGGAAGGCGTGTTCCGCTTGAACAAGAACGAAAAGGCCTGGACGCGCGTCACGAGTGAGGCGGCGGCGGGTCCCGTTTTCGATCTCTGCGCGGATCGCGCAGGCGTGGTCTGGGTGGGCGCATGGGACGGTCTTTATCGGATGGGGGCGTCGGGACTGGAGAAGGTCAAGGGGATTGACGCGCCGGTCGCCGCGCTCTGCGAGACGGACGCGGGTATCGTTGCCGTTGGGCCGGACGGGATCTGGCAGGGCCAAGGAGACGCCTTCAATCGCACGGCGCTTCCTTGCGCACAGAGCATACGGGGCGCATTGGCTGACGTCGGCGGCAACTATTGGATCGCCACTGGCAACGGTCTGCTCTTCCGAGGCGGGCAGGACAGACTGTATCAGTCCGAGGCGGACATCCTGAGTTCGGACGTGCGCGGCATCGCGCGCGCCGCCGACGGCTCGCTATGGGCGGGCGGTCTCGGCGGCATCACCGTCTATCGGGACGGAAACCGCAGCACCGGGTTTACGACTCGCAATGGCCTGCCCACCGCGCAGGTGCAGTGCGTGGCGTGCGCGCCCGACGGCGTCGTGTGGGTCGGTACGAGCCTCGGCATTGCGCGGTACGACGGCAGGACGTGGTCGGTGCGGCACGGGCGGCGCTGGCTGCTGGACAACGACGTGCGCGACGTCGCGTTCGATGCGGACGGCACGGCCTGGGTGGCGACGGCGAAGGGCGTCAGCGCCATCACGCGCAAGCTGATGACGTTTGCCGAAAAGGCCGATTACTTCGAGCACATTTCCGCCGAGCGCCACACGCGCGCCCCGTGGCTGGTCGAGCGATGCCGGTTGCGCACGCCCGGCGATCCCACGACGTGGGAGCCGGAGGACGACGACAACGACGGGCAATACACGGCGATGTATCTCGTCATGGAATCGTTCCGCTACGCCGTGACGAAGGACGCGGAGGCGCGGGAAAACGCAAAGAAGGCCTTCGAGGCGCTGCGGTTCCTACAGACCGTGACCGAGACGCCGGGGTTCTTCGCGCGCACCGTCGTGCCCGCCACGTGGACGAAGATGCACGACCCCGGCGATACGTTGACGCCGCAGGAATGGGCGCGGCAACGGATCGAGGACCCTCGCTACAAGAGGGTCGAAAAGCGGTGGCGCCCCTCGAAGGACGGCCAATGGCTGTGGAAAGGCGACACGAGCAGCGATGAGGTCACTGGCCACTTCTTCGGATACGGTTACTACTACGACTTCGCGGCCGACGACGCGCAGAAGGAGGTTGTGAGGCAGCACGTCCGCAACATCATGGACTACATTATCGACGGCGGATACGTTCTCAAGGACGTGGACGGTACGCACACGCGATGGGGCGTGTGGGCGCCGGAGCGGTTGAACGGCGACCCTAACTGGGCCGCCGAGCGCGGCGTCAATTCCGCCGAGATCCTTTCCTTCCTGAAGACCACGCACCACATCACGGGCGACGAGAAGTATCAGAAGGAATACCTGCGCCTGCTGCGCGATGAGCGTTACGCGGACAATGTCAGGCACGCCAAGACGTACGCGCCGGCATGGCGGACGCACATCGATGACGAACTGCTCGCGCTCGCGTATCCGGGCTTGTTGCGCTACGAAGAAGACCCGGTAATCCACGCGCTGTACCGCGAGAGCCTTGACCACTGGTACGCCGGACTCAAGGGCGATTGCAGTCCGTTCTTCGACCTGATGTACGCGTCGCTGGCAGGCGTCCCGCTCGCCTCGCAGGAAGGGATCGAGTTCCTGCGGGACGCGCCGCTCGACCTCATCAACTGGACCATGGACAACTCGAAGCGCGAAGACCTCCGGTTGGTCCGAGCGCCGGAGATCGAGCCGCTCCAGACGAGCCGTCTCCTCCCTGCAAGCGAACGCGGCGTGGTCCGCTGGGACAGTAACCCCTGGGCGGCTATCGGAGGCGATGGCGGCCAAAGCGAATCGTGCGCCACATTCTGGCTCCTCCCGTACTGGACGGGCCGGTACTATGGTTACATCCAAGCGCCAAAGTGATCGCGAGATGGTTTGTTGGCTCTTGCTTGTGAACCGGTTCCTGCGCTTGCGGTCCATGCTCCTATTCTGAATCGCCATGAAGCAAGGACATTGCAGGAACTTCAAACCTCGGGCGCGAATGTGCTAGCATGACCTTCGGTTGACAATGGACTCGAGCAACGGAAAGAAGCAGATCGCGCCGGATCCCGATGTTATCGGGTTGGCGGCCGCGTCGCTCTGCGCCACCATCACAATGGCCTTTGGCTTTTGGCGTGGCGTGGACGGCTTTTCCATTGCCATCCGCGTCGGCCTTGTCTTTGTGGTCACGTACGGCGCGATGTTTCTTTTCGTGCGATCCGTGGTTCGGATCGTCGTCGGCGAGTTCGTGGAGCGGAACCGGCGCCAGCAAGAAGAGGAAAAGGCCCTGCGGGCCGCAGCCAGTCAGGAATCGTCGTCGAACACAGGGAGAGAAGTCTGATGATCGTTCGCATACCAGTAGTGCTGTCGTGTCTTGTGGCTCTGGCAGGGGCGGCGGCATTTGCTCAGGCGCCCGACTTGGAGCATATGGATTTGGTGCTCCGCTCCGTGCCCGACGGCCCGATCGCGAAGGTGAACGGGGTAAACATCGCCCGCGAGGAATTCGTGCGCGTGTACCAGAGCGGGATCCTCTCCATGATCGCCCAGCGTCATTCCTTCGACGTGCCGGATCGCGCGCGCGTCGCCACGGCCGTTGGCGCGCTTCGGCTGCTCGTAGAGAATGAGCTCCTCCGTCAGGAGGCGGTGAAGCGGAAATACTCCGTGTCCGACGAGGAGGTCAAGACGCAGTGGACGAACACGATGGAGGACCTGAAGAAGCGTGTCGCACGCGCCAAGGGCGACGGTTCCGCGCAGGGCGGCTCGGCGCAAGAGGGCTTCTCCGAAGAGGCAATCCTCAAACGGGCGAACACCACTAAGGAGAAGGCCCTCGAGGATCTCCGCAAGGGGCTCCTTGCGCAGAAAATGCGCGACAAGATCGTCGAGGATAGCAAGGTGGCGGTGACGGACGAGGAGATCGCGAAATTTTTCGACGAGAACAAGGACAAGTTCAAACGGCCGGAGGCCCTTCACCTCCAGCAGATCTTCATCAAGACGCGCATCGGCAAAGTTCCGTTTGACGAAAAGAAAATGGCCGAGGCCCGGCAACGCGCGGACACGGCTCTGAAGCGGCTCCAGGCTGGTGAGACTTTCGAGGCCGTGGCAAAATCCGTTTCCGAGGCGCCTGACCGGGACAAAGGCGGAGACATGGGGTCCTTGCCGGTTACGGCCCTTCCGCCCTTCCTCACGGAAGCCGCAGCCTCGATGAAGCCCGGCGATATCAGTAATGTTATCAAGAGCGATCTGGGTCTCCACGTCTTCAAGATGCTTGAGGTCGTGCCCGGCAGCGAAGGGACACTCGAAAAGGCCGGACCGGCGATCCGTAAGATGCTATTGGCCAAGAAGAGCGAAGAAGCCGTAATGGCATTCTGCAAGCCCTATGTGGATGACCCGAACAAGGTCGAGGTCTACCTGCAACTCGGCAAGACCCTTCAGGCCACCCCCGGCTTCGAGGACATGAAGCCCGGCAACAAAAAGCCCGCGCAGGAAAAGCCGCGGAAATCGAAGGACGCTTCCCAAGAGAAAGCGAAGCCCTCGAAGAGTTCGGAAAAGAAACAATGATTTGGGCGCAAGCCTTGGCTCTGGCCGCCCTGGTCGCGGCGCCTGAAGCTCCTCCCTATACGTGGCCGCTGGGCCTGCCGCGGACCGTCACTTCCAGCTTCGGGGAGTATCGCTTCGGGCGTTTTCATGCGGGCATGGATCTGCACACGGGCGCCATCGGGCGGCCGGTTCACGCCCCCGCCGATGGCCACGTAGCCAGGGTGAGTTGCTCGCCATGGGGATTCGGCAAGGCGCTATATCTACAGTTGCGGGACGGTAACACGGTCGTCTTCGGGCACCTCGACAACTTCGCTCCCGCGATACGCGATTACGTGCGGAAGATCCAACACGAGCGGAAGTCATACACCGTCGATCTCACCCCGGACCCTTCCACTTTTCCAGTCGAGCAGGGCGACGTGGTCGCCTTTAGCGGTGATACGGGCATCGGCCCGGCCCATTTGCACTATGAGATTCACGACGCACAGGGTTGTCCGGCAAACCCGTGCCTCTTGGGCGCCGCCTGGCCCGACCCGGATCGGCCGGTCATTCGGAAACTCCTCGTCGTACCCGCGGCCGGGTCAACCGTCAATGGAGACCTCCTGCCGAAGGTCTTTCCAACGCGCGCCGCGGGCGCGGGAGAATACACGTGCGCCGCACTGCGAGCCAGCGGAAGCATCGGCATCGGCATCGACGTCGTGGATCCGGCAAATGGCGGCGGCAGCAAACTCGGCGTTTATCGCGTCCGCACGATCGTGAATAGCAAGGAGATCTTCAGGATTCAGATGGACCGTTTTCGAATGGAGAACCGGTTCAACGAAACCGTGTCCTATTACCCTTTCCCACTCGAGCAAGAGGGCGATCCGTTCCTTCTCCAATGGCGTTGGCCTGGAAACGACTGTGAGATCATCGGGAATGCCAAGTCGGATGGCTGGATCACGGTCCCGGCGCGACCCGCGGAAATCCGCATCGAAGTCGAAGACTTCCAAGGAAACAAGGCCGCACTCTCCGTGCCTGTTCAGCCCGAAGCCGAGTCCTCCAAGAAGATCCCCGGCAAGACCGGCGCGGGAAAGGGAACGGTGGATGTGACGTGCGTGGGAACCTGGCTTATGGTCACGGCCCGTTTCAGTGCGCCCGAAGACCAGACCCCGGAGATCGAAGTCGAGGGCGGCCTATCGCATGAAGGAGGCTTTCGCCGCATCAACGAGTCGACGTTTCGATCTCCCGTGACGCCCAAGTCGGATGCCGAGGAACTTGTCCTGCGAGTGCGTCACGACCGAATACCCTCTTTCGAACAGCGAATCCACGTGTTCCATCTCGGCGCGCCGGAACGTAGCATCACGCTGGACGGGACCGCCGTTACCGTGAAACCGAAATCGCCTTGGGGCACGCTATATGTTCGTGCGCTGTCCCCGGAAGCGCTGGCGGGATCGGCGCTTCCCATGCGCGGGAAAGCGATCCGGCTGTGGCCATCGGCGATGCCCATTGACGAACCGATCGCCATCACACTTCCCGCGCCTCAAGGCCGGTCCGCCTCGCGGAAGCTCGGCGTCTATCGCTACACCGGCGAGTATTGGGGCTTCGAAGGCCCGGTATCGACTGACGGGACCGCAACCGTTTCAACGCGCCGGCTCGGCGCCTTTGCCATTCTCGAAGATGACAGACTTCCGTCCGTTTCAAACATCGTCTTTGAAAAGGGCATGACGTCGGCAACGAAACGTCCAAAGATCGGAGCAGCCGTCTCAGACGTCGGAAGCGGCATCGAGAATACGAATGTGACCTGCAACGGGCAATGGCTATTGTTCGCGTACGATCCGGAGAGCGGCCGCATATCATGGGAGCGCGACGAAGACCTCCCGCCCGGCCCCAAGGAGTTCGTTTTCACCGTTACGGACAAAGCCGGAAACTCATCAAGCGTCACACGAAAGATTGGATCGGAAACCCCCAAGTCCACGGCGTCGAAGTCCTCCACGGCCAAGCCAGCCTCAGCAAAGCCCGGCGCCGCCAAGGGCCGCCCGGTCAAGACTCAACAGCCAAGCAGGAACAAGAAACAATAGACACGCGCCGACTGCGTTCTTCATTTCAACCCAGATCGGGCAGTCAGGAGTCAGAATGTTGGCCGCGCGCAGTTTACGTCCGGCGGGAGACGGTTCGATACTTCACCCATGATTCGGTAATTGAAGCCAGTTGGGCTTGTCCGAGCAGTGGACAAGGTGGACGTTGCGGACAAACTGGACGCAATCCTGCAGGTGACTCTTTTCGGTGTCCACATCGTCCACAAAGTCCACGCCGTCCACCATTTCGGGAAGCACCTTCAATCTTGACTGCCGAATCAAGGTTCACGTAACTCGCTCTCCTCCTGACTCCTGTCTTCTGACTCCTACTGCCGCAAACGCTACGACACGGCGCCGCCTTGCTTCAGTCGCTTCACGAGTTTGGCGATCCAAAGATCGATATACTCGCCGCCAAGCTCGCGCAATACGTCGATCCCCTGCGTGCGACCGAACTCAATCGCCGCGTCACGGGCGCGCCGGCGCGCTTCCCGCTTCTCCTCGGGTGTAAGCTTCCCATCGGCGCGTGCCTCCTTGATCGCTTGCACATACGTCCGGTACGTAAGCTCGACGCCGGCTTCCAGCGCCTGCAGCGCCCTGCTGTTACGTTGACTTCGCGCGCGGCGATACCACTCGCCGGAACGAAACAGAGTCCAGATCCCACCCAGCACCGCGCTGACAAGCGCCAGCCCGGGCTCGGAGACCAATACGTTCGACAATGTCATTACTGAATACCTCCCTTGGTTTTCCCCTCTGTCCAGTGTTCTCTTGGAACGTCCCGAAGGATCTTCCTTCCAGTCGTCCATGCATGCCCTCACGCTCGGCGGGGCATTCCTTCCGACCACGCGCGAGAATGCAGATCCTCTTTCAATCCGCGTGATCCCGGTTGTCGGCATGCACGTGCCCGTCGGCGTAGTCGTCCTTGACCCAGTCAAAGTGGCGTCGACATACCGTTCCTACCGTTTCTTGCGGAACGCGTTCCCGCGTTCGCGCAACCACCGAGATCAAGTCAACGGCGATCCCGCCGAATTCCACGAGATGCTTCGAGTCGCGCGCCACCGCACCGCCCTGGTCCGTCCATCCCAGCCGTGCCGCAAGGCGCTCCAGTTCCGCGTGCGTGCGGACCGCGTCGGTGATGATGATCCAGACTTCCTCTCCCATCATCGCGCAAAGATCCCGCCGGACCCGCTCCAACGACTCGAGCGTCGACGCGTGGACCATCGCCAGACCTTCGCCGTTCTCAAACTCGCGCAGCCGGAAATGCGCAACCGTTTCGCCATCGACGGTCGCCGTCAGTCTCACGTCGTTTCGCCGCTTACAGGAATGTGCGCACATCGATAATGTACCCATTGACGGAATCATCCGTGTCCTTGATCGAGGTCATGCCCGGCCGAAGATACAACCGCGCCAGTGCAACAGAATCCGAATCCGTGCCCGGCGGCGACGGTGTTGCCGCCTCAGTCCCCGTCTTCACGCTGACGCCCCACGTATCAAGCCGCGCCTGTACAAGATCGATCCGCGGGTTTGAGACCGGAGGCGTAACGTCCGCAGTGTCCGTGGCCGTGCTCAGCTTGTAGGGCAGCGTCGAGATGAACGCATAACCAGACTTCACCTTCACGCGAAGGGCCGGCGGCGAGATCGCCGCAACCTTCAGATCGTCCGTCGTAGCGCCCCGAATCACTCCGCTGCCTCCGCCCCAAGCCAGGTTCAACAAGATGTAGACCAGCTCGAGTGCGGCCTCAATACGATCGTCCCACGAGTTCAGCTTCGACGACCCGATAGGGCGCTCCTGAAACGCCCATGTCGTCTTTGTGTATCCAAGTCCCTTAACTGCCATGTTGTCCTCCAAGGGCCGGCCGCTCAACCACCGGACCTAATCAAGGTGATAACCCATGTCCAGACCTACCGTGACTTCATCCAGGCGGAATCGGTACAGGTTTGCCGCGGATTCCTGGCTTCGAACCATGAAGCTTAGCGGCTCCAAGACCGACCGGAACGGAGACGTCAACCACACAATCGTGCTCACGTGCTTCCCCGTGAATCGGTGCAGTACGCGCTGAATGCGACCCACCAGCCTCCCTGTGAAGCGGTCATCCCACTCACCCGCGACCACGCGTTCCAGCCGGCACAGCGGCCCATCACGCACTTCGATGATATCTCCGAGCCGAACGCCGGCGTCACCCTGAAAGAACTGTACGAAGCCGCACGGCTCCGGGTACGCCAGATCATTGAAGACGCCCAACACCAGCTTGTCCGCATCGTCCTCGAACGAAATCGAGAAGTAGTTAAGGCTACGGATGCGGTCCTGGTATGCGTCAATACTCGCCTCGCGATAGTACGTCTGGCTCAGCGCCGAAATAACCGGGTTTCCCTGGAAGTAAAGGATGTTTGCCATTCGGGTGGAATCGGATCCCAGCCCAATCCCCATCCGCGCCGGATCAAAGAAGAACACTCGGTCCGCCTGATCCGCGCGGTAGAAGCGAACGGCGCAATCGGGTTCCACCGTCCAGACGAAGCCGTTTGCGGCATAAGCCAGAGCTGTGAGCGCCTCCAGTACGCCCCCCGCCACATCGAGCTCCGTCAGCGTTTCCGCAGTCTCCTCGACGGAACCCGTGTTGACCCCCACGTACGAGAAGAAGTCCTTCAATTCCATCTCGGAAACATGATACTTGCCGTCTTGGTACAGGTACACGTCGGCGTGGCCGCACTCCACCTGCGCCGCGTTGAAACATTCCCCGCCGCCGAACACAAGCCCGACGTACCGTCCGTAGGCGTCAACCCGATCGTCAAACGCCCCACTCGATCCGCGATGCGGATTCAACTCGATGTAGTCAACGCCTTTCGCATCGATCAGTTCCTGCAAAGCACTCTTCGCCGCCTCAGCCCTAAGCTTGTACCCGCTGGCGGCATACTGTTCCTCCGTCCACGTGGCCGTTTCCGGGTGCCGCACGAACGTATGTGGGTTAAGCGATGTCTCTTCCGAGTCAATCATCAGCATTCGCACGTCGGGCCATGCGACCCCGTCGACGACAAGGCCGGCGATGGTATCCCCGTCCTTGGCGTAGGCCCCGCTCGCGTCGATCCGACTGCCGCCTACCCACTGTCCCTCCGAGATGCCACCCACTTCGAGTTCATTCTCGGCCGTCTTCCTCGCCAGGAACTTCGCATACTCCAACTGCGCTCCGTCCGGATACGCTTCGTGCGCGATCCGGTAATGAATCCGCCCGAGGGCGCTATTGATCACGCTCTTCACCATCGAACCGATCGAACGGTTCGTGTATCCGCGCGACACCGTGGTATTGACGTCCAGCGCCGGCCATTCAGCCTCGAACTCGAATACCTCATGAAACATCACGTATTGCTCGAGGATCAGTTTCCTCGTGTCGCTCCACTGCGGCCGGATCGCGGTAACATACGCCTCACAGAAAACCTCGCCATCCAAGGACACGCGCAGTCGATACCCGTGGCTCAGATCCGTGACCTTGCCTGGCAGAATCCCCCGGATTCGATCCGGATCGCCCGGCATCGAGCGCACCGCCTCGATCAACGGAACATCGTCATACGACGCCACCCGCCGCCCAGACGTGTCGAATATCTCGATCCGATAATCCATCCCTACCACCACCGATCTCGTGTCGTCACTGTTACCGAGGCCCTGTGAGAACTCCCAACGTCATCCGTGTACGTCAGTTCGCCCCCCGCTACGGCGATCCGCGGAAAGACGCCCTCCGTGTAGGGCGTTACGTCCTCTCCCTCCAATGTGACGACGCCCGTGCAACCGTTGAAAACCAGTGTCTCACCGTTGCGCACCGTCCCCAGGTAGGTGACCTTTCGAACCCCGTCACTGAACGCCGGACCCACAACATCCCCGTCCGCAACGAGCGAGATCGTCGGCGCCGAAAATGCGTTTCCCACGTTCGAGATCGATCTCGCATCACCCGAAGCCGTAACGGACCACAAGACAGACCCGCTTGTCGTCGATTCTTCAAACGGATCCCTCGCATCAACCTCGAGCACAAAGGAACCCACAAGACCGTCCTTCGACACCTCTCGGCTGAAAGACGCGCGCTGAACCCACAGCCGGCGACCGCTTCGCAGCGACAATTCGGTCTCGACCCCGTCCTCGGAGGCTGCGGTCATGATCGCGTCCAAGGCGGACTCGATCCCATCCATGGATCCTTCGCCCACTACGAGACCCGAAATGACAATTCTGCGCGCGTCACGCCCGCCCACTTCCTCGTACTTCTCTCGCACCGTCGTGTGCGCCGGATCAAACGTCACGTTCCCCAGGGTAATCCCCACTTCTCACTCCTCCCCCAAGACCGCCGTCGTATCAGTTGCCGACAGCGGCGGCCGTGCGGGCCGATCCACCAGGTACGCCTCCAGGAGATACCATGCGTTCTGCTCTGCAAGCGAAGCCATCGCTGTAAGTGCGCCGAACCGTTTCCCGGCATCTATGCGCTGGTTTCCGATGACCACTTGCTTCTGCTCGAACGCGTCCTTCGACGCAAGCGAACGAAGCAGATGAGCTCCCGCCAGCATCACCTCACCCATGACAAGGCTGTCGTCCGGCGGTTCTGAAACATGCGACGGATCCAGGACCCGCAACAGTTCGGCGTGGGCATCGTCAATACTCGCCGCAACAAGCGCCGACGGAACCAGCACCGTGTCACTCAACTGAAATTTCAATCGAACGTCGTCTTCCGTAGCAAAACTCGACATAAGCTCATACCTTCTTCTGGAGGGGACGGCGCCCTGCGCCGTCCCCTTTCCGGTCCGAGAGCCATGCGTCGCGAACGACGCCTCACCCCTTACGTCCAGTCACTCTGAACGACGACACGCGCCTTCGGATAGAGAATCGCGAAGTCCGTGACGACCGTCAGGTACGTCCGGTCCCACTGCTGGTTGATCAACTTGTCGCTTTCCACCAGCAGATCCTGTTCCGTCAGCTTCGTCACCGCGTACCCCGCGTCCAGAACCGTCAGCTTGTTATCCGGCTGCCCTTCCATCGGAACCAGCCGCATACCAAGCGGCGTCGGCAGGTTCCCAGTCTTCGCGAAGTCGAACAGCCCCGCTTCCTTGAGTTCCGTCAGCCCAAGGAGCGTCTTGCACAGGTCCGCGTTCGCGAGCACGTGCGTCGGCGTGAAGTAATGGCTCAGCGTGAGCTTCATGAACCCATTCACGATGTCGCCATACACCCATGCGCTCTGCGTCGCCGTGTTCACAGTCACCGGCGCGCTCGCCACGCCGGAGTCGTCTCCGTACGCCAACACGCTCGCCACCCGTTCATCCAACGAACGACCCAAGCGCTCTCCGATCCGCTGGAGATGCACGCGCAACACGTCCACCGACATCCGCCGGATCGCTTCATACGACGCCACAACCCCGCGCCCAAGTTTCCGCAGACGGATGACCCGATCTCCATACGAAATCTCCGACTCGGGGATCGCGGCTCCTTCCACAACCGCCCGCATCTCCTCTTCCGTGTCCGATTCCGTAACGTACGGAATGTCATACGCCGTCCCCTCGATGTGCTCATCGCGGACAATCACCGACGGGTACACCGGCTTCCGTTTCATGCCGGCAACCACCGCCTCGCGCACGATGTCCGGGAACAGCCACTTCGCATTCGCATCCGACAGGAAGAACCGCTCCACCGTCAGCTTGTTTACGTCCACGCCGAATTCCTGCGCGCAGTAGTCCTGCAAGTTCGTCCCCAAAGCGCGGAAGAACTGACCATGTCCAAGCCCGAGCTGTCCCAACGTCTCATACAACTCACGTCCGCGAACTGCTCGAAGCCGTTCGGGCTCCTGACTCAGGAACTTCACCCGTTCCTTCACAACGCCATCCTGGTAAACCATCTTCTCTCTGCCTCCTACAGCAACACGTGGACCAACTTGTTCGTCGCGTCCACCTTCAGGTTGATTCCCTTGCCATTGCCCGACGCCGGCGGCTTCACTTTCCCCGCCGTCGCCGAAGCCACAACACCCGCAACGCCGTTGACAGTCGGCGCCGTCGTCCCCGTGTACTCGAAGATGCACACGCCGCGCACCTTCACCGGAATGATCTCGTCATTCGCAGCAACGCCAGCCAGTGCCTGCCCCAAGACCACGTCCTCATCATTCGTCCCATTCGTCACCGTGTAGTTGGCCGTCAGCTTAACCGCGTCCCCTTTTTCGATACTCAACTCGCCGGACGCCGGCGTCTGACACGTGATCACCAACTCCGTGACAACACCACCCACATCTCCAAGTGCCATTGCTTTCATCCTCCTGACCCGGGCGGGAACACCCGCCCTCCGCCGCGAAACCACTGTCCCGCGGTTCCGTCTTGTTGTCTTCTACCGAACTTCCCGCTTCCTGCTACTCACGCACGATCTCCATTGCGCTTTCCGTGCGCCGGCCATATGCCGAGCTGTCGGCCTCCGTCTCAGGCAATCGCTCCGGACGCGACACCGGGCTTGGCGGATACTTCCGGTCAAAGCGGACCTCGAACGCCCGCAGTTGAGCATGGATCTCCTCCAACTCAAGCCCAGCCAGGATCCGCCGCCAGACGCCATCGTCAAAGGCCGTCCCGTCCATCTCCCGACCCAGCCCGCATAGACGCTCGATCGCTCGCCGACGGGCAGTGACGCCGTCAACGATAAGCCGCCCAGCATCTTCCGGACGTGACCCCGTCGACCGAATTGCGTCCCATACCGACCGCACCATCGACACCGGCGCACTCAGTTCATGCTCGATCCGGATCTGCCGCGCGCCGTCGCGGCCGCGCAACACAACCACACGCCGTTCGGGGCCGCATTCCAGCCAAGCGTAGACCCCGGCATCGACCTGGCGGGCCTCGCTATTCCCTTCAAGCCACGAGACCGGATGGCGCCCCTTCTTCGTTGCCCAGGGTTCCCCGTCCAAGGAGTCCCCCTCGATGCGCCAGCCGACAAGACACCCGTCTTGTTCTAGCCGAAGATCCAAGTGAGGCCCAAGCTCGTCAACATGCCGATGCAGGACAAACCGGCCATCCACCTGCGACAACTCCGGCGTTGCCGCACGCTGCTCACAAATCACTCTCCAAAACATCGCCACTCCCTTTCGTGTTCGACCCTGCCGCGCCTCGCTAACGGACCAACTGCTGCACCAGCGTAATCACGATTCCCACCAGATTCGCCACCAGTAACATCGCGCCGCGCTCGATCGTTGTTTCAAGACGGCGCACACGCTCCTTCAACTCGCGCAGATCATCTCGAAAGCTCTCGAACTGCACTGCACACGCCCGCTCATATCGACGGCATTCCCCTTCATCCTTCATGGCGTTTCCCCTTCGGGCCGAGCCTTTCCGAGCGATTCAATGCGTGCCGAGACAGTCTGCTGCAGCGCATCGTCCGCCCCGAGCCCAATCCGCTTCAAAGTGGCCTGGACCGTCTCATATGCGCTGCGTTTTTCATCCTCGCTCGGCTCCGGAAACATCGCTTTCTCGAGCGCCGCGGCCTGTTCCTGCGAAAGCACGCTCTCCAGTAGCTTCACCGCCGCATCGGGATGGTTGTCCAGGAATAACTGCACACGCTCCGGATCCGAAAAACGCGCCTCAGTCTGCCCAGCGACGTGTTCCGTCGTCACCGCGCCTGCCAACACCACCGCCCACGAGACCAACAGCCCGCCAACCGCCAACGCCCATAATCTCGACCACCGCGTGCCGCCTCCCCACAATCCCAACCACATCAGCCGTCACCTCCTAGTTGTCCGCCCTTGCCGTTTCGAACCAATCCATGCCGTCAAACACTAGGCTCAGCGTCTTTCCCGCCGCCCCGGTCCAATTCCCCGCCAGCTTCACGTGAAGCCCGTCCACGACCGCGCAATCCGCATCACCGCCAATGACGACGATCTGTTGACCCGCGATCCCGTCGTCGAACATCGTGATGTTGTTACCGGCGGTCCATGTCCCCGGCACGCGGAAAAGCAGGCCCGCGCTCACACTCGGCGAAGTGTCATCCGCCGTGAATGTCGTGATCGTTGAACTGAATTGCGACCCAATTTCGATGCCGTTCGAGTTGCTCGACGGAAGCGCATTGTGAACCTTCAGCGTCCCATCGTCCTCGGCAAAGAAATAGTGAGTCGTCCCATTCGGCGATACGAGCTTCAGAATGCCCGGCGTCGTTGTCCCCGCGCCGCGGTAAATCGTCACCGTCCCGCGCGTCGCGCCCGCCGTCCCCGCAACAAGATCCCCTCCTTCCAGCGTGGCGTCTCCCGCGACAACCAGGTTACCCGTTCCCGGATCGCTCGTACCGCCAACGCGCACACCGCCAACGGTGGTCAGGTAGCCATCAGCGCTAACATTCTGTCCGAACGTGTACGGTATATTCTGCGCAACATCAGAGGAGCCGCCGCTGCCCGCAACGCCAAAACTGCTGAAATCAACGAGGCCCGCCGCCGTTTCGTTGTAGGAAACCTGCACTTTGCAGTTGCTATACGCGACCCCATATGCCCAGACTTGGTATATGTTGCTGCCCATGTCCCGGATCTTGATGTTGTATGTGTTTCTGGCGCCCCAGACACTGTAATTGGTGCTGTACGATGACGTACCAGGTTTCTGGAGGCCGATGAATGCGTTGACATTGCCTAGCGCACTCCCTTCGCGGGGAGTGATGGTTATTAGCATCCCCAGGCTCGCCCATTGCGCCGCCGCGCCCATGTCCATCCGGCAAATCTCGTACCAACCACCCGAAGACGTGAATGAGAGATGACGATCATAGTGCTTGACCAGTTCAGCCCCGGATGTCCAGGCATAACCAGTTAGTCCGAGACTACTGAATCGTGCCGTGTTAGGCGTTGTTCCGCCAACCGCCGGCGGTGCAGTCATGTTGCAGGACGTACCAATCGTGACCGCGTTACTTGCCGATCCTGCCGTCAGCGCCCCCGTGAATTCCCCCGTGGTTCCTTTGATCCTGTTTGGCGTTGTTGCCCCAATCGCCGGCGGCGAACTCAGATCCGTGACCGTCTTCGCTTTCAACCATTCGCCGTCGGTATCGGATATCGGTAAGGAACTGTGAAGACGCAACCCCGAACGATCATTCGACATGAACAAGTAGCCAACCGTCCCGTTGGTAGACCCAAGCTTCAACGAGCCTGGCGCGTTCCCCCCGGCGCCATCCCACGCCGTGACGACTCCGCGAACCGTCGAGTCCTTTCCGGCCTCAAATCCGCCCGTGGCCTTCACACTCCCATCCGCTGCGATGTTGCCCGAGTTGTCAAAATCCGCCCCGCCGTCAACCCCATCGCCATACCCACCGCCAATCCGCAGCTCCTCCAAGTATCGCGGGTGCGACCCAATCGCCAGCAGCCCCAGACAGCAAATCCCGACTAACGCGATCCGTTTACGCATAACCACTCCAATCCTTCTTACTTCGGCCCAAAACCTACAGCCTCACTCTTCTTCCCAAAGACGCTTCGTCCACAACTCGATCGGACGGTGCTGAAGCTGACGCGCGTTGTCCAATGCCTTTGCAAGCGATTGCGCCCGCTCCTGCGCAACGAAACCCGTCCCTTGCGAACCCGAGGGCACCACCGATCCCTCAATCACATCTATCACCTCGCGCATGACGTAGTGACACACCGCCTCGCCGTACGAGCGCCCCGGCACGTGATCGCAAGTGCGCAAGTCCCGTCCGCAAACCGAACACTCCGGCGTCCGGAAAGAAAACCCTATCGACGTCTCGCGATATACCCCGCCCTCGATGTTGAAAATGAAGTCCGCGTTGTCCTTCGTCCGAAGCACGTACACATCAGGACGCACGCACAGCCTTTCACCGTCTCGGTGCAGTCCCGAACGGAAGAACGTTCCCCGTGGAAGCGTTCCTCGCAGATCGTGACGCTCCATGAGCGGTCGCCCCGGCACCATCCTGTTTATCTTCTCCAGTTCCTCCTCCGGAAACCGGCTGAAGTGCCGATCAACCTGGTTGTGACACAGATCGAGCGTGAACACCACGAACTCGTCCGCCTTCAACGGACGCAAAGCAAAACGATTCACACCGCCCGTCACGTCCTCGCCGTCCACCGACGACGAAGGATGCTCGCGCATTCCCACAAGGGCGCCCTCATGACTGAATACAAACGGTTCTAATTCCATCAACACACCTCCTTTGGTGGTTAGTGATTGGTGGCTGGGCGTCAGCGGACTGCTCCGCCCAGCCACCAGCCGCTAACCACTGATTCCGAGCAACTTCCCAGCCGATTCCTGATCCAGAAATCCCGCATCGCGCAACGCCACCGCGTTCGCGATCTCACGTCCGCGGGCCGTCGCCTCCTTCAAAACGTCCACCGTCCGATTTGTCCGCATGTGTACCCGTGCCTGCGCCTCACCCCACATCAGCGCCAACTCAAAGTTATACAACCGCTCCAAAATGCGTTTGAGGCTGCGATTCACCCCTTCAACCTGGCGATTGATGATCTCGAACTGCGCCGTCCCATATGTCTCAGTCGTACCGTAGTTCCGGCCGAGCAGGATAGGCATCAAGTGCATCCCCGTGATCACCTGTTCCTCAATCGCCTTGTGGTTGTCGTAGAACACCTGCGAATGCTGGTCCCCGCGCACCATCTCCACCGCCACGTTGTCATACGTAACCAGGTTTTGGTCCGTCTCAAGACCGCTCAGCTTCGTACGCAAGTGGTCGAAGTTCCCCTCGATGCGCCTCGCATAGGACTCCAAAGACTCGCCCCGTTGGCGCTCCTCAGGCCTGTACTTGACGTGCAGCTTCGTCCATCCAGCGTTATGCGTCGCCTTCGCCATGTCCTCCATGAGCCGCTGCTGAATCTTGATCACAAATGGAATCGAACGCAGCATCGAGCGCCCATAAGGATTCGTGCCGTCACGATCCATGCCCACGTAAACAAACCGCTCCGCGGGCAGCAGTATCTCCTCCCCGTCATGAATCTGATACGGTTGAAGAATCCCGTGCTCGCGCTTGAATCGCACCGTCCACACGTCAACCGGAATCACGTCCCAGATCGACTCACGACTCTGAGAAAGAACTATTTCCAAAGCTGCCGCGCCATACGTGAAAAGCGAGCCGAGCAACACGTCAAGCAAACCGTCCATCCCACGGTCCCCGCCGTTGACACGTTGGTCCAGTTCGCGGAGCAACCTCTCGGCTCGCCGCTTCGCCACCTCGGAAGAAGCCTTCACGATCTCGATGTCGTACCCCGTCTGGCAAAGCCGCTTCCACGTCCAGATCGCGTCGGAAACGTCTGGAATCGCGTCCCTCAAAAAACGGTAGACCTCCAGCATGAAAAAAGGCGTCTCATTGGGAAGCGGCACGAAACTCCGAAGCATGCCGCTCCACGGAGAGACATCCTCCGCGACCGAAACGGTGTGAAACGTCTCCGCGGTACGTGCCTTGCCGGCGCCCTTTCGGTTCCCTGCCCGCAACCCCCAATCTGCAATCTTTTTCAGCCAGTCTGCCATCGCCCTAATCTCACTCCTCAGTTCAACACCCTTTACTTATTAGCCCAACGCATTCCACTTGCATACGCCTCACGCGCGTCCATAACCAATTAGTATTCAAGAGCTTTCGCCTGAAAAAACGTTCGGTCCGCCGGGACAAATCGACCTTTTGACCCCTACAAAACTGCCCCCGCGACGATCTCTCCATTTGACGCAAATCTCGGCCAACCGTCTGGCAACGCAGCGAGAGAAAACATCCCGTTCAACAAGCCTGTTTGGAACGACCGGATTTATCTCTCCAGCGACGCTGAAGAAGCTCCGGCCCCCGGTCATGCAAAGTTGCTAGGCACAAATCATAATGCGCCGTGGCATTCAGCGGAGTCCTACGAAGCCCCCAGCGCCTCGACGGGCGGCCTGCTGTGCCAATTCGACTACCTCAATCCGGATTTCCACGCGGAGCGCGCGAAACGGCTCATTGAAGAGGCCAAAGACAACCAGAAATACTGGTATGGGGATTTCTACGCGTTGACGCCGTGCACGCTGTCGCCCGAAGCATTCGTCGCATACCAACTTCACCGGCCTGATCTGAATGAAGGCCTCGTGCTCGCCTTCCGCCGCGCCGACTGCAACTACCTCGGCCTGATCTTGGGCCTAAATGGAATAGACCCTTCAGCCCAATACAACGTTGTAACCATCGACGGGAAAGGCGAGAAGACTACACGCACTCTTAGCGGCCATGAACTCACCTCCGATCTCCAACTGCGAATACCATACAGAAACGCTACCCTCGTCCTCCGATACAAGAAACGGTGACCCCTTTCGCTTGACCACAGCGTGTTCATCGCATGTCTCTTATTGTCTTTGTTTTCTCTGCGTTCTTTGTGGTTGAACGAGTACCTCTCGCATCTCCACGTTTGTGTACCCGCCACAATCTAGCTTATCCTAAGCCCTAGAAAAGAACTATTCGCGCTGCATCGGATCTCATGGCTAACATACTGTTCCTCACGCCCGTCGCGCTCTATCTGGGGACCGTCATCCTCATTACCATGACCATGCGAAGCAAGCCGGAGGATGCCGAGTATTTCTTCGCGGCCAAGCGACTAAACGCACTCCAAGCGTTTCTCTCGGTCGTTTCCTCGGAAACATCGGTCGCGACGACGGTCGTGTTCCCCGCCGCGGGCCTGAAGGGCGGGTACATTCTCGTGTGGCTGCTCCTCGGATACATTGTCGGCCGCACTATCGTGGCCCTGTTCTACCTGCGCGCGCTATACGAATCCTCACGCCTGACGATCTACCAAACCATAAGCTCGCATCACCGCGTTCTCGAAAGCGCTTACCTTCTCGCAAAATACATCTCCGGGGGAGTCCGCTACTTCATCGGCGGATACGCCCTCCACCAGATCCTCGGCGGCCCGACCGTCCTCTGGATCCTCATCGTGGCCGCTTGCGTAGCCGCGTACAGTCTTACCGGCGGACTCCGCGCCGTCGTCGCGATGGATCAGATCCAGAGTGTGCTCATCGTCGGGACCGGCCTGTTTCTCGCTTTCTTTCTCGCGCGGCAGATCCCCGCCGACGCCATGCGCGTACCTTCCTTCTTCGACTGGGATCCCTCCAACTACACCTTTTCCCCCGTGCTGTTCCTTGGAGGCGTCGTCCTGTCAATCGGTTCCCACGGGGCCGACCAGGACCTGCTTCTACGCATACTATCGACGCGAAACTTCCGCTCCGCGCGACGCTCGATGATCCTCTCCGGGTTCGGCGCAGCCTTCCTGATCAGCATCTACCTGATGGTCGGTTATCTCCTTCAATTCACCGGCGAAACCGGCCTCAACGCCAAATCACCGCTGGCCGACTTCGTCATGCGCGGCAACGTCCCCCTCCTGAAGGGCGTCTTTCTTGTACTCCTCGCCGCCGCCGCGATGTCATCGCTCGATTCCACGATCCACTCGACGGGAGCCATCTGGAAATCGTTGGCCAACTCCACCAAACCCGGACGCTACTGGTCCGCGTTTTCCCTGCTGATCATGGTATGTTTCGCAATCCTCTTCATGGGCCTCGAAAAACGTCATCCCGACTTCCTCGCACTCTGCATGGGCTCCATGAACTACGTCAACGGCGGCCTCATAGGCGTCTTCACCGTCTTCACCTTCTTCCGAAACCGCCTGACGGGCAACGGCGTTGTCTTCGGTCTCATCGCGGGCTTCCTCACCACATCCGTCTGCGAATGGGCCTTCGCACAACCAATCCCCTGGACCTACACCGTCCTTCTAGCCTCCTCCGCCTCACTCATGGCCTGTCTTGCGGCCTCGCTCCCGCTGCCCCAGAAAGCATAGGCCACCACAAATCCCATATTGCACACTGGGTATCCTCTTGCTGGGAAAGAGGGACTATACTTACAGAAGGTGTTGGACGGTACGGGTGGCGGCCATGACGGAGTTGGTTGACGAGTTGTCGCGGGCGCAGCGGGGCGATGTCGATGCCTACGGACGCGTGGTCCGGCGGTTTCAAGACATGGCCTGCGGGTACGCCTATGCGATCTTGAGCGACTTCCATCTGGCAGAGGAGGTCACGCAGGAGGCGTTTGTCGAGGCATACATCACGCTGCCGCGGCTTCGTGAGCCTGCCGCGTTTCCGTGCGTACTGCGGCGGATCGTCTTCAAGCATTGCGATCGCGTCACACGCCGGAAGCGCGTCCATACGGAGACCCTCGACGAGCACACCGGCGCGGCCTCGAACGCGCCCCGGCCCGATGAGGCCGCGGCGACGCGCGAGATGCACGACGAGGTGCTCGCCGTTCTGCGAAGCCTGCCGGAGCATCAGCGAACGGTGACAACGCTGTTCTACATCGACGGCTATTCGCAGAACGAGATCGCGGATTTCCTCGAGGTGCCGGTCACCACCGTCAAGAAGCGCCTTCACGATGCACGAAACCGAATGAAAGGGAGGTTGATGAACATGGTGAAGGAAACGCTCGAACATCATGCGCCGGATGAACGCTTCTCGAAAAAGATCGTCGCGGAGCTGCTTGCGATGCCGCGTCCGCTCGATATCGAGAACCACCCGGTGCGTCAGGTGCGAGACGCCGTCCTGGCCGCGTTACCAGAGTACAAAACGATCGCCGATGAGGAAATCCTCGACCGGCTCGACTTCGTCGCGATCGGCGGGAACCCCGAGCACGTGTATCACGTGGATGACGGCCATGTGCTGCGGAGGGAGATGACCACGGCGACCGTGCTGGCCATGCGTGGCCGCACGCCGCCGGTGCGCATCATCGCCGCGGGCCGCGTGTTCCGTCCAGGCGTGCAACAGGAGGACCGGATCCGACTACGGGTGTACCACCAACTCGATGTCCTTTGCATCGAACCAGGAGTGGACCTCGAAACGATGAAGGCTACTTTCGCAAGGGCGGTGCATGCCGCGGTCGGTTCCATCGAGATCCGCTGGGAGCGTTTGGACGGCGAGTTCACCTTCACGGTTCAGAGCCATCACGCCTCCGTGAAGATCTCGAACGGCTGGCTCAGAATTGCCGGTTGCGGCATAGTTCGCCCCGATCTGCTGAAGCAGGCTGGCTTCGATCCGAATACCGTGAGCGGGTTCGGCTTCGGCCTCGGACTCGAACGGCTCGCGATGGCCAAGCTCCACATCAACGATATCCGCGATCTCTGGCAGCCGCCGTACCTCTAGGTGACGAGTAAGCGGTTAGACAAGGGGTTGCAACCCCTTGTCTTTCATGACGCACCGCCGCCGTTATAATGCGGCAACCACGGTGGCCAACTCGGCGAATACTGGCGAAACAGGGAATTTGCCCGGATAGCGGATAAATTCCGCGTGACCGTCCATATAGAGGACGTTGCAGCCGCCCGGTATATGGTTGAACGAGGAAGGCACGAGGCCCAACCAGTCCCATTGAACGGGGATCTCGCTCTGTGCCTTCGCCGAGGCGGCCGGATTGTTGATATCGGTAATGAAGAACCGCTCGATGCCCTCGCGCAGCCGGTAGAAGGTGCGATCTTCGACAGAGGCATCCTGGTCGGGGGAAATGACACCGCCCAGCAGTTGGGCCACGGCTACTGAAGCCTGCGTCACCTCATCGTCCGTCGTGATCGCCCAGCCCAAATAGTTGTAGCTGATGCCATCGAAGCATGCGGTGATGGGGTGGCCCTGGGCGTCGTTGAAGAGTCCCGTGCCGTAAGGGCCTCCGGAGTAGAATGCCTGGAAATTGTCCCCGTCGGACGGACACATCCAGATATTCATGTCCGTGAGATACTCCGGGTAAATGGCGGCTCCGTCAGGGCAACCGACGAAACCGACGTATGCGGACGGATCCGCGTTATTTGGACATGTCCCCATAGGATCGCCGATGGGCGGGAACTTCTGGCCCTTCGCCTCGTTCGCGTACATCTTGAACACGAGCCCGAACTGCTTCAAGTTATTCTGGCAGCTTGACCGGCGCGCAGCCTCCCTCGCCCGCGACAAAGCCGGCAGCAGGATGGCCGCCAAGATACCGATAATGGCGATGACCACCAGCAACTCAATCAAAGTGAAACCTCTCGATGTGCGTTTCATGATTACTTTCCTCCTTCTGTACCAAGAATCCGTTGCCAACACTACAAGAACCCGTACCGCGTGTTGCAGTCTACAACATCGATGAATTTTCCGCAATGAGCTTGACAAGGGGCTGCAACCCCTTGTCTTTCGCCGCTACTTCGTGTTCCTAAGCGCGAGAATCTCGTGTGCGATGCGCTCTCGATATTCGAGGAATAGATTGAAATCGATCTCATAGTCGCGCGTCATGCGTGTGATCTCGTCGATCGATCCGATCTGCCAACCCACGATCTTCCCGGCCGCCTCGTCAATGAGCGCCTCCGCGCGATCCGCGTCTTCTTTTCGTCCGGCCGCGCGGGCCTTCGTGATCTCCTCGCGCAACACGTATACCGCGCGAAAGTCTTCGACGCCGTCACGGTCGGCTTCCCAGCGCCGGGACGGCGTCACCTGATCATTGGTTTGATAAACGGCGGAGTGGTCCGTATCCGTTGAGGCCCACCAGTTGTCCTCGCCGCGATAGACCCAGTAGCCCGCGCCTTCGAGCCCGAACTTGATTGCGAACCATGCGAATGCGCGGTAGTGTCCGAGCGGCAGTAGGTCCTTCGCGGGGCCGGGCGCCTCATAGGCCCACAGCCGCTTTGCGTTCTTATGAAACCACTCTAGGAGCGCCGGATCGCGTTTTAGCAGGTTCATCTCGGGTTGCCAGATGTCGATCAGACCCTTGAACTCATTGAGGTATTCCACGCGCACAAGTCCCGCCGGATCGGCGTACACCTGAGCTTTCGGGTCCGCGTTCTTCACTCGTTGGCAGAAGCGCTTCAGTTGAGGTACTTGGGTGAAGCCCGTGTTCCACGGCTCGTCAATGGGATAGAAGGCCCACTGCCGATAGTCAAACCCCTTCGCGGAAAGGTGCGACGCCAGTTCCTGAATGCTCGTCTTGAATCCGGCGAGGTACTCCGGGCTATCTTCCGCGGGCGCGGCGTCATGCCACCATTTGCAGGACGGCGGACCGCTCCAGAGCAGCGTGAAATGCGCCGGTACGCGCGCGAGATTGCGGTCAAACTCAGCCCAGTCGATTTCACCCTCGCGGATTCCCGAGACAGCCACGGGGATCGACGGCAGGGGCGGACCGTATATCACTGAAATGCCGTGCTCGATCATGTCCTTACGCGCTTGGTCCGACGTTTCTCCGAAGCTGAAGCTGCACCAATTGATCTTCGCGAACACGTCCTCGGGAAGCTCGATGGGCCGCACCTCGATCCGCACGGGAATCGCGCGGAACGTGGCCGGCTTCGTCAGGCTGCCGAGGTAGAGCGTAAGCTCGTGCGTTCCTGGCTTGAGGCCGCGCGTGTCCACGGTGAGCCACAATTGGCGCGCCTCTTCGGGCGGCAACGTTAAGGCGCGCGACGCGTCGAGTTCCGGCAATGCGTCGAAGACCCGGTCATGCAGCACCGCCGCCACGGGCACGACCCGGCGCAAGGTCACGTGCTTCGCCGGTTCTGGTTCGAGCGGGCGCGTCTGCCTGGGCCACGGATCGGCGAACGTGCAGCGGACATCGAACGGCGCGGCGGTGACGTTGCGAAGGGTCAGCACCGCGTGTTCGAACTCGTTGCCGAACGCGCGGATCGTCAACGGCGCATCCGTATCGAGCGTCTCAGGTATCGCTTCGGGGTCAAAGGGATCCCACGGGTTTGCGTCCTGCCAGCAGACGAAACCGCCGGCGCCGCCCTTGCTCCAGAAATCGCCGAGTGCGCCTGCGAATGCATCGAGTGCGGCCGCGTGCGCGCGCAGCTTGTTGGCTTTTTCGGCCAGGGTTACCGCTGAAGCTTTCGATGATGCCAGCGCTCGGATCGCGTCCTGTTCGGCGCGGAGCATCGCCATGCGCGTCAACAGAGGCGTCGTATCGGCACGTTTCTCCTCTCCCGCCTTCGCGGCCTTCTCGCAACGCTGGGCAACCTCATCGAAACGACAGAAATCCGGGGGTAGCGGAACGGCCTCGCGCACGCCCACAAGAGCGGGTGTACTGGAATCCGTAGTATGCAGATGAATGACCACCTGGGCCGCTTCATCGCCGACGAATCGCACGGGGACCGCCGCCGACGTGGCCCCGGCCCTCAGATCAATGATTCGGGTCTCATCATGCAAGGCCGCATATATGACGACCACTTCAAGGAACGCGTTCTCCGGGACCGGGTCCTGCCAGGACACCCGCCACGAACTGTCGCCCCAGACAATATCGCCGGATTCGATCCCCATCTCGCCCACGGGCCGCATATCCAGCAGGGCGTGGGGCGCTGATTCGGTGCCAGGCCCCGGCATGCCGCCTTCCTGTACATTGCCGTTCGCGGTGGCGCCGGTCATCCGCGAGCTCCCGCGCAACGATGGCCAGCCAACGCGCCCGGCTGCATTCCAGGTCAACGCTTGGATCTGGTTCGGTCCTTCCGAGCCGATGACGGCTTCAAGGTGGCCGTCCCCATCGATATCGCCGATGGCGGGCGTCGCGTTCGCGCCGGATCCGAGCTTCAACTCGGACTTGATCGCGCCATTCGCCGCCACTACCCAACCCGTCGCCTTTGTCCTAGGGTCCGCTCCGCGCATGCAGGCGATGATCTCGGGTTGACCGTCTCCGTCAATGTCCGCCACGGCTGGCGCCCAGAACAGCCCATGTCCGCCAAGCTCGGTCTGCCAACGCCGGCTACCGTCGGCATTCTCGCAATAGAGGTTGTTCCCCTTGTCCCCGTGAAGCACCTCGAAGAGACCGTCGCTGTCGAGATCAACCACCGCGTTCGAGACGTATCCCTGCATCACGTCTTTCGTCCTCCACAGAAACGCGCCGGTAACGGCATCGAGCGCCATGAGGCACGTGGCGTTGCCGACGTTGCTCCGCGTGATCAGGACCTCCGGTTTGCCGTCACCGTTGAGATCGGCCAGGTTCGGCCCGGAGCGTCCGTAGGGGGCCAGCTCCGTATGTCGCCATTGCACGCGCCCGAACGAGTCGAGGCAGTAGATGTGTCCATTGTCCGTGCCGTACACGATCTCCGAAGCTTTGTCTCCGTCCACGCAACCGACCGCGATGACGCCCACGCGAAACCGGTCCCCGAAGAACCGCCAGAGCAGTTCGCCGCGCGCGCTCAGGCAGTTCAGCCAGCCGTCGTCAAACCCCGCGAGGATCTCAAGACCACGGTTCGGCGTCAGGTCGGCGGCGACAAGCACCTTGAAGCCTCCTGCGGGCGTTTCAAACGCGTGGGTCCAACGGACCTGTCCCTGCTGATCCAGGCACACGACAGTCCCGTCCGAAAGCGCAACCACGGATTCCACGGACTCATCCATGTCGATGTCGGCCACGGTAGCCGGCGTTGCCACCCGCGCGGGCTGCACGGATTTCCATACTTCCGTCCCCTTGCCGTCCAGGCGTATCACGGACGTCCCGGCCGTGACGACCACGCCCGACGGCTGGTCCGCACTCGGGAACAAGGTTGGTGCGGCTGCGGGCGCTTCGATCGAGTAGCTCCACTCGATCGTCTGGGCTCTTGCGAATCCCGCCAAGGCGAGCACGATCAGGAAAGCGACCATCCGTCTCTTCATTCGAGGACACCTTTCTTCCGAATCTTGGATTTGGTGTAGTGAGTCATCATGTTGGTAACTTATGCGAGACCGCGAAGTCACCTCAGTTCCCCCTTCAAAGGGGGAAAATGGCGCACGTCAACGCACAGCAAGAAGGCATACTCCGAGTTTCTGCTCGAGTTCGTTCAAGCCAGCGAGCTTATCGGCGGGGAGCAGATCCGGTTCTATGCACACCTCCTTCAGGGCGAGCAGCCGGATGCTCTCGGCGTACTCGAATTCCTGGACGGCCTTGATGTGCTCTTTCGTGAGATTCGCGAACACAAACATGACGTGACTCCTTTCCGGTCGGCTTACGGAACGTCCGCGGTCGCGGGCACACGCAACTTCTGCCCGGCCACGAGGCGGTCCGGTTGATCCAGCTTGTTCATTTCGGTGAGCCGTTGGACGGTGGTGTGATATTTGGCGGCAATGCGATAGATGTTCTCGCCTTTGGCGACCTCATGAATAGTCGTTGCTTCCTGGCTCTGCGGGACGGGAGATGCCGGAGTTGCGTCGGCTGCCGGCGCAGTCTCGGCGTCCTGTCCCGGCAACAGTTTGTCGGTGCTTGACAAACTGCGACGATAGATGATGAGTTTGAAGCCGTACTTAATGTTCGAGTCTTTCATTCCGTTCCACGCGATGATGTCTTCGGGGCGCACGCCATACTTGGCCGCGACCTTTCCGAGCGATTCGCCGCGCTCGATAACATGCATCACCTTCTCGGTGTTCGGCGGTTGAGGAACAGACGACGGCCCCTGCTCAGGTTTCTCCTGCGGCGCGATGACCGGCGCGGTTTCCAGCAGAGGTTGCGCTTCCACTATGGCCGGTTCCGCCGCAGGAGCGGGCGACGCCTCCACTGTGGCGGTATTCCCGGATGCAAGAGGAGCCCGCTCACTAGGTACGGCAAGGACCTCTTTCGCCGGTCCGGCGTTCGCTTCCGCGATCCGCTCGCGCCACGCGTTCCAACGTCGATGACTCTGCACCAGCCGGTCCTTCGACAGCAAGCCCTTGTCCATTGCTTCTTGGAGGGCTCCGCATGCCGCCCGGACGCGGTCCGGGCGCGCGTCAAGGAACACCACTCCGTCGCAGCCCGCGACAAGCGCCTCGACGACCCCGCGCTCCGGAGGACACGCGGCGCCGAGCGCGTCACTCGATACGTCATCCGCCAGGATGAATCCCTCATAGTGAAACTTCTCTCGCAAGACCGTCTGGACCAACACCGGCGAGATCGACGCGGGACGATCCGGGTTCTTCCGATCAAGCTCCGGCGCCGCGATATGACCCGCCATTATGCCGGGGATATTCTGCGCCGCCGCTTCCGAGAAGGGATACATCAATTCCGCCAATTTCCGCGAACTCGCATCGAGCACATACGCCCCGCCGCCTTTGTGTCGCGCGCCAATGCCCGGATAGTACTTGACGACCGGGATCGCGCCAGCTTCCGACACCCCTCCGGCAAAGGCGAGTCCCATCAACTCCACCTGCCCCTGGTCGCTTCCGAACACCCGGTCGCGCGATACGTAGACCGTGTCTTCACGGGTCTCCTTCGCCGCGCGGTCAAGGACGTTCAGCACCGGTCCGAACACGACCGCGATGCCCCGTTCCACAGCAGCCTTGCCGCACGCGCGGCCCGCTTCGCGCGCCGCTTCCCGGTCTTTGCCGCGCCCCAGTTCCGCCGCTGAAGGGGCGTTCTCGATTCCAAGGGGATTCCGCTTACCGCCCTCCTGATCGACGGCAATGAGCGTACTCTGTCCGCCCGCTGCATCCTTAATCTGTTGAACGAGCGCCACCACTTCCTCAACGGGACCGAGGCGATCTCCTTTGATCACCACGCCGCCCGGCCGGACTTCCTTCAGCAGGGCCTTCATCTCGTCGTTCAGGGTCGGGCCCTCGACACCTAAGAACAGGAAACGGCCAGGCCATAGCGCCTCTTCGGCAACAGGCATTTCCCGGGTAGGCGTCTGCGCTGTTTCGATGGCCTCCGTCTCCGTCGCGGGCATCTCCGCCGGGGGTGTGACCGGTGTGATCGGCGTGACAACTTCCTGAACCGGCGCTGGAACCTGCGGGGCTGGTTTCCGCCATCCGAAGAAGGCATAGGCAATGGAAAAACCGATGGCCACCCCAAGAACAAAGGTCAACAGAAGCCCACCGAACGGGTTCGGCCGTTTCCTTCTCACATAAATGTCCACGCGCGTCCTCCGCGTTTCACAGACTCAAGGTACACACCACCATTGCCGCCATTACTTCGGGGCATTATACCACCTTGGCAATACCGAAAAAACAGGACCGCTCTAAGGGAGGCGGGACCCAAGGCATGCCCGAGATCACGCGCGCTTGACGCCCTCTCGCGATGCGAATACAATACGGCTTGTAAGCCACGACAAACTGTGAGGAAGGGAAAATGGTAATGAAGAGAACAGTTGTCTTCCTGGCTCTTGCCACGCTGACGTCATGGGGCGCTTTCGCGGTCAGCTACAGTTTGGCCGTCACTGTCAAGCCCGCGGACACCGGCTACGTCCAGTTGGACCCGTCAGGAGGGTCTTATGTCGCGGGAACGCGGGTCACGTTGATGCCGATCCCTCGCGCGGGATACGCGTTCGACCGCTGGGAAATGGACCTCTCGGGGCACGACGCCCCGGCCACACTGGTCATGAACGGGAACAGGATCGTGAAGGCCGTCTTCATTAACGAGCAATGCGCCCTCGAGGATGTCAAGATCCTTTCGCCCCGCGACGGATCCGTGTTCAAAGTCGGAAGGGAATCGAGCGATCTGCCCATCATCTTGAGCGCCGCCACCAACTGCATCGGGGAGACCAAGCGGGTCACCTTCACCGTCGACGACGGGTGGGAGACGATCGACTTGATGCCGGACCAGAACGGACTTTTCACCATCACGGGCCCCTCGGTGGCGAATCTCGGCTATGGGCCGCATATCCTGCACGTGGCCGCGACTAGCAAGCATCAGCCCGAAGTCGTCGTCGAGGACTTCGCGTCTTTTACGTTGGAGGCGGCGCCCGCCGTAGTCGACGACGACTCGAACGGGTTGCCCGACAATACCTTTTCCGCCCTTGACATGGACGGCGCTTCATGGATCTCCGCCGTAGTCGTTCCCGAGACACTAAACCGCCGGCTGACCATTGCCACGCGATGGGAAGCCCCAGTCGATGGCGCCCCCGACGCCGGCCCGATCGTCTTGTCCATAAAGAATCCCGCGCGTCCCGCCCAGATCATGACCGTGTCGGCCCCGCGTTCGCTCCTGAAGGAAGGCGAATCCGGCATCTTGATCGTTCAGATTGCGCCGGACTTGCCGACGCTTTTCGGCCCGCTCGAATCGGAGTTGCTTGGAGCGGAGCCTTCTCTGCTCGTGGGTGGCGGACAGTATGTCGAGGTGAGCGCCATTGTCAGTCTCGATAACGGCCAGACGTACACGGAGGTGGACAGCGGACGGTTCGACGAAAAACCGATTCATCTGACCATAAGAGGCTTAGATGTCGTTCCCGGCAGCAGTTATCTGATCTATTCGCACGAGTCGGGTTTCGTGCGCCATCCGATGCTCGGAGATCGGGTTGTCGCGTGGGAAGGCGAGTGGAACACTGACGCAATCCGCAACCTCGTGATCACGGACGCCGCGATGGAGGCTGATGTGACGTTTCTGTCGGTCTTTGCCCCTTATCAGGCCCCGCTCGAAGGACCGAAGATCAGCCTGCTTCCCGTTGACCTGTCCACGCAGGACTACGGCTTCGTGACGCTGGGAACCTATCTCGACAAGACGTTCACCGTGAGGAACGTAGGCGGCGGGGTGCTGGCGGGAACGCTCACTACCACCAACGATGCGTTCAGCGTCGTGTCGGGTGCGGTGTTCTATCTGGATCCGGGTGAAGCGACGCGCGTCACCGTGCGATTCATGCCGGCCGCGCCGCAACGGTATATCGGCAATGCCGTGTTCAACGGCGGCGGTTACGCGACGATCCACCTGCGCGGCTTTGGGTATCGAACTCCGTCGCCGCTGTCGTGCAGCGGCGCACCGTCCTCCGGTGCGCTTCCCGCACCGGGGTATGCTATCGCGGACGCGGCCCTCATGGCGCTTGCCGCCGCGGCGCTTCTTCTCTTGCGCGCATCGGCATTGCGCGCGCGTGGCCGCACGTGATCTGCGCCATAGTGCGACGGTTCGGAGGTTTGCGCCTTTGACGGAAATCTCTTCACAAGCATTCAAAGACCGGCGCGTCCTGGTGCTGGGCGGCTTGGGATTTATCGGCGCCAACCTTTCCATCCGGTGCGTCGAAATGGGCTCGCTTGTCACCGTCTATGATTCCCTGATGGAGCACGGCGGCGGGAACATCGAGAACCTGCACGGATACCGGGACCGAATAAAGGTCATCATCAACGACATCCGCGACATCAACCTCGTGAACCAGGCCGTGTCGGCGGCCGACATCATCTTCCACTGCGCCGGCCACACGTCGCACAAGTACTCGCTGCAGGATCCCTTTCTGGATATCGCGATTAACTGCGTCGGCGCCATGAATATCCTTGAATGCGTTCGGAAGAACAACCCGCAAGCGCACGTGATCTACGTCGGCACCAGCACGCAGTGCGGCCGGATGCTCCGCGATCCCATGGACGAACTCCACCCGGAGTTTCCCATGGACATTTACTCTGCCAACAAGAGCGTCGCGGAGAAGTACCATCTGATCTATCACCATGTCCACGGCCTCAAGACGCATGTGGTCCGCCTGGCCAATATTTACGGGCCTCGGGCGAACATCCAGAGCAGCGACAGCGGCGTGCTCAATTTCTTCATCGGCCTTGCGCTCCAAGGCAAACCGCTGACGATTTACGGAGAAGGGAGCCAGCGCCGGAACGTCTTGTACGTGGACGACTGCGTGGGCGCCCTGATATCGCTGGCACTGGCGGACAGCCACTACGGAGAAGTGTTCTTGGCATCAGGCGACGCGGAGTTTCCGATTGCGGAGTTCGCGGAGATGGTCGTCAAAGTCGTCGGCCGGGGCGAGGTAATTCACGTCCCGTGGCCCAAGGACTGGGCGCCGCTCGACGTGGGCGACGTGCGATTTTCGAATGCGAGAATCAAGAAAGAGATCGGGTGGCTTCCGCGCACCGATCTCATGACCGGACTCGAGCTCACGAAGCAATTCTTCCAGTTGCGATTGGACGCGTACCTCTGATGTCCCCGTCTTTGAGCTCCCGCGACCAGGGCCGTCTTCACCGCAACCGCGAGAGAAGGTAGAGAAGCGCGGTGAGAATCAGGCTGATAAGAATACAGGTGGCAACCGGGAAATAGAACTTGAAGTTAGCCCGCTCCACCCGGATGTCGCCGGGAAGCTTCCCGAGAAAGGACAGGTTCCCGCCGAGATAGAGCAACACTCCTCCCCCGACAAGGAGCAGACCCAAGAGGATAAGCATGACGGCGATGGGGCGCACGTCCATACCTGTGTCACCTCACAAAACGTGCCGGAAACACATATACCCTTCGGCGGCGTCGACCGAGACCTCGCGCCCGCGGACGCGCGCGATGTACTCCACATTCTGCACGCTTGAATGGTGGATCGAGGCGCGCCGCTGCGATTCGTACATCTCGAGCGCGGCCAGCTTGTCCTCGAGAAAGCGCGTGATGTCCACGTAAAAGTTCGGGTGGAACTTCTCCCGTTCGAGGCTCCAGAAAAGCGACGTGTTGTCATAGCCAAGCACGATCCGCTGGAAGGATTTGATGTTCGGCACACCCGGACGCGCCGCGGTGAACGCCGCGCGAAACACCGCCTCGTGATCCTGGTTATACGATCCGACCGGAATGGCGAGGATCGTGGGCTGCAAACGGTCGAGCGCGAGCTTGCTGTCGCGCTCGAACTTCGCGATCAGGTCGCGCCGCGGGATCATGTCCATGCGCAGGTGGGAGTCCGCGTCGCGATAAAGGACGTCCCAGTCATCCACGTGGAGAAACGCCATTACCTCCTTGAGTTCCTCGATGCGCTTCGAGCCGGTCACGATGTCGTCTTTTCCATCGTAGTGTTTAAGGTCGCCGACCGAACACACGATGACGTACACCTCGCCCCCGAGACTCTTGATGCGGGCCATCGTGCCCGCACAGCCGAAACACTCGTCGTCCGCGTGCGGCGCAATCACGAGCATCCGCTGCTTCGACAAAAAGGCGTCTTCAGGTGTCAAGTCCCTTCTCCCGAATCAATTGTTCATACAGCGCCTCAATTTGCGCCACCATCCTGTCAAGACCATACGCGGGCGCAACCCGTTCGCGGGCCTTAAGCCCCATCGCGCGCCTTCGTGCCGGGTCCCGTTCGAGCGTGACGATTGCCTCGGCCATCGCCTCCGGATCGCGCGGCGGCGTAAGTATACCAGTCTCGCCGTTCCGGATGATATCCGGCACGCCGCCGACGGAAGTCGCAACGACGGGCGTGCCCGCCGCGCCCGCTTCCAGCAACACGCGTCCCATGCCTTCGTTCAGCGAGGGCAGGACGAATACATCCATGGCGGCCATCAAGTCGGGCACGTCCTCCCTAAGCCCAAGCCATCGTACCCGGTCGCCCAGATCGGCGGACTGCGCGCGAAGGTCCGCCGCCAGAGCCCCGTGCCCCGCCACGATGAACCGTGCCTCAGGCAGGCGTTGCGCAATAATCCGCGCCGCGGTGATGAAGTGGGAAAAACCTTTGATCGGTTCGAGCCGCCCGACTGCTCCGACCAGATATGCTTCCGGTTCAACGCCGAGGGCGCGCCGCGTCTCCTCACGCCGTGCGATGACGAGGTCGAACGGCGTCAGATCGATGCCGCTGAAGATGGTCACATACTGCTCACGCCGGCCGATGCCCTGTTCGAGGTGTTTCTCGATCCCGCCCGGCGTGAGTTCGACAATGCGGTCCGTACGCCGGGCGGCGTAACGCTCCATCGCCACGAAGAGCCTTGTCATCGCCTTGGAAAAGTATCCTTCGAAAATGTTCCCGTGCGGCGTGTGAACGACGATCGGCATGCCGCTTCGCGCGGCGGCGAGACGCCCTAGAAAACCGGCCTTGGACGTATGCGTATGGACGATGTGATATTGTCTCTCGCGAAAGATCCGCGTCAGCGCGCGCAGGGCGAGGACGTCCTTCCTCGGGGCAATGTCGCGCACCAACGCGGGCACGCGTATAATCTCGATTCCCGCTGCGCCCACCGAGTCTTCGATGCTGCCTTCGTGACCGTGTGTCGGGCCGCTTATGAGGTCCACGTCGAAGCGATCCCGATTCGCGAGCCGCACCGTATGGAAAGTGTTTTCCTGCGCGCCCCCTTTGCATAACCTCGTGATGACGTGCGCGACGCGGAAACGCTTCATGGACTGTGCGCCTCCACCGCATCGAGAAGCCGCTGAGTGAACCGGGACCAGTTGAGTTCCGTCTCGACGCGACGGCGTCCGTTCGCGCCCATCTCCCGTGCGCGGGCGGGCTCGCGCATTAGCGAGAGTACGGCCTCCGCCAATGCCTCAGGTTGGCCGGGCTCGACGATAAAGCCCGTCTCGCCGTCCAGCACTGCATCCGCGACGCCCCCGGAACGCCCCGCGACCACCGGCTTCCCGTAGGCGTTCGCTTCGACGAACACCAAGCCGAATCCCTCGACCTGCCCCCGGCCATCGTCGCCCGTCGGCAGCGCGAACACTTCGCAGGCCTGATACAGCATCGCGATATCCCCCTCGGAGAGGATCCCGGGAAACAGCACACTCTCGCGCACGCCGAGCGCGTGGGTCTCGCTGACGACGTCGTAGAAATGAGGGCCTTCTCCGACAAGCACTAGCACCGCGTTCGGGATCTCTTTCAAGATGCGCGGCATGGCCCTCACGAGCGTAGTATGCCCTTTTCTCGGCACAAAGCGCCCGATACTGAGGATGACCCGGCTTCCGTCGATGGCGAAATGCTGCTTGAACCTTGCTATTTCCTCCGGGGAATGCGCTCGAATCGGAGGCGCGCCGGGGTGAATGACTTCGATCTTGTCGACGGGCGCGCCGAACGCCACAAGGTTGTCGCGCGTGAACTTGCTGATAGTTACGACAACGCGCGCCTTCTTGTACACGCGGCGAAGCAGTCCGCCCAGCACGGGGTGATGGCGAAACTTCAGGAATTCGTACGCGTACCCGAAAGCCACGTACGGTTTTCCGTGCCGTTTGCGCGCCCACAGGCCGATCACTCCGCCGTAAGAGACGTTGATGCCGAGGATCAAATCCGTTTCTCTTATCCGCAGCCACGTGGCGGCGAGCAGCGGAAGAAAGCGCAACCAGCCGAGACGGTAGCCCGGGAAACGGATCACTTTAACCGGCTCGGCGCGATCGAATGCCTCAGCGCCGGCGAAGCGCGGCGCAACCACCGTGACGTCGTGTCCGAGGCGCGCGAGTTCGCGGGACACGTGCAGCGCGACCGAACTGATCCCGCCCACGATGGGAGGGTAATCTGCTGTCGGGATTAGAATCCTCAAGACTCACCGTTTGATTATCACGTAGTCGCCCATCACAAGCGCGTCCATGCCGGTGCTGTAGAAACAACGGACCGCGTCGGCGGGCGAATTCACGATCGGCTCGCCCATCACGTTGAACGACGTGTTCAGGACCATCGGCACGCCGCGCAGCCGCTCGAAGGCTTGGATAAGACGGTAATACCGCGGGTAGACGTTCTTTGACACCGTCTGCACCCGAGCCGTTCCGTTCACGTGCGTGATCGCAGGCACTTTGCTTTGCTGATGCCGCTCCACCGGATACACGAACAACATGAAAGGCGACCGCTTGCATCCCGCAAAAAACTCGCCCGCGCGTTCCTCGAGACAGCTCGGCGCAAAGGGCCGGAACTCCTCGCGGTGCTTGACGTATTTGTTCAACAAGTCCCGCACGTCGGGCCGCGTGGGATCGGCGAGGATGCTGCGCGCGCCCAATGCCCGCGGCCCAAACTCCGCCCGGCCTTGAAACCATCCCACGATCATGCCGTCCGCGATCAGCCGCGCGGCATGTTCCTCGAGATCGCCGGGCACAACGTACGGAAGTTTCGCCCCATCGAGAAACGCCCTGATCTGATCGTTCGAGTGCTCGGGACCCAGCCGCGCGTCATCCATCACAAATGATCGCGGCGAACCGGTCAGACGGTGGTGCAACTGAAATGCCGCGCCGATCGCGATGCCGTCGTCGCCGGCGGCTGGTTGGACATAGATTGACTCGAACGGCCCTTCACGCAACAATCTTCCATTCATCGAGCAATTCAAGGCGACGCCGCCCGCCATGCAGAGATGCCTGAGTCCCGTTTCCTTGTGAAGGCGGCGCGCGAGGCCCAACACGATCTCCTCGATAAGAAGCTGCGCCGACGCGGCGATGTTGCGATGGCGCTCCTCGATCGGTTCCCCCTTTCGGCGCGGCGGACCAAACCGATCCGTGAACTTCTTCGAGAAATAACCGAGCCTCGAGCCGGGCAGATAGTGCGCGACTAACCAGGAGAGATCCACGTCGTACCAACCGTCGGACCGGGCGCGGATGATCTTCCGGAAATCTTCGTAGTATTCCGGCTCGCCGTACGGGGCTAGTCCCATAACCTTGTACTCGTCGCTGGCGCGGATGAAGCCGAGGTAGTCGGTGATCGCTGAGTAGAACACGCCGAGCGAATGCGGATAATTCCGGCGCTCGAGGCGCCGGATCGCCGTTCCCTTTCCGACGCCCATCCACGTCGCCGTGAACTCGCCCACGTAATCGATGGACAGCAACGCCGCTTCATCGAAAGGCGACACAAGAAACGCGCTGGCCGCGTGTGCGGGGTGATGGTCCATGAAATGGAGCCGCGCCTTTTTCCCGCGCAGACCGCGCATGCCGTGCATATAGAGCGCGTTGTGAGCGATTTCGTACGCGATGTATCCGGCGGAGTAAACGGGACTCCGGAACGCTTGGAGCATGCGGTAGGGAATGCGCCGTCCGAGTCGCACGAACGGGCGCATGTAGCAGCCAATGTGATCGACCTCGTCCAGCGTCAGGCCGGCGGCGTCGAGACAGTACTGCACGGCACGGCGCGGCACGCCGCCCTCGTGCTTGACCCGCGAGAGGCGCTCCTCGGCCACGCCCGCCACCAATGTCCCGTCACAGACCAGCGCCGCCGCCGAATCGTGCGAGTACCCGCCTATGCCAAGGATATTCATCCTGTTCCGCGCCCTCTCTGCAAACGTGAGGCATTATACAAACGCCTCCGCACTAAAACGAGGGACGACTGCGACACCGGTCTCGATCTGGACGGGAATTCACTTCCGGCTCCTGTGCACGACAAGAATCGGTAGTAACCGAATTGACCTGCTCCCAAGGAAACGTTACGCTTTGCGCGTCCACGGAAAAGAGGAGCTGAGTGTCTAATGGCGACGATGACTTCACACGAGCGGTTTAAGCGGATGTACGAGCATCGGGAAGCGGATCGCATCCCGATCATCGATGGGCCATGGGGAGCGACGATCGAGCGGTGGCATCGCGAGGGCATGCCGGAAGGGGTCGATTTCGTTGATTTCTTCGGGCTAGATCGGGCGGCGCACATCGGCGTCGACATAAGTCCGCGGTATGAGTCGAAAGTGATCGAGGAGACCGAGGCGTACACGATTTCTACCACGTCGTACGGCGTGACGCTGAGGAACTGGAAGCATGCGGCCTCGACGCCGGAGTTCATCGACTTCACGATCAAGGATCGGGATTCGTGGGCGAAGGCCAAGGAGCGGATGACGCCCTCGCGCGACCGCGTCAACTGGGAACATCTCAAAGCGAACTACCGGAAGTGGCGGGACCGCGGCGATTGGATCGTCGGGGGGCTGTGGTTCGGATTCGACGTGACGCATTCCTGGACCGTGGGTACTGAACGCGTCCTGATGGCCTTGTTGACGGATCCCGAGTGGTGCATCGACATCTTCAACCATTTTCTGGAGGTCAACCTCGCGCTGCTTGACATGGTCTGGTCCGAGGGATACGAATTCGACTGCGTGTCGTGGTGCGACGACATGGGCTTCAAGAACAACCAGTTCTTCTCGGTCGAGACGTATCGTGCCCTGCTCAAGCCGGCCCAGAAACGCGCCGTCGATTGGGCTCACACCAAAGGGATCAAAGCCCATCTCCATTCATGCGGCGACGTCCGCCCCTTTATCCCCGAACTCATCGAGATCGGGGTCGACGCCCTGAATCCCCTCGAAGTCAAAGCAGGGATGGATCCCGTCGAACTCAAACGGAAGTACGGAAAGGATCTTGTACTCCACGGCGGCATCAACGCGGTCCTGTGGGACGACTTCGACGCCATCACGGAGGAGATGCGCCGCGTGGTGCCCGTCTTGAAGGAAGGCGGCGGCTACATTTTCTCGTCCGACCACTCAGTCCCTTCGAGCGTCAGCCTCGAGAACTTCCGACACATCACCACCCTCGCGAAGGAGCTGGGATCATACGAATGACGCGCCCCGCGTGTCATCCGCCGTTCTTTTCCGGCGGCTGGGAGGATTCCTCTTCATTCGCGAGGGCAAAGTAGACGTCTGAAACCAACTCCTTGCCGGCGAGGAGGTTGATGCGTTTCATGATGTCCCACTTGAAGTAGGCGTACTTATTCATCCAGACCGTGCTCTCGACTTCGATTGTCAGGATTCTGTCCTTGACGGAATGGGGCCGACCGTGGGCGCATAGCGACGGCCCGGCGATCTCGGGCCAGTGCTCCCAGATCTTCGCCTGCTTGAGCTGCGTGCCGAGTTGCGTTTTCTTAAGCAGCTTGGTGAGGATCTCGCCGACGCTTTGGGGCCTATTGCTTTTCAAGGATGCCTCGCCGGATCTGATACACGGCGTCCTCACGCCGGATCAACGCGATCTGTTTCGTCAACGTCGCCGTCGTGATCAGGCATTGGACCTGCGCGTCGATCGTGTCGAACAGCAGCCGCGAGCGGCGCTCGTCGAGTTCCGACAACACCTCATCGAGCATCAATACAGGATACTCTCCAGTCCGCTCCTTTACGAGCTCGAGTTCGGCCAGCCGCAAGCACACCGCCGCGGTTTTCTGTTGGCCCTGCGACCCGAAGTTGCGAGCGGCCTGGCCCGCGATCTCGATGAGGACGTCATCGCGATGCGGACCGCGCGTAGTTGTTCCGCGCCGTATATCGGACGGTCGCGTCTTCTTGAGGATGGCCCCAAGAGGTTCCGTCGATTGGACGTCTGGTTGATAACTCACCGCGAGCCGCTCGCCGTCGGCGATTCGTCCATACGCATGCGCCGCCCGCTTCGCAAGATCGCCGACGAACGCCTCCCGCTCGCGCATCAAGACGTCTCCGTGCCGGGCCAACTGGGCATCCCAAGGATCGAGGAGTTCCGGGTCCGGGGCCTCGCCGCGCAAGATCTCGTTTCTTTGTCGAAGCGCCTGCCGGTACTGCTGGAGCGCGTTCAGGTACGCCGGACTGATCTGCGACAACTCCATGTCGAGGAACCGGCGCCGATGCGCGCCCGTGCCCTTGACGAGAATGATGTCCTCGGGAGAAAACAGAACGGCGTTCAACTTGCCGAGGATGTCGCTGATGCGCGTTTGAAGGACCCCGTTGACCTTGAAACGCTTGACGCCCTTCCACCAGTTGGCCTCGATGGCGATCTCGCGATCTCGTCGCGCCGCCTGCGCCCGAAGTTGGAAGCAGTTCTCGCCATGCTTGACGAGTTCGGTCTCGATATTGGTTCGGTGGCTCCGCGCGGTGGCCGCGAACAGAATCGCCTCGAGAAGCGACGTCTTGCCCTGCGCGTTGTCTCCGCGGATCACGTTGACGCCCGGCGAAGGTTCGAAACAGATCTCCGCCAATGCCCGGAACCCGGTGGATGCGAACCGAATAAGATGCATGACGCTCGCGAGCTTTGGCCAATGGCTGATGTTTGACGGAGAGGCATTGTAGCATCCGCAGGGGCTGCCAAGGAAATGCGCACACACACTATGCAGCCGCGCGGATGTGCTTGCAAAGTGCTTCGCGACCGCCTATAGTCTTGCTTTGCATATACAAAGGAGGTTTTCGTGAAAAAGCAGTTTGTGACTATGCTGCAGGAAGGCGATGTCGTCAATGACTACTTCCTGGCGGCGCGCAAGGACCTGCGCGAACAAAGCAGCGGCGGCAAGTTCCTCGGGATGGTCTTCAAGGACCGGACGGGCGAGATCGGCGGAATACTGTGGAACAACGCTGTGGCGATCTCGCGGTTGTTCGACATAGGGGACGTGGTCAATGTTCGCGGTTCAGTGACGAGCTATCAGGACCGGCTGCAGATCCGGGTGGACCAGGTCCTGCCGCTCAAGGAGACGGAGTACAGCCGCGAGGATCTCCTGGTCGTGGCCGAGAATAGCGAGGAAAGCGTCGCGAAGCTCCGCGCCATCCTCGAGACGGTTAGGGATGAATCGTTGAGCCGGCTCGTCAAGCTGTTTCTCGATGACGAGGACTTCATGAAGCGTTTCTCGGAGGCCGCGGCCGGGAAGCGTTGGCATCATGCATATCGCGGAGGACTTGTCCGGCATTGTTATGAAGTGGCGAAGATTGCGCTTTGCATGTGCGAGCTGTTTCCTGACGTCGATCGCGATCTGCTGCTGGCGGGCGTTTTTCTGCACGATATCGGCAAGCTCGACGAGATGAGCCAGGACCTGCTAGTCGATTATACGACGGCGGGCAAATTGCTGGGACATCTGGAAATCAGCGCCGAGATGGTCCGAAAGAAGATCGACGCCATCCCAGGTTTCCCGGATCCGCTTCGGATGCATCTGCTTCATTGCATCCTGTCCCATCACGGCGAGCTTGTAAACGGGTCCCCGGTGGTCCCGAAGACACTCGAGGCCATTCTGCTCTATCATTGCGACAACCTTGACGCGCAGGCGGACGCAATCTCGCGCGTTATCAAGGAGTCCAGGGACAAGCGTCAGGAGTGGTCGGAGTACCTCCAGCTCATTGACCGCCAGATCTGGGCGAAATAGCATCCAATCAGTACGGGTCTCCGTCAGACTTGCCGATTCATGTGTTTGCGTCGATATTGCGGAGTGTGCTTTGATCATACAGGCCTTTTCGCACGAAGTTGTTGGAGCAGTGTGAAGTGACTCTTATCCTGTTTGATGTCGACGGTACGTTGACGGCCACAAATGCGGTCGATGCGAAATGCTACGCGGCCGCGTTCGAGAAGACGTTCGGGGTTCCACTGCCCACGACCGATTGGGACGTGTACGAGCATTGCACGGACTTCGCAATCGCGCAGGAAGTGCTTCAATCGGTGCGGGGAACGCCCGGGACGCCGGAGGAATTGCAGGCATACGAGCAGGCTTTTGTCGTCGAACTCGAGAAGGAGTTCGCGGCGAATCCGAGCGGCTTCCGCGAGATCCCCGGGGCCAAGGCCATCCTCGACGCCATCGAGGCCCGCGACGGCGTGCGGGCGGCCATCGCGACCGGCGGTATGCGTTCTTCGGCGTGTTATAAGCTGTCGCGAATCGGCGTGGGCGCCGCCGCGCTCGCTGCGGGTTTTGCGAACGACGCAATGAGTCGCGAGGCCATTGTGGATTGCGCGATAGCTCGCGCGGACGGACACGGCCGCACGGCTGCACACGGATTGGACCTGGTATATGTGGGAGACGGTCCGTGGGACGTAAAGACGTCCGCGGCGATGAAAATGCGCTTCATCGGGATCACGAAAGACGCCTCGATAGAACGGCTGCGCCTGCTGGGCGCGACTGTCTTCCTCGAAGACTACCGCGACCAAGAGGCGTTTTGGCGCGCGGTCAATGAGGCATCGATACCAACAGCGGCTAATGAGGGCGCGTAGGCACGCCACAGTTTGTCGAACCACGACAGACTGTCAAGGAAACAACGTATGATGCGGATTCTGCAATGTCTTGTGGTGATGGCGCTGATCATGGCGGCAAGCGGCTGCAATCCGGCGCCGCCGAAACGCGAAGGAGTCCCCACCGATTTCGCGGCAAGCGACGCGAGCGGGCCGCCGCTGGCCCCTAAGGCCATGGACGTCGGAGACGCGGAAGCGGCGTTGCATATCGAAGCGACGATCGGGGATAAATCGAGGGGACCCAGCGTCAAGGTGGATGAGACGAGGGACACGCTTTCTCGGTTGGTGATGACGACGGCGGACGTCGCGCCGCCGGCGCCGAAGGAACTCTGGGCATCCTTCAAATTGACATCGAGCACGGCTTTCAAGGAAAGGCCGGTTGTGGTGCGGACGAAGGTGTTCCGTGACAATACGAAGATCGATGAGTTCTCCGTGGTGCTGGGGGCGGATGCGACGAGCAAACCGTTTGTGCAAAGTCTGGACGTGTTGTCCGGGCTTCCCGCGGCGCCCGCGTCCTTGCTGGTGCACGCGCAGGCCGACGTGATCCTGATGCCGGCGGGAACCGATCCGGCGACGGTCGATCCGAAGACGGCAGCCCCCGCCGCGGACACGACGGGTGCGGTGCTGAGCAACCCCTTGCGGATCAACTTCACGACAGCGGGGGGATAGGAATGAATATCGTTTGCATCGGTGCGCATCCGGATGACGCGGAAGTGTTCGCGGGCGGGACCTGCGTGAAATGGGCTCGGCAGGGGCACAGGGTCCTGTTTGTTTCCATGACCAATGGGGACGTGGGCCATCAGGAGATGGCGGGCGGCGCGCTGGCGAGACGCCGGGCGGCGGAGGCGCGGCTCTCGGCGGAACGCGGCGGCGTGATGGACCTGGTGCTGGACTATCACGACGGCGAGTTGGAGCCCACGCTGCCCGTGCGGAAGCGCGTGGTCGAGATTATCCGTGAGTTCCGTGCTGACATCGTGTTGACGCATCGGCCCAATGACTACCATCCGGATCATCGGTACACGTCAATCGTGGTCCAGGACGCGGCCTTTATGGTGACGGTTCCGAACTTCTGTCCGGCGGCCGAGGCCCTGACGCGCAATCCGTTGTTTCTGTATCTCATGGATTCGTTTACGAAACCGGCGCCTTTCCAGCCGCACATCGCCGTGGACGTGACGGACGTAATGGACGTGAAGTGGTCCATGCTCGACGCGATGGAATCGCAGGTATACGAATGGCTGCCGTGGCTGGACGGAACACTGGAGAAGGTCCCAGCGGATCGGGCCGGGCGGCGGGAATGGCTCGAGAAAACGTGGGCGCCATTGTTTGCTGAGCCGACAAGGAAGGCGCGCGCCTTGCTCGAAAAATGGTACGGGAAGAAAACCGCGGCCAAGATCCGATATGCGGAGATCTTCGAGATCTGCGAGTATGGGAATCAGCCTTCGACGGAAGAGATAAGACGTTTGTTTCCGTTCTTTCCCGTGAAGCGGGTGTGATCTGGCCTCGTCCGCGCGGCTCGTTCCCAAGTTCAACCTGGGAACGAGGAGACTTTGGGCAGGAGCACGACAACATGGAGGGTTATTCGAATGCGTTGCCTCTTGGGTCTTGTTTCTTTGATGGTGTTGTCGTTGGCCGCGTTCTGCCAGGAAGGGCCCGTCTCGACGATTGAGACGGAAGGGGTGGCCACCGTTGACGCAGTCCCGGGGTACGTCGAGTTTTCTCTGCACGCGCACTGTTCCGCGGCGACGCTGACCGAAGCGACGGAGGCGGCGCTGAAATTCGAGCCCAACGTGCGGAAAGCCCTGCAGGCCGCCGAACTGACTCCCACGGAACTGGCGTTCACCGGCGTTGCCGTGCCGGATATGTCGTTAAAGGTAGCGCACATCTCCGCGCGCCTTCGGTATCGCGCGAGCACATACACTTCCGCCGAGGAAGGGCCGCGACTGTTCGCGTTGCTGTGCGACAAAGTGCTGAACCTCGCCGTCGGATTGTCATACGAGGTCGAAGGCCCCGTCCTGATCGTGGAAGACAAGGAAGCCATCGAAGACGCCGCGATCGCACGCGCCACCGAGAAGGCCTATACCCCCGCGAAGGCAGCCGCGCAGGTGATGAGCGGCCAGATCATCGCCGTAGACAAAGTCGTCGTTCAGAGTCTCGTTTGGAACAAAGCCCCCGGCGTCTACGCGACGCAGCCGGACCTCCAGAAGCTCACCTGCACCGCGACCGTCAAGGTCAGTTACGCTTTCAGCCCCGCATGAGCAAGATCGCGGCCGGCTGCACTGAATGGTTACGAATGGCCCAGGCGCGGACCTAGATCGAGTACATTGGGACGAATCGTTCCTGGTTCTGCCTTGCCTTGGCCGCCAAGTCTTCAAAAGAGGTCCCGTCGTAAACGGCAAGCGTCGCATCCTGCGCTCGACGCCACATCGGAAGAAAGACGCAGTCATCCCGCATCGGACAAGTCTCCTGCGCTTCGCCGCCAAGGCACGTTATGGGGTACAACGGCCCCTCGACGGCCCGGAGCACATCGCCGACCGTCACAAGACTCGCCGGACGGGCCAGCAGATATCCGCCTTCCTTGCCGCGAACCGACTGCAGTATTCCGGATTGCTTCAGTTGGAGCAGGATGTTTTCGAGAAACCGGGGCGGTATGCATTGGACCTCAGCGAGCACAGGAATGCTTATGGGGCCCTGGCCCTGTCGCTGGGCAAGCTCATACGTAGCGCGCAAAGCATAAACGGCCTTCTGCGAGAAACTCATCTTCAATCAACCTCCGGTATTCGTATCGATATGCCAACGCGGCCCTCGCCGCCGGGCGATCTCCCGATGTGCGGGCTGTTCGTCGAGAGTGCGGCGGACGATCTTCCGTAGCGCGGGAATCACCTCTTCCTCGAACCACGGGTTCTGCTTGAGCCAGCGGAGGTTCCTGAAGGACGGGTGAGGCAGGGGGATGTAATCGGGCGCATACTCCCGCCACGCGCGAACCGTCTCAGTCAACGTCGCTTTCATTCGAGGACCCAGATAGTGGTGTTGTGCATAGCCGCCCACCAACAGCGTCAACGCCCGGTCCGGCAAATGCTCGAGCAGACGCGGCAACCAACGTTCCGCACACTCCTTCCGCGGCGGCAGGTCGCCACCGCGCCCGTTCCGGCCCGGATAACAATAACCCATGGGAATAATCCCAATCCGCGACTCATCGTAGAACACATCCCGCGACAGTTGCAACCACTCACGCAGCCGGTCGCCACTCGGATCATTCCACGGAATGCCCGTTTCATGCACCCGCGTCCCCGGCGCCTGACCCACGATCAGAATACGCGCCGCCACACTCACCCGCAAGACGGGCCGTGGCCCCAACGGCAACACGCCCTCGCAGAACCGGCACGAGCGCACCTCCCGCAACAACGCCGCAAGCGATCTCTCGACTCCGGAATCCATGCGAATACTATAGCATGCGGCAGGCTCGGCGTCCCGAAAGCGGTCCTTGACTTGGACGCCATCGCTCCGACGTTGGCGTATTGTGCTTCACGGCGGCGATTGGGGTAGAATGCGGCGCGTTTAGGATGGGAGGAGCGGGTTTTCATGAGTGAGAATGCGTGCGGACGCATACCGACGTTGCATGTGGTGGGAGAATCGATCCCGCAGGCGTATTTCCGGGCGATGAAGGCCGTGTGGGAGAACGGGCTGGCCATCAGGACGGAATATGACCGCAAGGACGACGCGGGCAACTATATCGACCCGCCGAGCCGCGACGCCCGCGTGCTGATCGAGGTGAAGGACCCGTTCGCGCAGCCGCGCTTCCCGCCGATCTCGTTCTGCGAGATTGGCGTATACATCGCGGAGATCATGGGCGTCAAGGATTACCGCGTCGTGCCGTTTGACAAGCTCCAGGAGGCCACGCACGGGGAACTCGCCGCCCAGGAATGGCCGTATACGTATCACCAGCGCCTCTTCGCGCATCCGGACGCGGGCGGCTCCGTGGTGGATCAGATCGCGATTGCGGTCGACCGCGTATCATCGACGCCGCACACGCGACGCGCGGTGGCGACCACCTCGGTCCCGAACATCGATCCCTTCCTGAAAGAAGACATCCCGTGCCTGCGCGAGATGCAGTTGCGCTGTCCGGAGGGTGCCGACGGGAACCTTGTACTGAACATGAACACGATGTGGCGCTCGCGCGACTTGTACAAGGCGTGGGGCGATAACGTCATCGCGATCACGTTCCTACAGGGCGTGCTGGCCCGCCGGGTCGCCGGGAAATCCGGACGCACGACCCGCGTCGGCAGCTACGCGGACTACAGCGGTTCGCTGCACATCTACGGGCAGGACTTCGGTGCAGTCGGAGGCGCGGCGGACCGGGGCCTCCAAAGCTTCTTCGAGACCTTCGATGAAGACACCTTTATCGCGCGGTCATTGACGAGCGAGATCGCGTGCGACATGCTCGTTCTTCCCCAGTTGCGCGACCTGCTGAGCGAGCGCCAGATTGTGCAATGGCAGTTCCCGCCGAAATCCGTGGAACTCGTCAAGTCACTGATTTGCGATATCGAACGCGGCGTGTATCCCGTGTAAGCGCAACCGCGCCTCCCTTCAAAATCGACCGTCAAGAGAGTTACACTGAGGACTGGCGAAAGGTTCTATTGTCTCCATGCTTCGAAGTCTCGATGACACTATCGCGGCCATCTCGACGCCGCCCGGCGAAGGGGGTATCGGGATTGTCCGGCTCAGTGGTAACGATGCCGTTGCGATTGGGCGGCAGGTGTTTCGGTCGAAGACCGGACGCGATATTTCGACGGGGAAGGGACGCGTGTTTCATGGGCATGCAGTGGATGACAACGGGGGCATCATCGACGAAGTCCTGTTGCATGTCATGCGGGCGCCGCACAGTTATACGCGCGAGGACGTCGTCGAGATTAACTGCCACGGCGGCGCGGGGCCGCTTGGGGCCGTCCTCGAACAGGTGCTGATTCGTGGGGCGCGGCTGGCGCAGCCGGGCGAGTTCACGCAGCGGGCGTTTCTGAACGGGCGCATCGATCTCGTGCAGGCCGAGGCCGTCATAGATCGGATCCAGGCGCGCACGAGGGCTGGCTTGCGGGCCGCGTCCTCGGCTGCGTCCGGAATGCTTTCAAACGCGATCAATGAGATGAAATCGACCCTCGTGGATGCGCTGGCGCGTATCGAAGCCGCCGTCGATTTTCCGGACGAAGACCTGCCGGATCTCGTGGACGAAGGATTGCGCGAGCGACTGAGCGGCGCGCGCGCGAGGATGCTGGAATTGCTCGCGACGGCCGAGACGGGGCGCCTCTATCGCGAGGGCGCCGCGATCGCCATTGCGGGCCGGCCTAACGTCGGCAAGTCGAGCCTGTTTAACGCGCTGTTGCGCGACGCGCGGGCCATTGTCTCGCCGCAACCGGGCACGACGCGCGACCGCATCGAGGAGTTAATCACGCTTTCGGGAGTCCCGGTCCGGCTTACGGACACGGCGGGCCTGCGCGCGACACACGACGAGGTGGAGCGCATCGGCGTCGAGGTCGCGCGACGCGCTCTGGCGGATGCCGACATCGTCTTGTTCGTCGTCGATGCATCGGAGCCGCTCATGGAGGAGGATATGCGGCTCGCGGAGGAACTGCGCGCGCTCGAGCGTCCCGTCTGGCTCGTATTCAACAAGACTGATCTTCCGTCGCCGGCCGCGGCCCCGGATTCGTGGCGCGAATGGCTCAGGGGATCGAGTCGCATCTCGGCAACCACCGGCGAGGGCCTGGCGGAACTCGAACGGCATCTCGGTTCGCTGCTCCTCGGGGGCGCGCCGATTTCTCCGGACCAGGGCCTGATAACGCGGGCGCATCAGCGGGACAGTCTTCGGCGCGCGGCGTCGGCGCTTGAACGGCTGCTCCACAATTTCGGCGGGTCTCCGGAATTTCTGAGCATCGACTTGCGTGAAGCGCTCAGCGCCCTGGCCGAGATCACAGGCGAAACCACCCCGGAAGACGTGTTGGACAGGATTTTCGCATCGTTCTGCATCGGGAAATAGACCCGCGGGGCCCGTCCGGTTTTCGCGCGCTTCGCTTCCATGGTGGTTCGTGAACCTAGATTCGGCAGTCGAGACTGAAGGCGCTTTTCGAAATGATGGACGGCATGGACTTCATGGACGATGTGGACACCGAAAAGGTTCTCCTGCGGGGTTACGTCCACTTTGTCCATTCCGTCCATTCCGTCCATTCCGTCCATTCCGTCCATTCCGTCCATTCCGTCCATTGCCTGGGCAAGTTTAATCGGCTCCAACCGCCGAATCCAGGGTGAAGCTATCCTCTGTACCTGGCCGGGCGCGAACTGCTATCCTTGGTGGGTCGTGCGTTGGATCGAACCTCGAAGTGAGCGACATGGCAAGGATCAGGAAACTGCTTGCAACCGGTTGCGGCGGATTCGTCGGGAGCGCCGTGGCGCATGAGATGCGGCCTCCGTGGGAGCTCCACGCACTCACGCGCGGACCCGCGTTGCTGCATCGCGAAGGCCAGGTGTGGCACACGCTGAATATCCTCAGCACGCCAGACCTTGAGCGGGTTTTCAATGAGGTCTCTCCCGACGTCGTCATCCACGCGGCCGCGTGCGCGGACATCGACCTGTGTGAGGCGGACAAGGACGCTGCTCACGACATCAACGTCGAGGTCACGCGGAATCTGGCGCAATTGTGCCGCGCGCGGGAGACGCGGATGATCCTCGTCTCGACCGACACGGTCTTTGACGGAACGAAGGGCAACTACACCGAATCCGATCCGCCCGGTCCTGTCAACTGGTATGCCGAGACGAAAGCAGCGGCGGAACGCGCCGTGGCGAGTCTGCCTTCCAACTGGGTCGTTGTTCGCACGTCGCTCGTGGTCGGATTGCCGTTGCTCGGTTCCGGGAAATCGTCCATCTCACGCGCGCTGTCGGTCTTGCAGGCCGGCGAGGGGCTTGCGGTCTCGGACCGTGAGATTCGCAGCCCGATCGACGTCGTTACGCTCGCGCGGGCGTTGATCGAACTGGCGGGCACGGATTTCAGCGGCTACCTGCACTTGGCGGGCAACGATGTTCTGAACCGGTTCGACATGACCAGGCGGGTCGCGGCGAAGTTCGGTCTGCCGGCGCGCCTCGTCGTGGCGCGTACTTCCGCCGACGCCTCGGACGGCGCACCGAGGCCTCTCGACGTATCGTTGTGCAACGCGAAGGCCCGTTCCATTCTCAAGACGCCGATGTTGGGTCTCGAGGCGGGACTCGACCTCGCACTCTCGACAAAGAAAGGAATTGTGTTATGAGCACTCCCAAGATCAAGCATGATCTCGAAATCAAATTCGGAAGCGAGTATGGGCCGGAAGAAGAGCGAGCCATTGTCGAGGTCCTTCGGAATAACGCCCCGACCAGCGGTGACGCCTGTGTTCAGTTCGAGAAAGAATTCGCGGCATATTGCGGCGCAGCCCACGCGCGCGTCGTCACCAACGGCACGGCCGCGCTGTTCCTTTCGCTTCGCGCTCTGGACGTCGGGGCCGGCGACCGCGTGTTGACCACGCCGCTGACGTGGATCGCCACGGCCGCCGCTGCCGCGACGCTCGGCGCCGAGGTCGATTTCGTCGATATCGATCCGGATACCTACAACCTTGATCCGAACAAGCTCGCGGAGAAGGTTACGCCAAACACCAAGGCGATCCTTCCGGTGCACCTGTACGGCCAGTGTTGTGACATGGATCCGATCCTCGCCCTCGCGAAGGAACGCGGCTTCGCCGTGGTCGAGGATGCGTGCCACGCGGTCGGGGCCGAATACAAAGGACGAAAGGCGGGAACCCTCGGCAACACGGGCTGCTTCAGCTTCCACGAGCAGAAGAACATCTCGACGCTCGGCGAGGGCGGCATGGTCGTCACGGACGATCCGGATCTCTTCGAGCGCATCGCGCTGTATCGTTCCCATTGCGCGCGCGTGTACGGGAAGAGTACGAAATACTGTCAACTCGATGAGTCGCGCCAGCCGATGGGAAAACGATTTTGGTGGCAGGACTTCGACGACTGCGGCTACAACTTCCGCATGACCGACATCCAGGCCGCCGTCGGATGCGTTCAACTCAAGAAGCTCGATATGCTCAACCAGCGCCGCATCGACAACGCCGCGTATCTCACCGAAGGACTGAGAAACGTCCCCGGGCTGAAACTCCCGAAGGTGGCTCCGGGAAACAAACACGTCTTCCATCTGTACCCGGTCGAGATAGATCCCGTCATCTACGGTATGAGCAAGGACGACTTCATCTACGCGATGCTCTATGATCGCGGGATCAAAGTCGGCACGCACTATATCCCGCTGCATTGGTCGCAGGCCTTCCGGAAGCGCGGATTCAAGCGCGGCCAGTTCCCGGTGACAGAGGCCGCCGTCGAACGCCTCGTCACGCTACCAATCAACCCGCGCCAGACCCACGAGGCGCTGGACTACCTGATCGAGAGCATCACTTCCCTTGCGGCTCGGCGATGAAGCCGTGAAAGCGGCCCATCCAGTAGGGTAACAGGTACGCGGCGCCTTCGTCTTCGTTGCGGCCGTCGCCGGCGTCGTCGGGGACGTACGGGTCGGCGTTCCATTTCGCAAAGTCGCGCTCGTCGGCCGGAAGGACGTGATACAGGACCGGTTTGTCGAAACGGTTTCGCGATGGCGAGAAGACGACGTCGGCGCGATGACTGTTAGTCATGGCCCAGCGTCGCCGGTCCGTCGGGATCTGCCGCAGGTTCTCGATCGCGCCCTCGATATCGGCGCCGTTCGGGTCCACAGTGGCATAGGCGAACGTGTAGAAGCTGGGTTGCTCGGGTCTCACGACTTCATAGTGACGCCGTACACCGGACAGCAGCGCGCGCCGCACTATAGGGTCTTTCTCCAGTTGCAGGATGGGATACCACGCCACGAAACCTAGCTGGTCGTCGGAGTGGTTGTTCTCATCCGGAAAGAGCCTCTTTGAAAGCAGGACGTTGTTCAAGTAACCGTGTTCGACGATCAGTTTCCGGTAGTGCTCGTGATACTTCTTATCGCCAGTGGCGTAATGCGCCACCTTGAGGAACGAAAGCATCTGCAGGCTGTTCAAACCGTTCTCGATATAGTCTTCGGGGTTCTCGTTGAGGGATTTCGGATCCCAGAAGCCCCACCGCGTCCGTTTTCCGTTCCAGTCAATCAACTGGTAGCCGTTGTCGACGATGTAGTCCGTGAGCGCGCGGATCTGTTTGACCAGCAACTCGCGTTCGGCGTCGTCGTACTGGGCGATGTGTTCGTAGTAGGCATAGAACGCGAGATAATGCCCGTCAATTTCGTCGCTCGACGTATCGCTCTTCCAATACATCTTTCCGTCGGGCGTCGGGCGCCACTGAGCGTCCTTCGTCTTGCCGATATCGGCTGGCACGACGCTACGCGCGACGAGCCCTGGTGTGCCCGATGCATTTTGCAGCATGTACAGGGCGTGCATGCCTTCTTGTGCCGATCTCTTCGCCGCTTCATCCTTCGTGGCGCCGTAGCAGAGCGACATCGCCGCGACGTGATACGCAGTCCACAGTCCGTCGTTGTCGCTGTCCCCGATGGTGTGCGAGGTGGGATTCTCGGCGTTGTCGAGCTGGCAGTCGGCGACAAGCCCCAATCGCCGATGCCGCTCATTGACGCGGCGCTCGATGGTCCGCGCCTTCTCAAACAGCGTCGTTGTTACGGCATCAATTCGTCCGATGCCGGCATCCGTGAGGAAGTACGCGGGCGTTCCGCCCGGGGCCACCGCAACAGCCTTCACAACATCGCCCGGAAGGTAACGCTTGCCCGCGCGATAGAACCACTTGCGCCCGTTCTCATACGGGTGATACAAGACGGCGCCGCGCGACGTCCCGATCCAAAGATTGTCCTTCGCGTCGATCTCTATTGCCGTCACATCCTCGCAAGGCAGGCCATCTTTCCCGCGGACTTGCGCCCAGGAGCCGTCCGGCTTGCGCGCGCTCAATCCGAGCGGCGTGCCGGCCCACAGCGTCCCTTTCGAATCCACCGCGAGCGCGGTCACGCGTGTTGCCAGCGGGCCATCAACGCCGTACGACGCGTGCAGGACGGGCGGCGGGTTGGAAACGTCTTGTCGATACAAACCCTTGTCCGTTGCGTGCCACGTGACATCGCCCTGTTTTGCGGACGCGTTGATCGGCGTGCCGTCATTCAAGACAGGCTTCTTCTCCGTGATGATGACGAGCGTTCCGTTGCTATCCACCCGAATGCCGGTCGCGCCTTCCGCGGAGACGTCCGTCATGATGCCGCGCACGTGCTCGATGAACGGCGCGACCACTGTCGGCAGGTTCCTCGGCTGGCCCATCGCGAAAAGCGGAGGCACGACGTTCATGAGTTTGATGTCGTCTTTCAACCACGCGCCCTCCTCGGGAGATCCGATCTGCGTCACGCTCACCATCATCACACTTGCAAGAATTGAGATAAACATTCGCCGCTCCTTTCTTCGGGCAGACTGGCAGACTGCTTCACGAGTCACGTGACCTGCTGACTCTTCATACTGGTCCTTATGAGGATACTTCAGGAAAACGCAAGTTCCCACTTACTGAGACACGGCGTCGCGAAAAAGGTTTCGCTCGTGACATGGGCCGACAGATGAGGGCTGTCTTGCTACTGGCCTTTGAGTTTGTGCAAGATCGCTGCGAAACTGACGAAATCTGCTGTGAAGAAAATAGGACACCACAATATATTGCGTATTTGGAGGGGCTATGCTACAATCCAGACCCGGAGGTGATAAAGGTGAGATTCGGTAGACGAAACAAGACAAAGCCGATTTCGGTGCGACGGGAAGTGGGGGATTTTCCGGAAGCGACGCTTGGTCCGGTCGCCGCTGAAGAGCGTAGCGCGCTCCTGTCTTTCGAAAGCACCGGGAACGCGGCCCCGTTGCCGCACGCGAACAACGGTTCCGGCGGCGGCGATCCGACGCAGCAACTTGGTACGGCCCTGGGCCGTTTCCACCGATACGTCATGAAAGGGCAAGCGGGCGCGCCGCAGGAGTTCTGGTCGGATGACTGCATGAATCAGTTGGCGGCGGCCATCGAGATTGCGATCTCTGAGAACTGGATGCATCTGGTGGAAGCGCTCACGGACGTCGCCCGCATCTTGCAGTCCTATGAGAACGCAGGCTACGCACGGCAGTGCGTCCCGTTTCTGATCGAGAGCTACGAGATCCTATCTCTCATGGTCGGAGACTTGATGGTGAACAACACCGGTTCGGGGGTAATGGAGAAGTGGCGCGAGCGTTACCGCAACGCCGTCGACGAACTGACCTCAGCGGGATTGGCGCTCGTGCTCGACGACGACCATGAGGAGTTGGGACCGCATATTCCGGCCGAACGGACACCCGAGATAATCCCCTTCGAACGTCCGCAGGACGAAGCGGCCGTTGCGGCTGCGCCTGGCAAGGAATACCTGCGCAATGAGCCGGTCCTTGATTCGTTCTTTCCTTTTCTGGACACGCGCGATGCTGGAGAAGACGCGGAGGAACCGGCCGGCGCTGGAGTGCCGCCTTCTCCATCGGCACCCGAGTCGTCGGTCGTTCTCGTCGAAGAGACGCCCGTTGCGGAAGCCCGTACCGAAGACACGGAGGCCGCTGCGCTGCTGGATTCGCTTTGTGACGAGTTGTCGCTTCTCGACAAGTTTTCCGAGGCCGAACGCGCGCCTCGGCTGCGTGTCGTCATCGAGAAGGTTTCGCAGCTCGAGGGCCTTGCGAGCGAGCGAGGGCTGGAACTGCCGCAACGCGTGTGCGGGCGCATGACGGAACTTTGCGACGCCGCACTGTTTATCAAGACACGGCAAACTGTGGCGAAAAGGGACGGGGCCTTGTTGGATCGTTTCCTCGATACGGCGTATGCCTTTTGCGAAGCGTACGTCGAGGCGGCCAAGGACGCGGAGAGTGAAACGGCGGAGACCTGGATGAGCGATACGGAGTCGTTGCTTGACGCGCTTGCGGAAGCGGCGCAGGTAGAGAACACGGAGGCGGTCGAAGAGGAAGCGGCCGTCGATGGGAATGCATCGCCGGAATCCCTTCTCGAGACGGCTCAAAAGGCCGTGGCGAGGGGCGACGTCGCCGGTGCGAAGTCGCTGGCGCTTCAGGCGGCGGCGCATATAGCGCGCACGGAAGCGGAAAAAGCCGAGGATCGCGTGCGCGAAGCAGAGACGCGGCTTCGTGAAGGCGCCGATGCTATAGACCGCGGCAGGTCGGGCGTGAAGAAGTCGGAACAAGAGGTCGTGGTAGCGGAATCGCGCGTGACCGAGGGCGAAGGCGAACTGACGGACGCCCGCGAAAGCGTGACGCAGGCGACTGAAAAGGTCGGCGGGATCGATCGCCGGGCCGGCGAGATCGACGAGCAGATACGTGCTCTTATGGCGGCGCGCCAAGCCGAGGAAGCGAAGCGTGCGGAGGCCAACGTCGAGCTAGAGCGGAATCGCGAACTGGAGATCCGGGCGGAAGCGGATCTGAGATCCTTACAGGAAGCGGAAGATGCAGCCCGCCTTCGGCTCGAGAACACCAGACAACAGGTCAAGGACCTTCAGCGGCGGCGTACCGAGCTCGAGGCCGCGCTGGCGCGGGGCCGTGAAACGCTGACGCGCCATCGGGCTTCCCTGTCGGACATTGAACGGACCGTGTCCCAACTTCATTCCGCCGGGAGTCCAGCGACCGCCGAGGCGGGGGAGCAGCAGGAAGAACTACTTTTCTAGGCTGTAGGCTGTAGGAAAACATGTCACCTTCAGCCTACAGCCTTCAGCCTCTCTAAAGGACGTTACATACGTGCGCAGAAAAGAGGAAATCGTCGGGGTAGTGGATTTCGGATCGAGGGAAGTGCGCGTCCTTGTGGCCCGCAAGGATCACGAGGGCATGATCCAGGTCATCGGACACGGAGCCGAACCATCGCGGGGATGCATATCCCAGGGGGTGATTCAGGACCTGAACTCCGCGCGCACCGTCCTCAAGAAGGCGCTCGACGCGGCCGAGAAAGAGGCTCAGGTGAACGTGAGTTCGCTTTTCTGTGCAATCAATGGGCGGAACGTCGAGACCTTCATCTGCGAGGGCAACGTGAAGCTCGACCGGGGCGTGGTCGAGATTCCGCACCTGCGTGAGGCCATTGACATAGCGTCGCGGGAGATCCTTGCGCCCGGCAAGTACGTCACGACTTCTATTACTGCCCAGGAATGGTACGTGGACGAACTGCCCGTTATGGATCCGTTGGGCATTCACGGCCAGGTGCTGAAGACCCGCGTGCATTTCGCGCGTATCCCATCGGTCATCACGGACAATCTTGTGAACTGCGTCGAGTCTCTGGGCCGGCGCCTCGAGGATCTCATCTTCACGCCCCTGGCCAGCGCCCAGGGATGTCTCACCCCTGAAGAAATGGAGATCGGCGTCGCCGCGCTCGATATGGGACGCACCACAACGGGCCTGGCCGTCTACCGCAACTATCGGATACTCGGCTCGCAGTGCTTCGAGTGGGGCGGATACCACATCACGCGCGATCTCGCCGCGGGACTGCACATCTCTTTCGAGGAAGCCGATGACCTTATCATGTCGTACGGCATTTCTCAGGAGCGGATCGACGCCACAGTTTGTCGTGGCCTGACAAACCGTGACGCGAGGGACGAAGAAGAGGACGAACTCACGCTGAGCCGTGACAACCCGCCCGTATTACCGGCCGACACACGGGCAAGGACCCCCGTCAAGCTGAAAACCGCGGTCCAAGGCGCTCCTTCCGTGGTCGACCGCGGAGAGATCGAAATGATCATCCACGCGCGGGCAAAGGAACTTCTCACGCGCGTGCGACAGTACCTGCAATCGCGCGGCCTGGCCAAGAACCTCGTGTGCGGCGTCGTCCTCACCGGCGGAATGACCGAGATCCGCAATGCGACCGAGCTGGCCCAGACCGTGTTCCAAGTCCCCTGCCGGAAGGGAATCCCAAGCGCCGTCGATATCCTGCCCCAGACCGTTCGCGGGCCGGCCTACGCCGCCGCCGTGGGCGTCGTCCGCCACGCGTTCATCTACCGCGAAGCCGCCCGCACCGGACGGATCGACGCCGAAGCAGGGACTTCGATCATCCGCTCGATCTGGAATTGGCTAACGAAATACCTGTTCTGAAGGCTGTAGGAAGACAGGTCATCCGCCGCCTATAGCCTTCAGCCTTCAGCCTCTCTACATGCAGGACCTCTACTGTTCGTCAGCGGGTATTACGCCGCCGGCCACGATGGCGTCATCGGCGTCATACAATACAATATGCTGGCCGGGCGCCGGGGCGAACACGGGCGGGTCGAACGTTACTTCAAACGCATCCTTGCTGATACCGGAGATGACGCATGGTTCGGGATGACCCACGGACCGGACCTTGCCTCGTAGCGACTCGCCTACGTTAAGCTTCTCCGGCTGGAGCACGTTGACGCGTACCGCGCGGACACGTGTCTCGTACCCGGCGGCCCTGGGCCCGACGATCACGGCGTTATCCTCGGGCACAAGCTTGATGACATACAAAGGTTCGGGGTTTGAAATGCGAAGGCCCCGGCGCTGTCCCACGGTGAAGTTGTGGAGTCCCGTATGCTCGCCCAAGCGCTTGCCGGCGGCGTCGAGAATTGGACCGGGCCGAGACGGCATGTCCCGAAGCAGCGCACGATAGTCGCCTTCCGCTGCGAAGCACAGTTCCATGCTGTCGGGCTTGCCTGCGACGAAGATCCGGCACGCGGAGGCGGCTTGCCGCACCTCGTTCTTCGTGAGGCCGCCCAAGGGGAAGTGGAGAAAGGCGAGGCGGTCTCGCGGCACGCCGTAGAGGAAATAACTTTGATCGCGCGCCGAGTCCTTCGCGCGCCTTAAGAGGCCATAGGCTGTAGGCTGTAAGCTGTAGGCCGTAGGTGAACTGTCTTCCTTCAGCCTACAGCCTTCGGCCTCCAGGCGTGCGTAATGGCCCGTCGCAAGATGTTCGATTCCGAGACGTTCCCGGAGCAGGTCCCAGACGAGATGAAACTTCAGGTGCGTATTGCAGTCGACACAAGGGCTCGGAGTATTGCCTTCACTGTAAGATCTCCGAAACGGGTCTATCACAAAGACACGAAACACCTCTTCCGTATCGACGAAGTAATGCGGCAACCCGAGGTCCTTGCATACAAGGGCGGCCTCCGTGCCGCAACACGGGCGGCGAATCGAGCACGCATCCACCACCGGAATCTTCATAGTGATTCCGACCACGTCCCAACCGGCGTCGCGCAGAAGCATCGCTGTCACGCTGCTGTCAACCCCGCCGCTCATGAGGACCGCGATAGGCGTCCCTGTCCGCTCGGGCGAAACGTACTCGAACGTCGGCGGAAGCAGCCTTGGCAGTACCTCATCGACGGGCGGCATTCGTAAGACTCCCTATGCTTGCTCCGAAACGGGCGGAGAGGCTGTAGGCTGAAGGAAGACAGGCCACCTTCAGCCATGAAGCCTATGGATAGTATCATGACGAGAGTGAAAGGGACATGTCGCCACACCGCAGGCATTGCAGGCGGTAATGTGTGGCATTACTAGAGAATCGCGACGGAGTCTCGCGATGGCCTCTTTGGCTTCTTCGTATACCGGGTATGCCGGTGTTATCCTGGCGCTGAATGGTGTGGCATAGCTGAGCGTTGAAGAATAGCCCTCGCGATTCGCCGCTCAGCCGCGAGCTTCCGTCGACCGCGCAAGAGATAGGAGGAGAAATGACGCCAAACCAGAAGGAGCTTCTGGCCCGAAGAATCCACGAGGTCTCACACCTGAAAGGACAATTTCTGCTCAGGTCGGGCGTCGTCAGTGATGAGTACTTTGACAAATACCGTTTCGAATCGGATCCCGCATTGGTCAACGACATCGCGCAGGCCATGCGCGAGTTGATTCCGGACCGCGCTGACGCCCTTGCCGGGCTCGAAATGGGCGGAATCCCCATCGCGACGGTGCTCTCGCAGCTCACGGGTATCCCGGCGCTCTTCGTGCGCAAAAAGGCAAAGGAATACGGAACATGCAAGCTCGCCGAGGGAGGAAGTGCGCAAGGATTGCGGCTCGTGATTATTGAAGACGTCATCACCTCCGGCGGGCAGATCGCCGCCTCAGCCAAAGAACTGCGGGCGCTTGGCGCGAATATCGTGCGCGTCATCGGCGTCATAGATCGCGAAGCCGGCGGAGTGAAGAACCTGGCGGAGGAAGGTCTTGAACTCCGCGCACTATTCACCATGAGCGAATTGAAACGTGCGGCACGAGAGTTACAGGGCGGCGGCGGATTCGAATCGTCCACATGACTGACCATGCCGCGCTGTGTTAATCCGTGTTAGTCCGTGTTCGTCTGTGGTTCAAGCGCCGAATTCAGGGTTATGGGCTAAGTTGGGACTTCAGGTCATTGACAGGTATGCCGCGGGCATCCGTAATACGGAAGATGAACCCCCAGTCCTTGCGGTTATTGCAGACCTTCAGCAGGATGGGCGTCGTTCCAGCGGGAAGCGTCAGCGGAACAATGTCGCGGTCCAGAATTACGCGTCCTTCCTCCGGGGTCTCGTAGGCGAGCTTGCCACCCACCCAGAGTTTCCAGGCGTCGTTGGCCCCGACGCGAATCTGTACGTCGCGCGCCGCGGCGCTGCTCACGTAACACGCCGCGTAGGCGCATACCTCCTCGGACGGCTGTAGGGCCTTCGCGAGGTCGACCGACGCGTGCTTCGGTGCGGCGCGATAATCGGACCAGCGCACTCTCCCTCCGATTCCGTCATATTCTCCCTCCAGGTTCAATTCCGTTTCAGGCGGATATGCGGTCGCATATCCCTTCTTGTCCTTGTTGTCGAACGGACCGATCAGCATCCAATGCGTCTGCGTGCCCATCCCCTTCGCGAGATCGATCTCCTCGCCGCGATGAATCCGTAGCCCGAGATCCCAAAGCATCTTGTTCAACGCCGCTGCCGGACTCGACGAATAGACGCCGGCCGGCATCAATCCCACCTCGACTTCCTCGCGCGGGCCGGCAAAGGTCGGCACGAGTGCAAGACCCAAATCGGGCGCGTAATCTCGGAGCGCCAGATTCCGCAGGGCCTTTGCCGTCGCCACGTAATCCGGGTTTGTTGCGACCTCGCGATCCGCGATGACGCGCATGATGCCCTCGCGCCTGTCAACGTCGGCGCGTCCCTGCGCATCCGATCCCAACATGAACGGGCGCAGGTTGTGGCTGTAAATCCAGTTGTAGCGCCGCGACATCATCAGCGAGGCGGCAAACGCCTGTCGGAACTCATCGACCGAAGGTTCCGCGCCGTGGTACTCGTCGCTGTCAATACCGAACGGCCACAGACCCGCCGAGATCGAGCAGTTTTCCAACCAATACTTCTTGCCTCGGTCGGAAAGCATCATGCTGTACAGGCTGTTGCAGAGCCAGCCGTGCCCGAGCATGTAGCGGATGTTCGGGCGGCGGTACGTATACTCGGCGCAAAGGTGCACGCCGGGGGCCTTGCGCCGCGCCGCCTCCTCGATCCAGGCGGATTGAATGACGCTTCCAAGCGCGAACGAGCCTTCTGGAAGCGTCAGGAGGACCATACTGGGGAACTCGTCGTACATGACCTGCGCCACGCGGGTCATGCGCGCGCGGATCTTCGCCACGAGTTCCTTGCGCGAGAAATTCTGGTACGCGTAGCCTTCCCAGTTGAAATGGTATTGTTGCGAGATGTACTCGATGTCGAGAGCGACGCCCGTGCAACCCGTTTCGCGCGCGAAGATTGCGAATTGGCGGAAGTTGTTCTCGATCTGCGACCAGGCGGCGTCGTTGAACCACTCGAAGGTGTGCGAGAACGCCATCGTAAGAAATACGTCGCAGCCGAGCCAGCGACAGCGTCCGTTCGCCTGCCGAACGGTCTGTAACGTCTTGTCCGATTCCCCAATCGTCCACGGTTCCTTGTCAGCCGACCACACGTCGGACGACCATTCACCCGCGACGCCCGTCAAGAAGAAGCCCTTGAACCCGAGCCTCGCCCACGCCTCCGCGTCGGCCAGCAATTCGTCCGGACCTACGCTATAAAGGAGTGTCTTCGGGAGCGCCAGGTCCGGCGTCTGGCCGTAGGAGATGCCGGGCTCCGCCTGCTTCGAGTCAAATCGCGGGTACTTGCCCGGCCCGGGACTGTACGGGCTGTCCGCCCACAAGGCAACAGATACGTGTAGGAACACCAAGAGGGACGTGGCCAGGAGTGCGCGGAAACCGTATGACATGTCGAATCTGCTCCCGATCTGATGGACGGACGTTGCGACGAATCTTAAGGTGCGCGGCCCTCGGCAGTCAACAGACGGGGCAGACCCTGCCCGGGTAGGCTCCGGATCGTTGCGCGCCGGACGGCTTAGCTTTTTTGATTTGCTCGATAGCGGCGTACAAAGGGTCCTTGCCCGCCTTCACGTTGTACGCCGGATCGATGTAACGGATCGCGCCCGTCTTGTCAATCAGGAAAACGGATCGCTTCGCAAGGTGTCCCAACATCGGCACGGTAATGAGCGGCACCCCGTAGGCCGTGACGATTTTCTTTTCGGGATCGCCTACAACATGGAACGGAAATCCCTTTTCCTGTTTGAACCGGTCGCTCTCAGACTGCGGGTCCACGCTAACGGCGACGACTTCGGTGTCGGCGCTCTGGAACCGCGCAAAATCATCCCGGAACCCGCACATCTCGGCAGTGCATCCCGGCGTGAACACCTTAGGATAGAACGCGACCAGCACGTTCTTCTTCCCCTTGAGGTCCGACAGCTTCAACGCCGGCGCATCCGGTTTTTCCTGTCCGGCTTTGACGATCTCAAAGTCCGGGGCCTCGTCGCCGACTTTCAGGCCGGCGGCCTTTTCTTCCGCCTTAGCCGCAGGCGTCCAGTAGCAGGCAAGCAATACGACGATCGAAAGAGCCAAAGCGATTCTCACGGAAGTTTCCCTTTCCACGCACAGTTCAATGACTTCACCATATCTAAACACCGCAGGCACACGAAATATTCAATCGCTGTCCACCGGCGGCACATATCTTCCCCGCGCGATGATGTCCTTCGGGTCGAGGGCCTTCTTGATCTGCGAGGCGACTTCCCAAAAGACGTCGCCTTCCGAGCGGATCTTGGACATTCCGTGCAAGCCGACGCGATAGGGTATGTAGCCTGCCGCGACCAGCGCGTCCGCGAGTGCGTCGTAGCAGCGGCGGGCGCGGGCGGTCTCATCGGGCTCGGCCTTGTCGAACACGATGTTCAAGATGACGATCATCGCGCGTTCCGTGATCATCGTGAACGTTGCCAGGAGCTCAAATCCATACTGGGCAAAGATGGGATCCGCAACGCGGAGCAACGATTCGGCGTCGCGGCCCGTCATCGGGATCACCGGCGATATCCACATCAGACCGCAACCTGCATCGAGCGGATTGAGCGAGTCGCCTTCCTTCGGACGGCGCAATCGCCATTGTGCGCCGAGCAACGGCTCATCCGTCGGGACGCCTTTGAGGAGCCCATAGTTGTGTTTGAGGGCCTGCAACTGCGTCCGGAGTCGCGCGCCGAGACCCACGATCCCGAGGCATCGGGCCGCGAACTCGCCTAGCGCGAGTTTGACATCGTCGACGAATATGACCTTGCCCAAGGAACCCACCGCACGGCGCAACGCCTTGCGCGAAGCGCGGACGTGCGCCTTCGTTCCCGTAAGCGAGCCGCCCGCGTTCCATGCGCCGGCGCCTCCCGCGCCCCGCAGCCGCAGGCGGACTTCCTCCGGCAAGGGCGTCCGGTTCCCGGCTTCCTTCCAGGGGTATCGGCCCGTCGCGCTCAGAATGCGGAGGTCATTTCCGATGTGGATCGCGGACTGAAGGATTCCCGCCAGCCGCAGCGGACGCAAACGGTCGATCAGCGGCGAAAGGTTCTCACCCCGATCTACCTTGATGAAGAAAAAGGTGAACGCTTCGGGTCTAGGCATAAGCCAGATCCCGATTCGCGTCACAATGCCGAAGTTGGATTGGCAGAAAAGCCCGTCGAGGAACGGGCCGACGCCGTAACGATAAACGTGCGCCGCGCGGGCGTTCGGGTAATGGCCGAACCCCGTGTTCAGCAGGCGTCCGTCCGCCAGCACGACCTCCATCCCGCAGGCGGTCAGAAAGTGGTCGCCGTAACGGGTGTGGCCGAAGCCGCGATCGAGAGTGTTGCCGACGAGACTCGCCTCGCGCCCCGCGCCTGTCGAATCCGGCCAGAGCCCGGTGTTGTGGTCGCGCAGGTAGTCGTACAACTGCTGCTGAGTGACGCCCGGCTCGATCACCGCGTACGCCAACTCGGTGTTGACCTCGATGATGCGGTCCATGCGGCTGAGGTCGACAATCGCGGCGCCGTCCGTCGGCGCGCATGCGTCGCCGTAGCCCCAGTTACGCCCGCGCGAGATCGGATACACCACGACCCCGTGCTCCGAAGCGATGCGCACTATGACCCGCACTTCTTCAGTGGACCGGGGGTATAGCACGCACATGGGCCGCGTCCCCTGGTCCTGGGTTGTGCGGGCGTACCTGGCGACGGTCACGTCATCGGCAAGGACACTCGCCGCGCCGAGGGCTGCTATCCATTCTTGAATGGCGGCGTTCATTGTTCCCGCCATACCCGCTTGGCCGCTTTCACGAAACGAGCGGCAAGGTCCGTGTTCGCGAACCACTCGTGATCGTTGAGATACGTTCGCGTCTTGTTCCCGAACGGCTTCCACCAGTGCTCCGGGATGCCGCGCACGCCGAGGACCGCGCCAAGGATCGACCCCGCCGTGGCAGCCGTACAGTCGTTGTCCAAGCCGAGCGCGACAGTGACGCCGATCGTTTTCGTGAAATCGCGAGCACCCAGAATCAGACCGAAGATCGTGAGACAGGCGTTATTGTCAGTGTGAACCGAATGCATGTCCGGGAAGCGTTCATCCACCGCCTTGCGCGCGTCGCGCCAGTCGGCGAACTGCGGGCCCGCGTCGAGCGCCCAGCGGACATCCCCGGCCAGGCGGCACCCTTCCGGGATCTCGGTTAGCCCGACCTTTAGGGCCTCGATGGGATAATCCAGCGCAAACGCCGCGGCAATACTCGCCGCGAAAAACATCGCGCCGTAGATGCCGTTCTGACGGTGAGAGAGATACGCGTCGCGATACGCAAGCTCCGCCGCCTTCTCCGGCCAGCCCGGGGCAGCGTATCCCCACGGGTCGCTTCGGATATCGGCGCCGATCCATTCCTGGAACGGGTTGTTCTTGCTGCCGGCCTTGGACGCGGGAACGCCTTTCTTCAGATTGCGCAGCGCGATATCCTCCGCCGTGCACGCGACCGGCAAATACTTGACCCACGCCTCGCCGACCTGCTCGGTGGTGAAGTCAGGCCCATATTCCTCGAGGATCATGAGGCCCAACACCGTGTACGTGATGTCGTCGTCCACGGGCACGGCGGAGATATGTCCCTTAAGATAGTCCTGAAACGTGCTCTTGTCGTAACGCACGATGTCCGGAGAAGGATGCGCTGTCCAGTAGTCAGTCGGAGGAAACGCCATCTTGCCGCGCCGCGCAAGGCTTTCCATCGCCTCGATGCTCCAGCCTTCCACGGGCGCGCCAAGCGTGCAACCCGCCGCGCGTCCCAACCACGCGCCTCTCATGCGGTCATTGAGTCCTGCCATATTCAGCTTCGACCACATGCGGCGCGGGCCCTCGGGCCGAAGCGCCCGGATCGCTTCAAGGTCGTTCGGTTCCGATTTCAGGCCTTTGCGCTTCGGCTCCGCCTTTCTCAGCGTCTTCTGCGCGCGCCTCAATTCTTTGCGAAGACGCTTGATGACGGCCCCGATGTCCGCCCGCTGTTCATGTCGCAGATCCGCCCAATGCGAGACTTCGTTAATAAGATCGTGCAGGTCCCGAAAGTATGGCATGTCATGGTCCCACCTATCCCTAGTTATCCACCTGGCCGTGCTCGTGCTCGTGCTCGTAATCGTAATCGTAATCGAGCGCTCGACGCAAAGAAAACTCCCGTGGCCGCGGCGTCCTCGCCGCGTTTCAGTGAAGAACCGTTCAATGCGAGGTGTTTCCGCAAGAGCGCAGCGAGGACGCCGCGCCCACGGGAGCGTCCCTGTTTCGCCCCGCAACGCCGTCTTTGATAGTATCCGTACATGTTCAGACCAGCGGTTCGATTCACAAAATCCTTTGGCATCCTTCTCTTGGTCCTCTTGATCTCCGTTGGGGCCGGGATCGCGTATTATGTCGCGCAGGGCGGCGACCTCGCCCGCCTGAAGTCCAAGACCGCGCGTGCAGTCGAAAACGGCAAGGAACTCGCCGACCCCAAAGCCCTTCTCGATAAAGGGAAGGAACTGGGCGCACAGGTTACGGGCCTCCTCGCCCGGGAACCGGCGATAACGGGCGCGCCAGCGGAGAGCAAGGCCGCTGAAGCTCCGGCAGAAGGAGAGATCCGCGTCTACTTCGCTCCCTGCCAGCCCGCGAACCCTTTCGGGATCGATGACGCTTTTCTCGGCCTGCTCAAGGGTGCAAAGCGATCCATCCACGGTGCCTTCTACGAATTCGAGCTTCCCGCCGCCGCCGAGGCTCTCATCGCGAAACACAAAGAAGGCGTTGACGTCAAGATCGTCTCCGACTCCAACTACAACGGGCGCGAAGGCGTCCGGTCCTGCATTGCCGCGGGCATCCCCGTCGTCTTCGACAATCGCAGCGCGTATATGCACGACAAGTTCTGCGTCGTGGACGACGCGCTTGTCTGGACCGGATCGACGAACGCAACCGAGAACTGCATGTACCGGAACGACAACAACTCTCTGCTAATAACGTCGCCGCGTCTTGCAGAGGACTACGCCGCCGAGTTTGATGAGATGTTCCGTCTCCGCGCATTCGGCAAGAAATCCCCCAGGAAAACGCCCTACCCGGAAGTCGTCGTCGGAAACGTGAAAGTCGAGTGCTACTTCGCGCCTGAAGACCAGGTCGAGCGTGAGATCGTCGAGGAACTCGAGGGCGCGCAATCGGGGATCGATGTCATGGCTTTCTCGTTCACGTCGACGGAGATCGCAAAGGCGATGACGGCCAGAATGGAGAAAGGCGTCAAGGTGCGCGCCGTCTTCGATCAGAGCCAAGCGGGCATGGAAAGCTCGCAAGACGAATACCTGGCGAACCGCGGCGCATCGGTCCGGCTTGATCGGAACAAGTATGCGATGCACAACAAGGTTATCATCATCGACGCCGGCACGGTCATTACGGGGAGCTACAACTTCACGAAATCGGCCAACACCCGGAACGATGAGAACGTCCTGATCTTACACTCGCCCGATACCGCGGCAGCCTACCAAAGGAAATTCGAGTCGATCTTCAGCGCGAACTGATCGACTTATTTGCGAGCAAGGGGTTCGTCCGTAACAAACGCGCTTGCGGTTCGCTCACAAGTATCCCAGTTCAGGTTCAACGAATGATCGCCGTTACGCGCGGCTATCGTCGCCGGTGGAAATGCGGCTTCAACATAAGGGTTGTCGTAGCGCCGGTAGTCCTTGAGCGGAATGACCGCGCCGTTCTGCTTCAGCGGCCCCCGCCACCCGAACTCGAGCGCCCCTTGAGACGGCGACTGATAGCGCACGCTCAGGCCGGCGCCCTTGATTTCGGCCCGGCGGATCCTATCGGCGAACGCCGCGAACTCGCCGTCGGTTTCGCGGCGGCCCAGTTCGCAGATCCAGATGTTGCGCAAGCCGGGAGCGATCACCTCGCGGTCCTTGTCCGGTCCCTCCCCGGTCTGCCAATGATACGGTTGTTGCGACCACAGGGCGAGATACCCATCGCCTTTTCGCGCAATGATCCAGCCGTCTTTCTCGATCACTTCGTCAAACTTGTCTCGCGGCAGCCACGCGTGGGTGAACTTCAACGTATGCTCGATGTAAGGGTTCGTCTCGATGGATATCTTGTAGACGATGATAGCGACGTTCTTGATCTGTGCCGCGCGCGGCAGGCTGCCCGATCCGGTCCAGTAGGTTGGCGACGATCCCTTGTAGTCCACGGGGTGCGTCGTAAAGCACGACGCCTCCGCGCCGAGGGTGGCCTGCCAGATGTGTTGCTGATCGCCGCCGTACCCATTCCGATAGTCCTGTGCCGTGCTGAGCATGTAATCCGGCGTCCGATACGTGTAGATGTTCACTTCATCGCGCAGGTTGCGTTGTACGTCGCGGCGGAACCACCACGCGACGAGCGGCAGCACGCGCCATCTCCGGCCCGTCTCGAGCATCTGCCGCTGCTCCGCGAATGGTTTGAAGAAATCGTTCTGCCACCATTGGTACTCGTCGAGCATTCGCATTGTGAGATTGATGATCTTCGGGTGCGCATAGGCCTCGAGCGTAAAGAACGTCATGCCGTCTTCCAGCCGGTTGCAGTCGAGCCCCCACCGCCGCGCTTCGCTGATCTTTATGCCCGCGCGCTGCCGGTTCACCATCTCGGGACGCTCGAGATCCGTGGCGATATCGTAGATGACCCGCGGCATCCGGTAATGCTCGCTCAGCGCGAAGCCCGTCGATCCCATGTCGCCGACGCAGAACGTGTTCAGTCCGAACAGGAGCTTTGCGACCGACCGGGTGCTGTCAGACAGCCCCGATTTCTTGTGCTGCTCGTACGAGCGGCCATGCGTGCTGCCGAACACGCCGCGAAAGCTGTTCAACGCGATATCGAGCAGAATCAGATCCGTGACCATCGTTGCGCGCTGCGAGATCTCAGGGTCCTTGCACAAGTCAACGAGGTCCAGCAGCGGGGCGAGGTCCTCTTCATAGTAGACGTTCGAGAGCCACTCGCTGAACCCCGTCCGAAACCGCAGATCCAACCACCGGAGTATCCTCGGACGGAAGACGTTCATTTGCTCGCGTCCCGTGCGCCCGGAGTTCACGAACGCCTCATCCGGAAAGAGCTGTCCCGCGAGGTATCCCGCCGAAGAGAAAAGGATGAAGTGGTTCTCCGACCAACTGCACATCGAATCGATGCCCGGTTCATCGGGCCAATACTTGAACCCGAGAATGCTCTCCCGCGCGCGCGAGCGGAACGCCTCGCTCAGCAGCGAGCTGTCGCCGAACCGGTACATAAGACGCAAGATCCCGTGCATGGTGAAATCGGCGCAGTCCTTCCGCGCGTCGATCTTTTCGAGCGCGCGAAGCATACCCTGCTCATCCGGAAGAAACCCCAACGCCATTCGCACCGTTTCCGCGTATGGGTCTCCGCCGGGATTGGCCGCGTGAAGATTCATGAACGCTTTGAGTCGATCCGCGTAAGAATCCGCGAACGGCGTAGAACAGTAAGTATCGCCGGAGTGGGTTGTGGGATAGTCCTTCGGCGTCGGCGCCACATCCGGTTTATCCGCGGCGGATGCGACGTTCAAAGACAACGCCAACAGTGCCAGGCCTAGCCACCTGCATGCACGGTACATCAATGGAGTCGGCATTTTTCGTCATCTATCCTCAACGCAGGCGTCATTTTCAGCAGCCACTGCGCCGACTCGAACAGAACGGCCCGCGCGACGCTCACCGCCAGGTCCACGTCATACTGGCCGAGTTCCACCTTCTCCGCGAGCACGCGCGCCAAGACCTTCTTCACCATAAAGGCCTTCGCGTAGGTCCACTCGATGCAATACGCGTCGGAGAAGAAGCCGATCTGTTTGTTCAGCGGGACCATGTCCAGCCGTTCGGCCAGCACGCGCTGCATGATCGACGGGAAGAAGTTGTGCCACCAGCACGCGGCGAGCGAGAAGTTCGGTAACTCGCGCACCAGCGTGCACAGCGACTGGTTGGCGTGCGCGCTCGCCACGTGACACTGGAAATGCAGCTTCGGATGCCGTCCGATGATCTCGGCAATCTGCGCGATGGTCTTCTGATTGACGCGGCTCGCCGTCTCGTACGGCAGAGGCTCCGCGGCGAAACTGAACTGGAACACCACCGTGTCGCCGCACCGTTCCTCAAGCGCCGCGAGGAACGCCTCGTTGATGTAGGATGCGTAGATATCGCGCTCCGCCGGACCCGCCGACGCACGCCGGTGTAGAGCATTCTTCATCTCGTCCCGCGTCACCGGCCGGTAATCGATATCCGTGGAAAGATGCGTGGCCGTCGACCCAACCATGTCGGTGGGAATCTGGCCCACGTACCAGGCAACGGCCTCGTGAACGTCATCGACCGAGTGTATGACGTGCTCCGTCGGCGGACGCGGCCCCGTCCCGATGGGCGAAGGACTCTCGGGCTTCCGGCCCCAGCATCGCTCGAGTTCGTACAGCGCCGTGTCGTATTCGCCCCATTGGCAACGCGTGAAGAACGCCCATTCGAGCGAGTATTCGAGGATATCGTCATCCACGCCGCCTTCCCGCCGCGCCAACTCGGTCGAGGCCCGAGTCACGCGCGCGCGGCGCATCACGTCGCGATGCCACGCCCGGTCATCGGCGCGTTCGCGAATTAGCGCATCAAGGGTTCGCCAGTTGTCTTCCGTAATCGGTTCGCGCCAGTCGTAGAGCTCGTCAAGAATCAGCCGGATGCCCCACGAGATGCTCGTGTTGCGGACAAACGGCAGATACGGCAGCGCCTCCTGGATTCGCGCGTGCGCCTCGTTCTCCGATGGCCGGCCCGGATACTGCGTCAGCCGCGCGCCGCTCGGGCAGCCCGCCGCGTACAGGTCGCTCACCGCCATGTGGTAAAGCAGGATGTCGTGAAGGCCGCGCGCCCCCAGCTTCCCTCCCACGAGGTGCGTGTGGGCATCCACTAGCGGCAGATCGGCAAGCCGTTCGTCGAGGATTTCCATCAGGGACCTCTTTTCGTTTCGTGGCTGCTTCATCATTGTCTCTCCCGCGTACCGGCGCGTCCGCCCAGTATGCTGAGGATCGAGGCAACGATCAACTGTCCCGGTCCGCTCCACCCCATCGTGCTCGTGCTCGTGCTCGTTATCGTAATCGTAATCGAAAAAGAACGAACAGTCACAACCACAAAGATCACTCCCGTGCGCGCCGAGTCTTCAGAAGTGGATACCTGGAGATGTGACCATTCATAACAGTTGGATTGCCGAACGCGCACTTCATCGGCAGGTCTTTTCGGTCCTTTACAGTCCTTTCGGTCCTTGCACACACTCCCGTCCCACGTCCCTCCATGATTGAATGGTCACCCTGGCGATGTCTCACTTACTGGATTACGATTACGATTACGATTACGATAACGAGCACGAGCAAGGAACGGAACAGCCAGAAAAGATATACTCTGCGACAAGGCGGGGGCGAGACATGACCGCGAGACGAAAAGAACGCGAAAAGGTGCGCGTGATCGGCATTCTGACCTCGGGCGGGGATTGCCCCGGCCTGAACGCCGTGATCCGCGCCGTGGTGAGGACCGTTGCCCATCAAAGCGTGGAAGTCTTCGGTTTCCTCGAGGGGTTCACGGGCCTCGTCGAGAACCGGTTCCTCAAATTGACCGCCGAAGACTGTAGCGGGCTCCTCACCGTGGGCGGCACCATCCTTCGCACGAGCCGGAACAAGCCCCACAAGATGCCCGCACCCGATGGCAGCTTCCGCGACATGACCGGCGCCGCCATTGAAACCTACCGGAGGCTGAACCTCGACTGCCTCGTGTGCCTCGGCGGAGGCGGCACGCAGAAGAGCGCTTACCACTTGATGAAAGTCGGCGGGCTCAACGTCGTAACCGTTCCGAAGACCATCGACAACGACGTCTATGGTACGGACACGTGCTTCGGTTACGACACGGGGATGGCCATCGCCGCCGAAGCCATCGATCGCCTCCATACCACCGCTTCCAGCCATCACCGCGTTATGATCGTCGAGGTCATGGGGCACAATGCCGGCTGGCTGGCGCTCGGCGCGGGCGTCGCCGCCGGGGCCGACGTTATCCTGATCCCCGAGATCCCCTACTCGATCCAGAGCGTGGCCGAATCCTTGCTCGAACGGATGCGCCTCGGAAAACGTTTCAGCATCGTGGCCGTCGCCGAAGGCGCGATATCCATCGAGGAAGCGAAACAGGCCGCGAAGAACGCCAAGGGAAAAGGCTCTGGCAAGAAGAGCGACACTTCCCCGGGCCGCCCGTCCGTGAGTATCGACCTTGCGGAACACTTACAGGAAGTGACCGGACTCGAAACGCGCATCACCTCCCTCGGCTACCTCCAGCGCGGAGGCATACCGACCCCGACCGACCGTCTACTCTGCACCGCCTTCGGGACGCGTTGCGCGCAGTTCGTCCTCGAACGCCGGTTCGGGACCATGGTGGCCAAACGCGGCGACGATTTTGTACCGGTCCCCTTGAGCGAGGTGGCCGGCAAACGCCGAACCGTCCCCTTGGACCATCCGATGATCATGGCCGCCCGCGCCGTAAACACCTGTCTCGGCGACAAACCCGCCGGGTAGATCTAGTAAGAGCAAACCGTACACCTTCCGGCATTCGTGCGGCTTCGTGGACGCGGCGTCCTCGCCGCGTTTCGGGGGAAGTGTCTTGCGTCAAGCGGTTCCCAATGAAGAAACACGCCGAGTATAATGGGCAAATTGAGGTGCAACCTTTGAAAATCGTTGTCATCGTTTCTGCAGGTGCCGAATGGCGCGTTGTGAAAGAACTTTATCCAAATCTTTCCATTCAGACTTCGCCTTTCGGAGAATTTGCCGATCTTCAACTTGGCGCTTTCAGCCTCCAATTCTTTCATGGAGGCTGGGGCAAGATCAGCGCGGCGGCAACGGCCCAGTATGTGATTGACCACTTCCAACCCAACCTGCTTGTCAATCTTGGAACTTGTGGCGGATTCGCCGGCCGTATCAAGACCGGGACTGTCATCCTCGTGGAACGGACTCTGGTCTACGACATCATCGAGCAGATGGGCGATGGCGTAGAAGCAATTGAACACTATTCGACGGAAATTGATCTTTCGTGGCTCTTGGACGATGGACGACAGACTGCAGTGCATAGACCATCGTCCATCGTCCGTGGTCTGCTAGTCTCCGCCGACCGAGACATTGTCGTCGAAGATATTTCCATGCTGATCGAAAAATACGACGCGGTTGCAGCCGATTGGGAATCCGGTGCAATCGCCTGGGTTGCGAAAAAGAACAGGACGCGTTTGCTGATCTTGCGCGCGGTCACTGATCTGGTTGGCGGCGATGGTGGAGAAGCATATGGCAACATTGACTTATACCACGAACGGACAAAGGAAGTAATGAAGGTATTGATCGAGCAGTTGCCAGATTGGCTCGCGCGCGTGAGATTCTAAGAAACAACTGCGGCAAAAACGCGGCGAGGACGCCGCGTCTACTGAACGAATCCTCCGGTGCGCTCTCGAATCTTACGGCGCGGCGTTTTCCCATACCCCCGTCTTAGCGGAGTTCAGCACTGCGTCGCATACGCACTGGGTCTCGAGCGCATCGCGGAAATTTGGCCGCACGGGCTGGCCCGTCTCGAGGCCCTTGAGGAAATCGGCGAGCGCGTTGATGAACGTGTGTTCGTAGCCGATGACGCAACCCGGCACCCACCAGTGTTTCATGTACGGGTGATCGGAATCCGTCACGAGGATCGTGCGCCACCCGTGCACGTGCGAATCATCGCCGTGGTCGTAGTACTGAAGCTGGTGCGCGTCTTCAAGGTCGAAGTAGATCGAGCCGGACTCGCCGTTGACCTCGAACGTGTTCTGGTTCTTGCGTCCACGGGCGTAGCGCGTGGATTCGAATGTGGCCAACGCGCCGTTCTTGAAACGTGCAAGAAACGCGCACGCGTCGTCGATGCCCACCGGCTTGCGCACGCCCGGACTGTCCTGCAATTCGCGCTCCTTGATAAACGTCTCCGTCATGGCCGTGACCTTGTCCACGCCCCCGATGAGCCAGATCGCCGTGTCGATCGAGTGCGCGAGCAAGTCCCCGGTGACGCCGCTCCCGGCCACGTCGACGTCCAAACGCCACAGCGTCGCCCCGCCCTGCGGCACATTCGGACTGATGGTCCAGTCCTGCAGATACTTGGCGCGATAGTGAAACACGCGGCCGATACGCCCTTCGTCGATCAGTTGTTTAGCCAGGGTGATAGCGGGCACGCGCCGGTAATTGAACCACACCATGTTCGCGACGCCGGCCTTCTCGATCGCTTCCGTCATCACGCGGCCTTCCGCGGCATTCATGGCCAGCGGCTTCTCGCACAATACCATCTTCCCCGCCTTCGCCGCCGCGATGGCGATTTCCTTATGCGTGTTGTTCGGACTGCAAATGTCTATGACGTCAATATCCTTTCGCTCGATCAGCCGCCGCCAATCCGTCTCGACGCTCTCCCATCCCCAATTCTGCGCGAACGGTTTCACCTTCTCTTCCTTCCGCGCGCAAGCGGCCTTCAACACCGGCTGGCACTCTAGACCAAAAAACCGGTTCACCTTGAGATACGCATTCGAATGCGCCCGCCCCATGAAACCGTAGCCGATCAGTCCGATATTAAGTTTCTTTGTGGCCATTAACGTCTCTCCCTCTGCCGCTCGCTGCGGCTTTCATCAATCTTCCTTGGTGAACCCTATCCGTTTGAGTTTGACGGGTGGTGGCATCATGAGTTGGTGGCGGACAGTGGCCGCCAACTTGAGGTCGCAATCTGCGATCTCAAGATTGTAAGCTCTTCTCTGGCAAGCACAAAGCAAGAGTCGCATGGGAAGCCATCAGGTCTCCGTTTCACTTGTTCAAGGGTGTTGGGAGTGGTTTCTCGTCCTGTTTGTAGAGTTCCACGGTCTCGTCCACGATTCGGCACAACTCGTCGAAGACAGTCCGAGGATCGTTTCCGTGACATCCGGCGTAAAACAATTCCGGGCAACTCCCAATAAAGCACTGGTCTTGTTCGGACCATTCAATCAGTTTCACGTACTCATCGCCGTTGATCATATGCCGCCGCCCCTATCGCCAAGCGGAAGGCTTGCCCCTGGTAAGGTTTCAGGTCTGTCATCAAGGCGTCTTACGTTTGAGATGAGAAGGAAGAAGGCGACGCTCTTGATGATCGCGACCAAGGCCAGGCAGGTTCCCGGAAACAACTCTTCCGTCTTCTCTCGTAATCGTCCGCCTTGATATTGCATCGTCGCCATCGTTATCCAGCCAACTTGGCGGCCTTCTCGTCGATCGAATGGACTAACGCCTGGATGGTATCGACCTCTTGCTCTTCAAAGTATGCTTCACCGCATTGCGCACAGACCCAAGCCGGAACCTGGTCTAATGTAAGGTGGCACCCTTCTCTGTCGATGTGAAACGGAGCCGCGCCTTTCCACATTTCGCCTTTACAGTACATACATTTCATAAGCGAGTCCTTGTTCTCCAATCGGCCAGCCATTCATCGCGCTCCGGAATATAGGCCGTGATGATCGCGAGATAGTCTTCTTTGGGAGCGCAGACAACATGGATGGGCCGCTCTCGGCACACAGCAAACATTAGACAGCTATGTCCTCTTGGATCGCCCGGGTAGTCCTCGATGACTTCGCCTGTTTCGATGACACGGCGCACTTCCGCGCCACTGATCGCTCGGTCGCGCCGGGACATTTGTCTCACTGCATGGGGAAGAAACAATACCTTCCTTGCAGCAGATGCTCGCACCGCAGATAGCGTCTCTTCCATTTCCGCGTTCCTATGTGAGCATAGCCCTCTGGCGACGCACTCGTCAACTGCCGTATTTCGCGTTCAGCTTGTCGATTGATCTCTTGCAGTCCGCGGTCACGGTCCACGCGTCCGGCCAGAAGCAGAGGTCGATGGTCCACCAGTTGTGCTTGATGCCGGAGCGGTTGAGTTCGGGGAGCAGCTCGTCGAAATCGAGTAAGCCAGTGCCGAACGGGGCATGCGTGCTCGTTTCATCGCCGTGAAGTGTGCCGTCCGAATCGATGAGGTGGAGGTGATTGATCTTGCCGCGCAGCTTCCGCGCGAGTTCGATCGCGCCGCCTGGCAGCGTCTCTTTCTTGCCGGGCTGGCGTGCGCCGACGGCCGCGACCATGTGCGCGTGGCACGTGTCGAACTGGACGCCGAAGTTGTCATCGCCGACTTCGTCCACGATCCGGAGGATATCGGAAGGTTTGTTGAACGCAAAGCCGGGTTCAAACTCCCACGTCACATAAACGCCCTTGTCCGCAGCCTCGCGCGCACAACGTTTCCAGGTCGTCACGACGCGCTTGCGTGCCGTGTCCGCATCGACCTCCGTGAAAATGGTCGGCGGCTGCACGCAGTCGACGCGGATCCCGGGGATGCCGAGGTCCACGCAGAACTGCAAGTTCTTGCGGAACTCGTCAAGGTAGTGCGAGTTGTCATCGGTATTGATCAGTTTCTCGCCCCACAGGTTGGCCGCCAGGCCGGAGAAGCCGAGGCCGGCATCCGCAACCTGCTGTTTACACTTCTCGCGCGACTCCTTGTCCGGCATGATGTCCGGGTTCGGGTGAATCCCGAATCCGCCGAGTTCGAGCCCGTCGAACCCCAGCGCCGCCAGCTTGGAAACGATCTCGTCCCACGGTACCGGATTGTTCGCGTATGGCCCAATCGAATACGCCCACGTGCCGATCGATATCTTCTTCATAGTGTTCCCTTAGCCTTTCCTTTTCGCGCTCCGCTACAAACGCCTTCATTTTGCCAACAGATCACATAACGATCTGAATTCGCTTGCCTTCCCTATCACCTCCTGGTGGTACTTGTGCGCTCGCCAATACGTCTTGTACGCGTTGGCCGATGGTTTGGAGGAAATCACGCGGTACTTGTCGTCGACGATCTCAATCGCGCAACAATTATCCAGCGCTATCGCCACGCCGGGAGTCCTTCTCATCATATCCTTGAGCCCGTGTCGCCGGCATTTCTCCACATCGTAGTGAGGGCAGTGCAACGCATTGATCAGTCCTAAACCAGATATTCTGATGAGAGGCGCGTTGGGGTTCAAGAACTTTCTGGAATCGGAGTTACCCCATCGGAACCAGCAGATTGAACCCGCGCTCATACCGGAAAGGACCGTTCCTCTCTTGTAGGCCCGTTTCAGGATCCGGTCAAACCCCGTCTTTCGCCACACACGCATCATCTTCAAGGTATTCCCGCAGCCGACATACACTGCGTCGCTTTCGAAGACCTTCTCTTCGATTTCCTTTCTTCCGGGCCTTTCTCTTATCAAATGGAGAACGTCCGTTTCACAGCCAAGCCTCTTGCCAAAGTGCTTCCGTACGGCCTCGAAGTACGACTCAGAGTCGGACATCGCGGTCGGAACAAACAGCAGTCGCGGATGCTCTTTCCCGGTGAGCCGGAGTATCTCCTTGTCGATCTTCGTGGTGTCCACGGGATAACCGGGTCTTCCGATTTCCCCGCCGCCAATGGCAACGATTTTTCCCATGGCCTGCGTCAGCCTTTCCGATAGTCGCCCACTTCGGGAGCGTTCGGGTTCACGTCAGGGCCGAAGTAGCGCAACAGAACCAGTGGGCATGCCTTGCCCAGATTCTCGATTACAACGCCCGTTTGCGCGGCCTTTGCGCTAATGAAGACCTCGTCTTCGGTCAGTTCGCCGAACCGGATCATCGTCGGGCATTCGAGCGGCAGCTTGCCGATGCGTCCGCGGCCCTGCGTGACAATCACGCCGGACGCGCCGTTGTCCTTGAGCGTGATCTTGACGCCGGGGTTGACGGTGAGTTCCTTGGCGGAGAAGTACTGCCTTCCGCCCACCTTGCCGTAATCGATCCAGCGATCCACGTAACCCTCGCTTTCCGTATCGCCATCGGGAATGGGTTCGAGGTAGTGGTGGTCCTTGAAATGCGTATCGACGTTGGCTTCCCAGTCGATCTGGTCGACGATGAAGTCGATGTCATTGTGCTTTTCCGGCGGCATGTCCTTCACGAGCAGCGAGCGCGGCACGGGCCGGCCCTCGACAATGGATTGGTACATGCCAAAAACATCGCTGCCCCATTGCGGTTCATACGTGACCAGCGATCCGGGCGCGTGGAGAATGCACGGGCCGATCAGCCAGCCGGTGCCCGGTTTGAGCCGGTACGCTTTCGACAGATCGAGAATGCCGTTGTCGCCATCGTTCCAGCGTTCGATACAGCGGCGCACGTCCGCGCGCGTCGTGCCGGGCTCGAGTCCGTAGAACGTGTATGGGAAATTATCGCCGATGGCGTTCATCTGCGGCGGGAAGTAGTACGACTCGGGCTTTCCCTCGCGTCCCAGCAACGCCGCCTGTTCGAAGTTCTGATGCAGGTGGTGCGGGATCGGACCCATGTTATCGAAGAACTTGCTATACACCGGCCACCGCTTGTACTTGTTCCAGATATCGGAGCCGATGACGGCCGCGCCCAGCGCCTCGACCGCGTCGCGCAACGTGAACCGCTTCCCCTCATGCACGACGTAGCTCAGACCCTCATCGTCCGGCGCGCCCTCGTTATCCGCATGCGTAGTCGACGCGAACCACCGCTCATCGATGCCGCCCCGGTGCGTGCCCAACGCGTAATAATCATCGGGATGCAGCTTCAGCCTTCGCCCAGGCTGAAGGAAAGATCGCGGCACCCACGTCGGTGCCAGCCGAAGAACTCCCTCGCCCGCATCCAGCGCCGCCTGTGCCGCCTTCATCACGCCTTCTCCGCACACCGTTTTCATGACCCTCTCCTTCCTCTGATTGAAGGTTTCTTATAGCATGGCATCCAATAGAGCGCAAGTCAGCAGCCATCAGCAGCGCCGGTGGCTCATGAAGGAGTAAAGCTGAGGTCTGCTGAACGAAAGCAGTAGGAACGCTCCACGAAGGACTATCCAGATCCTCAGTAGTATAGGTTGGTTCCGAAATTTGGGGCGCGACCGGACTGGACCTCTGAAATCCAGTCTTGGACCTCTTGCCGTTTCCAGAAACGGGCACAGAGTTTCAGGTACTCCAGCACCGTATCGTGGTCTCCCTGTTCGAGTAGTTCTTTGGCAAGACTCATGTTCGGCCCGAAAGAATCCAGTTGCGGTGAACCGGGAGTCTTGCCTGCAGCGAGCAGATACTCTCTTGCTTTGCCCAAGTTTCCTTCCTTGAGCGCGACGCGGCCCAGGATAAGGTTACCGTGATGCACCACGTTGCCATAATTCCAATCTCGGGAAGGACCAGGGGATTGCAGCAGTTCGGCGGCGTATGCTTTGGCCTTCTCGTATTCACCTGCCGCAAACGCTGCCTTCGCGGCGCTGACCCGGAGATGTGTAGAGTTCGACCGAGGTCCCGTTAGCGAGAGCGCCTTCTCGATCTCTACCACAGCCGCTTGTGCTTCCTCAGAAGATTCAGAGCGACCCCCACCGATTTGAGCGAGTTGATGAAGGGAACTCAAACGTTCCGGCCACTGCGGTTTAGTGGGCTCCAGGGCGGCACATTTCCTCAGATACTCTTCAGAAAGCTTCCTGTTCTTGCGCAGGAAGAATTCGGCTGCATTTGAGAGTATTCGTGTGTCGTCCGGGAATCGTTCTACCTGCCGCCGCCACATCTGTTCTGCCTCAATATAGGCATCTCCATCCTTGACTGGATCCATTTCTACATAGGGTTGCCCGGCAAGGGCGGACGCCGGATGGTGTTCGATAACCCACAGAACGTGTTTTCGCCTCATTTCCCTTGCGGCACTGTCTTTCGCGGCCCAATAAACTCCCAGCAACCGCACACGGGCTTCGCAGTCATTGGGACGCTGCTCCGTCTGTTGTTCCAGTTGTTGTATCTCGTCCGGTGAGAGAGACTTTGCCCCTAGTAAGAGATCTATAGTTCGAACGAAGTCGTAAAGGGCGGACGGGCGACGTTTCATGACGATAACTCCGACAAACAAAACGGACTGTAAAGAAATCCACCATAGCAGTCTCCCTTATAACACCGCGTCTCAACTGGCGCAAGTCTCCTTGATGTTAGGGGCGGAGTCTGTCATAGTGGGGCGCTGAAAGGCGTCGTCAGTCTGGAGCGACGCAATTGTATGCGGGCAACGTGAAAAGGACAACGCCATGAGGAACATGCGGATCGAGAGAAGGACGTTCTTGAAGGGAACCGCGGGGATGGTCGCTGGTCTGTTGGCGGGTGGCGCTCTTGCCGACGAGAGGAGAGATTCCACGCGTGCGAAGGATGCCGGCGGCAAGAACTGGACGCCGCTTTTCAATGGCAAAGACCTGGCCGGTTGGAAGCCGGAAGGCAAGGCGGTATGGACTGTCGTCGACGGGTGCCTCGTGGGCGTCCAGGGACCCAACGCCGCCCCAGGCGACTTGTTTACCGAAAAGGAATTTGGCGACTTCGAAGTCCGGGTCACCTACAAGATCCAGTGGCCGGCTAACAGCGGAGTCTGGTTTAGGTATCAGGCCCCCGACAAGGCGTATCAGGCCGATATCCTCGAGTACAAAGACCCCGAAGCGTACTCAGGGACGATCTATTGTCCGGCCAAGATGTTCCTTGCCGTCAACAAGGATCCGAAGCTCGAGAAGAAGGACGGCTGGAACACGATCGTGATCCGCGCCCAAGGCGACCATCTCGTCGTCACGCTCAACGGCGTCGTGACGGGCGACGTCCATGAAGCCTCGTATGCGAAAGGCAAGATCGGATTCCAAATCCATCCGGGCGACGAGTTCAAGACAATGAAGATCACAGTCCGCGAGGTCGCCATCAAACCCCTAGTGTAGATTTTCGTGCTTCCGCCATTCTGCTTCGGCTTCGGGCGGATGTGCTATACTCAGCGCATGTTTTCCTCGTCTTTCTGGCGGTTTCTTCGGTACTCGCGTCCCTACTGGCGGCTGACGCTCGCAGCCGTCGTGTGCGGCGTGCTGAAGTTCACGATGGCGTTGTTTCTTCCGGCCAGCCTGAGCGTGGTAACGAAATACGTCATCATCGAGACCCTGACGCCGGAACAGAAGGTCTTCCACCTGTTCGTGATCCTGGGTGTGCTGACCGCGGCGCTTCTGGTGCGCACGCCGGTGACGTATCTGCGGTCGTACCTTGCCGCGAAAGCCTGCAACCGAACGATCTTCGACATTCGCCTTGACCTCTTCCGGCACTTGCAGCGGTTGAGCCTTGCGTTTCACAACCGGCGGCGCACTGGAAACATTACGGCGCGCCTGATCAGCGATCTGAACGACGCGCAGGGCATCCTCAGCGACGGCGTTATCGACGTCGCCATGGACACGGTGTTCCTGTGCGGGATCGCGATTTTCCTGCTGGTGCTGGACCCGAGTCTCGCGCTGGTGAGCCTGTTCACGCTGCCGCTGTACGGGGTAGTCTTCTATCACATCAATCCGCGGCTGCGCCAGGCCTCGACGGAAGTTCAGAAGGAGATGGAGGAGATGTCGGGCGAGGTGAACGAGAAGCTCGCGGCCATCCAGGTCGTGAAATCGTTCACCGCGGAAGATACAGAGGAACGGAGTTTCGTCCAGCGGCAGACGCGGTACTACACGAAGGTGCTGCACCGGATTCATCTGCGGACAACGCTTGCGTCGGTGGCGGAGTTCTTGCAAGCGTTCGGTCCGGTCGTTGTCATCTGCTACGGCGGATATCGCGCGATCAAAGATCCGACTTTCCTTCCGGAACTGATCCTCTTCTACGGTTTCATCCAGCATTTGTATCTGCCGACGCGCCGCCTCGCGGATTGCAGCGCGATCATCCAGGAGAAGCTGGCGGCGATTGATCGCGTGTTCGAGATCCTGGACAGTGAACCGGACATCGAGGATGCCCCGGGCGCGCTGGCGCTCTCGAAGGCGCAGGGACACATCCGGTTTGAGGACGTGACCTTCGGCTATGCGCCGGACGTGCCGGTGTTGAAGGAGGTCTCGTTCGAGGCGAAGCCGGGCCAGGCGGTGGCGATCGTGGGGCGCAGCGGGGCGGGCAAAACGACCCTAGTCAATCTGGTGCCGCGTTTCTATGATGTGAACGCCGGGTCGGTGCGCGTGGATGGCCACGACATCCGCACGTTGAAGATTAAGTCGTTGCGCGAGATCATCGGTATCGTCTTACAGGATTCGATCCTGTTTACGGGGACGATTCGAGAGAACATCCTGTACGGGCGGCCCAACGCGAGCGAAAAAGAGATGATCGAGGCGGCGCGCATGGCGCACGTCGAGGAGTTCGTCGACCTGTTGCCCGACGGATACGACACGCCAGTGGGCCAGCGCGGCGTGACGTTGAGCGGAGGGCAAAAGCAACGAATAAGCATCGCGCGGGCGTTCCTGTGCAACCCTAAGATCCTGATCCTGGACGAGGCGACGTCGAGTCTCGACTCGCGGGCCGAGCACATCATCCAAAGCGCGCTCCGCGAACTGATGCGAGGCAGGACGACGTTGGTGATCGCGCACCGCCTTTCAACGATCGTCGACTGCGACTTCGTGATCGTTCTCGATAACGGGCGGATCGTCGAGCAAGGCCCGCACCGCGCGCTAATCAACAATGACAATCTCTACCGGCGTCTCTGCGAAGAGCAATTCGGACGCATACGCCTCCGCGAATTCACAACGAAGGCCGGGTGAATCGGTCCTGCACATCCAAGGCACTTGTGCTAAACTCACGGAGAGATTCAGAATGCCCTGTAAAGCGCATAACGCTCGTTGCGCAGGAACACCATTGAATGGCTTGTTTGTCTAGGAACCCCGCGCGGAGATCCGCATATTGCCTCGGCGCGTTTGCGGCTTTCGCCGTCTCACTCAGCTTCTCGATTGCCGCGCATAGCGACGTCTCGGTGCCCTATCGCGTTGAGATACGAGGCGTCGAGAACGACAAGCTCCGAGCCGCATTGCGTTCTGCATCGGACCTTATTGCCCTGCGTGAGAAACCCCCTGCCACGATGAATCTGCTCCAGCGGCGCATCGACAAAGATGTGGCCAGACTCACGGAGGTCCTTCTATCACAAGGCTACTACGATGCGAAGGTAGCCTCGCGCTCGGATGAAACCGTCAAGCCGGTTCAGGTCATTCTCGATGTAAGCCTCGGGGAGATTTACAAGCTCGCAAGGGTGGAGGTGCGAGACGCCTCGGAAAAGTCCGCGGGTGTTCTCGACTGGCCGGAATTCGCCGAGCTTCCTGCAAAGGCCGGACAACCCGTCAAGGCCCAGCAAGTGCTGGATGGAGAGAAGCGGCTTGTGCGGATTCTGAAGAAACGCGGATACCCCCGTCCCGAAGTCACGAAGCGCACGGTCGAGATCGACCGGGCCGCGCACTCGGCCCAGGTGACCTACCGCGTCGTGCCGGGCCCTCAGGGCCGATTCGGCCCGACGAAGGTCGGCGGACTCGAGTCCATCGAAGAGTCGTTTGTGCGCGACCGCATCCCCTGGAAGGAAGGCGATGTCTTCAACGGCGACCTGATAAACAAGCTCGAGGAGAGTCTAAGGAAGAGCTCCCTTTTCTCACTCGTGAAGGTCGTAACTGCAAAGGAACTCAACCCCGACGGGACCATCTCGACGGACATTACGCTGTCGGAACGGAAACACCGCACCGTGAGCGCGGGCGTCACGTACAAGACGGACGAAGGTCCCGGGGCCCGGGTCGGATGGGAGAACCGGAACCTGTTCGGGCGTGCTGAGAAGCTCGAACTGGGCGCCGGCATCAGCGATATCGGTTCTGACCTCGAGGGCGCTTACACGAAACCGGATTTCCTGCGCCCGGATCAGTCGCTGGTGCTGCGTTCGCGGTTCGCAGCGGACCGGCCCGACGCTTTCACGAGCATCAGCGAGAAGCTTTCGGCGAGCGTCGAGCGAAAGCTGACGGACCACACGAAGGCCGGTCTGGGAGTGGCGTTGAAACTTTCGCAAGTGGACCAGTTGCATACAACCGAGCATTACGGACTCGTCTCGCTCCCGTTGTACTTGCGCCATGAGAACAGCAATGACCCGATTGAACCTATACGCGGCCAGCGATTGCATCTCGAACTGGCCCCCATGACCGACATTCTAAACGGCCACGCGACGTTCCTCAAGAGCCAGGCGGACTACAGCCGCTACTTCGACATAATCGAGAAGCCCCTGTGCGTCATCGCGGGACGTCTCTCCGTCGGGAGCATCCTGGGCGCGGCGCGATACGATATTCCAGCCGATGAGCGGTTCTATGCCGGTGGAAGCAACTCGATTCGCGGTTACAATTATCAATCGGTCGGGCCGTTGGATGGCGACAATCCCGTGGGCGGCAAGTCGATGCTGACGTTGTCGTGCGAATTCAGGATGCGCGTGCGGGACAAGATCGATCTGATTGCATTTCTTGACGCAGGCAACGCCTACAAAACGGAGATGCCCGGCGTAGGCGACCTCAAATTCGGCTCGGGATTGGGCGTGAGCTACTACTCCGGGATCGGCCCCATACGCCTCGACGTGGGCATCCCGCTCGAACCTCGAGCCGGCATCGACGACGCATTTCAGGTGTACGTAAACCTGGGACATTCCTTCTAACGTAATGCGATTTCGAAAACATCTGTATCGTTTGGTTGCGGTCCTCATTTCGGCGCTGTGTCTCGCAGTCCTTGTCGCGGCAGGGCTGTTCGGGATGCTGCAGACTCCTTGGGTAAAGCAGTATCTGACACGTTGGGCGTCCGCGCGGCTGAGTTCGGCGTCCGGCGACGTGCGCGTGACTCTCGCTACCGTCGAGGGTTTGATCCCATCGAAGATCCGCGTTCCGTACGTCGTGGTCGAAGATGCGTCGGGCGTATGCCTGCGCGTTGACGGTCTTGTCATTGAGTGGGCGCCCCTCGAGGCGCTTCGAGGCCGCTTTCACGCATACGAAGTGGGCGCTGAATCCGTGTACGCAGTCAGAATTCCGCAACAACGTGCAGGCGAGCCCGCTGCCGGTCCCGCGGGCAGTCCGAGTATTTCCGGCATCCTCCGGTTCGTGTCGAGACTCCGCATCGACCGCGCTTACGCATCTAAAGTGACCGTCGCGCACCCTCAAGCGCCTGCGAACACCGATTTCGCGGTCGAGGGCCGGTTGGCGCATGCGGATGACGCGGGCGGCATTCACTCGAGCCTGCGCGTCGAACCTCTAGGCGGCCCATCGACATCGGCATCGCTCGAGATCGCGCTCAAACCCGGCATGTCGTTCCTGTCGGTGCAAGGCAGCTACACCGAAGACGCGGGCGGTCTGATGGCGCGGGCGTTTGACCTGCAAAGCGATCAGCCCGTTAACATCTCGTTGAACGGAGAAGGCTCCATGTTGGATTGGCGCGGCACGCTCGAGGCGCACGGAGGATCGGACGGTTCCATGAGTTCAGCCCTTCGGATTCGACTTGGACAAGGATTGGACTTCTCGTCCGAGGGAACGTTTCGCATTCCCGTCGAATTGCTTCCCGATACCGCCCGAAAAAGTGGGGACAGTAACCCATTTTCTGCCTCAGAAAATGGGTTACTGTCCCCACTTTTTGAAGAGAACGGTTTCCGGCTCGCGGCAACGGCCGCGTCGGTGGAGAAGCTTACGCTGCGCGATTTGAGCGTGATTTCGTCCAAGGCCGAGATGCGCGTGCATGGAGAACTCGATCTTAACGCAGGCAGCGTCGACGCGGGCTACGCCCTGACGGTGAAAGACACGGCGCTCGCGGAGAAGAGCACGGGCTTTTCCTGTGGCGCTCCGTTTGAAGCGACGGGGACTGTTGCCGGCCCGTTTCGCCAGCCGCACGCGACCTTGGACACGAATGTTGCCTCACCGGCATATCGCGGATTCAGGGCCGCGGCGGCGAATGGGCACTTCACCGCGGACTTCGATGCGCCGTTCACCGGCGTTCGCGTCACCGGCGCTGGAACATTTGAGAATGCGTCCTGCGATCGAGCGCCGGCATGGCCCGCGAGTGATTACAACGTGTCCGTCGAAGCGGAGATCGGCGCTAAGGGGCTTGTTCGTATTGCCAGCGCGAAAATCGAGTCCGACGGACAGCGCGTAACGGCCGCGGGAGAGATTCGCGTCCGTGAACGCGCCGGAGATCTCACGTTCGACTTCACGACGCCCGAATTCGCCCGCTATGCCAGTCTCGTACACACGGACGTCGAGGGCGCGATCGATGGCCGCGGCGACGTCACCTTCGACATTCCGTCAGGCCTAGCTTCGGCGAACGTCCAAGGCGAGATCGAGAATATGAAGGGCTTGCCCAGGCCGCTGGCGGAAGTCACCAACGGATCCGTGACCTTTTCCGGACAATTGCGTCTAGCGGATGACGGGCAGTTCCGGGTGGAGAACCTTCAGGCGAAGACCCCTCACGCCACGCTTGAAGGGAAAGCGACCTACTCCGTGGAGAAGAAACAGTTGGAGGCGGTCTACGCCGTCTCGATCCCGGAGACCGGCTTTCTTTCGTCCGTCGCGAAGAGGGACGTGAGCGGATCGCTCCAATGTGGTGGGAAGGTTCGCGGCACATGGCCGGCGCTCAAGATGGACATTGAGGCCGAAGGCAAGGACCCGGCCGTGGGCGGCCTTCACGCCGATACCGTGAAGTTGATCGCGGAGGCTCGCGACGTCCCGAAGGCGCCCAAGGGCCATCTTGAGGCGTCCGTCCACAAGAGTGGACAAGAAGGCACGGTCCTGAGTGACTTCGCGTTGCGCGGGAAAGTGATCGAACTGAGCGCGCTGAGATTCGAGACGCCGGGCGGTCAGGTGAAGGGCGACCTCGCTCTCGACGGCGGCAGCGGCCAATGCAAAGGCGCTCTGCGCGCCTCCATGGACGATTTATCCTGGCTTGGGCAGCTCGCCGGACAGGACCTCGCAGGCAAAGCCAGAGCCGACGTGAAGCTGGAGACGGAGAAGAGCGGGCAGAGGGTCAAGGCCGAGATCAAAATCGAAGATCTCGAATCCGCGTCCTTCAACGTCGGGAACGCCGAGGCAACCATCGATCTCAGGAATGTGCTCGAAGCGCCTTACGGCAGCGTGCGCCTGGATCTGGCGCAAGGACGCTCGGGCCGGCTGGTCGTCCGGAAGGCCACGGTCGAACTCGAGGGAGACCCGCGCCACGGTTCCGCGAGTGTACGCGTGGACGGCGAGTACGGACAGCCGATTGATCTCTCGCTAAGAGGAAAGATCACCCGCTCCGGCAAAGACGCGACGTGTCAAGTCACCCAGTTTGAGGGACACGGATACGGGCATTCGATGACGCTCGGCCAGTCATTCGCCGTCACGTTGGACGAGACCGGTCTGAGCACGGGGAAGGCCGTCCTGGCGGTAGATCCCGCGGGACGCATCGAGGCCGAACTTCGATTGAACCGCGACGACGTGCATGCCGAACTCACGTTGAGCGGGTTGGGGCTCGACAAGATTCCGCAAGGAGACAGACCCGTCATATCCGGGACGGTTTCGGGTTCGATCAAGTTGGACGGCGCACCCAGCCGCCCAAATGGCGCCGCTCACGTCCGTTTCAAGGACCTGCGACAGTCCGCGGTTTCTCCGGAACATGCCGCGCCGTCGTCTCTGGCCGTGGACGCCGGCCTCGATGAGGATACGCTGCACGTGAGCCTTTCCGAAGAAGGCGCTCTGCTGGGAAAACCGATCCAAGGGAGCCTGCGCATCCCGCTGCGACTGTCCGTCCTCCCGTTCGCATTTAGAATTCCGGACGACGGCGCCGTCAAAGGGAACCTGGCCATGCAAGCGGAGCTCTCGCGCCTCGGCGACCTGCTGCTCCTCGACGACCAGCGTCTGGGCGGCACGCTGGATCTCGCGCTGGACGTGAGCGGTACCGTTGCGCAGCCAATCGTCGCCGGCAAAGCCGCCGTCCAAGACGCCTCCTATGAGCATTTTGTCATCGGGACGGTCTTGAAGGACGTCCAGGCGACCTTTACCGGGGATGGATCGCGGTTGCGCATCGAAGACGCGACGGCCTCGGACGGAGGCAACGGCCGCATCGACGCGAAGGGTTCATTGGAGTTCTCACTCGCGAAAGGCTTCCCCCTGGATCTGGATCTCAAGCTGAAGCAAAGCACACTTGTCCGGCGGGATGACGTGACGGCCACGTTCGACGGGGACCTGAAGGTTCTCGGAACGCTCGCTTCTCCTAGTGTTAAGGGAAAAGTGCGCATGGACCCTGTCGAGATCAACATCCCGGAGCGTACGCCGCCTCCCATGGTCGCCCTCGAAGTGGTCGACAAGGGCGCACCCGCTCCCGTTGCCGCGTCCGAAACGAAAACCGCGCCATCGCCGGGCGGATTGCGCGCGCGGTTGGGACTCGACGTCGATATCGAGACGTCGGGCCGGACGTTCGTGCGGGGCCGCGGCATCGATTCGGAATGGAAGGGCTCGTTCCATGTGACCGGCTCCGCGATCGATCCCTCGATCTCCGGCAACGCCTCGCTCGTACGAGGACGATTCAACCTTCTCGGAAAACGCTTCGCACTCACGAGAGGAGTTGTACAGTTTGGCGGTGGCTGGCCGCCGGCCCCGGCGCTCGACGTGGAATCCGAGACGCAGTTGAAAGATATGACCGGCTTCCTGAAGGTGTCGGGCACGACCGCCGCGCCGGTCGTGACAATCGAGTCGGATCCCCCCGCGGCCCGCGATGAGATCCTCGCGCGAATGCTGTTCAACCGCGACCTGGCCCACGTCTCGCCCATCGAGGCGCTCCAGCTTGCCGAGGCCGCCGACATCCTCGCCGGAAGAAAGGGGTTGTTTCAGTTCACGGAGCGGGCGCGAAAGATCCTTCGCGTCGACAACATCGACGTCGCCCAGGACAACGGAGACATGAAGGACTCCTCCGTCCGCGTGGGGAAATACCTGCGCAACGGCGTGTACGTGCAGGTAGAGCAAGGACTCGGCGCGGAAACCGGCAAAGTCCAGACCGAAGTGAGCATTACCCCGAACCTCTCCGTCGAGAGCACCGTCGACCGCAACGCCAAGACCGGCATCGGACTGAAGTGGAAGAAGGATTACTGACGATGCGACGAACCCGGATTTGGCAGTCAAGATTGAAGGTGCTATTCGAAATGATGGACGGCATGGACACGAAAAAGACTCATCTGCGCGGTTACGTCCATTCTGTCCATAGCGTCCATCCCGTTCATTACTCGAGCGAACCACACCCTAGCGGGCTATTCGAGTGGCATTCGTTGTCCGCGGTTGAGGATTAGGATGCGGTTACCGTCGGAGACGGTGACGGTCTGTCTGGCCGGGTTGAACTCGGTTATCTTCCAGGGATCGTAAAGTGTATCGCCGATCAAAAGGTCGAGATAACGCGGGGGGGCATTCTGCGGATATAGGGCGACGGAAAAGCGCGGAGCGCGCTTCTCGTTGCGGACGACCCCCCGCAGCTCGACGTCCGCCGGGGGCAGGAACGCGGGTCGTTGCGGGCTTTCGGTGGCAGTTGACGATTGTGTTTGTTCGGGTTGAGTCGTCTCTGACGGCGCGACGGCGGTAGCTTCGGTCTCGGAAGTCTTGGGAGACGCCGCAGGCGCCCGCTCGACCGGTTTCTCCTCCCTTACGGAAGCCGGTTCCGGCAGCACAAACGCCTTCTCGTAGATCGTTCCATCGGCATTGGCAATGAGGCGGACGCGGTAGCTATCCGGCGGCAGCTCCTGATGAAGGACCAACTCTCGACGTGAAAGGACTTCGCGAATCTCTTTGGATTGCGAGACGGCCGTGTCCTGCCAGAATCCCGGGGATTTCTCGCGCTCAAGCAGATACGTGTACGAATTCCGCGGGTCACAGTTTGTCGTGGTTTGACAAACTGTCGTGTGAACCGAGCTCAGCAACAGCGCGCGGTATCCGGCATTGCTCACGGTGATCGACGCGTCATAGAGGACGCGGCCACCGTCCCCGGTGCCGGTCTCAATTGGGTTCCATGTCACGTTGACCTCTGGTCGCGGCGTGAGGATTCCGGCGAGATTTGACGATACAATGAGCAATAGCACCAGGCATGCTCCCACGGCGGCGGGCAACGCAATCCTTCCCGTTCGTAAGGGAGCGAGCGCAAGGCACGCCGCAGCCAGGAGACCCAAGTCGGCCAGGATCAGCAGGACCATGCCGGAGCGAAGGAACCACGGCCCGCCTTGACGGAAGCGGGCGGCGAGCGGGTCCATGCCGTATTGGGCTTCATGAATCAGAACGGCGCAGATGGCCGTGAACGCCAGCCACACAAGGATCAACCCGAGTCCTCGTGGAAGCCTGTCCGGAAGGGCCCCCACCAAGGTCGCAAGAGCGCCGGCAAGAATGGGTATGATAAGCACCCAATGGATCGCCGGCCCCTGGTACGTGGCGCTGCGCAACACCTGAAGCGGAGACATATCGTTCGCCAGCGGCAGAAAAGCGCAGATGCCCAGCGCGAAAGCGCTGCCCCACGCCACCCAGGAGTCCACGCCGAGGTTCGGCCGTTCGCGCACCACCAGGCGCGCAAGCGCGCCCGGACGAACCATGCGTTTGATGAGCGACCCGCTCGGCTGCGGGACGTCCCGCGCGGTACTGGCCATGAGGGCGCGGGCCACAAGGCCGTGCACGCGCGCGCAGTCCCGCTGGACCCGGATCATCTCCTGCTCGGCGGCATTGAACCGCGCCTTGTCCATGGCGCCGGACTCAAAACGCTTTTGGACGTGATCGAGACACGCCTGGATCGTCTGGACTTCGGTTGCGCAGTCGTTCGACACCTGTTCGAGCCGTCTGCGCCGAAACGTAACCTCGGCTTCGGCGCGCAACTTCTCGGCTTGCGAGTCCGCACGGCAATCGGCCAGCACTTGAGGAGACATCGTCGCTTCATCCTTGAGGCGATCTACTTCGCTCAACCGCAACTCGGCCCGTTCGCGCCGGAGCAACGCCTCGCGCAGTCCGTCGATATGGATGTCGAAAAGCGACCGTGAATCGAACGGCTCCGGCGGCAGCACGACTTCCACACTCTCACTCGGGATGGCGTCCAGCGACACGTTTGCATAGCCGCCAGCGATATGGGGATCGTTCACCGCGAGCCAAGCGCGAAGGTTCTGCTGCAACCGTTCGAGGTATTCCCGACGGTGACGGAGCCGGTCAACGGTATCCCGGAACGCCGAGAACTCCATTTCACCAATGCGCGCCGACAGGCCGGCCTGAGCAATTCTCTCCAAGGTGCTCGCCAGCTCGATGCTCGTTTCCATCATGCGCTTTCGAAGCGTCTCCTCGAGATTCGCGCGCGCATTCCGTACGCGTTCGAGGTCGTTGTCCAGCGCATTGCGGTCCGCCTCGACCCCCTGGGTCTCGCCGGCCGCCAATGCCGCCAACCGGCGCGTTATCTTGTGCTCGAGGCTGAAAAGAACGCGCAACGGTTCGAGGATGTCCAAGACGGGCGGCGCGGCGGCTCCCGGAGGTTCCCCTAGCGGCACTTCCGCCTGTTCTTCCGCGGGGGCTTGTCCCGGGATCCTCTCTCTCAAGGGCGCGAACTGCGGACGCGCCTTGCGGATAAGCTCCGGATGGTCCTTGAGGTGGATCTCGATGGTATCGGGCGGGACTTCATGCCGAAACGGGATCCGGATCTTCTGCCGGCAGGCCACACACTTCCCCGGGAGCCCGAACATCGATTCGGACACCTTCATCTTCTGTCCGCAGACGCAATATATTCGCAACTCGGTCAAGGCGCCCACTTCCATAACGGCCTCCACGGAGACTACATGTTAGTATACCAAGTTTGAACGAGAATATGCAATAAATCAGTACACGACAATGGGTTGCGACCCCCGTTTTTTCCAAGAAATCGCACCTGTCGGAGTGAAAGCATGGGCGGCAAAGGCGCGGCGATTCCCTGGTTTCCGCCTTCCCCGGGGCCGGTGTGAAATTGCGGGGCGCATTGGCGAGGCACGGGAAACGTGTCCCTTGGACTTCGCTTATGTATGCTATGCGTGGGCGCGGAGGAAATCCGCTTTTTCCCTCGCAGAGGCTCCTCCGGGAAGAAGGAATCGGCGCGATGATGATGAATCTCGAACGCATCGAACAGAAATGTCTGAGCTACTTGACGCAGGTGGCGAATCCCCTTGTACCCATACCGACACTTATGGCTCATATCAACGAGGACGAGGAATGCCGGGGCGTTTCGGAACGGGACCTGACTGATTTTCTTCGCAAGCACGAGTTGTTTCGCGTCTTCGATCCCGACTTCCCTGAAACGGATTCGGATGCGACGGCGGAATGGTCTTCCGGCGGCATCGCGTCCGGACCTCGGGTCATTTTGGTGACTCGCATTCCAACGCAGTCTGAGATGCTGGCCGCGATATCGGACCAGTTCAAGCAGATGGACGAGGCGCTTGTCCGGGCACAGGCGGAGGCGGCCGGGAACGGCGACACGGAAGGCCACGAGAGAATCTCGGAGATACTGATACGCACGCGGGCCCTTGCGAAGAAATTCAACGTAACGCTGTAGCCCCTTAAGAGAAGACTCGGCCTTCGGTCACTCTGAAGATTCGGGGGGCGAGTCCACGGGTCCCGCGTCACGTTTCCCAAAGTCGTCCAGCCGCTCTTTGAATTCCGCTTCCTTGCCGCGGTCTGTGGGATGATAATACGTGCCGCGCGGCACGCCGTAGTTCTGGGGCACGTAACCCCCTTCGTAGTCGTGAGCGTACTTATAGCCCTCGCCGCGGCCAAGCCGTTTCGCGCCGGGATAGTTGGCGTCCTGTAGGTGTTTCGGCACGGCGACCGTCTTCTTTTCCTGAACGTCCTTAACGGCGGCGGCAATCCCCATGCAGGCGGCGTTGCTCTTTGGCGCGCACGCCACGTACGTGGCCGCGTGCGCGAGAATGATCTGCGCCTCGGGCAGACCGACGAACTCGCAGCTCTGCCACGCCGCGGTCGCGACGATCAACGCCATCGGGTCCGCATTGCCGACGTCCTCGGAAGCGCAGATGCAGATGCGCCGCGCGATGAACCGCGGGCTCTCGCCCGCCTCCAACATGCGCGCCATCCAGTAGAGGGCCGAGTCGGGATCAGTCCCGCGCATGCTCTTGATGAAGGCCGAGGCGGCGTCGTAATGCTCGTCGCCGGCGCCGTCGTAATGCAGCATTTTCTGCTGGATCGACTCCTCGGCGACGTCGATGGAGATAATGATCTCGCCATTCGCAGGCGGCGTCGTCAGGAGCGCGATCTCGAGCGCATTGAGGGCGCGCCGCGCGTCCCCTTCGGCATATGTGGCGATGTGCTGGAGCGCTTCCTCTTCGACGATGACTTCACAATCGGACGCTCCCCGGTTCGGATGCGACAGGGCGCGCCGAAGCAAGTGGATGACGTGCTCGGTTTCGAGCCGGCGGAACTCAAAGACCTGCGACCGCGAGAGCAGCGGAGCGACGATCGAGAAGAACGGATTCTCGGTGGTGGCCCCGATGAGAATGATGGCGCCGTTCTCGACCGAGGGCAGCAATGCATCCTGCTGCGACCGGTTGAACCGGTGGATCTCGTCGATGAAAACGATGGTCCGCCGCTGTTCCTGAACTTGGCGGCGCTTCGCGGCCGCAATCAGATCGCGGACTTCCTTCACGCCGGACGTGACGGCGTTAAGCGGCTCGAACGCCGCCTTAGTCAGCATGGCGATCACGCGCGCCAGCGCGGTCTTCCCGCTGCCCGGGGGGCCGAAGAGGATAACCGAAGTGAGCCGGTCCGACTCGATGGCGCGCCGCAGGATTTTTCCCGGACCGAGGATGTGATCCTGCCCGATGATCTCGTCCAAGGTTCGCGGGGCGGCCCTGCGCGCGAGGGGCGCTTCACTCCGGAGCCGCTCCGCGGCCGACTGCTCGAACAAATCCTCAAACATGCCTACATCCTACTCCAGTCCCGACACCGGGGCAATCGGTCGAATTGCGTGACAATAAGCCCGCTCGCGGGCGTTATGCGGCCTCAGCCGTGCGTGTATGCAGTGTCCCACATTGCTTCCATGTTCTCGGGCGGGACGCCGGGTTGGATGTTGTGCACGGCCGCGAAGACGAACCCGCCGCCGGGCCCAAGGTCATCGATGCGACGCCGCACTTCCTCGCGGACCTCGGCGGGCGTGCCCTGCGGCAAAACGGTCTGAGTATCGCATCCGCCGCCCCAGAACGCGATGTCGCGTCCAAACTCGGCCTTGAGACGGCGCGTGTCCATGTCGGCCGCGGAGATCTGCACGGGATTGAGTATGTCCACGCCCATCTCGATCAGCTCCGGAATGAACGCATGGACGGATCCGCAGGAATGCAGGAAAAGTTTGATGTTTCCCATCTTGCTTTTCATGTGCGCGTATAGTCTCTGCATGGACGGTTTGACGAGACGGCGCCACATGGCGGGATCGATCTGAGGGCCTTGCTGCGCGCCGAGGTCGTCGGCTATGCACACGACGTCGAGATAGGGGCCCAGCGCCTCGATATAGGAGTCGAACTCTTCGATATGGCCGTCCGCCAGGGCATCCATCAATGCCACGGCGAAGGCCTCGTCCGCGGCAAGGTCGCACATGAAGTTGGCCATTCCGCGCACGATCTGCGCGGCGGCGAATATGTGGCCTCCAAACGCGCCGGCTATGGCGCAGTCCGTCGTTTCCCGCAAGACGCGGGCGCGCGCCGCGAGGTCCTCCAGCGTCTCGTCTTGCCAAGGAGATCGGTCAAGCAATCGGATCGCATGCCGGTATTGGTCCACGTCCTGTATCGTGCGGATGTATGGACAGGCGGGCCCCACCGGCGAGAACCATGCCGACGATGCATGCCGTACAATCAGCGGACGCCCATCCGGACCAGCCAACGCCTCGCCTCCGCCCTCGAGCGGCACGGGATTCCAGCCCGCGGGGAGTTCGCAAGCAGTACCGTCGGACAATACAGCCGTCCTCCACGCCTTCGGCTCGAACCCAAGACGCACAATATCGCCGTGAAAACGCGCGCGCACCTGTTCCTCGATGCAGGCGCACTGCATGTAGACGTGGTGAATCCGCGTCTGTCCATCCTGCAAACCAATGTGGCGTTTCAGACTGTTGTAGGCAATGCCGTGGAGACCCGTCACGTCAGTGCCGCCGATGTCAATGGGAATGCGGTCGGGGTCTTTGTGGCCCAAGGCGGCCAGTACGCGCTCGCGTGAAGTCATATGGAAAACGGTCCTCCTTTTTCGGAAACGCTCGCTGACCAGCGAACGCGCTTCTCCAGTTTACCCGCCGTCAGGTCCGGCCTCCGTTCGGCCCGGTGGACTCAATGTGCCACAAGCGACTGTGGGATTCAATTCTTAATCCGTTGCCCGCCCTCAGGTTTCCGAAGCTGTTCTCACCTTGAAGACCCGGACCCTGTGTGCTACCATTTGCAATTGGTGAGTCATCCGTTGATAAAAGACGTGATACGTCGTACTTTCCCACCGGCAGTGCCGCGATCGTGCACCGGCCTTGCACTGACCCTGATCGCGATGATGTCCGGGTGTAACCCGCCGGAGGGGACAAGAACGCCTGCCTCCGAACCGGAGCTTTCCCAAGAGCAAATCCTCAGCGAACTGCGACAGGGCGTGTTTCCCTTGACGACACTTGTGGTCCCGGTTCCGAACGTGGTGGGTTGGGGACACGACGGCTCCGGCGCGCCCGCGATTCTCAGCACCGAGGCCCAGGATCAAGTGCTTGCCTTCGTTCGTTCCGCCAAAGTGAAATACGAGGCAACAGATAACGGAAAAGCCGCGCTCAACCAGCTCTCGGATGACCTCGCGGCAACACTGGAGAAGGCATGGGAGCAGGAACGTTGGCGCGTGGTCATGTGCGCAATCGGGGCTTACGAGGTCCTGGTCCCGGGTTCCGTGCGGATGGCGCGGCTCCGCGGACGGGCGGAAGTGCGCATGAACCGTCCGGATGTTGTCGTCAAAGGTTTCTTTGAAGACAAGATTAAGAACGACGTTTACGCCTTTGTGGAGGTCACTCTGCATCCGAGCAATGAGGTGAAGCGTCTTCAAGTGCGCAAAGGCGAGGTGTTCTGCGGGTTGAGATTTGTGGATTTTGTCGGTAAGCTTCGGGGGATAGAGATTGAATACCTGGACATTCCCGGTGAAACGTTCCGAGCGATGGGGCCGTGAACGAGGCGCTCTGATGACCCGGCCGGGCATTGGAGAGAACTGAGGGTTGTAAACATGAAGAAATGCTTGTCCGTTGCGATCTTGGCGGCCTTCCTGTGCTTGGGGTGTCAGGAGCAGGCCCCGCCCCCGCCCCCGGCGCCCCCACCGGCGCCGGAGAAGACTCCGGAGAAGATCAAAGAAGAGGTCATGGCCACGCTCGCGCCTATGGCGGGCTTGGTTGCAGATCCTGCGGCGGGTGCGTTCACCGATGACATGAAGAAAAGCGTCATAGAGGGATTGCAGAAGGCCCGCAGCGCGAATCAGGCTTCCGAGAACGGCAAGCTGGCGTTGGAGATGGTCACTCGCGAGATAGAGACCATCATAAGCACGGCGCGCGACCAGAAGCGCTGGCGGCTCGTCTTGGGCGCCATCGAGGCATACGAGGTCATGTCGCCGGGAACCACAAAGATGAACCGCCTGAAGGACCGGGCGAAACTCTATATCAGCCGCCCGACCGTTACGGTGAAAGGCTTCATGGATGACAAGGAGACCAAGGACACCTATGTGTTTCTTGAGGTAACCCTGCACCCGAGCGAGGAAGTCAAGTCGATGCAGGTTCGAGTCGGGGAGGAGTTCTTCGGCGTGCGCCTACTGGATATCGTCGGCAACAAGAAGGGCGTTCGGCTCGAATACCTCGCCATACCCGGCGACACGTGGGACGTCATGACGGGCCGGTAGCTTAGGCTCTAGGGTTAAAGGTTAGGGTATATGGCCGGTAATGTGAAATACCAGGGCGTGATTCTGGCTGCGGGGCATGGTTCGCGGATGGGGCCGTTTGGGAAGCTCTTTCCAAAACCAGTTGTGCCGATCTGCAATAAGCCTCTTCTCGTGTACCAACTCGATTATATGCGCCAGATCGGTATCGACGAGGTCATCATCGTCATCGGCCATCTCGGCTATCGGATCACTCAGACCCTGGGCGATGGTTCGCGGTTTGGCATGCGGATTCAGTATGTGGAGCAGGAGAAGCGGCTGGGCATCGCCCATGCAGTGGGCCAGCTTGAACCGTACATCGACCGGCCTTTCATGTTGTTTCTTGGCGACATCTTCTTTGAGTTGCCGGACTTGCACGTGATGGTCGACGAGATGGAACGGCACAAGGCGACGGCCGTTCTTGCCGTCAAGGAGGAAACCGATCCGGAGGCCGTGAAACGGAACTTCGCCGTGATCCTTCGCGAGGACGGGACGGTGCGCCGGGTGATCGAGAAACCCCGCTGCCTGCCGAACATGCTCAAGGGTTGTGGATTATACCTGTTCGATCTGCCGGTCTTTGAAGCGATTGGCCGGACGCCACGGACCGCCTTGCGCGACGAGTATGAACTGACCGATTCGATTCAGATGCTCATCGATTACGAGTACCCCGTTCGGGTGGCGCCGGTCGTGGAATGGGATATGAACGTGACGTACATCGGCGACCTGATCGTATGTTCGATGCACGTGCTCGAGTCGATGAAGCGGCGCTTTCTCGTGGGGGACGGGTGCCGGTTGGCGGAGGGTGTCGAGCTTGTCGATACGGTGCTTGGCGACAACGTCACCGTCGCCAAACCGATGCGCCTGGAACGATGCGTGATCCTTTCCGGGGTCGAGTTGCTCGAGGGCGAGCACTATGTTGACAGCGTGATCACGCGAGAAGGCGTCTTGCGACCCTGCACCGAGGCGTGACGCGCGCGTCGCCTGCGTCATCGCTTTACGCCGCAGGTTCGTTTTGCACACTCGAGTGCCTCCGGAAAGGCCGGCAGACTGACATGTCCGTATTCGCAGTCACATTGCTTGCGGCGTGCGGCGCGATACGCGTCTGGGTGGAGTCGCCCGAGACCCGCGTCTTTCCGAACACCGTTCCGTCGTCCGCTTCAGTTGCCGAGGCGAGCATCCACGCGGCGCAAGGCGAGCGGGAATCCTTTCAGATCTGCATCAGGGCGGGGAAGAAGCCGGTCGAAAACATCTCCGTCGAGGCGCGCGGCATAGGGGACTCGTTTCCTCCGCCTGAGATACGGCGCGTCGGCTACATCAGCCTGCCGAGTCCCGTCGCGCGCGCGGTCGATATGAAAGGACTCTCGAGTCAGCAGCAGGCGGCGGGCGCGGCGGAGTGGTTTCCGGATCCCTTGCTCGATTTCACGCCGTTCAGTCTCGCGCCGGGCGAAACCGCGGCGGTGTGGCTGACCTATGACGTGCCGCGCGACGCACGTCCGGGAAATCGGCAGGGCGTCGTCGTAGTGAAGTTCGGAGACAAGCAGAAGCGAAACGTAAAGGTTTCGCTCGATGTATTCGCGTTCGCGCTGCCGGAAACGCCGAGCCTTCGCACGGCCATTTCGCTTAACCGTTCGTCTATTGCCGCCGTGTACGGTCTCGATAACGATTCGCTTGAGCAGTGGAAGCCGATCTACGACGCTTTCGTCCGCGAGCGCATTTCGTTCCGGCTGTGGGAAGGCGGCGACCTTGTATCTATCCCGAAGGAGGGTCCGCCGGACACGGGCCGTTTCAAGGAGCACTTGGATTATGCCGTGAATGCGGCGCACATGAACAGCATCGACGTCGGCGCGGGATCGACGGGCGTTGCGCCGTGGCCGCCGCTTCCCGCGGGGACGCTCCAGGATCCGATGCAGTATTACCTGCACGATATGGGCAACTGGCTTCAGGATCGGGACTGGCTGGACAAGGCATACATCGAACCTATGCCGCTCCCGGCGCGGACCAAATGGCAGCCAGCCCGCGACGCCTATTTCCGCGTCAAACGGAATGACAAGCGCATCAAACGGTTGCTGGTCGGAGCGGGCGACCCGTACTTCGAACGCTACACGGAGATCTGGGCGACGCCGGTTGCGCAGTTCGATCCGTATGCGGACGGGCTGCTGCGACAGGGGATCTCGCTCTCGTTCAAACAGAAACCGCCCGCGAAAGTCGTGAGCGCCTCGTCATCGGGGAGTCCGCCGGGCGATCGGCTCTATGCCACGCAGCCCGAGGACGCCTATGACGGCTGCCTGTTCACGTACTGGATATCCAAGGACGTGCCAAAGAAGTCCGCGCCGCAATGGCTGCAAATCGATCTTGAGAAGGCTGTCACGACGGATAAGGTCAAGATCATCTGGAAGCGCGGTTTTGAATCGACCAACATCACGATCCGCACGGCTCTGGAGGGGAGCATTCTCGATCAGTCGGGTATGAAATGGCAGCCCTACCCGGCCGCCTCGCCGTTTGTGCAGAGTTGGGCGGAAGGGACTTTTCCCTCGGCGGCGACGTTCGACACTGCATACATCGAGTTCGCGGACAGCTTTCACCAGGGCACCATCGGCGTCACCGAAGTCGTGTTCGGCGAAATCCCTAACATGGAACCCCCGGAGCACATCGAGCCGATCGATGTTTGGCTAACTAGCGCGGAGGGGAGCTTTCCGTCTTTCTCGGTGCGGGCGCATCCCATCGAGGCGCGGCTGATGCCGTGGGTATGCTGGGGGCATCAGTCCGAGGGCTTTGTACATGACGGCCTGTGCCGGTGGCCCAAGGGGTGGGCCGCGCTAGCGAAGGAACAGCCGCTCGTGTGGCCGGTCGTCGGTCCGAGAAAGGTCAGCGGAAAACGGCAAGAGGCGGAGCGGCCTGCGACCGGGCCGAGCGGGGCCGATTTCCTCTTCTATCCGGGCCGGAACGGGCCCATTCCTTCGATTCGATCCGAAGCGTTGCGCGACGGCATGGAGGACTACGAGTATTTGGTTGCCCTCGACCAGTTGCTTTCCGGCGGGACGACTACGCTTAACGATTTGCGGCTTCCGGACGTGGCGAACGTTTCCGCGCGCCGCCTGTATCCTCCCGATCCTTCGGGGCCGGAGTTGGACGGTCTGGCGGCAATGGTGTGCAAAGGGCGCATTCGCATGGGCTGGGCCATTTCACAGCTTGCGAAGAAGAAATGAATATGAGATCGTGGTGCTTGAGTTGGATCATCCGCTTTTGTATAATTTGGAAGCTGTACCAGATGATAGGCCGTGACATCATGAAGGTCGGAAATCCGGCATCCACCGCGATCCCAGGGCAGTTCCCGCTACTGAGGACCATGCAGTACACGCTCCACTGGGCCATGCCGGAACACGTGGCGAATCAAGAAGCAGAACCACCGGCTGCTGCGGCCGGCTAACCGCCGCCGCAGAGCTTTGGCGTTCGGCGCCAATGGAGCGGGATGTCGATGAAGTATGGACAGAGCCAAGTCCACAGAATTCGGCTGCCCGCAGACTTTATGCTCGATGTGGACTGGCCGAGAAGCCCAGACCGATGGACATGAAGCAGGACGTTCCGTATTGGGCACTTGAGCGTTCGCGGTGGATCGAACTGAAAACCAATACCGAACAAACGCATGCACCGGACGCGCTACCGTGCGCCGGTGATGCTTGACGTTAGCCCATTCGATCATGAAGGATGCATGCACTTCAAAATGCCGCCCAATAATCGTCTTTGGCGCGGAGCGCAGCGGCACATCCGTGGTGGCCGAAATGGTCCGCCGATGGGGAGCTTACGCAGGAGAACCGGAGAAACTGAGGAAGGGCGACGAACACAATCCGCAAGGATACTCGGAGTACACGCCCATCTGGGATTTCTTGGTTGAACTCGGTGACTTTGCAGAAGGAGCTAGCTGGTGGGACGCCTCCTTCCAGGAGCGCGTTAAGGAGAAAGCCAGCATTCCGCAGTACAGGGAGAAAGCCCAGAGCTTGATCGGCACAATGAAGAAGCAGGGCAGGCCGTGGGTCTGGAAGGACCCTGCCCTCAGCTTCTTTCTCCCCTTCTGGCGGGAGATATGGCGCGATCCCGTTTATATCATCACGGTACGCAATCCCTATGACATAGCAGTATCTTGGCAGAAGTTCGTGCTGCCGCCAGAACAAGAAGGGTCTCTGAATCTCATCGCTGGCAACCTGTTGCGTTGGCAGTACATGATGTTACTCGTGCTTGAACACACAGACGACGCGGAGGACAAGCTGTTCATCCCCTTTGAAGGACTCATGCGAGACCCGAAGACGTACGCGAAACGACTAAGTGAGTTCCTTGACCGGAGTTGCGCGGACAAGACCTCGGGCGAGAGGCGTGTTGAGCAAATGGCCCGGGTTGTCAATCCACGCCTGTGGCGCAATCGCGCCAATGTCCCCTTCTCAAGAGCTCACGAGGCGACAAATGAGCAGAAGGCCCTGTACCAGTTCCTGGGAAAGAAGACTGAGGATCCTCTCACGAAGTTGAATATAACAGACTACCAAATGCCAGCAGACTGGCGAGACGTCATCAGAGATAAGTAGGGACAGTAACGAATGGCACTAAGATAAGCGAAGGAAGGGAACTGCGTATGGCGAAGAAGAAACTGAAGGTCGGCCTGATCGGCGCGGGCGGCATTGCCAACGCGTGCCATCTGAACAATTGGCAGGAACTCGAGGGCGAGGGGCGCGTCGAGTTTGTGGGCGTGTGCGACATCATCAAGGAACGCGCGGAGACTGCAAAGGCCAAGTTCGGCGCGAAGAAGATGTACCTCGACTACCACAAGATGCTGCGCGACGACGATTACGACATCATCGACGTCTGCACGCAGAACCGCGGGCATTGTCCCGCGACGGTCGCGGCGTTGAAGGCCGGCGCGCACGTGCTGGTCGAGAAGCCGATGGCCATGAACGTCAGGGAATGCGAGGCGATGATCAAGGCCGCCAAGGAAAACAGACGCACGCTGATGGTGGCCCAGCACATGCGCTTCGAAGCGTCCTCCGAGGCGCTGAAGAGGGTGATCGAGCGGGGCGAGCTTGGCGAGATCTATACGGCGAACGCGAAGTGCATGCGGCGTCGCGGCATCCCCGGCTGGGGCAAGTTTCATATCCGCAAGGAATCGCTCGGCGGCCCGCTTATCGACATCGGCGTTCACGTGATGGATCTGTGCGTGTGGCTCATGGGCTGTCCGAAACCCATCGCGGCCTCCGGCAAGGTCTACCGGAAATTCGGAGATCGCGAGGACCTGTCCAACGCCGAGTGGGGCAGGGGATACCCGCCGAAACAGTTCGACGTCGAGGACTACGCCGTGGGGTTTGTCCGCTTCGAGAAGGGCATCACGATGGTTGTCGAGTGTTCGTGGGCCGCGAACATCCATGCCGAATACGAATGCGTCAGCGTTCTCGGCGACAAGGCAGGCGTCGCAACGCATCCGCTCGGGGTGTATGGTTACGACGGCAGTGTGCTGACGAGCCGCAAGTTCGATTGGCTGCCGTCGCAGGAGGGGCACCGGATGGAGATCCGTCACTTCACGGAATGCATCGAAAAGAAACTCCCGGTCCGTGTGAAGCCCGCGGAATCGCTGCGGATCCAAAAGATCATCGACGCCATCTACGAAAGTTCAGCGAAGAATAAGGAGATCGCGATTAAGTAGAACTCCGGCCGCATGGATCTCTTCGCAGGTTCTGATGAACCTAGATTCGGCAGTCGAGATTGAAGGTGCTTCCCGAAATGGTGGACGGCGTGGACTTTGTGGACGATGTGGACGCCGAAAAGGATAACCTGCAGGGTTGCGTCCACCTTGTCCACAACGTCCACTTTGTCCACTGCTTGGACAAACCCAACTGGCTTCAATTGCCGAATCTAGGATGAAAGGAGGACAGGGCATATGGAATGGACGTGCAGACTTATTGTTTTCTCGATCCTCGTGTTGGCCTCGTTGCCGGCCCTTGCCGGCATACAGGTCGAGGTCGAGGAAGACGTGTACTCCTTCGTACCTCCGAACAACGGTTCCGGTCCTCTCTGGTCTTACGGCTGCACGCAGATCGCCCGGCTGGGGGACGATGTGTTCGTGAGCGAGATGGAGACCGGAGAAGGAGTCCCGCTGCTCGCAAACACGCGGTGGAGACTTCTGCGCCGCACGGACGCCGGATGGACGGCGGTGGCGCAACCGGACGGTTATCGGCAGCGTGAGCCATGTCCTCTCGCCACGGTATCGCGCGACGTGCTCTTCATGAATGTGAACGATTCCACGCAGCCTCCGGGCACGAAGTACGGACCGTGCGAACCGGCGCTGCTGAGATTCGCGTTCCGCGGTTCCGACGTTCGCCAGGAGCGCATCAAGCCGTCCTGGGGCGAGAAGCCGTACTACACGGACCATTCTTATCGGGGCTTCGCGGCGGATCGGCGACGGGACCAACTGCTCATGCTCAACATCGACGCGAAGACAAGCGTGCAGCACGCATGCCTCCTTTCGCGGGACGGGCGAACGCTCGCGAACGCGTCGATCACCTTCCCGATTCGTTCGTGCTACCCGCAAGTTGCCTTGTGCGACCGCGCGGCCTATGTGCTTGCCATCGGCGACATCGTGGAGCCCGTCAAGGAATGGAAGGAGTACAAGTTCGACCAGACCAAACAGACCTGGGACTACGTCTTCCGGATTCTCTACTTCACGTGGGCGCCGGATATAGCGAAGGGTTTCGCCAGTCCCATTGAGATTGCCAACGTCGACGCTACGGGTGGGTACATCGGCAACCAGGACCTGTGGATCAGCCCCAAAGGCGAGGCCTACATAATGTACACCGAGCGCGAGGTCCAGTCGGCCCTGTTGCGCGACAAGTTCTTCCCGGGCAAATCGATCCTGTCCTCGCTTCATCTTGCCGTAGTGAAGGACGGCGCGATCACCTCGAAACGAACGCTCATTGAAGGAAGCGCCGCTTCCGAGCCCGGATGCGCGCGTTTCCACGTCGCGAAGGACGGGACCGTGTACGCCGTCCTTTACGTCACCGGACCGGAGGCGGGCAACAAGCTCATACGGATCTATCCTTCCATCGAGAACCCGCCGCTCATTCCAATCCCGCTCAAAAACCCCATGGGGTCCTATTGCCTCGCGAGCGTCCGAGCCGGAAACAAACCGTCGAACACGATAGATATGCACGGACAAACCAAAGGCAACACCATGTCATACGCGCGCATAGTGTTGCCTTGAGGTACTTGATCTGAGCCCGCGGACCCTATTTCTTGTCCAGCGGCTTGATCGTGATGTTACGGTACCAGACTTTTCCGTGATTGCCCTGCAACATCAACGGACCGGCCTCGTCCACGCCGCCGGGCAGCGCGCCGCCCGTCACTTTCGTGATTTGCTGCTTGTCGTGGATGACCTGCCCGTTTAACTTCGCCGTCAGCACATCCCCGACGTAGCTCACTTCGAGTGTGTTCCATTCGCCGACGGGTTTCGTCGCGTTGACCTTCGGCGGGAACTGGGCGTAAACCGCGCCGTCATCGCCCTTGCCGGGAGGGTTCTTGCCGAAGCTGTCGAGCACCTGGAGTTCGATGCGGCCGCGAAGATAGACGCCGCTGTTGCCGTCCTTCACGGTCTTGTACTCGATCTTGAGTTCAAAATCCTTGAACTTCTCGACGGTCGCGATATCGTTCCCGTCATGACCCGTCGCGATGTTCGTCAGCGTGCCGTCTTCGGCCTTCCATTTGTTCTCGCCCGTTGCGTTACGCGCGTTCTGCCACCCGGCCAGGTCCTTGCCGTTGAACAGCGAAACCAAGCCCGCTTCGGCTGCCGACGCGCAGAACGAGATTGCGACGACCCCTACAATTGCCATTGCCCATACTGCTTTGTGCCTAATCATTGTCCGTCTCCCTTTCACACGTTTCTTGTTCTTGATCGGCACAGTTTGTCAAACCCCGACAAACTGTGATGAAGCACCTGCTTCATTTCGCCGGATACTCAAGCACGCGAATGTTCTTGAACGACAGATCCGTGGTTGGATCATGCCCTTGCAGGTGAATGGTTCCAGGCCCCGTCACGTAACCTTCCTTGCCGTTCGAGTCCGAAGAGACCGCCCGCGCATCAAGGTAATCGCTCGCGAGATAGCCGTTATTCCACACCGCCGCGTGGTTTCCGTCGCAGACGATCGTCAGCGTGAACCATTCGCGGTCGCTGGACACAACCTTTCGCGCCGCCTGATTGCCGTAGTTGCCACCCGTGCCGAAATCCACCGGCTTCGTGCGGTCGTCCCCTTGCCATTGGTTGCGCACCTGGCACTCATACCCCTTCCAGAAAACGCCCACCGGCCCGCGATAGAAAACGCCGCTGTTGAGGTGATCCCCGTTCGAGAAAATATCGAGCTGGAGGACGAAATCCTTGTACGTGCCCGCGGTCTCGATCTGGCCGTTGCCGTTCGTGATGTTGATGGCGCCATCGACCACCTTGAACTCCGACTTGTGTCCCGGGATGACGTTCCAACCTTCGAGATCTTTGCCGTTGAAAATCGGCTTCGCATTCAAGGGGCGGAGCCGCGCACTCGCGATCTCGACCTTGCCTTTCCTGTGATACTGGAATCCGATATGTCCGCGTTTCCCGCCGCCGAGGACCTCGGCGTCTTTTCCGTCCATCTTGGCGGTCACCTTATCGCCGTCGGCCGTCACGGTTATCTCGCGCCAATCCGGCGTCGAACCCTTCGGCTCCTTCAACAGAATTGTTGCGCCGCCGGTCTCGCTTGGGTGTCCGTCAAGGCCCGCGCGAACAACCAGGCCCGCGGAACCGTCAGCCGCGGCGCGCATCTTGACCACAAGCTCAAAATCCGTAAACTGGCTTGTCGATGCGAGCCACCCGCCCGCGCCGTTTTCGCACACCAGGTTCTTCTCCGCCACCTGCCACTGTGCATCGCCGACAGCGGTCCAGCCGAACAACGTCTCGTTGTCGAAAAGGTTGATCCACTCGTCCGCGCGGGCAACGCCGCCGAACAACATGGTTACGGCCAGTAAAACCGCGATACTTGTCAATGTCCCGATTCTCTTGTTCATGGATGGTCTCCTTCTTGCGCCCACACGCAATTGCCGAAAACAGAACGCCATCTTACAACAGTAAGGGAGCCGTGTCCAAACGTTTTTCGCGGCAAGAACCGGCAGGAGTCAGAACACGAATACAGGGCGCCTACTCCCCGTTATTCCGTTGCCTCATATGGCGTGCGCGACACCATGCTTCTCGCGTTCAGCTTGGATGCGGCACATGGCTTTGTCATCAAAGAAGCGCGCACCACAAGAACGGCACTTGAAATGCTGAAGCCGCCTCACGGTTAGGCCGTTCTCCAATCGACAGGTCTCAACCGTCCGCATCATCTGCACAGCCCCGCATTCCGGACACGGGAGTGGCTCAGACGTCAGTGCTTCTCTTTGAAGAGATGAGGACACAAAAAATGTCACCTCCTGCCTTGGTCAGGATCTTTCCTTTTGTGTAGATATCGAGGCCGTCAAAGGTCAAGCCTTTGACAACATAGAGCTTCTCAGTCTTGCCCGTCCGAGGATTGCGTGAGCGGAGCGATTTGAAGATGGATGGCGCATTCAAGATGGACTCGTACACCAGATCCGGCGTCAGCGATTCCGCTGCCATCTCGCACTCTGCTTTCTCGGTGAAGAGCACTTTCCGTGCGATCACCAGCCGCTTTATCCGTACCAGTATATCCATTGATTTTCTCGGTAGAGATTCTACAATGATTCATCTACAGGCTCAAGAAACGTTTCCGCAAATTGGCAGTCGCTGTGTTATCTCAGGAAACCACCCCCCGATCCCCCGATTTATCTGCATCAAACCATAAGGCCCCGTTGCTCGAGATCTTGCATCATGAGCGCGAAGACGTGCTCTGCTTTCCGCAAGGCTTCCGTCGCATCCGGCATCGCCGCGTCAGGCCAAAGCCCCGGATAGCGCGCTTCAACGGACCACTCGGTCAGGTCCTCGAGGTCGACGGACTCTCCCCGGAGTCGCCAATCTCGCGGAAGGAGACGTCGAAGAACTTCAAGGTCGTGCTGCCTGGGAAAGTCAATCTGGAGATACACCAATGCCGCCTTGATTGCCTTCTCGGCCGCTTGCTGCGCAAACCAACAGACGTGGCGTGCCGGGGCATCGTCATTGGCGGCCATCATCCTCGCCGAGTTCAAGTCCTCTCTCGCGTAACGCAGCCAACGTAGGGTTTCTGAAAGAGTTTCATTGTCTGGCATATAACGTCTTGCCCTCCTTCAACGCCGGTCTCAGGATCGTGCCTACCAGATGGCCCCGTCGCCGGATCTCTTCGGGTGTCGTTACGATGATGTCCTTGGCGATGGCGATATCGGTAAGTGCGCGCCTGATGGCGACAGTGACCTTTCGCACGTCGTCGGCCTCGGCGAGCACGACCAGAAGATCCACGTCGCTGCCCGCACCGGCATCGCCCCGCGCGTGCGATCCGAAGAGGATCACCTGCTCAGGACGGAACTCACGCACGATGCGCTCCGTCATCGCTGTTATGCACTCTTGCGTTGTCATGTGCGCTCTCCTGGAACCTTGCTATCGATTCTATCACATTTGCGCTTCAGCGAAATGCACACGGGTGTTTGCGGCTGCGGATTCTTCCTGCGACTCTGAGTTATAGTGGACTTGTTGGGGAAAGCGCCATGCCGTCAAGCCTTGGAACCGAACCTTTCTGATAGGTTGACGGTTCTTAGGGATGAGCATCAACTGGAGAAGCACTGTGATGCGGGAGCCACTCGATGCACTGATTGAGCGATGCCGCGGACGTGAAGAGGATGCGGTGTCCGAACTTGTCAGTCGCTTTCGGGCGTGGGCGCTGGACTTGGCAGCCGCTCTTGTCTCTGACGCATCCCTTGCTGAGGACGTCGTGCAGGAGGCGTTTACGACGGCACTGTTGCGACTGCCTGAATTGCGGGATTCCTTGGCGTTCCCAGGGTGGCTCCGCCAGATTGTGCGAACGCACGCGAACCGCTTGATGCGGAAACGCCGGGAAGTCCCTTTGGCGGAAGAGGATTCTCTGGCGTGCGGCGTGTCTTCGAGCGCGGACTTGGAGCGGAATGAGTTGCGCGAATATGTGCGAGAGGTGGTGCGCGGGCTTCCGGGTGCAATGCGCGACACGACGGAGCTCTTCTATCTCGAGGAGCGCTCTTGCGCGGAAATCTCGGCGATGTTGAATGTCCCCCAGGGTACGGTCAAGCGGCGGCTGCATGACGCCCGTGGACGGATGCGCGACATACTGGCGGGGACTTTGGACGCAGACATGGAGAGGAAGAACTTGCGGCAAGGATTGTGACACAACGCCTTGGCCGCATAAGGAGACAAGTCATGACAATGCGATTGCCATCGGAATTGGAGAAACTTGTGCGCGAAGCCATCGAAAAGGACGCCAGCGACCTCTTCCTGTTGCCCGGTGAGCCGCCGGCCATGCGGCTGCACCACGTTATCCAGCGGATGGAGGCCGATCCTCTTACCGCTGAAGCCGTGAGGGCGATGGCGGAAGAGGCGATCGGGAGCGAGAACCTGCGGCAAATCGGCCCGCGGCTTGGACGATTCCGCCGATGGTGCGGCAGTCCCGGCGAGTACAATCTAAGCATCTGTGTCGCACGCTCGCACGGCGACTACACCATTGCGCTCCAGATTATGCCCACGCGGATCTTCACGGTGGAGGAAGTGAAACTGCCTCCCGCCATTGTGAAGGCTACGTGCCCGCGCCACGGGCTGGTGGTGGTGTCGGGCCCGACCGGATCCGGAAAGACAACGGCCGCGTACGTCTTGATCGACCACATCAACGCTACTGTTGACGGATGCCACATCTGCACGGTGGAAGAGCCCAGCCATATATTGTTCACGGCCAAGAAGGCCCTGGTCCAGCAACGCGAGATCGGCGTGGACGCGCCCGATGCGCTTGCGGCGATCCAAGCCGCCGCCGACCAGGATCTCGATGTGCTTTATGTTTGTGACGTTAGCGACCCTGAAGTGCTTCAGGCTTGCATCAGCGTGGCCGAGACCGGCCATTTAGTGATCACTCAAATGCACGCGGCGGCGCCCGAAGACGCCATCGGCAGGATCATTGACACGTTCCCCGATGCCGTGCGCGAGACATCCCGACGGTCGCTTGCGCGCGTCCTGCGGGGCGTCTCAGGGCAACTCCTGCTCAAGAGGGCCGACGGCAAGGGCCGTGTTGCCGCCTACGGCGTCATCATTCCCGACGAGGAAATGCGCCAGGCCATAGCCGAGGGCCGCGATTTCATGGCGCGGCGCACGCCGTGGCCAGAGGGTTGCCAGACGGTCGAGGAACACATGCAGCGGCTTCTCGCCGAAGGCACCGTAGCCGAGGAGGCCGTGGCCGCGGCGCGGCAGACATTGGCCGCCTACCGCCTGTAATAGCGGCATTCTCTTGCGAAGGACGCGCATTATCCTGAACGCACTACCGCGCCGAGGCCGTTGCGTTCTATAATGGTCGCGCTGTCCGAATGGGCGGACACCGGAAAAAGGATACTTCGCATGAGCAGGACTCGAGAGAGCATCAGCGTTCTTCAAGATCGCGCACGCAGGATGAAGTGGTGGCACGAAGCGAGATTCGGCATGTTCGTTCACTGGGGCCTCTACGCCCAGCTTGGCCGGCATGAGTGGGTCATGAACCGCGAGCGCATTCCCGTCAACGAGTATGAGAAGCTTGCGGCGACTTGGAAGCCGAAACCGCGGCCCGCGCGCGAGTGGGCCCGCCTCGCCAAGGAAGCCGGAATGAAGTACATGGTCATGACGACCAAACACCACGAAGGGTTCTGCCTATGGGACACGAAACAAACGGACTACAACGCCGTCAAGTGCGGGCCGGGCCGGGATCTTGTGGCCGAGTACGTTGACGCGTGCCGCGAGTTCGGTTTGCGGATCGGTTTCTACTACTCGCTGATGGACTGGCATCATCCGGACGGCGCGCGCTGCATGAAGAATGAAAAAGCGCGCCGCCGTTTCCTGGATTTCACGCGGGGCTGCGTGCGCGAGCTCGTGACCAACTACGGAAAGATCGACGTCCTTTGGTACGACGTATCCTGGCCGCTCGAATCGCCCGAGCGGTGGGAAAGCGCAAGAATGAATGCCATGGTCCGCAGGATCCAGCCGGATATCATTCTCAACAACCGCTCGCAATTGGACGAGGACTTCGGCACGCCCGAGGAGCACATCCGCGCCGAGGACGCCGGACGCGCCTGGGAAGCGTGCATGACGTTCAACGGCTCCTGGGGCTGGCAGCCGGCGCCGCCCGAGGACTGGCACTCGGTCCGCAGCGTTCTCGGCATGCTCCGGCAAGTCTCCGGCGAAGGCGGGAACCTGTTGCTGAACATCGGTCCGCTGCCCGACGGGTCCGTGCCGCCGGAGGCCAAAGAACGCCTCACGTCAGTGGGAAAATGGCTGCGCGTCAACGGCGAGGCGGTCTACGGGAAAGCAGATCGTGTCTCGGGGCTGGTCGAATGGATGCCGACGGGGAACTGGACGCGCAAAGGCAAGACCGCGTACTACTGGTGCACGCGCTGGCCCGGCAAGAATCTGGCTATCGGCGGAATCAAGAGCAAACTCGTGAAAGCCTCGTTCCTCGCCAACGGAAAACCCATTGCTTTCACGCAGGAAAAGGATCGTCTCATTCTGAAAGGGCTGCCGACGAACAGCCCGGACAAGATCGCCGGCGTAACGGTGCTGAAGCTCGAATTCGCCGCGACGCCGAAGCAAGTCCTCGGTGCGGGCTGCGTAGTGCTCTGAACGGAACATCAATCAAGTGGGCCGGGCTCGACCATGCCTGCCGGGGCACTGCAACAGAAGTTGGAGTCCCATGTCTTCGAACAAGAAACCATCGCAAGACCTGATCGTAATCAAGGGCGCGCGCGAACATAACCTGCGGAACCTGAGTCTGACGATTCCGCGGAACAAGCTCGTTGTCATCACAGGATTGAGCGGGTCGGGCAAGTCCAGCCTTGCGTTCGACACGATCTACGCCGAGGGGCAGCGCCGTTACGTTGAGAGCCTGTCGGCCTATGCGCGGCAATTCCTCGAACAGATGGACAAGCCCGACGTTGACTATATCGAGGGACTGAGTCCGGCAATTTCGATCGAACAAAAAACAACGCACCGTAATCCGAGATCGAGCGTTGGAACGGTGACGGAAGTGTACGACTATCTCCGCCTGCTCTTCGCGCGCATCGGCACGCCGCATTGCTACCGATGCGGCAAGGAAATCCGGTCGCAGACGCCGCAGTCGATTGTGGACTGGACCCTCGCATTGCCGGAAGGGACTCGCGTGCAATTGCTGGCGCCGCTGATCCGTCAGCGCAAGGGCACGTACCAGAAGGTATTCGAGGACATCAAGCGGCAGGGGTTTGTCCGCGTCCGCGTGGACGGTGTCTTCGGCGACGTCGACGGCAACTACAACCTCGAGCGGTACGTCAAACACGACATAGACATCGTAGTCGATCGCCTTGCGATCCGCGAAGGCATCGGCACACGCATGACGGACTCGGTCGAGACTTGCCTCAAGCTCGGACACGGGATCATCCGGATATGGTATGAGACGCCGGACAAGACCTCGCACGAGGTCTTGCAGAGCGAGCATTTCGCGTGCGTCGAGTGCGGCATCAGCTTCGAGGAGCTCGCGCCGCGCATGTTCTCGTTCAACAATCCCCATGGGGCGTGTCCCACGTGCACTGGCCTTGGCAACATGATGGTGGTCGATCCGGACCTCGTCGTGCCGGACCCGTATCTGTCGCTGGCGAACGGAGCGATTCGTCCGTGGAACATGCGGCCGGTGCTTGACAGCATGTACCGCCGGACGCTCGCGAACGTCTGCGAGCACTACAATCAAAGTTACCATAGGCCGTGGCGCGAGCTTTCGGAGCCGTTTCGCGAGATCGTCCTCCACGGTTCGGAAGAGGAGGAAATTGACTTCAACTTCGCCCGCGAAGATCGAAGCTACAAGGTTCGCCGCGCGTTCGAAGGCGTGATCCCAAACCTCGAACGGCGGTTCCGCGAAACGGAATCGAACGCGGCCCGCGAAATGATCAGCCAGTTCATGTCAACGCGTCCGTGCCAGGATTGCGGCGGCGCGCGGCTGCGCCCCGAAGCCCGCGCGGTCGAGGTCAACGGGCGGACCATCATGGACGTGACCGGTCTGTCCATATCGGAAGCCCTCGGCTTCTTCAAAGGTCTCGACCTGACGAAGGAACAAAAGCTCATCGCCGAACGCGTGCTGAAGGAGATCCGGGAGCGTCTGGGTTTCCTGGTCAACGTCGGCCTGGAATACCTGACGATGAGTCGTGAGGCGGGCACGCTTTCCGGCGGCGAATCGCAACGCATCAGGCTCGCGACGCAGATCGGCTCGGGCCTTGTGGGCGTGTTATACGTGCTGGACGAACCGAGCATCGGTCTCCATCAGCGGGACAACAAGAGGCTGATCGCCGCGCTCGAGCGGTTGCGCGACCTCGGCAACACGGTGATCGTCGTCGAGCATGACGAGGAGACGATCCGTTGCGCCGATCATGTGATCGATCTCGGCCCCGGC
>CAZPMT010000005.1:0-102473 GCA_964587655.1 uncultured Nitrospiraceae bacterium
AGAGCCGCGGACCCACCACCAAGGCAGCATGATCAACTTTTATGTCGTGCACCCGGATCATGTTTTCTCCTGAGAAGACAGGCCATTGTTTCCGGCCCTGGAACTGTGGCGAAAAAAGCGAAATCAAAAATAGGACTTGACAAATCGTTAGGAATTTGCAATGAAAAGGACTGAACTACGGTGGAGAGAGGTGCTTTCCACCTTATGTTCGGGCCCTTGAAGGGAGCGGCAATGAGCGTCGAGTGGGTCGATGTTCTGCTGTTTCTCTACGGTCATAGAGTAGGGGTATAGTTTCAACCAGGAAGGAGAGTAACGATGGCTAAGGCAATGACGAAGACGCAGATCGTGGCCAAGATGGCGGAGAAGGCGTGCGTCACGAAGAAGCAAGCAGCCGAAGCGCTTGTATGCCTCGTGGACCTTGCCTACAAGGAAGCAAAGAACGGCTTCACTATTCCGGGTCTCGGCAAGCTGGTAATCGTGCAGCGCAAGGCGCGGGTCGGCCGCAATCCGGCCACCGGCGCCACGATCAAGATCCCGGCGAAGAAGGTCCTCAAGTTCCGCATCGCGAAAGCGGCGAAGGTAGCCGCCGCCCCAAAGAAGTAACCCACGAAGGATTCTGGAATGCCGGCCCGGAGCCTGTGCGCTGAAGGGTCGGCATTCGTCTTCATTCGCGGTCGCGCCATGTGTGCGGTTCTGTCTTGGTGACGCGCGGCAAGACGAAATCGACCCCGAACAGGTGTGGAATGAGCCTTTGCACACCGCGCGGGTTTTTGTTGTGGCGGCAAACAGGCAAGGAGAAATGAGCCATGGCCAAGAAGCAGTTCAGGTTCTCATTTGGCCCCTGGAATATTGACCAAGGGGCGGACCCCTTTGGACCGCCCGTGCGGAAGCCCGAATCGCTGGCAAGGAAGATCAAGGCCGCTCGATCGATGGGATTCGACGGCGTCCAGTTCCACGACGACGATGCGGTGCCTGGCCTTGATTCTAAGTCGCACGCGCAGATCATGAAAGAGGCCGCAAAGGTCAGGCGCATGCTCGACGCGGAGGGTCTGGCGGCGGAATTCACGGCGCCGCGCCTGTGGTTTGCTCCACAAACAATAGACGGCGGATACACGAACAACGACGCGAAGTGCAGGAAGTACGCCATCGAAAGAACGAAGATCGCCATCGACATCAACAACGTAATCGGCGGCTCCTGGATCGTGCTTTGGCTGGCGCGGGAAGGTTCCTACATCCGCGAGAGTAAGAACCCGCGCGTCGAGGTGCTCCAGATTCGCGACGCCATTAACGCGTTCCTCGAATACGACCGCAAGGTCGTGATCCTTATCGAGCCGAAGCCCAATGAACCCGTCGACAGCGCCATCATCCCGACGATCGGGCACGCCATCGGCCTCGCATATCTCACGTCGGATCCGGCCCGCGTCGGCTGCCTCGTCGAGACGGCCCACTCGATCCTTGCCGGCCTGGACCCCAGCGACGACATGGCCTACGCGCTGGCCCACAAGAAACTGAAGAGCGTGCATCTGAACGATCAGGGCGGACTCAAGTTCGATCAGGACAAGACGTTCGGCTCGCACAACCTGCGCCGCGCATTCAACCAGATACGCGTTCTGGACGAGTACGGCTACGGCAAGAACGGCGAATGGATCGGCCTGGACGTGAAGGCCATGCGAACGCAGAAACAAGCAGGAAACACTAAGCACCTCTCCACAAGCAAGGAGCGGTTCATGTTCCTGCTCGAGAAGGCAAGAACGCTCAACAAGAAGCTCGAAGCCCAACTCATCGCGCAGAGAGATTACGAAGAACTGGACCGATACATCGTCTGCCATCTCATGGGCGTCAAGTACTGAGAGCTTGTGAAAGAATAGGAAGTTGCCGTAACGCAGGCATCTTGCCTGCTGCGCTTGGGCCAAAATCCTGCGGTTTTGCAGGCAAGATGCCTGCGTTACGGCGTGCGGTTTTGATTTTTTTCACAAGCTCTGAGACCAGCTCGATCACACTTCAAGTCGCGGGTTGACGGAGTCGCCACATGCTGGAAACAGCCGATCTCGGCGCTAGAATGTCAAAGGCGGAGTTCAAGGAACTTTACTCCAATTTAGAGATTCGCCTCGGCGACCTACAGCGTGCGGTTCGCGCCGCGCAAGTCCCCGTGGTCATCATCTTCGAAGGCTGGGAAGCCTCCGGCGTCGGGACGGCCATCGGGCGCCTCCTCACGCCGCTCGACCCGCGCGGCTACAAGGTCCGCACCTTCATCGCGCCGAGCGACAATGAGAAGCTCTATCCCGCCATGTGGCGCTACTGGCGCGACATGCCGGCCCGTGGGGCCATCGCAGTCTTCGACGGGAGCTGGTACGTGCAGGTCCTCGCCAGGGACGCAAAGGGGTACGCGCCCGGCGCCCGCGCGCTTGCGTACGAACGCATCCGCACGATCGAACGCCAACTCACCGATGACGGAACCGTGGTCCTGAAGTTCTGGCTGCACATCGACAAGGCGGAACAGGCCCGCCGCTTCAAGAAGCTCAAGAAAGACCCGGCCCTGGCCTGGAAGGTCACCAAAGAGGACTGGCGGCGTCACCACCAGTACGAGCGTTCGTGCCAGGTCGTCGAGGAGATGCTGCTCGAGACCTCCCTGCCGCATGCGCCGTGGGTCGTAGTGCCTGCCCATGATCACCGTTATGCCGGCGCGCGCATTCTTCAGACGCTGGCGTCGGCCCTCGAAAGCGCGGTCAAGAAACAGGCGCGCAAGAAACCCACGCCCGTCGAACTGCCGAAACGAGTGGGAAGCCCCTTGGCGAAGGTCGATCTCGATCTCTCACTTGATCGGGAAGAATACCAGGCCCTGTTGCCGAAGTTGCAGGACGAACTGCTCAGGCTGGAGCACCGCATCTACCCACATCGCATTCCCGTGGTGATCGTGTACGAAGGATGGGACGCCTCCGGAAAAGGCGGGAACATCAAACGCCTTCTGACCGGTCTCGACCATCGCGGGTTCGATGTGATTCCCGTCGGTCCCCCCGAAGGCGACGAGAAGACCCATCATTACCTCTGGCGATTCTGGGAGAACCTGCCCAAGGGCGGCCACATGACCGTGTTCGACCGCAGTTGGTACGGACGGGTCCTCGTCGAGCGTGTCGAGAAGTTCGCGACGCGCGACGCATGGAGTCGCGCGTACCACGAGATCAACGAGTTTGAGGCCGAACTGACGTCGTTCGGAACCGTGGTGGTAAAGTTCTGGATTCACATCTCCAAGGACGAGCAGCTCAGACGTTTTCAGGACCGCGAACACATCCCTTACAAACAGTGGAAGATCACGCCCGATGACTGGCGCAACAGAAAACGCTGGAACGATTACTACGAAGCGGTCTCCGACATGCTCGCGTGGACGTCCACTCCGCACGCCCCATGGACAATCGTCGAGGGCAATAACAAACTCTACGCCCGCATCAAGACCCTTCAGACCGTGAGCGAAGCCATCGCCCGCCGCCTCAAGGAAGTCGAATCCAAGAGCCTCAAGCGCCCGAAGAAATAACCGCCATCTCGTAGGGCGGGTTTGACATTTCGGGTTACGAAACGTTGACCTTGATTCGCTTGGCCCTTGATGTCTCGGTCTTGGGAAGGACGATGTTCAGCACACCGTTCTTGTAAGTCGCCTTGGCATTGTCGGCATCGATTTCGCACGGCAGGTCGATCACGCGCCGGAAGGAACCGTATGAACATTCGGAGAAGTGGTAGTTGCGGTCCTTCTTCTCGTGAGAGGCCTTCTTCTCGCCATGCAACACGAGCCGGTCGTTCAGGACCTCGACGTTGAAATCCTTCTCGTCCAGCCCGGGCATTTCGGCCGAAACCTTGATGGCGTCTTCTTCCTCGACGACGTCCACGGCGGGTCCGCCGTGCGTGAAAAGGGCTGCGGGCCACGATCCGAGAGTAGTTTCACCTTCCCGGCGAAACCGCTCCGGCAGCCACCGGTCGAAAGCGTCCAGGAACCCATCCCGCAGGCGTTCGACCGAGTCTTTGACATTGTATGGAACTGAGTTTGGCGCCATCGCTAATTCCTCCTTTCAGTCTGTACTCTCAAACTTTGTCGAGCCAGCCTTACTCGACCGGCTCGCTTTAACATGAGCAACGCGCATGCCGAACGCTATTCTCGCCGCATAATCATCTGTAAGTGATTGTTTATAATAAGGTTATGGCTTGATTCTCCCTATGATCGCCGGGATCCCTCCGCTTATACGCATTATAAACATTTGCATTCCGAGACAACGAGCGTTTCAAAAGGAAACACCATCAGACGCCAGCGCTGGGCTGACGAAATCAGAAAGCTGACACTTGAGTCTAGGTTTGTTGTTTAATCATCTTTCAAATAAGCACTTACTGCTATCTTGCCCGTCAGCGACTCATTTTTTGAAAGGCCAACCCAGGTGATGGCATGCCCATTGCTCTTTCCAACGTGAAGCGGGTGATCCCGCAGCTAGACTTGAGCAATGTATCTCTGAAAAAGGAGGTCGCGTATCATGGGAAAAGTAATGGGAATCGACCTTGGCACCACGAACTCGTGTGTGGCCGTCATGGAAGGCGGGCAGCCGGTCGTCATTGCGAACACGGAAGGGGCTCGTACCACGCCTTCGGTGGTTGCGTTTACGAAGGATGGCGAACGGCTGGTGGGTGTCACGGCAAAACGTCAAGCCGTCACGAACCCTTTGAACACGATATTCTCGATCAAGCGATTCATGGGACGGCGGCACGGCGAGGTCTCGGCTGAGGAAAAGCTGGTCCCTTACAAGGTTGTCGCAACGCCCACGGGTGACTGTCAGGTCATGGTCGAAGCCCGTGGATATCGCCCGCCGGAAATCTCGGCCATGATCCTTCTGAAAATGAAGGAAACGGCGGAGACCTATCTGGGCGAGAAGGTGAACCAGGCCGTGATCACGGTGCCTGCGTATTTCAACGACGCCCAGCGCCAAGCCACGAAAGACGCCGGTCAGATCGCCGGGCTCGAAGTACTTCGCATCATCAACGAACCGACGGCGGCCGCGCTCGCGTACGGCCTCGAAAAAAAGAACCGCGAGAAAGTGGCCGTGTACGACCTGGGCGGGGGGACGTTCGACATCTCGATCCTGGCAATCGGAGAAGGCAGCTTCGAAGTATTGAGCACTAACGGCGACACACACCTGGGTGGCGACGATTTCGATCAGCGCATCGTCGACTGGCTGGCGGATGAATTCCGCAAGGATCACGGCATCGATTTGCGCCGGGACCCGATGGCGCTTCAGCGACTCAAAGAAGCGGCGGAAAAAGCCAAGTGCGAATTGTCTTCATCGATGCAGACCGACATGAACCTGCCGTTCATCACGGCGGATGCCTCCGGCCCGAAGCACCTCGACTGCCGTTTGACGCGCGCCAAGCTCGAACAGTTGTGCGAGGACCTGCTCGAGCGCACGAAGGAGCCGTGTCGGCAAGCCCTGAAGGACGCGGGATTGAAGACGTCCGACATCGACGAGGTCATCCTTGTGGGCGGAATGACACGCATGCCCGCCGTGGGCGAAATCGCTAAATCTCTGTTCGGCAAGGAGCCTCACCGTGGCGTCAATCCGGATGAAGTCGTCGCCGTCGGCGCTGCGATTCAGGCCGGCGTGCTCGCGGGCGAGGTCAAGGATGTGTTGCTGCTGGACGTGACGCCGTTGTCACTGGGCATCGAGACTCTGGGCGGCGTGTGCACGAAGCTCATCGAGCGCAACACGACGATCCCCGTGACGAAGCGCCAGATCTTCACGACCGCCGCGGACGATCAGACCGCGGTGACCGTTCACGTGCTGCAAGGTGAGCGCGAGTTCGCGCGAGACAACCGCACCCTCGGCCAGTTCAATCTCGAGGGCCTTCCACTTGCGCCGAGAGGCCTCCCGCAGATCGAGGTGGAGTTTGATATCGACACAAACGGCATCGTCCACGTCAGCGCGAAGGACCTCGCCACCGGGAAGGAACAAAAAATCCGTATCGAGTCGTCGAGCGGCCTTGGCCAGAGCGAAATAGATCGCATGGTGAGAGAGGCCCAGACGCACGAAACGGAAGACAAGGACCGCCGGCGCGGAGTCGAGGTCCGCAACAACGCCGATTCGCTTCTCTACACCACCGAGAAGACCTTGCGCGAGCATGGCGACAAGATCGGCCCAGCCGACAAGACCGCGGTGGAAAGCGCGTCGGAGCGGCTGCGCGAGGCGCTGAAGGGCGATGACTTGGCTGCAATCGAGTCGGCCATGAACGCCGTAACCTCCGCCTCGCATAAACTCGCCGAGGCCATGTACGCGACGGCCTCGCCCCAGGCGAAATCGGATCAACCCTCGCGCGACGACGCCGGCAACACCGTCGACGCCGACTACACCGTAGTCAACGACAAGGACGCGGGAAGAGCGGCTTAGGCGATTGGAGTTGCCCATGTGATGGACGGAGTGGACATTGTGGACGGAGTGGACGTGTTTTTTTGCCGTCCATGTCGTCCACAAAGTCCACCCCGTCCATCATTCTGAAAAGCCTCCTCAATCATGACTGCCTAATCCGGTTTGAATAGGAGACCCAACCCGAATATCCTGTCTTGCGTATTCAAACCTGCGGCGTGAATGTATTCGGGAGGGCAATTCAATGCTGTATCCGCTAGTAAGCATGTTTGTGATGATGGCCACGGAACTGCCGATGGGAACTGGGCCTGATTGCGTCAGCGCGCCACATTTCCCGGACCTCTTGCACGCGTACGTATGGCGAAACTGGCAAGTCGTCCCGCCGGAGCGCCTGGCGGAGGTGATCGGCGCGACGCCGGAGGACATCCTGCGCATAGGAAAGGCGATGGGACTGTCGGGTCCGCCGCACATCACAAAGGAAATGCAGGCCCTTTCCACCACCACCATCATCCGCCGGAACTGGCATCTATTGCCCTACGACCAGTTGCTCAAACTTCTCGGCTGGACTCCGGAGGAGATGGTTTACCATCTGCGTGAGGACGATTTTCTTTACGTCAAACTTGGAGCGCTGAAACCGAAATGCGCTCCAATCGTGTATGCCCCGCCTGACGCGAAGGCCGTCGAGCGCGAGAAAGAGATCGCGCGGATCGTCAAGCAAGCGTTACCGCAAGGTGTTGGGACTTCGCAGGACCCGCCCCTGGGCTTCATCAAGCGATTCGAGGCCAAACCGGAAGAAAAACCGGTTGCGGACCTCAAGTTCGACCTCACTCCGCGATTTTGTTTCTCGTATTTCGGCTTGACGGGCGATCCGTTCCTCGGAAAGAGCGAGGACATCTACCCAGACGGTTATCTTGCCCAATTGGCGGCGCGCGGCGTGGATGGCGTGTGGCTGCAAGGCGTGCTCTATACCCTCTCGCCGTTTCCATGGGACCCGAAGCTTAGCGAACGATATGAAGACCGGCTCGGGAACCTCCGTGATTTGGTTGCGCGCGCGAAAAAGTTCGGCATCGGCGTATACCTCTATCTGAACGAGCCGCGCGCGATGCCGGTGGCTTTCTACGAGCAGCATCCGGATCTGAAAGGCGTGTCCGAGGGCGACTACGCTGCGATGTGCACGAGCAACGGCGACGTTCAGAAATGGATCCGCGATTCCGTGGCGTCGGTTTCGAAGGCAGTCCCGGATCTGCGGGGGTTCTTCTCGATCTCGGCGTCCGAGAACCTGACGAACTGCTGCAGCCATTACGGCAGCAAGGGATGTCCTCGTTGCAGTAAACGTGCGCCTGAAGAGGTCGTCGCAGAAGCCAACACGCTGTTTGCGCAGGGCATCCAAGACGCGGGCACAAAGGCGGAACTGATCGTGTGGGACTGGGGCTGGAAGGATGATTGGGCCGAGGGCATCATCAATGCCCTGCCCAAACAGGCGGCCTTCATGAGCGTCAGCGAGTGGAGCATCCCCATCGAGCGCGGCGGCGTCCGTACCGAGACGGGCGAGTACTCGATATCCACGATTGGCCCCGGACCTCGGGCGTTGCGGCATTGGGGTTTCGCGAAGAAGCACGGCATGCGCACCATCGCGAAGATCCAGGCGGGCACAACGTGGGAGATCGGTTCCGTGCCGTACGTCCCTGCCGTGCTTAACGTAGCGGAACACATCGATCGGCTTCGCAAAGCGGACCTTAACGGTTTGATGCTGAGTTGGACCTTGGGCGGTTACCCCTCGCCGAATCTTGAAGTCGTCGCTGAGATGTCGCGCGTAGAACAGGGGCGCCCCTCCCCCACGCCGGACGAAGCCATGCTGACAGTGGCCACGCGCTGGTTCGGGCCGGCCCTCGCCCCGCGCGTAGTTGACATGTGGCGTGAACTCAGCATCTCTTTTCGCGAGTTCCCCTACGCGGGTGGCCTGCTTTACGTGGCGCCACAGCACGTGGGACCATCCAATCCGCTCTGGGAGGCGCCCACGAACTACAAGGCAACGATGGTTGGATACCCCTACGATGATCTTGAGGACTGGCGCGCCTGCTATCCAGAGGAGGTTTTTGTCGGCCAGTTCACGAAGATGGCGGATGGGTTCGACGCCGCGATCGCCAAGCTTCGCGATGCAAGCAAGGATCTGAAATGCGATCCGAAACACCGAAAGACGCTCGATGAGGAAATCGACGTGGCCGATACGTGTGCGATCCATTGGCGCACGGTAGCGAACCAAGCGCGGTTCGTTTCCGCGCGTCGAGCACTCGCCGCGGCGAAGGACGCCGACACGGCGCGTCCCCTCATCCGGACCCTCGATCAGATCCTGAAAGACGAAACCCTGCTTGCGGAACGCCTGTTCGCGATCCAGAGCCGCGATTCGAGGATAGGGTTCGAGGCATCCAACCAATATTTCTATCTTCCCATGGACCTCGCGGAGAAAGTGCTGAATTGCCGGGACCTATTGGATCGGTGGTTGCCAACGCAACGCGCGCGGTTCGGCATTTCGTGAAAACGGCGTAGGAAGGCCGGCCACCCACGCCGCTCGGACGCCTTGAAAGGAAAGCATGATGTCAGATCGCGGAAAACGTCCTCCCGGAACGCGATACCTTTTCTGTGCGCTCATTCTCGCGCTGCCCGCTGCCGCCGGGACGTGGACAGTTGGTGACGACGGCGTGAGGCTGCAAAGCGGCAACCACGCCATAACGGTGTCGCTCAAGAGCCCGACATTTTTCTTTGACGACGCGCCCCCGGTCGGAAACGTTACGCCCCTAAAGACTGAAGGGAGCATCGAAGACGACGCAACGCTGAAGGTCGAGTATGCCCCTGTCGTACTCGACGACGGAAGCCAACTCGAGATACGGCTGTCTGTCCAAGGGTCCGGCAAGGAATCGGTCGTCCGGAAGTGGGCGGAGTTTCGCATCACGAACTCCCAGAAAACGAGGCTGCTCAAGGAGGTCATCCTCGACGGGATTGGGGTGCAGGGCATGAACGTGCGAACCTTTCCCGGCGAGATCCAAAGCTACCCCATTCTGCTTGACGGTTTCTTCCTCGGCATCGAGTTTCCCGTCGCCACGACGCGCGTCGATGGAGATCGTGTTGTGATCGCGCACGCACCGGGACTTCGCGTTTCGCCGGACATCGAGTACACCACGCGAAAGGCCGTGTACGGTCTCGCGCCGGCCGGTGAGGAACTGCAAGCCTTCCGTAAGTACATTCTCGCGCACCGTCCTCCACCGCAGGGCATGCATGTCAATTACAACAGTTGGTGGACTTCGCCCTGTCCGTACTACACGGAGAAGGATATCCTCGACCTGATAGAGGCGTTCCGTGCGAGGCTCTACGAGCCTAACAAGTCATCCTTCGACACGTTCTGCATCGATATGGGTTGGTCGAACATGAAGAGCCTCTGGGAGATCGATCCGAAGCTGTTCCCGGAAGGCTTTACGCGCATTCAGCAGGCAGCGGAAGCAATGAGCTCCCGGTTGGGACTGTGGATCTCGCCGTGCAGCGGATACCCGCCGGCACTCGATGTAGGCTGGGCGAAGGAGAACGGATACGAGGCGTTGTCCGGCGCGCTGTGCCTCGGAGGGAAGCGATACCAGACGGCCTTCAAAGAGCGTCTTGTCGACATGGTCAGCCGGTACAACATCCGGCACATCAAACTCGATGGTTATCGCTTCACGTGTCCTGAACCCGATCACGGCCACGAACCCGGACCTCTCTCAGCGGAACCCATCGCGGAAGGCATCATCGCCGCAGGCGAGGCCGTGCACGCGAAGGCGCCCGACACCTGGCTCGAACCAACGTGCTTCGGCCTGAACCCGAGTCCTTGGTGGCTCTTCTTTTTCAACTCGGTAATTGGGTCGTTCGGAGATGACGCGCCGAACGGACGCGTACCCGCGCCCGTCTACCGCGAGAGCTACACGACCGCGCGCGACTTCTTCAATCTGCAAGGCGCGTACTGGAATCCCGCGCCGCAAGCTGCCCAGGAAGTGCTCGGGATCGTCCATCAGACGGAAGAGTCCTTCATGAACGATGCCGTAATGACGGTCATGCGCGGCCACATGTTCCTGCCGGTGTATCTGAATCCGAAGTTCATGGACGAGACACGCTGGAAGAGATTCGCAGATGTCCTCGCGTGGGCTCGCGTGAACGCCCCTTCGCTCTCCGAAACCGTACCGCTGCTGCCGCCATCATGGAAGGAGGGGAAGTGCCCGAAGTTCACGGCGCAGCCTTCCATGCCCCGCGAACCCTACGGCTACGCGCACGTACACGACAACAAGGCGCTCGTCGTCCTGCGCAATCCGTGGATACTCGCTCAGACCTATCCCCTTCTTCTCGACCGGGAGATGGGACTTCTCTCGGACGCCAAGGGGCTATCCGCGGTCAGTCTCTATCCGGAGCCGCGTCTCTATGCACGTGACTTGCGATATGGCGACAAGCTTGATGTCCGCCTCGTCCCATACGAGACGCTCGTGCTCTCCCTTGCGCCCGATCAGCGACTCGAAGGAGTGCCCAAGGCCGAGGACGTGCTTGAATCCAAGGTCAAAGTCGCGGGCGCGCGCGCGTCGGTCATCAAGACGGAATACGAAGGCCCATCGGGCGCGTTCGGTCCGGATTGGACAAGCTTGGTCGGCGATGCGGCATCCACGATCGATCTCTCTTTGGACGCACAGGTGAATGTCAGTGCGCCTCAGTCGGAACTGCTCGTCTTGCTCGATGGATGCACATCGAAAGACCTCCCGGCCGCGGCGCTCCGCGTCAACGGAGAGCGCGTCATCTTCTCCGCAAGCTCCTCGGAGACAGGCTGGTCGGCCACGGGAATGGAGCGGCCTGAGCATTGGCTGTTTCTCCGTGCGCCCATCTCGCACGGACAAAGCAACGTGTCAATGACCTTGCCGGTCGGCGGTGCTGGAATCAGGACTTCAGTATGGGTATGGACGACAAAGCCAGGAAGCGCCGCATCCGATTACCCCAATGCGCTGCCGGGACCGGAAACGATCTCGTTGGACACGGCGCCGCTCCTGGAACCAACTGACTCATCCCAAACCGCCGTCAGCGAGACGAGACGGATACAACGGCCCGTCGAACGCCTCGAAGGGGTGTTCCTCGACGCATTGGAGCCTGTTTCCGCTTCACAAGGATGGGGCAAGCTCGAAAAGAACACGAGCGTCTGGGGAAAACCTATGGTCATCGCCGGAAAGTCATACCTGCGCGGAATCGGAACGCACGCACCGTCGAAGATCGTGTATGCACTGGACGGGAAGTATCGCCGATTCCAGGCCTCGGCGGGAGCGGACAACGCCACGGCGCCGACCATCACCTTCGAAGTCCGGATCGATGGGCGAAAGTGCTGGGAATCGGGTCTCATGAAACGTGAAGATGCCGCCGAGTCCCTGGACCTGGACGTCACAAACGCGAAGACGCTCGAACTGGTAGTAGGTGACGGCGGCAACGGGATCGGGGCGAATCACGCCGACTGGGCCGACGCCAGACTTCTGTACTGAGCCGGAGACAGGATCATGCCCATACTGATTAGGCGAATCGCCAAGGGCGACGCCGTCCTCCTGGCGGATTTCTACAACGGATTGAGCACGCCGTCGAAGAGAACTTTCCGGCCGCTCGGCGAAACGACTGAGCCCGGCAAGTGCGAGGAAATCATCGGCAGCAACACGGCTGATCCCGAGGTGAAGTACGATATTGTGGCTTGCGACGACGGCTTGATTGTTGGTTGGTGTTTTCTGTGGAATCTCACGTCCGACGCCCCGGCCTTCGGCCTCGCGGTGGCGGATGTCTATCACGGCCGGAGGCTCGGCGCAAGGTTGATGGAAGCCGCCCTGGATGCGGCTCAGGAACGCGGCATACGCAAGGTCGCGCTTACCGTCGTGCAGGACAACGAGAAAGCGTGCGGAATGTACGAGCGAAGAGGCTTTGTCAAGGAGAATGCATTCACTGGCGAAGACGGACTGCCGTATTTCGGCATGATCCGCGAATGCAAGAGAACAACCGTAGACGGGAACACTGAGATCTGTGCGGGCATTGATGCGGGATCGCGGGCAGTCAAGGTGGCGCTTATCGACGCGGAGGCCATGGCGCTTGTCGGCGCCGGCATAGAGAGCCAGGGAACCAACCAGGAAGCGTTGTCGAAGACCGTGTTCGAACGAACGCTCGCGAGCGCGGGCGTAACTCGTGATCGCGTCGGAAAAGTGGTGGCCACCGGTTACGGGCGCAATCGCGTGAGCTTTGCGGACACCACCGTCACGGAAATCACGTGTCACGCACGCGGCGTCCGTCACCTCCTCCCAGACGCGATGACCATCATCGAGGTAGGCGGCCAGGACAGCAAACTGATCCGCCTTGACGCCAAAGGGAACGTCCGTGATTTCGCCATGAACGACCGTTGCGCGGCGGGCACCGGCCGTTTCATCGAGGTCGTCGCCTCGCGTTTGGGCGTCGAGCTTGCGACCCTTGGCGCCCTCGCCGCGCGGAGCCTCAATCCCGCCACTATCAGCAGCACCTGTGTAGTGTTCGCCGAAACGGAAATCGTGGGACTTCTCGCCTCGGGCGTTGCGGCTGAAGACATTGTCGCGGGCGTGCAATCCTCGTTGGCGCGGCGCGTCGTGGCGATGGCGGGCCGCAACGTCGACACACCCATCGTCTTCACTGGCGGCGTTGCCCTCATCCCCGGCATGGCGGAGGCGATGGCAAAGGCGCTCGAAAAACCCGTGCAACTCGCGCCAGACCCGCAGATGACAGGCGCGCTCGGCGCGGCGATCCTCGCTTCACGGCTCTAGCGCGGTGGGCGATGTCTATTGAAATCCGGGCCGTTGTAAGATAACATAGTGCCGGCTTGAGGTTTCTGCAAATCTGGGTTGAAGGAGCAAAGGAAGACGTGATGACGCGCGAGGGAGAAGAACGGCGGAGATACCCGCGGAGCAGACGGGGTTTCCCTGTCGTTGATGAATCCGGTCCGGGGGTCCTGAACCATGTGGACAACATCAGCGCGAACGGCGTTCTGTGTCACACGATCAGGCCGGTGCCGCTAATGACGAAGATGAGCATCGTCCTCGAACTTCCAAGATCCCATCCGCGGCGCATCGAATGCGAAGGCGTTGTCGTTCGTTGCGACCATCATGAAAAGGGCGATGACCATTTCAAGGTCGCCATTCTTTACACCAAGATGTCCAACGAAGACCACCAGGCGGTGGTCGATTTCGTAGACCACGATTTGTCCGTGCCGGATCAGGAATAGTCCCGTGTGACTGCAACCCGCGGAACCGAAACGCGCCTCCTTGACCGCCGCTGTTTCATTTTTTGCCTATTCGTTCTCGGCATCGTTGTCCTCTACCCCACGACGCGCCTGCTATTCGAGGCCGCGCGCCACGCGAGGTTCGACGCCGCGGTAGCGGGAGCCGGCTGGGCAGCCATCAGAAACACGCTGCTGATCTCTCTTGCCACGGTGGTCTGCGCGGGCGTCTTGGGCACGGCGCTCGCCTTCGCCTTTGCGCGCTACGCTTTCCAAGGACGAAACCTTCTGGCCGCGATGGCTTACCTCCCTTTCGCGCTGCCGCCGCTTGTCGGCGTCTTGAGCTTTTACTATCTCATCGGGCGGGATGGACTCCTTCCGCGTATCGCGGACCGCGTTCTTGGCACGAACAGCGTAAGTCTGGAAGGCCCCCTGGCAATTCTTCTCATCCACACGTACTCCTTCTTCGTTTTCTTCTACGCGATGGTATCAGCGGCAATCGAGAATCTCGACGCGGCGCAGATCGAAGCGGCCCGCACCCTCGGCGCACGCCGGCTTCGCGTAATGACTCGGGTCGTTTTCCCCGCGCTCAGACCGGCCTTCCTCGGCGCGGCCCTGCTGACATTCATGTCCTCCGTGGCCTCGTTCAGCGCCCCGTATTTCTTCGGACGCGATTTCCCCATGCTGAGCGTCCGCATCTTCGAGGAGCGCATGCAGTTTCACGAAGCCGAGGCCTTGGCGCTGACTGTAATCCTCGCCGCAATGTCCCTCATGGGGTTGATCCTGTTTCGGTCCTCGCCCAAGCCCGGCGGAAGCGCCTCCAAAGGCGTTCGCACACCCATACGCGGCCGCGTCGTGCGGATCGCCGCGCCGCTCTTTCTATGGCTCTTCGTTCTCTTTCTGCTGACGCCGCATCTCTGCATAGCATGGATGTCCTTCATCGACCATCGCGCCTGGCACGCGGAACTCATCCCCACGCGGTTTACCCTTGAGAACTTTGCGCGGCTCTTTCAGGACCCGCAGTCTCTCGCCCCCATTCGCAACAGCCTTTGGATGAGCGTTCTCGCCGCGTTCCTCACCCTTGCAGTGGCGGCGCCCGCGGGATATCTCGTCGGTCGCAAGAAACCCGGCTCGCGCCTTCTTAACATGATCGTCATGCTCCCGTGGGCCCTGCCCGGCACCGTCATTGCCATGAACATGATCGTGGCCTTCAACGATCCTTGGCTGCCCCTCTACAATACGGTGTGGCTGCTGCCTCTCGCCTACTTCGTCCGCGGTGTGCCGCTGGCGGCCAGGATGGCCGTCGCCGCAATCGAACCCTTTGACATTTCGCTCGTCGAAGCGGCGCGCACTTTGGGCGCCTCCCCCACGTTCTGCTTTTTGCGCATCGTGGGACCACTCTTGGCGCCCACCTTTGTCGTGGCCGGAGCCTTGGTGCTCGTGACAAGCCTCGGCGAATTCGTCACTTCGATCCTGCTTTACATGCCCGCCAATATACCCATCGCGGTCAAGATAAACATGGAATGGCGCGGTTCCGTGGGCGCAGCCTTCGCATATAGCATGCTACTCATGGTAATTGTGGCGGCGGCGTTCGTCGTGTCGCGGAGGCTTGCATCACGCCCGATCTAGCGCTGACGATCTACCTCAAGATGGCCTGGGAGGAACGGCAATGCGACCTTTCGGAGGGATACTATCGATGCTTGCGTTCATGGTGACACTGTGCGGAGCGGCGGAGCCGCCCGGCTATTCGGTGGATGACTTCAACCTCGGACCTGTCACGCCCAAACACGATCTGAGAACCATGTTGCGCAAACACATCGTCCGCAGAAGCTGCGAGATGCTGAATGCGGCGGCCGAGAAACGCGAGAATGCCTTTCGTGAAGGTGGCTGGCAGTCCTGGCGGGACGAGATACGGAAGAAAGTTCTCGCGCCCCTCGGCGAGATGAGATTCGGTTCCAACGGGCCTCCGCTGAATATCCGCGCGGTCTCGCGTTTTGAACGAAACGGTTACACCATCGAGAATGTGCTGTTTGAGTCGCTCCCGGGATGGGACGTGAACGCGTCGGTGTACCTGCCGGATCCCAAGGCGTTTCCCGCCCCGTGGCGCGCCATCGTGATCCCCGTCGGACACAGCAGTAAGCAGGGCGTAGACTACCAAGTGCCGCCGCGGATCTTCGCACGATGCGGTTACCTTGCCCTCACGTTTGATCCGCCGGGAATGGCCGGCGAGAAACAAGGAGGCAATGATCACTTCTCGGACGGCGTCCGCTGTTACCTGGCCGGCCACTCATCGAATCGGTATTTCGTGATCGACGCCCTCCGATGCATCGACTATCTCGCAACGCGCGGCGACGTCGATATGAGCGGCGGCGTCGGGATGACGGGCGTCAGCGGCGGAGGCAGCACAACGATGTTCGCGACGCTCTTGGACGACCGCATTCGCGCCTCCGGCCCGGCGTGCTGTGCGGTTCCGAACGCAAGGCATCCCGTGCTCGATGTCTATGCCCCGTGCACCGAGACGCTCGCGCCGCGAAGGTTCGCAGACGGCTATGACGATGTTGACCTGCTCGCCGCCGCAATCCCCACGCCCGTCCTTCTGATGGCCGGGGCGAAGGACGAAGTCTTCAAAGGCGCATGGAGCGATGAGATCGCTGACACCGTGCGCCGGTGTTTTGTCAAAGCAGATCGGAAAGACCACTTCGCCTACTTCAGCGATCCGGGAGGCCACGCCTACACCGTTGCCATGGCCGTCGAGTTTGTGAAATGGATGGATAAATGGGTTCGGAACTCGCCTGGCCGCACGCTGCCCGCGTTTACAGCAGACGACTTCCCCTTGGATCCGCCTGAGATGCTCATGTGCAGACCGCGACTGGACCGGAACATATTCACAGTGAATCGCGATGTGGCCCTCGGACTGTCCAAGAGCCGCGCCACATCGTCGATCCCGGAAGCCGCCAAGCGCGTGGCAAATGCCGAAACGCCCGGTCGTGCGCCTGGCGTGCGGCGCGGCGAGCGGACGCTCATCTGGTTCCACTATCTCGAAGAAATGATCTTGGAAACCGATACCGACGTAGAACTGCCCGCCACGTTTGTCTACCCCGCGCGTGATAACTGGAGGGGACCAGCTATTCTCTACTTCGATGATCGCGGGCGTTGGACGGACCTCAGAAGGCACGGAATGCTGGCGAAGATGACGGCGTTCACCGACAAGAAGACTAATGGTCCGGCGATCCTGACGGTCGACCTGCGCGGCTGGGGCGACACGCAGTCCGCCGACATGCCCTACGACGTCGCCGGCTGGGCAGACCGTTCGCGTTGGATGGCCTATGTGTCCGCCGCGCTCGGCGACCCCGTGCTCGCAATGCGTATTCGCGACGGTCTGTCCGCTTTGGCGTACCTTCGTACGCGAAACGAAGTCGATCCCGCACGGGTTATCATTGGCGGAAAAGGCATGGGCGCCGTCGTCGCACTGCACGTCGCGGCGATAGACGGCCACACTGCGGGTGCGTTCGCCATCGAGGGGCTCGCGGCATTTCTCGAGCTTGCCGCCTCGGAACAGTACGAGTGGTCGCATGAGGATTTTCTGAGCGACGTACTGAAGGTCTACGATCTCCCTGATCTTGTGAGGAGCATCGAGGCCCCCGTGCTAATCGCCAATCCTCTGGATGCGCGGAAGAAACCCTTGGGAAAGGACACCGCCGCGGCCTTGTATCAACCCACGGACGTTGTTTGCATTGAAGCGCGACTCGACACCGCTGCGATGGAAAGCCGCGTTGTGGAGTTCGTGCGCCAAATCCTGGACAAATAGGAAAACGCGGTTTGCATTCACTTCGCAGCGGGTGTCATGCTTTTGCCTGAAACAACCGGTCAGGAACGTTCAATCATGAGAGTAGTCTTGTACGGCGCCGACGTCGACCAAATTCGGGATCAGGTCGACTCTCACCCGGATCTGCATGTCGTGTCCGACTCGCCGGACGTGGTCGTCTGTTACGGCGGCGATGGAACCTTGCTCGCGGCGGAACTCGAGTGGCCTTCGGTCCCAAAGGCGCCTATCAAGCACAGCCTGCGAGGCAACCGGTGCATTGCGCACCCCGCGGCAGCCGTTTTGGAGCGCCTGGCGAGAGGCGACCTCGCGCGCACGGAATACATGAAGCTCCAATGCCTGCTGCGTGCGAATGGAGAGAGCGGTACGGGCCGCACCTTGACTGCCATGAACGAGTTCAGCGTGCATATGGCGCGCATCAACACCGCGGTGCGGTTCGAACTCTGGATCAACGACGAACCATACAACGACGAACGCGAAATCCTCGGGGATGGCTTCGTCGTAAGCACACCGTTCGGCAGCACGGCCTACTTCAACCACATCACGCGCGGCTTTTTCCATTCGGGCATAGGCATAGCCTTCAAATCGACTTCCGAACACACAAACCACATGGTCATCGGAGAGAACGCCGCCATCCGAATACTGATCACACGGGGACCGGCGATTCTCGCGTACGACAACTCCGGCGAGTACTTCGATTTGACGGCGGGAGATGAACTTGCCATCTGCAGGCACCCGATGCCCGCCGTCCTCCTTACCTGGAGCCTGATGAAGTATCCCTCGGACGCCTTCTGACGTTCGCGCGCCAGAGTCTGCGATGATTGGCCCTGTGGACGCGGCGTCCTCGCCGCGTTTCGACGGAAACAGCTTCCGTGATGCGGTTCTTGACGAGACGCGGCGTCCTCGCCGCGTTTCGACGGAAACAGCTTCCGTGATACGATTCTTGACGAGACGCGGCGAGGACGCCGCGTCCACCATGAGAGGAAGAAGACCATGAAGATCACAAATGTTGAGGCCTTTCCAGTCCCGCCGCGCTGGGTGTTCTGCAAGATTGAGACCGACGAAGGCGTCACGGGTTGGGGCGAAGCCTCGCTCGAAGGGCATGCATCCACGCAGGTCGCCGCCGTTCATCAACAGCGCTCCGTGCTTCTCGGAGAAGATCCCACGCGCATCGAATACCTATGGCAAGGCATCTACCGCTCGGGTTTTTATCGAGGCGGACCGGTGCTGATGAGCGCCTTGAGCGGGATCGACCAGGCGCTCTGGGACATCTTAGGCAAGTCCCTCAACCGGCCCATATACAAGCTCCTCGGCGGCGCCTGCCGGGACAAGGTCCGCGTTTACGGCGGCTGCGGCGGCTCGGAGCCTTCCGAGATCCGCGAGAGCGCGCGAAAGTGCATCGAGGCCGGCTTCACGGCAATGAAATTCTGCCCGTGCGATCAGGTCGAGATCGTGGACGGGCTCGACGTCATCAAGCGCGTTGAAGCACGCGTCGCCGCCGCGCGCGAAGGCGCGGGCGACGCCGACGTGGCTCTGGATTTCCACGGACGCGTTTCGCCGGCGATGTCGATCGCGCTGGCGGACGCGCTGAAGCCGTATCGGCCGTATTTCATCGAGGAACCGGTGCAGTGCGAGAACATCGAGGCCCTCGTACGCGTCGCGCGCTCGACCCCGATCCCAATCGCCACCGGCGAGAGGTTGTACGGCCGGCACGGGTTCAGAGAAGTCATCGAGAAAGACGCCGCGGCCATCTTGCAGCCGGACTTGTCGCACGCGGGCGGCATAACGGAGGTCCGAAAGATCGCAGCCATGGCCGAGACGCATTACATGGCCATTGCTCCGCACTGCCCGCTCGGGCCCGTTGCATTGGCGGCTTGCATCCAGTTCGCGATGTGCACGCCGAACTTCCTCATACAAGAACACGGCCATCTCGGCCAGGGCTACTTGAAGAATCCCTTCAGCGATGCAGGCGGCTTCCTTTCAGTTCCCGAAGGACCCGGCCTTGGCATTGAAGTGGACGAAAAAGCCGTCCGCGCCATGGAATGGAAAGAATGGGACACCCCGCGCCTCTTCCATGAAGACGGGAGCGTTGCCGATTGGTAGCAGCAGTGCGGGCAATCACTTTCGATTTCCGGAACACGTTGTTTCGCGATGCCAACAGCGCGCCGCGTCTGCTCAGTTCACGCGTCCGCACGCTCCCCTATGCGGCGCTCAATACGGCACGGAATGTGTCCGTGCTTCCCACGGCGCGGCCTCAGTGCTGATCGTCGCGTATTGCGCCACTCGGAGTCCATCGGCCGAGACACCCACGGCTCCGGGATTGACGAACAGCGTATTGTCAACGGAACGCGAAAACGGGACATGTGTCCGGCCACAGACAATAATGTCCGTGTTCGCGACTTCGCGATGCCGCCTGTACTTGCCGATTTCGTCACTCTCATGCAAGGCGTCGCCTTGACCTTGCGGCGTGCCGTGACACACGAAGACCGCAATGCCGTCAATCGTTAGATGCAACTCGCGCGGAAGCGCCGCAAGGAACTCGAGGTTCCGGCTATGCGTGGACTCGTAGGTTTCGCGGATCGCCGCAAGATCGTTCGCGGGAATCTCCCGTTCGATTCGTGCTTTCTTGCGCTCGAATCGCGCGGCAAGGCGATCCCATTCCCCCTGAACCGTGGCTATGCCTCTTGTGCGCAGCAGGTCAATCACTTCGTTCGCCCAGGGATGTCCGACAACGCAGTCCCCCGTGTTGACAATGGTCTGAACGCCCATGTCGTCGATCTCTCTAAGCACGGCCTCCAGCGCGGGAAGATTGCCGTGAATATCCCCCATGGCTGCGATAAGCATGGTTGGACTTGGCCTTTCCTACACGGTGGGGGCCGCGCCGATGCCGGCGATCCTGAACAGTTCATCAACGCGAAAGCGGACGTCGCTGCAAACTACGCGTCCGTCGGGCGAGGTAGCGCCGTCGATCCAAAAGAAAACATCCAAGGCCCGGGTCTTCTCACCCAACTCCGAGAAGATCACCTGCGGCTCGGGGTCTGAAAGGACGGACGCATGTTCGCTAGCAGCCTGGAGAAGAAGCCGCGCGGCTTCACGGAGGTCCGCACCGAACGGAGCAACCGCCCTTACCGAGAAACGCAGTTTGGCATCGGACAGCGTCAGATTGACCACCTTCTTTTCCAGAAAGACGCTGTTCGGCACTAGAATGTCCACACCATCGAACAGGCGCACCTGGGAACAGCGTGCCCCTATGTTCACAACACTGCCCTGCTGGCCGTCGACCTCGATGAGGTCGCCCACGCGGATGGGACGTTCAATCATCAGTATCAGGCCGCTGATGAAGTTGTTGATGAGGTTCTGCGCACCGAAACCGACGCCAATGGCCAAAGCGCCCCCAAATATCGCGAAGGCGGTCAGCGGCACGTTCACGATGTACAGCGCCAGGAGCGCCACCATCACGAACAAGGCGTAATACAGGCCCTTCTCGATCGAAGCCGCCAAATGCTCTTCAACACCGGCCCGCAGCAGCCCCCTCCGAGTGATCCACCGGGAGACTCGGCGGCTTGCGATGGTCCCCGTCACGAGAAGCAACGCGGCAGCACACACAGCCTGGACGGTGAGCACGTAACCCGTAACCTTGTCCTCGTAAAGCTGATATTCCCAAATGCGAACGGCCAAGGAGCGAATAGGGCCAGCGACCATGTCGACAGCCGTATCATCGCTCCACGAGGACTGCGCCAAGGCCGCACCGAGGACGATGAACAACAAGATGACACCGCCGCTGAATAATCGCCGCTCGACGCGAGCCAGTGCGGCCCGCACGTGTGCACATTCCTCGTTCATACCAGTTTCTTTCCCGTAGAACTCACGCTCAGCGCGGCGTGCAGAACGCCTTTTTGCTGATGAAGCAAGTCCGCAAGCTTCTTGATATCCAACGCGCGGCCTTTCACTACGATCATCTCCGCGCACAACTCCTCATCAAGATGGATATGCGTCGATGCGAGGATCACGTGGTGATGATGGTGCTGCGCGTGCGTCAGACGCTCGGTCAGCCCTCGCCGGTGATGGTTGTAGATAAGCGTGATCGTTCCGACGCCCTCTTCGTTATGTTTCCACTCCCGTTCGACGAGACGGTCGCGGATCATATCGCGGATAAACTCCGATCTATTCGCGTACGCCCCTTCGCGCACCAGTCGTTCCAGGCGATCCAGCAAAGGTCTTTCGATGGAAAAGCTCAGTCGCGCAACACCGCTCATGGCATCCTCATGTCGTTCTTCCAATGCCGGCATTGTAGAAGCGGGAGGCGCCCTTTTCAAGCGGCGGATACAACGCGGCGAATTGCGCGCATCCCAGGACGTGTGCTAGACTGCAAATGCCTCAAGAGGGGTATGCATCGGTCTACATCCGGAGTATGTATATGTCGGAAAATACTCAGGGCCTTGCCTCCCGTAAGACGAGTCTTGTCGAGATCATCAAGTGTGTCCGCAAGGACCTGCTGATGTTCATTCTTGCCGCCGTACTGGTCGCTGCGGCAGGCGCGATCATTGGAATGCTGACGAACAAGACTAGCTCTAGCGCCCAACTCGTGCTCTCCCCCATGCCACTCGCCGGGAAGAGCAAAGTCAAAACGGTCGAAGGGAAGACTTCGGAAGATGAACTGGAAGCTATGCTCGCTACGCCCTTGGACGTCAAGTCAACTTCACTTCTCTGTATGAGCGACGAGGTGCTCCAAAAGACGTTCGACGCGATCAGTCAAAGCGGAATGTTGTCCAAGCCAATCGTGGACTTGATACGTCTCAAGAAGGCGTTGAAGTTTTCTGTCGCCGTCGAAAAGGAGACACCCTACGACATCACCTATACGCCTCTGATAATCCTGACCGCCGACGCAAGATCGCCCGCTGACGCCAAGCTCATCGTTAACACTTGGGCAAGTGTAGTCTTGGAGGCAGCCAAGAGATTCCAGGATGCGGTTCAGGGGCCAGTCGCAAAGGCGCTGGTTGAAAGGAAGGCGGAACTTCACGACGAATTGACCCAGGCGGAACTCGATAGCGAAAAATTCTGGACCGAGAACAGCACCCTGTACTTGGAGGCGCGACTGCAAGAAATATCCAGGCAGATCAACGAGTTCAAGAGACAGCGCCATGAAGCCGAGGCTGAAGTAGTATTCGACAAGAGCACCGCCGAGGTGCTCGATTCGGAAAAGGCCGATGTTCCCGAAACGGTGGTGCTGAACTGGAAACCCTCAGCAGCCCTTGCATCGATTCTTGGCGCAAAGGTTGGCATAGCCGCCCCAAAGGAAGCAGCAAGCGGGCAATCCGATGAGGCGCCCTTCACGGTCGAGGTGCTGAATCAAGCCCATTGGGATATTGTGGGCAAACTGGCTACGGCTAAGGCAAACGCCGCCGCAAAGGAAAAGAAGATCCAAGAGTTCGACAGGCTGGTCGATTCGCTCGAAAAGGACCGCTTGAAAGCGCAAGCAGATTTGGCGAAGGCTACCACGGGAAGGGTGCGCGTTGGCCGCGAGCTTCTGAGGCTGGAGGAGGAATTCAGAGACATTGCGTTGAAGCAGACGTTCGCGCACGTCGCCAGCAGCCTCAACCACCCGGTGCTTCAGGTTATCTCGGAAGGCGCCGAGTGGCCCGTGCCGCGCTTCCAGCGGGCAGTCCAGTTCGGGATCGTGTCCGGCATCCTGGGTTTCATCGCCGCGGCGTGCATTTCCGTCCTGTGGCGGATCTTCGTGAAGCCGGCGTTTGAGGGGTGACTATTCGCGTGGCCGAAGACCATCGCATCGTTCAACCAGCGCCGGCTGCTTCAATGCTGGCGCTCCTGGCAGGAACGGCGGGGATCTGCGCGGCCATCATCTCCATTCCCTTTCTTGCCCTGGCTGAAATGCCGCTGTGGTATGCGCCCGCAATACCTTTGTGCGTTGTCGCGGCGATTGCTCTTCTGTGGAACACCCGCTATGCCCTCTACTTTACGGCGTTCGCCATAGCCCCTCTCGGCGTTATCCAGCATGAGATCGCGGGCATTACCCTGAACCTCCCAGAGATGCTCATCCTCGCGCTATTCGCGAAGGAGGCCGTCCGATTTGCCGTCCGCGGAGAGCGACTCGCCGGCTTCCTTCCGGCCCGGCCCCTACTCGTCTATCTGCTGGCTTCGCTCATTGGCATTCTTACGGGACTGTTTCGCGGTAACCACCCCGTGGCCGTACTCCAGGATTTCCGCCAATATGTCGAGTTCATACTTCTCTACTTGCTGGTCTTCCACCGCGTGGAGGACCGCCGTCAGATTGCGCTGACGCTTTTCTTCTTCCTTTCGGGAATGACGGTGATCGCGGTACACGGCATCATCCAACACTACACGGGATGGGGCATTTCCGCGCATCAGATCCTCAGTGACGAGATCTACCATTCCGGTATCCGGAGCGGTTCGTTTTACGGCGCCACCCCTCTCGGCGCCTTGATGGTGCTGGCGCTTGGAACGGCCATGGGGCTGGCGTTGTCCGCACGCTCGAGGATCGCCAGGGCCTTCATAGGCGCGTGCGCCGTCATCGCAGTCGTCGCCGCCGTGTTCACTTACACCCGCGCTTCCTGGATCGCGATGGCGGTCGCACTCCTATTCGTCGCCTCAGGGATCAGAAAGACTCCCCTCATGATAGCAGGTTCGGTGGTTCTTATCCTCATTTTCTCCGCGACCATGGGATCTCTTGTCTTGCAGCGCATGGCGAAGACGGAAATCTCGAAACGCGAGCGGTCGCTTCTCGAACGTTTCGACTACTACACGGCGGCGTGGCACATCTTCCGCGCCCATCCTCTCCTCGGCCTCGGCTGGGGATGCGAATTCAACGTCACCGAAATCAACCTGAACGGACGCTACGTGCCGTCGCCGCGCATTCATTCGGTTGACGCTGCCTCGACGGGCGACTCGAGTCTTTCAAGTCGATACCTGCAAACCTACAAGTCTGTGCTCGCACAGTCCACGGTACACAGCGCCTATCTCCAGATCCTGGTCCGTACAGGACTGGTTGGAATCGTGCCGTTCCTGCTCTTCCTGGCGCCATGGCTGAAGGCCCTCCGATCCGAGCGCCGAAACAAGGAACGCAACGCGCCCGACCACAATCTGTACATCGGAGTAGCAGCCGGCGTGCTGGGCTATCTCGTTCACGCCCTTGTCGAGAATTTCTACCAGTGGCCGGTTATGGCCCAGTCCTTCTGGCTGCTGCTTGCGCTCACGACGGTTATGGCCGCACGACTCGATCGATATGGCTCCATTGACGCACCGGCGCAACTCGATGCTTCCCCTGAAGGAAACCCGGCATGAGCGCCGCGCGCGAGACGAAGAAGATCAGAGTCGTCTTCTGCCACTTCACCGCGGACGTCTGCGGCGGGGCGGACTATTGCCTCCACCACATTGTCAAGCACCTTCCACGCGATCGGTTCGAGTCCTCCTTGATCCTCAAGAAGGGGGATCCCATGGCCGAAACCTATCGCGCGCTCGGCCTCGATGTTGTGCAGTTGCATTTCGTCCCGCCGCGCCGCGCGCTCGAGTTCCGAAAGCTGGCCAGCTACTTCGGCTCCTTCATTTCCTCCGTGTTTCAAGCGGCCCGCGCGATCCGGCGCATGGAAGCCGACGTCGTTCACGTCAACACGCTGTATAACCTCCAGTGCGCGTTCGCGGCTCGCCTGGCGCGCCGGCCGCTGGTGTGGCACGTGCGCGAAATAGGCTCCGACTCGAGGCTTGCCCGCATGATGCTCCGTTGTGTGTCTCTTCTCGCGACGCGCGCGGTGGCCATCTCGCAAGCCGTTGCGGGAACCATCAAGGGCTGCGGTCTGCGCCTTCGGACTATCTATTCCGGCATCGACTTGTCGAAGTTCGATGTCCCGGGCGGCGCCGAGCGCGTGCGCTCGGATCTGAATCTCGCGCCGGACGCCCCCGTGGTAACCACAGTAGGACGCATTGAGCCCTGGAAAGGGCAACGCGTCCTGATCGAGGCGGTTCCTCGCATATTAGAGCAACATCCGACCGCACTCATACTCATTGTCGGCGGCCCCGCGGTCAACAAGCCCGAATACGAGCGCGAACTTCGCGCGCGATGCGCCGAACTCGGAATTGGGAAGAGCGTCGTATTCACGGGCATACGAAAAGACATACCCGATATCCTCGCCGCTTCATCAGTGCTTGTTCTGCCGTCGGCCACCCCGGAACCGTTCGGCCTCACGGTCGTGGAGGCCATGGCCGCCGGATGCCCGGTCATTGCGACGGCGGCCGGCGGGCCTCTCGAATCCGTCGTCAACGGCGAGACCGGATGGTTGGTCCCGCCCAACGATCATGAGGCGATCGCGGATCGCGTTTGCCACGTCCTCTCGCATCCCGAGGAAGCCGCCGGAATGGGCGAACTTGGGCGCGCGAGAGCGCGCACCTGCTTCGCCGTCGAGCGTTTCGCCCTTGAAATGGCCGCCGTGTTTGAAGAAGTGGCGGGAAAGGGCTGACGCGGCGTTCATGTCCCGAGCGCCGCCGTTATGCGTGCGGAACGGCTACGTGCTATCATCAACACAACTGAGTGAATCGCACCCATCAGTATCCCGAAAATGAATAGATTGCATGAAGAGCGTCAGGTCGTCCTTCTTTATTTCGCGAGCGATATTGTTTTGTTCTGGCTCGCGCTGACCCTGGCGACGACGACGCGTCTGGACGTCATCGGACGGATCGACTTCACCGAATTGCAGCGGGATCGCCTCATATGCCTTGTGCTTTTCGGCATCGTGGCTATAATCGCGGGGGCATACAAGCCGCAACGCATGACGGACAGGTTCGACTCGGCCTACTACGCCCTCATCGCCCTCGCCTGGACGTGCCTCATCCAACTCACGATGACGGCGCTTCTCCCGGCGAACGTCCGTGAGATAACGCGCCGCGAGATCATCATCGCCCTTTGCATGGCGACGCCCTTCTTGTGCATTTGGCACTATTTCGCCGCGACTCTGACAGCACGGTTCAAGTCACTGCACCGCTACTTCCACGTCATCGGCAGTCCCGAACAGGGCCGGCGCATAGCCGAGGAGATTGCGCGCAACAGCGCCTCCGTGCGCGCCGAGGCCGACTACATCGACACCGGCACACTCAGAGAGATCATTGAGCGCCGGAAAGAAGAGTCCGGATCAAACGGCGCCACGCTATCCGACGCCATCATCGTCCTTGAGCCCAAAGACCATTGGAGGCTTGACGAGCTTCTGCTTTTCTGCCGTGAGAACTTCCGCCGGACGTATCTGTATCCGAGCGTGCACGACCTGCTGTTGCTGCAACAGCGTAACCTGTCCGCGCTGGCCGGCATCCCGCTCGTTGAAGTCGCGAGCCGCCAGTTGACCACGCCTTACACGTACGTCAAGCGCCTGATAGACATCGCGGCCGCTGCGATAGGGCTTCTCCTTGCCTCGCCGATCTGCCTTGTGACGGCCATAGCGGTCAGGACGACCTCGCCGGGCCGCGCCATCTACTCGCACGAACGCTTGGGCATTGGCGGCAAGCCATTCCGGATTTACAAATTCCGCTCAATGGTCGCCGGCGCGGACCTCAAGGATGAGACCGGCCACGTGTTGGCTCGCGAGAACGATCCCCGCATCACGCCCGTGGGCCGGTTTATTCGCAAGCACCGCATCGACGAAATCCCGCAACTTTTCAATGTGCTAAAGGGCGATATGAGCCTCATCGGACCGAGGCCGGCGTGGCGCGAATTCTATCAGGTTAGCGGGCAGAGGATACCGTTGCTTGAACAACGGCTCGCCGTCCGGCCAGGGCTGACCTGCCTTTCGCACGTGCTCGGCTCCTATACGTCGGAACCCGAAGACCGGCTGACGTACGATCTCCTCTACATCAGCACGCTTTCGTTCATCACGGATCTGAGGATTCTGGTTGGGACCGTGAGGATCGTCCTCAGTGGAAAGGGCGCCCGATAAATGAGTCTGCCGCTTATTGAGAACGCGCGCAAGATCCTGATGCTGTGGTGCGCAATCATCCTGCTGCTGCTGGCGCTTGCGGAAGGCCTCAACTTCGGTCTTCGCACCTATGCCCGCGAACGGCGTGAGAGCGACTACCGGACTTATCTTGCGGCCGCGATGGACTTCATGAACCGTTACGACTATCCGGGCGCTTTGGCCCAGGTTGAAGAAGCCAAGCGCCGGCAGCCCCAGGCGCCGGAACCCTACGCGCTCGCCGGCCACGTCCGTTATCATCTCAAGCACTGGAGCCAGGCCATAACCGAATACCAGGAAGCCATCTCGCGCGGCAGCCGGGAGGAAGGTGTATTCCTTAACGTCGTATGGGCGCTGATCGAACTGAAACGATACGAAGAGGCCACGGCGCTTGGCATAAAGGCGGTCAACGCCGGGTTCTCAATGCCCGCCTTGCCACGCTACATTGCCGAGGCATACTTCCGCAACGGCAAGATGACCGAAGCGATTCCCTACTACCAAATGGCGCTCAATGGCTATCCCAATGACCTCTATCTACTGGACCACTTGCGCCAATCCCACCGGGCCGCCGGACAGTTGGACAAGGCGAAGGAAATGCAGACGCGCATCGCGGATATCGAAGCTTCACTGAACGCCCCGCGCAACCCCTGAGCGAAGACTCCTCACTCTCTTTCCGCGAGCCAGTACTTCTTGTTCATGCTCAGGCGGCGTTTCACTGCTGCGGGCAGGTGCTTCTCGATGGTTCCGAGCCGGAGACCGATGAGTTTCGCCGCCATGCGGCACATAGCGGGGAAGATGAGCAACGGACGTTGCCGCCAGAGGAAACCCAGTTGCGAGTGGACGAGGCGCATCCCCTCCATTTCCGCCTGGCCGAAGCGTTCGCGAATCCAGGATTCACGCGCGTGAAATACGCCGAAGTCGAAGTAGCGCGAGAACTCCTCCCGGATTGTGTAGGCGTGGGAATGATACACCTGCGCCTCAGCGCAGTAAGCGATCTTATGGCCCGCAAGTACAATCCGCGCGGCCACGTGCTCGTCCTCCATCGAGATGGTCCCGGCCTTGAAACCACCAACTTCTTCAAGGACGCAGCGCCGGTAAGCGCCGAATGCGTTCGAGAAAAAGATCGTGCGGAAGCCGAGCCTCGGCACATCCTCCAAGCCCTTGACCGAACTCGCGGACGGATAGTTGAAACTTCGCACGTGAACCTCGATAGGTGAGGCGTCCGGATACGGAAGCTGGCGTCCGTAGGCCGCGCCCACCTCGGCGTTCTCAAAGCATGCCGTGATCCTGTTGATAGCGTCGCGGTTCGCAAGCGTGGCGTCCTGGGAAAGGAACACCACGATATCCGCGTCGGACGCCCATTCCACGCCCAGTTGACGCGTGCCGCCGTGGTCGAACTCGTCTCGTGGAATAACGCGGACTTCGAATCCGCACTCACGTGCGAGAGACGCCGTGTTGTCTTCCGAAGAGGAATCGATCAAAAGCAGACGGTCGGGCCGCGGCGTCTGCATGCGCACGGCTTCAAGCCAGTTCCTCCAACGCGATCCGGCGTTAAGTGTGGGAACAACTAGAGCCACCTTCATGAGACGGCCTTCTTCCGCGAAAGATCCGACAGATATTCACGCAGAGCGTCCCGCCACGTGGGCATGATGTCCAATCCCTGCGCCTGCAAGCGCCGGTTCTCGAGGACCGAGAACCGCGGGCGCTTCACCGGCGACTGGAGACAGTCTCGCTTCACGGCTTTCAGCGTTGGTTGTTTCCCGGTTTCTTCAAATATGGCTTTCGCAAATTCATACCAACTGCACCCGCCCTGACATGTGGCATGGTAGACGCCCGGTTCGCCCTTCTCCGCGAGAAGCCTGATCTGTCGCGCAAGCGAAGACGCATACGTGGGCGTGGTAAACTCGTCGTCGACAACGCGCAGTTCCGTTTCAGCGCTATGCAACATCCGGAGCACAAAGTTGTCGCCAGCCTTTCCGCGACACGGAGCGAGGCCGTACAACCCCGCCGTCCGAACTATGCAATGGTCCGCCAGCGTGGCCGCAATCAGATGCTCTCCCGCAAGCTTACTGACGCCGTACACGTTCAAAGGCGCGGGCAGATCTGATTCGACGAGCGGCCGCGATTCCGGGCTGTCGGCGAAAACGTAGTCCGTACTGATGTGCACCAGCCGCGCCCCGCAGGCCCGGCATGCAACCGCGACATTCCTCGCCCCCGTTGCATTGATCGCAAATGCCCAATCCGGCTCGCGCTCGCATCGCGCCACGTCGTGCGCCGCCGCGGTGTTGATGACCAGGCCGGGTCTTACATCCCGGCCCACGACGTCTCGCAGCCGATCCTCGTCGGTGACATCGATCCGGACATCGCCCCCATCGAGTTCGGCGCGGACTAGATCCGTATCGGCAAAGGCCGCGCACAAGGCGGTCCCGAGCTGGCCTTCCGCGCCTATGATGAGCACCCTCATGCGGACCTCTCCCAAAGTTGGCCGCGTCCACTGGGCGCCATCATCGCACGCCGCGTTCCTGCCTGATGTGTTCGACCGTCCGTCGAAGTCCTTCCCGCAGATCGATTTCCGGTTTCCACTGCAACACCTCGGCCGCGCGATCGCCAGTCGTGTAGATCCGATCTACTTCGCCTGGCCGCAGCGGTTCGAGGATCGGCTCGCCGTCAAAGTCCAAGATGTCCTTCAGCACGTCGAAGATTTCGCGCACGCTCGCTCCTCGTCCTGAACCGGCGTTCATTGTCTCACCGTCCCCGCGGTCCAAGGCAAGAAGGTGCGCGCGCGCAATGTCGCCAACGAACACGTAGTCGCGCAAAGGCTCCCCAAATCCGTAGAGGGTCGGCTGCTTGCCGTCAAGCATCAGTCCGATCAGGATCGAGCACACACCGGCTTCACCCTGCGGGTTCTGACGCGGTCCATACACGTTCGGGAAGCGCAAAACCGTGAAGCGGAGTCCGTAGAGGTGATTATACAGCCGAATGTAATGCTCGACGGCATATTTGCTCACGCCGTAGTGGCAGACGGGCGCCGGAGGACAGGACTCCGATGCCGGCAAGACCTCGGGGTTGCCGTATATCGCGCCTCCTGTCGATGCATAAATGATTTTTCCGACCTGATGCTTGACACAACACTCCAGTAGATTGATCGAGCCGAGGATATTCGTCGCGGCATCGAAAAGAGGCTCCTTGAGGCTGCGGCGCACGTCTATCTGCGCGGCGAGATGACACACGAAACCCGGCCGCTCCCGTTTGAAGACCTCCTCGAGTTCCGGAGATCGCACATCCAGTTCCACGAATGCCGCTTTGAGATTGACATTGCGACGGAATCCCGTGGACAGGTCGTCCACGACGACCACTTGATGCCCTGCCTCGATGAGTAGATCACCAACGTGTGAACCGATGAACCCGGCCCCGCCCGTAACCAGAATCTTCGCCATTCTCAGCCCTGCTTCGTTGACACGCGCGAGAACCCGCTCTCACATGCGCGTCCGTTGAAGTTTCGTAAAGACCTTGATGTTATAGAAACGCTCGTCCGAAAAATCGCCGAACTCCGCGAGATGCCTGTGCAGACTCTCCACCATGTGGCTCACCGTGTACTTCGGCGCGAAGCCGAGGTGGGTCCGTGCCTTCTCACAGCTCACTTTGTAGTTCCGGTAGTCTTCCTTGTCGTTAACGGCGACGCGGATCTTTTTCCCAGTCAGATCCTCGATCGCCGCCTTCACGAGATCGCTGACCTGTCCCACGGTAAAGTTGTCATAGGCCACATTGAACACGCCGCTGATCCCGTGATCGGCTTGAACTGCGCGGACGAACGCCGCCGCCGTATCGCGGACATCAATCAGAGGCCGCCAAATCGACGGATTGTCCACCACGATCCTTCCGTCAAGCATCGCCGCCTTGAACATTGTGTTCACGATCAGGTCGAACCGCGTGCGCGGGCTATATCCGCACACGGTGCCCTGGCGAAGGGCGATAGTTGAAAACCCCTTGTCCTGGAGTTGCATGACGCCATGCTCGCCCTGGAGCTTCGAGATCCCGTAAGGATAGCCGCACGTGACCGAGCTTTCTTCGTTGTAGAGATCATTGACGGTGTGACCGTACACCGAACAGGAGGACGCATAGATGAAACGAGGCGCGCCGGCCTTCTTCGCCATGAAAGCAAGGTACGACGGCAAGGCCCCGTTCTGGACGAAGTTCATGGCGGGATCGAATTCCGCCATCGGATCATTCGACAGGCCCGCGAGGAAGATGACGTGATCGTAGCCTCGCAGATCCGATTCCTTGAGATCAAACAGGTTCTTTCGAATCAGGTTCGTGCCTTCGGGAAGGTGATTACCGAACCAGACGAGATCCACCACGTCCACTTCGTACCCATGCTCTTGCAGAAGAGGCGACAGGACGGAGCCTATGAATCCGGCCCCGCCGGCCACAAGGATCTTCATGTATCACCGTTTCCTGGGACTGAAACCCGCAACATCGAGCCGCCCCGCTAGGGTTGAAAGACAAAGTTGTGCTCAGCCTGGTCCAGAGCCGGCGCCGCCGCGTCCTTTTCAGAGACAATCGTAGGCGCCATCGGCCACGCGATGCCCACTCGCGGGTCGCTATAGTGCAAGGCCCGCTCCGCATCCGGAACATGCATTTGCGTGCACTTGTAATAGACGATGCTGCTATCCTCAAGCGCGAGGAAACCGTGGGCGATCCCCGACGGGAAATACAGGCCTGCACCGTCTTGCGCACTCAGGGTCCTTCCAATCCATCCTCCGAACGTCGGGGATCCCTTGCGCAGATCCACGCCCACGTCGAATATGGCGCCGGAAAAAACGCGGACGAATTTCCCGATGCCGTACGGCTCGATCTGATAATGCATGCCGCGCAGAGTGCCTCGCCGCGACAGGCTTAGGTTATCCTGAATGAACTGCTCCCGAAACCCAGCTTCACGCCACATCCCTTCCGAATAGGCCTCGGAAAAGAAACCGCGATCATCAGGGTAACACCGGCCCTGAATCAACAGAACGCCCGGCATCTCCGTCTCCGCGATCCTCACAGGCATCGGCATGACAAACCCTTTCACTACGGTCGATTCGTCGGTACTCCCCTACTCCGATTCTAACGAATGGATCTCTATCATTCAAGGAAGAGTGCGCAAGAAGTGCGCAAAATCAACCTCCGCAACGAATATCCTTTCATCCGCCCGGCAGTCGATCCTTGGCGGCGGGAAACGGCGGGAAAGCCGCGTGCGGCTCGGTTTGATACCAGAACCCGACACTCGAAAAATCGTCGCCGCGGTCATTTGCATGGCCGTGCTCGATCGTGACTTTGATCGACTTCGTGAAGGGAATCGGATCGGCTAGATGATACCGGTACACGTTCCACAGGGCATCGCGCTTATGCTCGCCCCGCAGCGGGCAACCGAGGTAGAGATCGCTGAAGGCCGGCCCGTAGCACCACGCCCCGCCGAAGTAGTCCTCGGAGCCCGTCCCGTTGAACGTGGGCTTTTCCTCTCCGTCGATGTAGATCATGTCGTCGCCTTCGCCCCACCAGCCATCGGCCCGGTTGTGAATCGACAGACTGCATCCGACGTACTGCCCACGACCCTGCGCCTCGAAGAACACATAGTTCTGGCCCGCGATGCATGGATACGTCTGCCGGTACTGCGCATGGAAACGGCCCGTATCCGCCGACAGCTTGTCGTATTGCTGATAATCGACATAGTAGTAGAACGCCTTACAGGGCTCCGCCCCGTCGTTCGTCAAGGTTACCCGCGCGCCTTTCTCAAAGGGCATACGCCAAAAGCAGTTCAACCCATTGTTCGTGCCGATTTGGATCGGCAGGCAGGCATACTGATAGTACCTCCCGTGTCCGAGACCAAAGAAGTCGCCGATGGGACACTCGACGGACGGCGTCTCCTCCCCATCCCAATACATCCGCAACACGAGATTCTTCAGATGTACTTTGTCATCGGAAGCGATCGTGACCCAGATGTGCGTGATCGCCCCCGCGCCCTCGATCTTCGCCATCTCGCGGGTTTCACCGGGTTTAATGGGCCAGTCCTGCCGGCCGTCATCGTTGCCCCCGCTGGGATCGCAACTGGACTGCCGGGCCGCCTTGAAGTCCTTCAGTTTCGGAAGCTCCCCCAAGAGCCCCCCGGTTACGGCGTCATCCCCCGCCGCCATTGCGCCAGAGCACACGCACACCATCAGCACAAATACACAGCACGCGACTACGGATCGTCTCAACATGGCCGTTCTCCCTTTAGGTGACGAGCGAGCAGTTAGACAAGGGGTTGCAACCCCTTGTCTTCCATGAGCTGCACTGCCGCTCAACTGCCGAACTTAGGTTCATTTTTTCTTTTTCTTCTTCACGGGTTCAGGCGCCGGAGGCGTGGATTCGATCACGGACACCTGCTCGATCCCCGCCATCTGCGCGGAATCGATCGCGTGGGCAAGCGCCGCGTGATTGGATTCCGGGTCAACCTCAATGACGACTCCGCCTGTCTTCTCGGAAATCTGTCTGCGCAACGCCGCAACCAGATCCGCCTCACCCACCGAGTTACCGTCTACCTTGTACTGGCCGTCCGCGGCGACGCTAAGCCATAGCCGGGTGCTCTCATCAGGCTTGACGCCGGCCGGCGCGCCCGTGGCCACTTTCATATCCAAGCCGCGGTAGTCCAGCATCGGCGCCACCACCATCATGATGATTAGAAGGACCAGAAAGATGTCCGTGAGCGGCGTGATGTTGATGTCGTCAAAAAGATTCCGGCGCGCCGGTCTCATCCGGTTTCCTCTCTCCCGTCGAGTTGGCCGCACGGCCCACGACGGTCATGCGGGCGTACTGCGCCTCTTCCGCCGCGCGGAACACGCCAAGCACGGCCCCGCTCTTCACATCCCTGTCCGCCTGCACCAACAGCTTCTTCTCGATGAACCGTTCGCCCTTCTGCTTCAGCACGTCGGTGAGCCGCTCGATGGGCACCTCGACGCTGTCGATGAAATACTTGCCGTCCGGGGTGACGTCCACGCTGACCACGTCCTTCTGAACTTCCGCACCCGAAACCACGTCGGGAAGGTTGATGTCCGTGCGGACCTGGCGCATGAAAGGCGCCACTATCATCATGATCGTCAGAAGGACGAGAAAGATATCAGTCAGCGGAGTGATGTTGATCTCGCTGAACACCGTCTTTCGCTTATGGCCACCGTGCTTGTGCATGCATTGCCCCGTTTATGGGCGGCCTTGCGGGTCCTGGCCGCTACGCCCCGCGCCCAAACGGGACGCGGCCAACCGGTTCTCCATCTCGCCCAGGAACACCAACTTCAGCAACTGGAAGTCCTCTTCGTAACGGCTGACGGTCATCTGAAAGTAGTTGTTGAGGGCGACCGACGCGATGGCGACGCCCAACCCGAAGGCCGTGGCAATCAGCGCCGAGCCGATCCCAAACATGATCTGCGGTGCGGCCGTGGATCCGGCCGCCTGCGACATCTCACCGAACGTGAGAAGAATCCGGACGACGGTTCCGAAAAGCCCGAGGTACGGTGAGATGGTTCCGATGGTTCCTAGAATAGAGAGGTGGCGTTCCAGGTTCCGAACCGCCAGCGAAACCGTGATGTCGTACGATCTCTCGAAATTGCCTTTATGTTTGGCCAGCGAGTAGATGCCCTCTTCCGATACCTGGCCCAAAAGCCCACCGAGCCTGGAACTGGCTGTCCGGCCGTACTCAAGACCCCGCTGCAGTTCCTGTTGAAGCACCGGGATGAATTCCACAACGTCGCGCTTGTTTTTCCGATAGAAGACCCACCGCTCGAAGGCCACCGCGATCGTCACCACCGAACAGAACACAATAGGCAGCAACACCGCCCAGTCGTGCATCACCGCAAAACGAATCAGATCCATGCCCACTTCCTTCCAACCGGGTTCGTGGCCTCAAAGAGATGCGCATGCGCCTCCCCGCGGCCACGCGGGCGCAAGAAACCACTGCCATGAATAATACCACAGCGCTGCCGTGGGTTCCCAGTTCGGCGCGCCGCCGCACTGCTATTCCATTGTGCTATACTCTGTGAACCCGTTGATTCCAGCGGGAAATGAAACGGGGTTCCCGTGCATTCAGACATGATTCGAGTCGGCGTTGATCTGAGTTGTCTGATGGCCCGGCCGCTCACCGGCGTGGGCTACTACACCCTTAGTCTCTTCCACGCCCTTACGTCAGGACCAAAGACGTTCGACGTCCGGGTCCTGGCATCTTCGGCGCGCCCAAGAGGAGACCTCTTCCGGACCCTGAGAGAACAATGCTCGCGCGTAGCCGTCTTTCCGTGGCCAACGCGGCTCAAGAACCGGATGTGGACTCGCTTCGAGTGGCCGCCCATCGAGTGGTTCATCGGATCGGTCGACATCGTTCACGGGGCCTTCCACCTCTTGCCGCCGTCTCGACGCGCGCGGCGCATGGTGACGATATTCGACCTCTCGAATCTCCGCTATCCCGAGATGCACCGCGCGGAGAGTTTTCATATCCACGCGCCACTGCTTCGGCATGCCGTCGACAAGGCAGATCGCATCATCGCGATTTCACAAAGCTGCAAGAACGACATCATCGAGCTGCTCGGCGCATCCGCCGATCGAATCCGAGTTGTCCACGGCGGCATAGACATCGAGGAATTCTCCGGAGCCATTGACACGGGACTCATTCAGGCGCTCAGGAAACGATTCAACATCCCCGGCGACTACTTCATTCACCTGGGCACTCTCGAACCCCGCAAGAACCTCGCGCGCCTGATTGAGGCCTATGCGCGGCTGCGGCAACGTTTCAAGGACTGCCCCCAACTCGTGCTGGCGGGTCAGGCGGGCTGGATGTACGAAGACGTGTTCGCTTCGATCGAGCGGCTCCGTCTCGGAGACAGCGTTGTGCACACCGGATACCTCGAACGCACCGCTGCGGTCAGCCTGTTGCGCGGAGCGTACGCGTGCGTGTATCCGTCGTTGTATGAAGGATTCGGCTTGCCCGTGCTCGAGGCGATGGCCGCGCGCATACCCGTGCTTACATCGAACGTCTCATCGATGCCCGAGGTCGCCGGCGAAACGGGCATCCTCGTTGACCCGAAAAGCGTCGATGCCATCGAGGCCGGCCTCGTGGAACTCATCGAAAACCTAAGCGCCGCGCGGCAGCGGACGGAAGCGGCGTATGAACGTGCGAGCCGGTTCACTTGGAAGGATAGCGCCCGAGCGCTGGCGGAAGTCTACCGCGAACTTGCAGGAGAGGCCCGGTCGTGACGGCTGCGGGATTAGAGACGCCCCCTGAGACGATGCGAGAGTCGTCGCGCATAGGACTGAATCTCATCTCGCTTGTCGTCTCGCGCGTACTCTGTCTTGCGCTCAGCCTCGTTCAGATGGGTATCATTTTCCGCTCGCTCGGCGTCGACGGCTCCGGGCAATTCGGATTCGCCCTCGGATACACATCGCTTTTCACTGTCTTCGCAACCCTCGGCATCCAGCGGCTCCTTGTCCGCGACGTTGCCCGCGACCCTGGCATCGCCTGGACGTACGTGTGGACCGCAGTCGGCGTTATGGCGTTTCTCTCCGCCGCGGTTGTGATTGTCATTGGGGGATCAATCCACTTTATCGAAGCCAACCCCACGGTGCGGGCCGCTGTCATGATGGCCACCGTTTCCGTCATCGTCATCTGGGCCTTGCAGAGTCCCTTCGATGCGCTGCTGATGGCGCGGGAACGCATGGTCCTCCTAGCGGCGGTCAATCTGGCTTCAGGCGCGGCACGGCTCATTTTCACTTACTACGTCCTCCAAATCGCGCCCACAAGCGCCATGGCCCACGCAGGTATCGCGCTCGGTAATGCAATCGGATTTGTCCTTTGCGTCGCTTGTGCGATGGCCGTTGCAGGATGGGAGCGGCCGCATTTCCGCCTGGGACTCGCTGTGACGCAAATCCGCGAGAGCACACCCTTCACCATCGCCATGTTCCTCTCGCTCGTCTACTTCAAGTCAGACATGTCGATACTCAAATGGCTGGACGGGGAATCCGCCGCCGGCATTTACACCGCCGTGCAGCGGCTCATGGAGCCGCTCTTGATGATCGCCGGCATTTGGGGGACCGCCGTGTTCCCCGCCCTGTGCCGGTTCTCAGTCAACGCACCGGACAACTACACGCGGCTAATGAAGACCTCCGCGCGCCTCGCACTGATGGTCGCGTTCCCGATGGCGTTCGGCATCGCGGCGCTGGCCGGGCCCATCGTCGCGCTATTGACCGGCGCGCGTGCGAGCGAGTTCGCCGACTCCGTGCTCGTGCTTCAGATCCTTTGCGGCATGGTTCCGTTGTTCTATCTCAACGGCGTAGCGCAGGAGTTTCTGTACTCGTCCCAGCGGAATTGGTACGTCGTGGCCGCCTACGGCCTCGCCGCCGCCGTGAGTCTCCTCGGAAATCTGCTTCTCATCCCCGTACTCGGCGTGCACGCGGTCGCGTGGGTTGCAGTCATCAGCAACTTGGCCGTATCGGCGATGTTCGTGTACGGCATGAGGGCGCAATACGGCGCGATGGGCCTTCCTTCCCTGACCGCCAAGACAGTTATCGCCTGTTCGGCAATGGCCGGCGTGGCCTACGCGCTCTCCGGAGTTTCCCTTGTTGCAGCCATCGCCGCCGGAGGAATCGTTTATCTTGCGGTGCAGGCTGCCTTGCGCACGTTGACACGCGAAGAGAGCGCGCTAATTGTCTCGGTTGTGGCCGCCTTGCTTCCCGGCGCGCGGAAGCGAACGGCGTGAGCGTCATCGCCGCGTAATGACGAAACCGATTTCACCCGCGCAATCCAACGCCAGCTTCCTGTAAAGCCACGACGGGCGGTACGATGTGAATCTGCGCCCCACCATGTTCAATCCACGCCTCACTAAACCGGAGTAGGCCATACCAAAAATGTCGACAACGCGGAACGGCGCGAGCAGCTCAAGCCAGCGCCGCCCGGTCCACATGCGCTCGTCGCCATACACGCCGCCCCTCCAATGAACAGTCGGTACCGCGAAGACCACCCTACGACATAGGGCCGTTTGCATCTTCAACGCCGCAACAATGTCAGAGGGATCGAAATGCTCCATTAGACCTTGGTGATAGCAGGCGTCAAACGTGTCCGGGCCGAAAGGTAAGTGGAAAATGTCGCCAACCACAAAACGCGCGGAGCCGCCGAGCAGGGAATTCGTTCTCTGATTTATCGCTATTATTCCCGCATCGCGGTCGAGCCCCGTGACCGAATAGCCTGACCGGCTGAAATGGACGGCGAGCACACCTGAACCCGTGCCGACTTCAAGGACGTTCGTTCCGCCGAAATGCTCGCGGCATTTCGCGATAAACTCCCGCATATTGTCGAGGTATTCGTTGATCTTCGGCAGTGTTTCCAGGTCTTTGTAGTAATCGGCCCAGCTCCGCAGGCCCGATTCATCCGCCTTCTCGCCGCCTGACTTGGTTGACACGTTTGTTCCTCGTGAGGTGCGACGCTAGGCTATTTCCCGATCTGAAGAATACCCCATGCCGTCATGATTAACAGCCCGACTGTGCACCATGCAATGACAAATCCTATCAGATCCTCACGGTAGCGCCTGAAGAAGCCATGCCGGCGGCCGGCATGAAACCACCCGGGCAGATCAAGGAGGATCAGATCCTCGCCGCGTTCCGCGGCCAACGGACGAACGCCGGTCTCGAAAACCGCCTCCTCGTCGGTCGTCCGGCGCTGTTTGTCAAAGAAGCGTTCAATGCGTTCCTTGTCCTCGGGACGGGTCAGCAGGCTGACGACGATCAGAGCCCCGAAGCCAACGACCATCGCCCAACCGAACGGCCCAGGTTTCCATGCATACACAAGCTTCACCGCGCCCGTGTGCAGGAAGACGAGAGCGTCCCCACTCCCGAAGTGCGCCAGCAAGGCATTGAAAGCCGCTCCGAGGGTCGAAAAAGGCTTCCCGCCGTCTCCCGGCTGACACGTCATAAGAAAGTTCAGCGCGTAGTAGCTCAGAAACGAGCCGAGCGTTGCAGCCCACGCCCCGGATCGGTTTGCCCGCTTCCAAAGCATCCCGCCAAGGAACATCACGCCCATGAGCGCGGCAATCGTCTCCGTGAAGAGGAAGGCATCCAGCACCCGGTCCACCTTCAGAGCAAAGCCGATCCCCAGCAGCGTCAGCCCCAGTCCCGAAACGCGCCCCACCATCAGGAGCTGCCCGTCTCTTGCGTTTGGGTTGAGATACTCCTTATAGAGATTGCGGGTAAAGAGCGCCCCCGTGTTGACCATGAAGTTCGAACACGTCGACATATTGGCCGCGAGCACGCAGGCTATCATCAACCCCGTCAAACCCGGCGCAAGAAACTCGCGGCACGCGAACCCGAACGCCGCCTCGCGCTCAGGAAGCGAAATGCCGCGCTGAACCAGCAGCGCCGCGACGATCAGCCCCGTCAACGCCCAGCCAATCGTGCAGAGCCGCTTGACAAAAGCGCCGTAGGTCTGGCCGACGCGTCCCGCGCGTTCCGTGTTTCCCGTCGCCGCCATCGAAAGTGTGTGGGGCTGCGCGACAATCCCTACAATGCCGTTTACGGCCAGCATGGCGATGGTGAACGCGGTCAGACCGCTGACGTCGCTGTAGAGGTTGAAGAAGTCCGGCGGCAGACTCGCACGCATGCCAGCGAAACCGCCAACCTCGGACAGGCCAACCGGGATGAGCATCACCGACAACGCGATGATAAGGAAGGATTGCACAAAGTCCGTGTAAGCGGAGGCCACCAAACCCCCGAAGAAGCTGTAGACAATGAAGGCCGCCGTCATCGCGAACACTACCTGGTTCGGCGAGATCATCTCCCCGCCCGTGGCTACCGAAATGACCTTACCCGCTCCCTTCAGCATGGCCCCCTGGTTAAACACGAAGTACGCGATGGCGAAAATGGTGTAGACCATCGCGAGCCGCCGCCCGTAACGGTCCTCGACGATCTCGCCGATGGTCGTCCGTTCGCTGCGCCGGTACCAAGGGGCCAACAGCCAGTAGAGGGGCGTGATGAGCATGTTCTTCCACTGATACCAGATCGTGGCAAACCCGAATTCGCACGTTGCACCGGCCTGAGCGACGGGTTGTTCGGCGTGGGTGCCCGTGCCGAATGCCTGGCCCACCATGATCCACCAGCGGAGCTTGCGATCCCCAAGGAAGTACCGGTCGCTGCTGCTGACCTTCCGCGCCACCCAAAGACCGAACACCGTGATGCCGGCGAAGTAGCCAGCCAGCACCACGCCGTCAAGCCACGTGAACCCTGCGCCGCCACTCATTACTCTTGCATCTCCCTGCAACGTTCACGATCTCCGTGGAAACCGGAGCTAGACGGACGTATCAATGAACAGGCTAGTGTAGTGAGCCATCCTGTTGGCAACTTACCGCGAAGGTGGCGACTATGCCATTTTCCCCCTTTGAAGGGGGCTAGGGGGATGTTGGATTGCCGACACTAGCTACCGGCAAGCGCGCAAGAACATCCCCCTAGCCCCTTCAAAGGGGGAAAATGGTCCGCGTTCTATGCTTGCACTTCTCAAATGCACCGGAACCACCGCTTCGTTAAGATCCTGCAATTATGATTCAATACACTAGAGGGGGCAATCGCCGCCATAGAGATCCTCTTTGTACGTCAGGGAACCCGACTTGGATCCGCGGAATTTCCCAATGAACTTGGAGAACGGATCATCCGGGCTGCCGCGCCAGTGTTCCCTCTGCTTCGCCAGCATCTTCAGAAGCTTGTCGCGCTGGCCTGGCTTCAGCTTCTCGATCTCAGTCGCCAACTGTCTCAAAGTCATGCTCATCACCTCGCACACATAATAGCACGCGGTCGTCCCGGCCGCTATTCCGGCAGCGGCTTGTCCTTGGTTTCAGGCGCGAAGGGCAATACAAGCAATCCGAGGACGAACACAAGCGACACGCCGAACACCATGTTCCTCAGGCCGTAACTCTGCACGAGGGCGCCCGAAAAGAACAGGGCCCCCGCCGTGATATAGCGTGCAACGTTGTAGCAGAAACCGGTGCCCGTGCTGCGCAAACGCGTCGGGAAAAGTTCCGGGAAATACACCGCGCACCCGCCCAACAGAAACAGCAGCATGTAGCCCATCAGGAAGAAGAAAACCAGAGCTGTCGCGAAGGATGACGTAAGGAAGAACGTGGCCGGAAGGACCACCAGGCATCCCACCATGGCCACCAGGAAACCGAAACGCCGCCCAACCTTCTGCGCCACCCAGGCAAAGCTCAAAGCGCCAAAGAAACTGCCGAAGTTCTGCGCCATCCCGGCAAGGCTGATCTGATGCTCGACCGCTTTCTTCAAATCGGGCAGGTCGTTGGGATTCAAGACTGACCTCAGCAACTCAGGCGACCACACGCTGATGCCCCAGAAACCAATGACGCCAACCGCGGCAAACCCAACGCCCACCAGCGTATTCCGCCGAAGCGTGCGTTCGGTGAACAGCCCCAGGATGGATCCTAACTGGCCCTTTACCTTGGCGCGCTTGGCCTGCTCACGCGCCACATTCCACGCCTCGGGTTCCCGGACGAACAGAAAGATCACAAAGACCAGCAAGGCGGGCAGAATGCCGATTGCGAACAAATAACGCCACGAATCCGCCGGCGACATGTAGCTGGCAAACAGCATATTGATTCCGGCGGCCGTGACATTGCCCAAGGCCGACGTGGCCTGCACGATGCCCAGCGCCGTGGCCCTCGCGTGAGCCGGGAAGGTCTCCGCCACCAGGGCGGCCCCCGCCGCGAACTCTCCCCCGACGCCCAAACCGGTCATGAAACGGAAGAAGGCAAACTGTTCCCAGTTCTGCGAAAGACCGCTCAGTCCGGTGAATCCGGCGTAAATCAGAATCGTGATCGCCATCGTGCGCGTCCGTCCGAGACGATCGCCTACCATCCCAAAGAACAACCCACCCGTGGCCCAGCCAATCATCAGCGCGGCGGTGCAAATGTTCGTGTAGTAGCCAACGTCGCCGGCGGAAGCGCCCGCGCCGAGCAGGTCCCGCACCGCGTGCTGCTTGGCAAACACAAACAGCCACTGGTCCATCGTATCGAATGACCAGCCCAAACAGGCCACCACCAACACGAGGTAGTGGTAACCGGTCAGTCCCGACGTGAATCCTTTCCTCTCAGCAATCGTCCCTGTCATGGCGTGCAAGACTCCCAGCCGCGGTTGAACTCACATACGGTATCGCATCGGCCCATTGATGCGAAACAATCCCCAAGAGGGACTCCCGTTAACCCGGCTACCATACACATCGCTGGGAATGAATTTCAACTCCGAGTTCCTACCTCCAGATTTCTAAGCTGCGTTGAAACACCTACACCGAAAAGCGGAAGTCAGGGCGCCAAGGAAGTACGCAAGAACCGGAAGAGCCAAGAGGGAATGGAGCGGGACACGGGGTTCGAACCCGCGACATCCAGCTTGGGAAGCTGGCACTCTACCAACTGAGTTAGTCCCGCTTCGAAGTGTCCTAATCCTATCAGTTTCGACCGGTTTTGTCAACTGGGGGTCCTATCATATGTCGTGATAGAATGTGGAATTGCATTGTGGAGCGCTAAGCCGCAGAATGAGGTCGCCGCTCTACTGCATGCGAACGAATACGGGACTCGATGCGCTGCGTATCGCCCGCGAAACTACACGTGGAAGGAGACGTCCATGACGCTGAAAGAATCGACGAGAAACCTCCGCACCTTTTCTGCGCGACGTTCGATGGTGGCATTGGCCGCCTCGTTCGTCATCATCCATCTTTTCGTGGCCGCTATGTCAGCAGTGACGGCGGCAGCCGAACCGGTTCTTGTCCGTGACCTGATCTGGGCGTGGGGCAATCCGGAAATGGCCGAGCCGGGGACACACACCCTGGAGACGTACGCGGCGGCGAGCCCGGCGGAACGGGCACGGTTGCTCGGCGTACCTAACATCATCCTGGCTGGACTCGGACTGCCACAGGACGACGCCAAGGCCGACTCGGTGGCCCAAGCGGTGGCTCACGCGCCGCGCCTCATCTGGGAGATCGCTCGGGACGGCGAGGGGGAAGACCGCCCCTTTGTATATGACCAAACGCTGGCTCGGCTGCAAAGGATGGTTGATCGCTATCCGCGCATCGAGGGCGCACTGCTCGACGACATGAGCTCGGTCGGGATCGACCACGGCCTGAAACCGGAGCACATTCAGGGTATCCAAAAGGCCCTGTCTGGCGGCAGCAGTCGGCTGAAGTTGTGGGGCGTGCTGTATACAATGAACATGGACCGGCCCGGCATCGCCGACTACATGCGCGCGCTGGACGGCATCATTCTGGCCGAATGGCACGCGAAGAACTTGCCGGACCTCGAGAAAAACGTGCAGCGCTGCCGCAAGGAATACCCGGACAAACCGGTTCTTCTGTGTCTTTACCTTTACGACTACGGCGAGAACCGGCGAATGCCACTGGACTTGCTTGAGCAGCAGTGCCGGACCGCACTGAAACTTGCTCATTCCGGCGACATCGTCGGGATGGTGCCGTTGACCATCACGAATGATGAGGAGACGGTCTCGTGGTTCGCCCATTGGGTCAATGAGGTCGGCGGCCAGACCGTGGGATCTCCTCCTCACCAGACTCCCGAGATCTCATTGCGTATCGGCGACGGCGCCGCGTGGCATTTCCCGAACGGCGCGTGGACGGAAGACGGCGAAGGTGTGATTCGCCCGCCGGATCAACGGAACCTGCACAGCCGTGCGTTCTGTAAGGCGCAGGCGTTCGAAGACTTCACCGCGGACTTCGAGTTCAATGGCAGTTACCGAGAGACCGGCACGGGCAGCGCCGGCCTCGTGTTTCGCGCGGCAGACGCGAATCATTTCTACTTCCTCTATTTCCCATGGGGCGGTCAACAACTGCGGGCAAAGCACTTCTGGGCCGCGCTGGCGAAGGTGGACGGCGACGGCTATCTGCACAACCTAGCCGCGGAATGGGTTCCAGGCGTGGCGAGTGAGACGGATCGCTGGTACAAGGTTCGCATCGAGGCCCGCGGACCCGAGATGAAGGTCTGGGTGGACGGTCGTCTGGCGCTGCACGTCGCGGACCCATCGTACAAGAGCGGGTGCATGGGCCTTGCGGGTTACGGATGGTACTCGTTCCGGAACGTCCGTATCGGCGGACCGAGCGTTGTGGCGCCCACATGGGATGTCCATGCCATCACTCCGACGCATGCCTTCTCAGTCGGTCTGACAAGCGAACAGATGCCAAGCGCCTGCATCGCACCAAATGGAGACGTGCTTTTCGCCGCCGGAAACCAACTCGTCCGATCTAAGGACAAAGGGCGCACGTGGACCGCGCCCGAGACCTTGCCGGAGAAGCTCGGCGTTGTGACCGACTACGGCAACACGATCTTCCGGACCGCGAGCGGGCGTCTGATCGCGATGCTGTATCTGCCACAGGAAGAGACCGGCAAGCCCGCGCCCGAGATCTCAATCTCCGAATCCATGGACAACGGCGTCACGTGGTCTGATCCCGCACCTTCGCAGGTGACGCCCGAGTGGCCGGCACAGCCCAAGAACTGCGCACCGTACGGCCCGCTGATCGAAAACAACGATGGCGTTCTGATGCGATTTATTCTCGGGGGAGTCAAAGAGGAAAACGACACCTTCACTGACGTGCGGACCTGGAGTTCCATCCACTGCAAGGCGTTCGTCATCCGCAGCACCGACGCCGGCAAAACCTGGTCCAGCCCCATCGAGATCGACCGGCCGTCGTGGGCTGACGCCCAACGCGGCACGATACCCGGCTCGCTGGACCTGACCGAGCCCACGGGCACCGTCATCGGCAACACCGTAACCGTGTTGGTCAGGCCCGTGTACAGTCCGATGATGTGGCAGTGCTGGTCGTACGACGGCGGCGCGACATGGGACGCCGCCGCACGCGCGACGTTTCCGGGCTATGCCCAGTCCATGACGCGCACCAGTTCCGGCGCGATCCTCTGCGCGCATCGGTTCCCACTGTATTCCGTAAACGTGAGTCGTGACGACGGTCTGAATTGGGATGCCGGTACGGTGATCGACTACCCCGCCTGGGCCATGGGCCGCATGCTCGAAGTTGAGCCCGATGTCGTGCTCGCCGCGTACATGAACGCGGAGCGAAAACTGCCGTTGCTGCTCCAACGAATCCGCGTGACGCCACAGGGCCTCCAGCCGGAACCGTAGCGAGTTGAATTCCCGAAATTAAAGCGAATCGACACATCCGGAAGAATCAAGTATGGTTCCCGGGATTAGAAACGGGCCCCAGCAGGAAAGAGAGGGTACCGCTTCCCAAACCCCGCGAACATCTGTATAATGGCCGGGTCGTAGCGGTCGGTTCCTGCGTGACTGATGGAGGTGATGTGAGATGAAAGTCGAAATCGATTTGCCACCAGAAGCATACGAACAGATAAATGCAGCGGCGAGGAAGGAGTCCCTTTCGGTCGGTGAAGTCATCGCACGCATGCTCAATTGCCCGCCCCCCGGATCGAGGCCGCACGGATCGTCTATCGTAGGACGATATTCCTCTGAGGCCGACCTGATCGACGAGGTACGCGAGGAAGCCATGTCCGACCGGGAACACATTCCGATGAGGGCGCCTTGATGCAGAAGTCGCTGATCGACACGGACATCTTCTCGGAGATGATGCGCGGGAGAGACGCCCTTGTGATCGACAGGGCGCATGCCTACCAGGCGGTGTTTCCAGCGTTTACGATCAGCGCGGTCACGTTCATGGAACTTGCCAAAGGCCTGTACAAGCGTGGACGGGGCGATGTGCTCGACGACCTCCTGAAGGAGGTAGGAGACGTCGAGATAGTCCCGTTCGACAAGGAGACGGCTGACCTCGCAGGGCGGATTTCGGCGGACTTGGAGTCACACGGCCAGCCCATAGGGCGCGCAGACCCCATGATTGCCGCAACCGCAATCCAGCACGATCTCGTTCTTGTCAGCGGCAATTGCGACCACTTCAACCGCATAGCTGCTCTTGGGCATCCGTTGCTTCTTGATGACTGGCGACAAGCGCCCGCAGGCTGACAGTCGTCTCGAGCACATGAATAAAGGAATAAAGAGGGACAGTAACCAGTTTTTACAAATCGGGAGGTGCGGCAATTCCGGAGATAAAGAGGGACAGTAACCAGTTTTTACAAATCGGGAGGTGCGGCAATTCCGGGGACACCATACTTGATTCTCTTCTCCGGCCCTTCGAGATCTCTGTTGGAATAAAACGAGTGTCGCGTCCCTGTGAAACCCGCGCAGTTGTCAGGCAAACCACCGATCCATCTTCCTGCTGAACGGTACGGGACCTTTAGTCGTGATCTCGTAGCCGGTCTCGATCCTCGCGCCGTGCCATTCCGGGTGTCCGAAGAAGCTCACGTCGACGCACACCGCCATGCCCGGTTTCAGTGGGTCCGCGCCGTTCGGTCCGAAGAACGGGGCCTCGGCTTCGTGCAATCCAATCGTATGCGCGAACGGGCAGACGAGATACTTGAGGAGACCGTGCTTTTCGAAATACGCTCTTCCAGGGGCGTCGATTTCCTTTCCCGTCTTCTTACCCGGCATGAGCTGTTCCTTGGTTAGATGGAAAACTTCCTTCAGGTGTTTGATGGCCTCGGCCTGTGTGCGTGTGCATTTGCCGGAAACGGGCAGACTGTCACCGACTACCCCGGCATATCCCCGCACTTTCGGAGCGATGCCAATCATAACCATCTCGCCGGCTTTGAGCTTCTTCGCGCTTGCCGTGGGAACGACGGCATTTGACCGCGCACCGGACCCAACGATAGCGCTGAAACCGAAACCGGTGGCCCCTCTGCTGCGTGCGGCGTACTCGCCCGCAGCCGCCACCTCGATCTCGGACACTCCGGCGCGAACGGTCTTCTTCATGGCGTCGTAGCATTCGTCGGCCAAAGCGAATGCCGCGCGTATTTGTTTCAACTCCCACGGGGACTTCATGTATCTCAGGCTCACGAACTCCTGGGTTATGTCGACGAGTTCGACGCCTCGGAAGCCGTCCACGATCTGCCGGTGACACGCCGCCGGCATGCGATCTCCGCCGACAAGGCCCACCTTCTTCAGGCGTTTGCCGCCGCGGGTGAGTTCGCGGAAAAGGGCGGGAAAGTCGATGATGGTCGCATTCGGGTATTCTTCATCCGGCACCATAAACACCGGGAAGTTCCGCGTCTCCGTGATGGCGCTGTCCAGCTTCGCGAAGGGTTCGCTTTCCGGACCGCCGAGCAGCATTGGCTCGCCCGACTGCGGCAAAAGCACGGCCCCACTTTCAAATTGCGGACACCAGCCGGTCAAATACCAGCCATTGCCGATGTTGAACTCGTCATAATAGACGAGCGCCGCGTCCAGCCCTTTCTTGGCTAGAATGGCCCGCACTTTCGACAACCTTGCATCTCTTTCTTCCGCTCCCAGGTATCCCATGTATCTGCTCCCTTTCTATTGACGATTAGCGATTGACGATTGATGATTACTGGCGAGCGCGGCTGGTCTTGATGGACGCAACGACCATGGCCGGAATCTCGCCGGCTTCCTTCAACAAATCACTCATCAGGTGTTCCTTGACCTGTCCTGATTCAACCAGCAGTTCGATCCAATAGACCGATTCATCGCACTCTTCCTCGACGATCTTCATCTTGGCGATGAAGTCGGCCTGTGATTTCGCCCGGCACGCGGCACGATAGTTTGCGCCAACCGAGGTTCCGCACCGAAGCAACTGCCTTCCTATGACATCACTCGTTCGGGATTTCGACAGTGCTTCCGTCAACTTGACGATCCGCAATCCGAAAGACTTCGTTCTCGACTTGAATTCATTGGCGTCCATACGATTCAGCAGGCTCCTTTCTGCCGGGGACTCCGCAAATCCAACATGCAATCGTCAATCCTCAATCGTCAGTCGTCAATCCGAAGCCCTTCCTGCTCGGCCAGGTATCTACGTAGCTCTCCCATTTTCCCTTTCAGGATGGTCGTTTCCGAAACGAGCGTGCTTGCCGCTATGCATCCGTCAGCTACCTGCATTGCCCCGATCGTCTCGAGTTCGAAGAAGTTGAGCTCGCCGCCGTTGAAAATGCTGAAGAGGTCGCCTGCCGAATAAGGGCCGCCAGGCTGATCGTTGTCGGCGATGTTGAAATAAACGCCGTCCTGCGGCGCTGTCCGGCGCACGATCAGCATCGACCTGTTCGAATCCAAGGCTCCGATGAACTCCGGTGCGGAAGCCGTCCTGACGCCGATCTGGTGTCGGTTCTCGCCGCCGAGGACGAACGTGAAGAACCCGCCGCCATATGAGATCCGGCCCTCAGGCTGGCCGTAGAAATCGTAGTTTATGGCCTGTTCCGGCTCGCGGACCTTGCAGAAAGCGGTCACTCCTTCGGCACCCGGGAACTGCTCGAGCGACCACGGCGCAAGGAGGACTTCATTGATACTATACAAACCAATCGGCTCGAACGTATCCTCCGTGCGATAGGTCAAACCAGCCACGTCGTATCCCTCTGACGGCCGCTCGGCTCCCGGAACCGACACGGTCCTGCGATAGATCACATCGATCCGGACCCCTTTCCTGTTGTTCAGGTCGATCCGCTTCTCGACAACAACTCTGCCCGCATCGCGGTGGACGATATCCGCGGGAGTCTCGCCGATGCCTTTCTGCACCAGCCAACGGTCGCTGCCGGGCAGGTAGTTGAAAGCGAACGCCCCTCCCTCAGGCGCCGGCCATAGGGAATTACCGCCGAGGTTGTTGAATTCGTTCGGGGACGGGGCCGAGAGTACCTCGGGATCAAGCCGGTGGGCCAACTCGTCTCCGAGCCGGCAGAAGATGCGCCCCTGCAAACCAGGGCAGACAAGAAGGCTCCCGTCGCCGCAGTCCAGTTCGGCCGATCCCCTGTCGTGTGCCCGCAACAATTCAAGCAAAGCTTCCACCTCTCAATCCGCAGACGATGGCGCAGACTCACACGCCACCCACGGCCCGTTTCGACTTTATCAAATCTTCAGGCCCCTTAGCCACCTCTTCGCATGACCGCGTTTGCCTGGCCCCCGCAGTTCTTGAATGAGCAGTTCGCCGCGTGCAAGAATTCCGCCTGGCCAGGAGCCCTGGAGGAGTCGCCTGAGGCAGCGAAAAGGGCCGATGGCGTGCGATGGACTAACGGCGGGAGCAAGGAGGGTAGCGCGTGTCCCATCTCAACTGGATCGACGGGAGCATAGTAGGCCTTTACATTGTCGCCACGATGGTGGCGGGGATCGCGGTGCGGAAGTACGTTGGAAAGGTCGAGCATTTCCTGATTGCGGGCCGCGAGATGAACCTGTATCTCGGTATCGCGTCGCTCGCGGCCACTGAATTCGGCATCGTCACCTGCATGTACACGGCAGAGAGTGGGTACAAGCACGGTTTCGCGGGCGCCACGCCCGGAGTCTGTGCATGCTTGGCCATGTTCTTCGTCGGATACACCGGGTTCTGCGTCAAACCCCTGCGCGATGCCGGCGTGATGACCATACCCGAACTGTTCGAGAAGCGCTTTGGGCAGCGTGTCCGGTGGCTCAGTGGCGTGGTCATCGTCCTGGGCGGCCTGCTCAACATGGGAGTCTTTCTGCGCATGGGAGGGGATTTCCTGGTGGCGGTCTGCGGGTTTGATCCCTCGTACCTCAAGATCGCGATGACGGCGCTCCTGGTGGCCGTCGGCGTCTATACCATACTGGGCGGAATGCTCTCTGTTCTGGTTACCGACTTTCTCCAATTCATCGTCATGAGCGTGGGACTCATCGCGGTGACGATTCTGATTCTCGTAAACGTGGGATGGGATCGATTGACGTCCGTGGTGGAGCAGCAGTATGGAGCGGGCGGGTTCAATCCCATCCAGAATCCGGACATGGGATGGGCGTACATAGCGTCGAACGCGCTCCTGAGCGTGGCGATGGTGTTGACCTGGCAAACCACCATCCAGCGTCTGTTGGCAGCCAAAGACACCAAGACCGGGCGCCAGGTGTACACCCGCACCAGCTTCTTCTTCATGTGCCGTTGGCTGATTCCCGTGATTTGGGGCATCGCGGCGCTAGCCGTTCTCACACCGGATCAAATCGGGGACGACAAGAAGCTCGCCATGCCGATGATGTTGAGCCAGATCGTGCCCGTGGGCCTCATGGGCATCCTGGTCGCAGCCATGCTCGCCGCCGACATGTCCACGGACTCGTCCTACATGCTCACATGGGCCAGCGTTATCTATAACGATATCCTGGCGCCCTTTCACAAGCGGAAGTGGTCTGAGAAACGCGGCATCATGTGGAGCCGCACCATTGTCGCCCTCATCGGCGTGTTCCTGTTGTTTTACGGCCTTTGGTATGAACTTCCGGGCGACCTCTGGGAGTACCTGATGGTGACGGGCGCCATCTATATGTCGAGCATGTCGGCCCTGCTCATTGCGTGCTGCTATTGGAAACGCGCGAACAACTGGGGCGCCGCCGCGGCGATCATCACCGGCGCCATCATACCCGTCACATTTCTTGTGCTGGCCAAACTCGACAGCACGGAGTACTTTGCAAAAGACGTGATCGGGCCGCATTGGCCCAATATTGCAGCCTATCTCGGCGCCGGACTCGCGATGGTCGTCGGTTCGCTGTTGAAACCGCAGGCTAAGAGCGCTTGAGCGGAAAGGACTGAGTCATGACCGAACACTGGATCTGGTGGACGTTGACCCTGGCGTGCGTGGTTTGGTATTCGACCATCACCATCTACGTTGCCGTGCGCGGGGCAATGGATATTAAGGGAATGCTTGCACGTTTGTCCCAGCAAGGCAATGAGATCGACGAATGAGGCGGCGCGACTTTCTCAAGTCGAGCGTTGGTGGCCGGCTCGCCGTTGAAACCTCGGGCGAAAGGCGCCCGAGCGCTCTTGAAGAAATCCAGAGAAGAAAGACATCACGCAGAGGCGCGGAGATCGCAGAGTAGAGCCGGGTACAATTCCGAAGATACTGGAACACGGACATGCCAGGCTTTACGGAGCGGATATGAAGAATCAGTACTTCGGAGACACAAAAGACCTGTTCAAGTATGACCTCGTCGAGTACCTTGTCCGGCGCGTGCCGGGAGTAGATCGTTTCACCTTCGTGACGATGCTCACCGAGAAGGACGATGGGACTGACGGCAACAAGCTGGACTATAGCGGGCGGCCAGGGTCGTTGAACACAGATCTCGTGGGTTACCTCCGTGAACGCGTGTCGTCGGGCAGGCGAAATGTCTCGGAGATTCGCGAGTACTACGAAGCGCGAGGCATCGGCATCGAGATCTACGGCGAGCATGAGTTCTTCACTCACGCAGCAAGAAGTGAATACTTCGGCGGTATCGACGACGCGTTGCTTGCACACTCCGTCATCGTCCTCGATCCCGACAACGGCTTCGAGACTAAACGATCGAACAAACGGCACGTCTTGCGCAGTGAGGTCGCCGACCTTTACGAACGCATGACCGCGGGCTCTATCCTTGCCGTTTTCCAGCATTTCAGGCGAGAGAAGCATGACCTGACGATTGAGAGAGTCTCGCGAGGACTTGAGGAAGCGTGCAGGCGCAAGCCATTGTGGATATGCGACAACGAGATCATGTTCTTTCTGCTGGACAAAGACCCCGAAGTACGCAAGGCGCTCAGATCGGCAGCGAGAGACTATGCGCAAAAGTACCCTGGAAAGAAACGTAGTCATCAAGGAGTCAGATCATGCCTGAGCACTGGTTCTGATGGATGTTGACCATGGCGTGCGTGGTCTGGTATTCGACCATCACCGTCTATGTCGCTGTTTGGGACGCGATCGACATCAAGGGAATGCTTGGACGCTTGTCCCCGCGTGGTGACGAGGCCAACGAATGATGCGGCTTGGCGGGCGCTCGCTTGAGGTGCTTCGCCGTCAAGCCCGAGGATGAAGACCGCGCGCTGAGGCCGCGGCATGGGCCACACAGGCGGCGGATAATGCCATGCCTCGCTTGCACAATTTGGCGTCCATCGGTCATAATTCTTCTATGAAGGTTCGAGATGTTGTTCGGATGTTGCAGGACGATGGTTGGAAACTGGTCCGTACGCGCGGCAGCCACCACCATTTCCGCCATCCCGGCAAACCCGGAACCGTCACGGTCCCCGGCAACCCGAACTTCGATTTGCATCCAAAGACCCTTGCCAGCATTCTTAGGCAGGCGGGTCTCCGCAAGGAGGAAGACACATGAAATACCTCGTCATCATCGAAAAAGGCCCCAACAATCTTTCCGCTTACGTGCCCGACCTGCCAGGATGCACCAGCGCCGGAAATACAGTTGAAGACATCCTCGCGGGAATTCGGGAAGCTATCGAGGGCCACCTCGAAGTCATGCGCGAATACGGCGACCCTATCCCGGAACCTACCAGCGAATCCGTGTTCATCGACGTGCCCGTTGCGGTCTGACCGCGACCCGTCCCGTGATTCGAGAAGTAGTATCATGTCCGTTAAGGATGATTACGCGCACTGGCCGCGGGAAGGAAACGGCATTGACGACGCCTTCGCCTGAACGTCCGGATAGGGTTTACTTCTTCGGCACATGCCTGATGGATGCGTTCTCGACCGACGCGGCGCTGGCGGGCATGCGGCTGATCGAGCGGGAAGGAGTCCGCGTCGTGTATCCTCCCGGCCAGACGTGCTGCGGTCAGCCGGCATACAACTCGGGGTTCCGAGAAGAGGCCAAGGCCGTGGCGGCATGCCAGGTGGCCCTGTTCCCGGAGCAGTGGCCGGTCGTCGTTCCATCCGGCTCTTGCGCCGCAACGATGAAACACCATTACCCACGCCTATTCCTCGACGATCCGCTATTGCCGCAGGTCGCGGCGTTCGCCGCGCGAGTGTTCGAACTGACGGAATTCCTGGTCAACGTACTTCACGTGCGTCTCGAGGATCGCGGAGAACCCGTGCGGGTCACGTGGCATTCATCGTGCCGCGCCGCGCGCGAATTGGGTATCCGCGACGAACCCAAGATGCTCCTCCGGCAGTTGCGGAATGTGCAACTGATTGAACTTCAGCACGAGACTGAGTGCTGCGGGTTCGGCGGCGCGTTCGCGGTTAAGCAGCCGGAGGTATCCGCGACTATCGTTGAGGACAAGGTCAACGACATCTGCGCCGCAGGCGCGGAATACGTTCTGGCGCTGGATACCGGGTGTCTTCTCAATATCGGTGGCACCTTGCAGTTCAGAAACAGGCCTGTCATTGCGAAGCACATCGCCGAGTTTCTGTGGGAACGAGTACGTGATTAGTCGCCAATCCACTTTCAGATCGCGAGCGGCGGAGGCGCTGCAGGATCAATCGCTGCGATCCAATGTCCGCATCGCGACGACGAAGTTCTCGGCGGCCCGCGAGTCGGTCTTTCCGGACGCCGCCGAGTTTGATGTCCTTCGATCCACAGCCCACGCCATACGCGCAAGGTCGCTGGCATTGCTGCCGGAACTCCTGGAACGGTTGGAGAAGCGCTGCCGGGAAAACGGGATCGAAGTCCATTGGGCGGAAACGCCCGCCGAGGCCAATGGCATCGTGCTGGACATTCTCCGTCAACGTCAGGCCAAGCGGGTAGTCAAAGGCAAATCGATGGTTTCCGAAGAGATCGGACTCAACGATTTCCTGGAGCAACACGGAATCGAGGCAACGGAAACCGACCTTGGCGAGTTCATCGTGCAGTTGGCCCACGAGCGCCCATCTCACATTATCGTTCCCGCCATACACAAGAACCGTCACCAAATAGGGCGGCTCTTCCAGGAGAAACTGCCGGGCGTCGGGTATACCGACGTGCCCGAGGAGCTTACCGCAATCGCGCGGACCATTCTGCGGCAGAAGTTCCTTGACGCCGACGCGGGGATTTCGGGCGTGAACTTTGCCGTTGCCGAGACCGGCACTATCTGCCTGGTCGAAAACGAAGGCAACGGACGCATGTGCACCACAGTGCCGCCGGTCCATATCGCCATCATGGGCATCGAACGGGTCGTCGAAAAACTGGAGGACGTCCCTGTCCTGCTCGATCTCCTCACGCGCTCGTGCACCGGACAGATCATGTCAACGTACTTCAACATGATCAGTTCGCCCCGGAGGCCCGGCGAAAAGGACGGCCCGAACGAAGTGCATCTGATTCTGCTGGACAACGGCAGGTCGCGCATCTATCAAGACGCCGAACTCCGCCAAATCCTGCTGTGCATTCGATGCAGCGCGTGCCTGAACCACTGCCCGGTCTACACCCGCGTGGGCGGACACGTCTATGGGCAGATCTACGTCGGGCCGATGGGCATAGCTCTGGCGCCTCAAATCGAGGGATTGCAAAATGCAGGCGACGTGACCGCCGCGTGCACCTTATGCGGCGCGTGTTCGTCGGTGTGTCCCGTGAAGGTTCCTATTTCCGACATCGTGTTGCGTCTCCGATACGAAGCCGTCAACTCCGCGCCGGATTCGCCCGTCCTCGGGCATGGAACCGAGAAGAGTGCGGGCAAGCGCATTGGCTGGCGATTGTGGCAGACAGTTGTCACCTCGTCGGCACTATACCGTGCGGCCCTGAAGACCGCGGGCCTCGCCGCCGCGCTGATACCCGTCAACTGGATGCCCTTCGTGAAGGAATGGGCGCGAACTCGCACGATTCCGAGGTTTGCGAAGAAGTCGCTCCACGAACGCATTAGGCAAGAGGAACCACATGAGTAGTTCTGCACGACATAACATGCTCTCGCGGCTCAATTCCGCAAGGCTCGCGCGGAAGCCTTGCGAGAACGTGCCGTCGAACGATCTCGGCGCTGCCAGGCCGCCGCGGGAACGGATACAGCGCTTTCGTGACCTGATGGAAGCGGCGGGCACGGTCGTGTGTGTGGCTCGCGTCGAATCCTGGACCGACGATTTGTGGCCCATCCTTGCGGAGAGAAAAGTTGAGACGCTGTTATACAGTCCCGGCACGAAACTGGGCCAGGACATCGAGCGCACGATAACACCGGCCTCGCGAGAGCGTAACACCGCGCTGCCCCGGCTCGTACCTTACACTTCGGCCATCGAAGACTGTCGCGACGCGGTATTCACAGCCGGCGCGTCCATAACCACGGCACACGCGGGCATCGCGCAAAACGGGAGCCTCGTGATTTGGCCGACACCCGAAGAGCCGCGCCTGATGTCACTCGTCACTCCACTTCACATCGCCGTGCTGTGCGCTGACAAAATCCGCGACACGCTCGGCGACCTCATGGATGCGGAGAACTGGAAGGACCACATGCCTACGAACCTGTTGCTGATTTCCGGACCGTCGAAGACCGCCGACATCGAGGTCACTCTCGTGTATGGAGTTCACGGCCCGAAGTCCCTCATCGTTATGCTTCTTGAACAGTCCGAGTCGCCTGAAAAACTGAAATGGAAACGCTGGGATTGAAGATCTCCGGGGCGTGTGGCACAATGTGACATGGATGAGTTCAGCGTCATCGGCGAGCAGAGCTGCATTGATATGAGGCGCACGGCATGGGCCGGCGTGAAATAAAACGAAAGCGATACTTGGACTGATTATGAACACGTCGCGACAAGCTGCTCCACGATTCGTCGTCTGCGTCGACAACACGGGCTACCCCGCCTCGCTTGAACGGCACAAGATATACAGAGTAGTGCCCGACGATAAGGCGGAGGCAGACGGAGACATCAGGGTCGTGGACGAAAGCGAAGAGGACTACCTTTACTCTCAGAAACGCTTCGTTCCGATCAGAGTCCCCGTAGCAGTCCGGGAATCCCTTGCCCAGATCCACTAATCCTCGGCCTGGAACGGATTGAAGTCTTAGGGCGTGTACGAAAGATTCGTGGAGCAGGCTGTCAGCCTGCTTGGCCAGGATGCCTTCCGAGGTCACGTCCGGCTCATCCGGTTGGATGTGCCGCCTAATCACGGAGTCCCTGCTCAGCCTGCACAGTTGCAAGCCGACATACTTCGGTTTACCCCTTGTCTCCCGCCTGCGTGGCAAGCGTTTGAGATCAACTACCGCTACCGCGAGACCTTCTACCACATCACCGTCCGCAACGCGGGCCGCGGAAAATCCGTCAACCGAGTAGTGTTAAACGGGGCAGAACAGCCCGACAAGACGCTCCATCTCGTTGACGACCGCAATGAGCATGACATCGAAGTGGATGTTGATTGAAGACCGTGCCTGGGTTGGCGGGTGCGGAAAAGGCGCGACTCGGGGACAAGGAGCAGGCAGACATGGCCCTGTCCCTGCTAAAACTGGACTTGGGCGACCTGGACCGGCAACGCGAGGACGCCTACGAGGAACACAAGCTCCTCAATCGGGATATCTTGTGCGCGAAGGTCGAATTGGATTGTCCGCTCAGTGCGCTCTTCTTAGCATCATCACCACACTGAGAAGAGCAAGCAGCATGACCATCGCCGCAATTCCTGGAAACCCAACGGCAGGAGTGGCCTCGTTTACCGTGACGACTGCCTGGAACTGGGCTGGACTCTTGCTGCCGTCGTCATACGAGCATGTGTAGGTGCCCTAGTCCGCGACTTGAGCGTCGCTTATCCTCAGCGCCCTTTCAAAGACACCGCTAATGCGTCCGTTAAGTTCCAGTGACTCTTCGCCCTTGGACCAATCGTATGTTGATGTAGACGAAACCGGACAAGGCACGGCCAAACATAGATCTGCGCCTCTCGAGCAGGTGATGTCTTCCGACACACAGCCGTCGACCGGCTCGCATGGAAGGGGGGATCCCTGGGAAATCCATACGTCATTGAAAACCGCGCCGACCCATGGCGCACCTCCAAGCAGCCATAGATTGCCGTTTAGAACAACAGAAGTGTGGGCATATCGGGGACTCCATCCTGCAGCACTCGTCGCACACGTCCATGACGCCCCATCCGAGGAACGCCAAACATCATTTGTGTAAAGCCCGTCGATTCCACCGCCCAGAACCCACATGTCGCCGCCCCAAACTGCACATGAATGAAACGATCGAGCACTCCAAGCGGCAGCGTTTGTCGCTTCCGTCCAGATTACGCCATCCTCCGAATACCAAACATCGTTCTTACAGGTAAAATACCCGTCATCGCCGCCAATAACCCAGATTCGCCCGGCATAAGACACCGCCGCATGAGCCCAACGCGGCGTCCATCCCGTGGAACTGGTAACGAGGTTCCAGTGCACGCCGTCTTCGGAATTCCATACATCATTGAACAACAGAGAAGGTGGATTCCGGTCGGCTCCGCCCATTATCCAAATTTTGCCGTTGTGGGCTACAGCGGGAAAGGCACAACGTGCAACCCAAGGTGCTGCACTGGTCGTCTGCGTCCACTGAGTTCCATCATCGGAACTCCAAACGTCATTCGTCGATACTCCATACCAACCCCTGGTTCCCGCTATCAACCACATTCTTCCCGCATGACTCGCAGCGCCACTCATGGTACGCGGCGTCCACTGCGCGGTTGCAGTGGCCAAATTCCAGGTTGCGCCATCTTGTGACCACCATACGGATTGGTCGTTTTCATTTTCCCTGCCCGCAAATAGCCAGACCTTATCATTGAGAACGACAGAACAATGATGATGCCGCGCCGGCCAAGCCGCACTCGCGGTTGCATCGCTCCAAGTTGTTCCCAATTGGGCGTTTGCCTCCACGCATACCGCACACACAACCAGCGTCAGCACCGTCAGGACACGTTTCGTGCAGATCACCCCTCCGATAAATGTGAGCAGCACGACCATCGCCACAATTCCTGGAAACCCAACGGCAGGAGTCGCCGCATTTACGGTGACGACTGCCTGGAACTGGGCTGGACTCTTGCTGCCGTCGTCATACGAGCATGTGTAGGTGCCCGAGTCCGCGGCTTGGGCGTCGCTTATCCTCAGCGCCCTTTCAAAGACACCGCTGATGCGTCCGTTAGGTTCCAGTGACTCTTCGCCCTTGGACCAATCATACGTCGACGCGGGTGAAACCGGACACGGCACGGCCAAACATAGGTCTTCGCCTCTGGAGCAACTAATGTCTCCCGACGCGCACCCATCCACCGGCTCGCATGCTGGGGGCGAGCCAAACTCATTGGCGCCCATGTCATACGTCAAACCAGGACCGCCAACACCCGGCACGTCAACCGGCCTTGGGTTGCCCGCAAAGTCTGTGGAGGGTGCACCTGAAGCCGTCCCGGTGTCGATGCAAGGAGAAGCTGCTTGAAGGCGAAAATCGTTACTCGCGGGAGACATTAGAAGAGGATCCGCCTCCGTGTTTCCTTGTCCAGGGAATCCTCCTTCTACACTGGAAAATGTCACGGTGACAGGTCCTTCGATTTCCACCGGCGAGTCATGCCACAAGATACAGTTGACGACCGTCTGTGGGCTGTTTAGATCTGACCCGATCGCACCGCCTACGCTTACGGCTGTGTTTGCATAGAACGTGCAGTTAGCGACAAAACAGGAGGAGTTCTCAGCACAACCAAGTCCTCCGGTGAAGTAGGCCGAGTTGCCGGCAAAAATGCAATTCGTGACCGTTGATTGCGATGCGGTGGCATTCACAAGGCCTCCACCAGCACTATCCGCGGCATTGTTCATGAACAGGCACCGCGTTATCAGGACCGAGGAGCTGTCGTTGCGTATGCCTGCACCGGACTCCGTCGCTCTGTTTGCGTCAAAAATGCAGTCCGAAATCACCACGGATTGTGGACAGCCCCAATTCTGAACGCCGCCGCCGCCAAACGCTGTATTGTCGACATTATTCGAAAATGTGCACTTGCTAACTTCCAGCGTCGCTGCGTTTTCGTTGCGCATCCCGGCTCCCCCGCCCAAGTAGTCACCTGCCGTGTTGCTCGAGAACAAACAATTGGCAACAACCGATCCTATCACGCTGAGGTTGTACATCCCACCACCCCGAGGGGCGGCGCCTCGTAATACCGAGAATCCGTCTAGCGCGGTATTGCTTGCACCGTTTACACAACGCCGTGCGTTTTCGCCGTCAATGGCTGTAACGTGATTTAGCCAGTCGCGTTGATTACGTACTGTCTCGACCCCAGAAAAGCCTCCATAGAGAGGAACGTAGTTCTTCATGACAACAACAGGATCGTCGACTGCGGTATAGGCGCCATCAGCCACCCAGACCTCATCATTGGCGGCAGCCGCGTTGATGGCCGGCTGAATCTCCTTGTACGCCGTGGCCCAGGACTGCCCGTTCTCTGTCCCGGACAAGTTGTCCTTGTCCACGTACCAGACCGTAGCAAACACCTGCTCGCACAACAGAACGCCGACAAATGCCAACAGAAGCAAATTGCGACCATTCATGGTGTTTGCTCCACAAGGCGAACAGAAATGTTCCCACCGCGTACAAAATCCGCTCATTTTGAAGATCTCCTTTTATGGTTGCTTATTCTTCTCTGCCTTGCTCGGCGTTCTCCGCACCTCTGCGTTGAGTTCTTCAAAGCACAGCCACCGCCGTATCCTGGGCCATAGCACAGGTTGAACTTCAATTCTTCCGTCAACGACGCAATTCTACGAAAAGCCATTCCGGGAAATCAAACGTCCGATTTGCCTCATTCCCTATATCATTGTTTACAGGCGCGTCATCTGTCCCATACAAGCGTTCGTCAGAGGGGAAATGGCCGAAGAACGCACGTTTGATTGACGATCTCGATGAACATAATATGGAAATGAATGTTGATTGAAGACCGTGCCTGGGTGCTTCCCCGCGGAAGAAAGGAGACAGCACGCGGCTTGGCAGCTATTCGTACAATCCCCGTCGCAGGAGGATATCGCCTTTGCTGAGCCGCTGTTCCGGGGGCGCTTGCTCGAGGAGTTCGATACGCATGCGGATGCGCGGCGCGGCATGCATGGGTATCTTAGGAAACTGAAGCCGTATTTCGCGCCACGGTTCGTATACGTTGACGATGCCGCCTGTGTTGGTATCGCCCGCGGGCTTGTTGCCTTCGGTGTCCCCCGCGGTCTCATCCAGTACGGTTTCTGCGCCGTCGGGCGCTACGGCTATGCAGTCGAGCTTCACGATGCGGATGCCGTGCATGCCGCCGTGATACTCCAAGGTAAGGACGTATGGACCCGCTCCACACCACGCATCGGCGAGATCGAGCGTCAAGGTGGCGGCGCATTCATTGGCAAAGTCGGCATCGCTCCAGCCCCCAATCTTCTTCGAGCGAAACGCCGGATCGGGATCTGGAATGCCCAGACGATGTATCACGTCAACAGCCGCGCCGGACGCGCGGAACCCCGATGCCATCGTATCGATCAGCCTCGAGTGGAAGGGGCCGGGCGCAACCGCGCGCGCCCAGGCTGCATGTTCCAGATCGAGGGTCCGGGCCGCAGTGTCCACGTCCTCGAACGCCGAACGATAGCGCGCCGTATCCGACGTTGCGGAGGCCGGCGCCTGCGACAGAATGCGCAACCCGTCGGCCAGGTTCAGGTATGCCTGATGTATGCGCGATTCGGCGATGGCGGGGCCATATCCAAGCGCCATGGCGCGGTCGAGAGCATCCGCGGCCTGGCGCTTCAAGCCTCTCATCTCTTCTTCCGAAGCGATCGCGCCGAGGATCCATTCGCCGAAACCGAACGGATGATCGCCTTTCATATACGCCGCGCCGGTTTCTCCGATCAGCGTGATCGCCGTGCGGCTGCCGGCGAGTTTCCAGCCGACCGGTCCGACCGCGACGGCCCATTCCGCAAACCGGTCCGGTTCGCCGATGCCATGCGCCCGCGCCCAGGCACGCGCGAATCCCATTTCGTCGCGGCCCTTGTTGTTCCACAACCACTCGGCGGCGGCCGTCACGTTGAAGTCGTGGAGATCGTTCGACGGCACCGCGTACGTGATGACATTGGAAAGTTTCTTCTCCACGAACTCGGTCATGCGCGCGCGTATGAACTGCGGCCCCGTGAACGGCGTTACCGTGCGCCACGCGTTCGTCACTTGCGGATACACGCCCAGCCAGCGGCCTGACCGCGCGAATTCCTCCAACAGCGGATAGATCATAGGCTTGTCCGACGAATCGTACGTGAGACCTCCGTGGTAGTATGAGATCTTGACGTCGGGCGGCGCGGCCTTCAACACCGATTCGTTGACGGGATACGACCCTTGCGTCAGCAACAGGCGCAACGCGGCATCCGGCCTCACGGCCTTCGCGCGTTCGAACGCCTTGACCGCCGCGGCCACCTCGATGGCGAACGGTTCTTTCGCGTTGCATACCGGACAGAAACACGGCGAAGCGCTTTCGGACAACCAGAGCATGACCTCCGTGATTTCCGGCAATCGGACCAGCGACTCCATCCAATCACCCAGGATGCGCGTCGCATCCGGGTTCGAGAAACAGATGCCCGGCGTGTAGTCCGACGGCAGCGGCGCCGACGGGTTCGGCGTGGATGCCAGCTTCGGCAGGCGTTGGCGCAGCTTGTCATCGGTCAGGATCTGTTCGAGATGCAGGATGATGGGCACGAGCTTGATACCCTCGCGCACCGCTTCCGCGCGCATGGCTTCCGGCAGCGAGGCCGTTCCCGTGCCGTTGTCGTCGCACGACAAAGTTGCGTGCGCCTCGACGACGTTGAACTTCCGCGCGGCAAGCCATGCAAGATCGCTCGTCGAGCTCCCCCCCCACTGCCCTCGCTCCGGCATGTCCGGCCAGTCCGTCAGCGTCAGTTCCGGCAGGACGCCGCGCTCCGCTTTCAGCATCTGAGACAGAGTCCGCGCGCCGTACAAGAGTCCGAGGTCCGTGTTCGCACACACCAGCAGACCGCCGAACGCGCCCGCCTGCTGACGAGGGACGATGACATACGCTTGATCCGTATTGGGCGCGGTGGCCAAGACGTTCGCCGCGTTTTCGGGAAGTGCGGTTGGGGATTTGTCTCGATGTGCGAATGTGATAACGAATGGCGCATCGGGACTTGTCGCGCCTGCAAAAGGCGCAAGCAATGCCCGGATGCTCTCATACTTCGGCTCAGCGCCATCCGGCAAGATCAGCGCGACATTCTCCGGAGACACGGCATGGACTGCCGCAACCTCGCACGTCCTGGGGCACGGAATAACACGTCCGCGCCATTCCTCCGCAAGCGACGCCGCGTCCGCACCGTAAGCCGTTATCGCGGCCAAGATTGTTCCAGCAAACAGCACCGCGCATACCGCCATGTCACGCATACGAATCCCCTCTCCTTCCCGCCATTGTATAGAAAGCATGCCATCACGTCCAGAGCGGCTCGGCGTCATGTCCGCGTGATCGGACGGATCGGACGGATCGGACGGATCGTCATGTTCGCGGGCGCTTTGAAAACGGCGGCGGCGGCCTTTAGTATTCTGGTTGCGTGGATGATTCGTGTTCAATTGCGAGGAGGGAGCTTGTTATGAGAAAGGCATTGTGTTTGGCGATTCTGCTCTTATCGGTGTGCGCCATCGCGGCCTATGCCAAAGATGCGGCGCCGACGAAGGACGTGGCAGTGGCGGACAAGGACCGGATCGAGAACTGGACCGGGAAGACGGTGATGGTGTTCACGCCTCATCCTGACGACGACACGTTCATGTGCGCCGGGATCATGGCGTTGCTTGCGAAGAACGGGAACAAGGTGATCATCGTCATCTACACGAACGACAACAAGGGTTCGCTGGACCTCGAGATGACGCGGGAACGGCTGGCGGCAATCCGGCGCGCGGAGGAAGAGGCCGCTTGCGAAGTGCTCGGCATTCCGAAAGAGAACATCATCTGGCTTGGGTACGAAGACGGTGACCTCGAGTACGCGGACCCGCATCGTCTGCGCGGCGAGGCGTGCCGCCTGATCAAGAAGCATCGGCCCGACGCGATATTCAGCGTGGACCCTGGGGATGAATTCGAACGCTGGCACAAGACGGACCACCGCATGGCGGCGTTCGTCACGAAAGACGCCTTTATCGCGTCGGAATGGCATCTGTACTACCCGCAGCACCTGCTCGACGAAGGCCTGAAGCCGTACCGCGTGCCGCTTGCTTTCTATTACTACACGACGTCGCCGAACTATACCGTCGACATCACGCCGGTCGTGGAGGACAAGATGAAGGCGGCTGCAAAGCATGTGAGCCAGTTCTCGCCGTCCCTCGAAAAGTACACGCCGGAGATGAGCGAGCAGACGTTCCAGGTTCTCCGCGCGGGAGGGCTGAGCAGACTCAAAGAGGGCGGCAAGTACGTCGAGAAGTTTCGCCGGGAAGTAAACCCATAGTAGTGCGAAGTGGAACGGTAACGGAGCGCGGGATTATGCCGCATACCTGCATCCTTGCTTACGATCTGGGCACGACGGGAAACAAGGCAAGCCTGTTTGACGAAACAGGCGCGTTGCTTGCGTCCTCCTTTCAGCCCTATACCACGTTCTTTCCTCAACCCGGCTGGGCCGAGCAGGACCCGGCGGCGTGGTGGAGCAGCGTCGCGGCCACGACGCGTGAGTTGCTCGGCAAGTCCGGTACGAAGCCCACGAGTATCGCGGCGATCGGTCTCTCCGGCCACATGATGGGCTGCCTTCCAGTGACGGCCGATGGACAGCCGTTGATGAACTCCATCATTCACGCCGACTGCCGCAGCACCAGGGAATGCGCGGAAATCGATGCGAGTCTCGGCGGAGAAACCGTGTACCGCATAACCGGGCAGCGTCTGGATCCTCATTATCCTCTCTCGAAAATCATGTGGGTCAAGAAACATTCGCCCGACCTGTTTCACAAGGCCGCGCTCTTCGTCCAGTGCAAGGATTTCATCGTGTTCCGCTTGACGGGGCGGCTGGGTGTCACCGATTTCTCCGACGCTACCCTCACGTCGTTGTACGACATCCACGCAATGAAGTGGTCCGAGGAAGTGATGCTCGCCGCCGGCATTGACTCGCGGCTCCTGCCGAGCGTAGTCCCTTCCGCAACCGTTGCCGGCCACGTAACTCCCGAGGCGGCGGCCTGCACCGGACTGGCCGCGGGCACGCCGGTAATCGTGGGAGCGGGCGACGGCGCCAGCGCGACCCTTGGCGCCGGAGCAGTGGCGCCCGGAGACACATACAACTACGTTGGCGGGACTTCCTGGATCGCCACGCTCGTCGAGCGTCCGCCAATCGACCCTCTCATGCGCCTGTTCATCTTGGGCACTTGCGAAATGGGCCGATGCTGCGCGGTCGGCACCATTCAGTCCGCGGGGAGCGCCTTGGAGTGGCTCGCCGATACGTTCTGTCAGAAGGAACGGGAAGAGGCAAGAGATCTGGGCGTGAACGTCTTTGACGCGATGGACCGCTTGGCGCGGCAGAGTCCCCCAGGCGCAAACAAGCTCTTCTTCCTGCCCTACCTCATGGGCGAGCGCGCCCCCATCTGGGACCCGGACGCCCGCGGCGTCTTACTGGGACTTACACTCGCGCATACTCGATCCGATATCATCCGCGCCGTGCTGGAAGGCGTGGCGTACGCATTGAACAGCATCCTCAGCGTGATGGAGGAACTCGAGATCGGCGTCAAGGATATGCGCATCATCGGCGGAGGGGCTAAGAGCCACCTCTGGCTCGAGATCATGGCCTCGGTTTACCGGCGGCCGCTACGAATCCCCACGCACGTCCGCGAGGCAACCTCACTCGGCGCGGCGCTGGCCGCCGGCGTCGGCGTTGGAATCTTCGCCGACTACCCACAAGCCGCCGCCCGCGTCACCGTAGCAAGAGAACAAGACCCGAACCCGGATTGGGCGACCCGTTACGTCACACTCCGTTCTTATTACGAATCCCTTTACCCCGCGCTTCGCGACAGCTTCAAACAACTTGCGCAACTCGATGTGGCGGACTCAGCCTATTGACCGGGGTCGAAGACATTCCGCGCGTCCGAGTCAACAGGAGCTGCTCGCACCTTCGCAGTGTCATCGAGCACGGCCTCGCTGAGACGCCAGAGGATGACCCCGGCGTCCCGTGGCGATGGGTTGCCGCCTCCGGCATCCGGTTGGCTGCGATACCCGGTTCCAAACGCCGTTAACATCGATCCGTCCGGCAAGAGGACGGTCGACGTGGCCTGGCAGCTTGCCCACCACTTGTTCTCGCCTTGCCTGTTTCCCTTCCATACATCGAGAATGTAGCGATGATCCAGATCCCACGTGCGGCCGTTGTCGCTGCTCACGATGGCCTCGATGCCGAATTGCGGAAATCCGTCCGCCGTGTCCACGTAGCCTTTCCGCACGACGTACGACATCACAAGGCGTCCGTCCGGCATCAGCACGAGCGAAGGGTGGTGCCGCCCGTAGTCGTACAACTTCTCGACCGCCGACCATGTGACGCCATTGTCTTGCGAGGTCGAAACACCAAGGCCCTCGAAGTGGTCGATCCATTCGCCAGCCTTGGACGGAGGGATATCCGTTCTGCACGCGGCCACGAGTCCGCCATTCGCCGCACGAACCAGCGCGACCTCGCTGACTTCCTTCCACTGCGGCACTTTGACGCTCGGACTCCACGTCTTTCCCACGTCGTCGCTGAAACGGATGTAGCCCTGCTGGTGGTTCTTCTCGACCTCCGGAGCGCGCAGCACCGTGTAGCCCGTCTCGATGAGCCGCGTGATCGCGCCCGACGCCGCGTCCTTGTCCACCCAGAGCGGGTCCCATGTGTACCACGGCTTGCCGTCGCACGTCTGCCCCAGAACCGATAACTCGGCCCACTTGTCCCCGAAGTCGTTGCTCAACCACCGGCGGTCGCCGGTGAGGAACAACACCTTGCCTTTCCCCAGGTACGTCAGGCTTGTGCCCAACCCGTCGATGCCCTTGCCGTCAGCGTCGAAGATAACGCGCCGCGGGCTCGACCACGTCACTCCGCGGTCATCGCTGAACAACACCTCGGCGTGGTGCGGATAATCGCAACCCACCAACATGAGCACGCGGTCCTTCTCGGGCATGTACACGATGTACGGCACCGCAACCACGCGCTTCCACGATTCGGTGACGATCTCGATCTTCGCGGCCATTCGGACATCCGGTTTCAACCCGTTCAACAAACGCACCTCATGCGCCTGCCACTCCGCCGAACACACTGAAGCCACCAAGACTCCCGCCAACGTGCCCAAAAGAGTGATACTCGCCAGTCTTCCCACGGCTATTCTCCTCGTGAATTCGTCCGGCCCTATCATGCCTTTGTCATTCGGGGAAATCCAGTCGTAAAGATTCAGTCATGGAGGAATACGGGTGCGCTGAAGCTTGCAGGGGCCAAAAGGACCTGTAGATGAAGGTCAAGTTTGTCAATGTACCCATGACTTATGGTTGCATCCACTCGAAGACCGATCTTGACACCCGCCCCCAGTCAGATAAACGGTAACTGTCAGCCCTGTTATCCCACCTCTATGAACCGTACGAACTGTTGGCCGATTTCGGAGGTGCGCTGTTCAAGAAGTCCACTGCCCGTCATCATCACATGTAAACTATCTCTATTCACGAGACCTCGCTGGTGCAGGTCGCGCCAAAACATGTCGTAGAAGGTCCGCTTATCTTTCAATTCAGGGAACGCATGTTCGGCTATTTCGTCCAATCCCCCTACGTCTGATGGTGGCAAGGTCGAGCCATTTCGCTGGGCCCACGCCTTCGGATCTTGGAAGAGTTTAAGCAGACGTAGGTGCCATACCGTTAGCTCATCGACCCACTGCACGAACATCTGCTGTAGCGCTTCTTCGGGTACACGTCCGACAGCGGCGTTGCGAATGGCATTCCGCAGGGCCTCTCGCTTTTCCTTATTGGCGTTCCGGATTGCCGCTCGGGTGGCGTCCATCAAGAGATCGATAAAGGCGTCGTTCTTCCCAAGTTCCTCAAGGTTAACCTTTCCTTCTTTGGCCAGTCCGTCGAGCATCTCGCCGACCATGCGCATCCACTCATCCTTGCGTTTTTCCAAGGGCGGCATAATCAGCGCAGTAAAGAGCTCAATAGCCCCCTGTCCACCAAGAGGGATAGCCCCAAGAGCCGCGCGCACAAGTGCATGTGCCGTGTCTCCCAAAGAGGCTTTGGGGACTTCCAGTTTCTTACTCTCCGATTCATGGCGCATCAGCAGGTCTCCTTCGAGGGCCCAAGCGGCATCTCATTCTCCCTCCCCCTGCAACGGAAGCTCTCCTGTCTCCTTCCCTTGTCCAGATGCTTTCGGCGCTTTCTTGAACGTTGCGCCGACTTGTCTGACCGGGGGCATGTCTATCTGCTTCCCGGCCAGGAGGTCGGCCACCGTCAGAAGCTGTATCTTCGGATACTTCTTGTTCCACATTTTCGATTCATAGAATCCCGCCGTGACGGCTTCCGTCTGCATCGGTTTGGTGGGGTCTTCCATCGAGATCACGACGCCTATCGCGGCCTTTTCCCGCTCCACCACGCCGCGCAGGTCGCGCACGTGATTGGCCGTGACGTGCCCGGCCTTCACGGACAGGATGACCGATTCGAACTTCCCGGCGTCGTCGGCCTGAAAGACGATCTTGCCGTCAATGCCCTTGTCCGCGCCCTTCTTCTCTTCCACCGGACGCGCACCCACAAGGCCCAGCGCCCACCACTGGAATTGATACGGCTCCGACGCGGCCAGCGCCGCCGCGTCCGGCACGCTCACCGGCTCGCCGACCACCTCGAACTCAAGCGAATCGCCAAACGTATCGCTGAGCCGTTCCTTCATCAGCGTTATCGCAAGGTGCGTGATGTCTATCCCAATCCACCCTCGATTCAACCTCTGCGCAGCCGCAATGGTCGTTCCGCAGCCGCAGAACGGGTCAAGCACCAAGTCTCCCTCGTTGCTGCTCGCCCGAATGATCCGCTCAACCAGCGCTTCTGGCTTCTGGGTCGGATAGCCAAGCCGCTCTGCCGCGTGCGCCCCGAGCTGCTCTATGTCATCCCATAGATTCTGAATTGGCATACCCTTTAGCTCATCTACAAAGCTCTTGCGTCTCAACCTCCCGTTCGGATTCTTGGGAAAATGAATACGTCCCTCTTTGTCCCACTGTTCCATCTTCTCCTTCGTAATCATCCAGCCGTTCGCGGGAGGCTTATACCCCTTATACTCGTAAATCAGATTGGGGCGACGGGCCGGATTAGTCAGACTGGTGGCCTGATACCTTCTACCGTTCTCATCCACCAGAGTAAAGGACCTCTCGACGTATTCCCGATACTCCTTCGAGTCTCTGTTGTACTGTGGGGTGAACTTCGCTTGGCTCGTCTTCGCATAGAAAAGAATAGTGTCGGTACAGTTACCGAATCGGTTCGACTCGTGAACCGCGCTCGAAAAACCGTGTCTCCGTTTCCATGTAATGTCGTTCCGGAAGTTCTCCGGCCCGAAAACGGCATCCATGAGCAGCTTCAGGTAATGGCTTGCCGCAGGGTCGCAGTGCAGGTAAATGCTCCCGGTGGGCTTCAGCACGCGGCGCATTTCCACGAGGCGCGGGGCCATCATCACGAGGTAGGCGAGCATGTCGCAGGGACCGAGGAACGTGCGGAACGCCTGCATGACGTCGGCGACCTTCCCGCCAGCCGTCACAAGCTCGGCATAGACGGCTTCATCATCCTGACCCCACGTCCAGGTGTCTTCAAAGGCCTGTATCTGAGACGCGGCCTGGGCGCCGTCCTTCTCCTTGAAAAGAACGTTGTAGTTCTGGTTGCTGTTGAACGGCGGGTCGAGGTAGATGAGGTCAACCGACTCGTCTTTGACGTACCGCCTGAGAATGTCCAGGTTATCGCCGTAGTAAAGCGTGTTCTCCATATCTACCAGCCCCCCGACATCGGCGACGCGGTCTTGAGCTTCATTCTGCGGTCCCCTCCGTTGCTTCCTCGTGAGGGCCATTATATCCCGTCGCTGTTTCTATTGACAGTTGCCACACCCCTCTTGGTGCGCCACACGAATTACGGCTTTGACGCCTCGTGCCAATTCCCCCTTTGAAGGGGGGTAGGGGGATGTTCTTCTAGCACAAGAGACATCTATACCGCATGCTCAACATCCCCCTCGCCCCCTTCAAAGGGGGAACTGATGCGGTGGGCTTCAAAGGGGGAATTGATGCGGTAAACTACGAAGGTGAAATTGGCGTTCTTGGGCGGGCCGGCGACGCACCTTTTCGTTCGGCGCGGGGCGTTGGGAACACCATTTCACGTGCAACTGGATTGTGAGGATGTAACTGCCCGTATTATGGGTACGTCATACTGGCGGGTGAGGCGCTCTCGTCACAGTTTGTCAAACCACGACAAACTGTGATGAAACGTGCCGCACGAGAGGAAAGCGGTGGCTACCTGCGCTTGCGTTTCCCGTCGGTGGAAAGCGCTACGCGCAGCACTTCGCTCATGTGCGTCACGTAATGGAAGCGGATCTTCTTCTTGATGACCGGGGGCACTTCGTCGAGGTCATTCTTGCAGCGCTTCGGCAGGATGATTTCCTCGATGCCGGCGCGGGCGGCGGCCAGGACCTTCTCCTTGACGCCGCCGACCGGCAGCACGAGCCCGCGCAGTGTGATCTCGCCCGTCATGGCCAACCCGTTCTTCACCCGCGCCCCGGTCAGCAGTGAAGCAATCGCGGTGAGGATCGTGACACCTGCGCTCGGTCCGTCTTTCGGGACGGCGCCTGCGGGAACGTGGATGTGAATGTCCTGTTTCGCGAAATCATCCACCGGCACGCCAAGCGCCTGCGCATTGGATCGAACGTAGCTCAGGGCGGTCTGCGCGGACTCCTTCATAACGTCGCCGAGCTGGCCCGTGAGAAGCAGATTGCCTTTGCCGTCCATCCGGGTTGCTTCTATGAACAAGATGTCGCCGCCGGTCGCCGTCCACGCCAGTCCCACGGCCACGCCGGGAATCCGCGTGCGTTCGGCGGCGTCAAAGTAGAACTTCTCGTTGCCGAGGTACGTCCGCAAGTCGTCCTTGTCGACCGCAATCGGGGCCCTCCGGCCTTGGGCGAAGCTGTAGGCGCAGCCCCGGCATACGTTTGCTATCTCGCGCTCGAGATTTCGCACGCCGGCCTCGCGGGTGTATCCGGTCACGATCCTCCTCAACGCGCCTTGGGTCATACGGAGTTTCTTGGGCGGAATTCCGTTCGAGGCCATCTGTCTTGGAACAAGGTACGTCTTGGCGATCTGCAGTTTCTCTTCCATGGTGTACCCGGGGATCTCGATGACTTCCATGCGGTCGCGCAGCGCCCACGGCACCGTGTCCAGGACGTTTCCCGTGGCTATGAACATGACCTTTGACAGATCGAACGGGACGTTGAGGTAGTGATCGACGAAGGAATCGTTCTGCGCCGGGTCAAGCACCTCGAGCAGCGCCGACGATGGGTCGCCGCGAAAATCCGAGCCCACCTTGTCGATCTCGTCGAGCATGAAGACCGGGTTGTTCGATCCGGCCTTGCGGATGTTCTGAATGATCCGCCCTGGCAGCGCCCCGATGTACGTCTTGCGATGTCCGCGGATCTCGGCCTCATCGTGCATTCCGCCCAGCGATATGCGCGTGAACTTGCGGGCCAGCGCGCGCGCGATGGATTTTCCGAGAGAGGTCTTCCCCACTCCCGGCGGCCCCACAAAGCACAGGATAGCTCCGGAAGCGTCGGGCTTGAGCTTCCTCACCGCGAGGTACTCGATGATGCGGCGCTTCACTTTCGCGAGGCCGTAGTGATCCTCATCGAGGATTCCCTCGGCGCGCGAGAGGTCGAGTTGGTCGGTTGTCGAAACGTTCCACGGCAACTCGACGATCCAATCGAGATACGTCGTAAGGATCGGGTATTCCGCGGCGGCCTCGTTCATCTGCGACAGACGGTCGAGCTCGCGCAGCGCCTCTTTCTTCACGTCCTCCGGAAGACCGAGAGCCTCTATCTTTCGTTGATACTCAGCCACCTCGGGCCGCTTCGCGGCGCCTTCGCCTAATTCGTCTTGGATCGCCTTCATTTGTTGACGGAGAAAGAACTCCCGCTGACCCTTGTCGATGGAGTTCTTCACGTCATGCTGGATCTTGTTCGAGACCTCCTGGTACTCGAGTTCGCGGGCCAGGATGTGCGTCAGGATCTCGAGTCGCTCTTTCCGGCTCTGCGCCGAGAGAACTTTCTGCTTCTCGTCGACGGGAACATTCAGGTTGCCGGCAATCAAGTCCGCGAGAAACCCCGGGTCGTCGAGGTTTTGCAGCACGGCCGCCGCGGCGTCGGGGATATCCGGCGACATGCGGATAAACTGGGTCATCTGGGCCTTGACAACGTTTGCAAGGGGCGCGATGTCCTCGGACTTGTCCCGCTCTTCGTCAACGAGGCGGATCCGCACGACGGGATACGGTTCGGTCTGAACGAGTTCAACGGCCTGAAAGCGCCGCAAAGCCTGGACCACGACGTTCACGTGGCCTTCCGAGGTGTGCTGCAACTGCATGATGCGCCCAATGCAGCCTATCGGATACGCGTCTTTGAGTTCGTGGTTCTCCGCGGCTTCGGGGTGCAAGGTCAGCATGGCCAGCAGCCGCTGTCCCATCGCCGCGTCGTCCACAAGCTTAACGTCCGGCGCACCTGCAAAACGAAAAGGGACCAATGACATCGGAAACACGACCTGCCCTTGCAGGAAAAGCAGCGGCAAAGTCTCGGGAGGTCCCGGTTCGTCCTCCGGCTTGGTCTCGACTTTGACAATCTCCATCTCGCTCATTACGAAATCTTCCTTGGTATTCTCACCTTAAGGCAGCCTTCCGCGTAAGACGCCTCGATGCGATCCACGTCCGCCCAATGCGGCAAAGGCAGTTCCCGCGCGAAAGGACCATAGGGTATTTCCATCTGGAGCACCCGTTGCGTACCCTCGGGGATCATCTTAGGGCGGATTCCGCTGATCCGCAGCCGATCTCCAAACACTGCGACCTGAACGTGGGCGCGATCCACGCCCGGAAGTTCCGCCACTACTAGAATGGCCCCGGGCTGTTCGTAGATATCGACGTGCGGGACCCACGCAACCTCCGGCGTATGTCCGACCGGGGATTCATCGCCGATAATCGTGCGCGTGTATGTTTCGAGAAGGAAATGAGAAAAGCGTTTCATCACCGCCCCATCCTAGTTTGCCCTATGCACGAAGTATACGTGCATGCGCCCGGCTGGGCAAGTGCAAGTATCCGCGGTTCGCAATTCGGGCAGGCGTTCTGCTATAGTTTCTTCAAGAAAAGGCAAGTCGACACGCGTTCCTGGTGAGACGTCCACGCCAGATCCCGTGTCCGGAGATCCGAATGCGAAATCGACAAAGCAAGCGTGAGTTCATCGCCCTGTTGGCTTTCATGATCGCGGGAGCCCTCCTCTTGACCAACGGGTTCGGGGCCAGAATCACCGCTCAGAATGATGAGGTTGACGTCTTCGCGAAGATAAAACCCATCGCCGACGTGCTGGACATCATCCTAACCGACTACGTCAGGGAACCCAATATTGACAAGGTCGTCGAAGGGGCGCTTGCCGGCATGATGAACACCCTCGACCACCACAGTTCCTACATCTCGCCGGAATCGCTTCGCCAGATGAAGGAGGAAACGAAAGGCGAGTTCGTCGGCATCGGGGTAAGCATCCGTTTTGATGACGATAAGAACGTGACGGTGTATCAACCGATCCCGGATACGCCCGCCTCCAAGGCCGGAATCATGGCGGGCGACATCATCGTCAAGATTGACGGCGTTCTCGTGACGGGGATGGGTCTGGATGAGGTGGCCAAGCGCATCCGGGGTCCGCGCGACTCGGTGGTCCGTGTGACGGTAGTCCGCCGCCGTGAGGAAGCCGAACCAGAAATGCGGGAATACACGGTCAAGCGGGACATTATCCAGTACGAAAGCGTCAAGGAGGCGCGGATCATCCAAGGAGGCATCGGCTACATCCGCATCAGCGACTTCAAGGACAACACGGCGAAGGACCTCGCAAAGAACATCAGCCAACTCCTCGAAAAGGGCATGACGGGCCTCATACTGGATCTCCGTTGGAATCCCGGCGGTCTGTTGTCCGCCTCGAAAGAAGCCTGCGATCTGTTTCTGCCCAAGAACACCCTCGTCACGTACACTCAGGGCCGAAAAGCAGGCAAGACCTCCCTTTCAGAAGACATGAGACTCTATACGGAGAAGACCCCGATTCTGCCGGCGGCTTTCCCGGTGGTCATCCTCACTAACAAAGAAACCGCCAGTTCGGCGGAGATCGTCACGGGCGCGCTGCAGTTCTGGTCGCGCGCGATCATCGTGGGCTACAATACCTACGGTAAGGGAAGCGTTCAGACCATCATCCCGCTGGCCCAGCCCTCGGATAGCGCCTTGCGCCTCACAACCGCGCTCTACTACACGCCCGGCGAAGTCAACATCGACGTCGCGGGCATCCGGCCGGACGTGGAAGTCCCTATGAGCAAGAAGGACCAGGGCGCGCTCCTCAAACAGATGTATGAGTCGATCAAGGACGACTCGAAGCTCCTCAACCAGCAAAACCACGGCTCGGTAACCGGCAATGAGGCGGGCGATGCCACGGCCGAGGATCTCCAGTTGAAGCGGGCGGTCGAGATACTACAGGAAGACGCCGTCTTCGAACACCTCATTGCCAAGTACCACAAGGACGTTCACGAAACCCAGGTGGCCGCGTCGCCGGATCAGATCCTCAAGCAGGGACCGTCCGTCGAAGAGCAGACGGAGGAAGCGGAGCCGAAACCGGAGCAACCCGTAACACCGTCGCCAGCGCCCGCCCCAGCGCCGGCGCCGCCCAAGTAGCAAGGAGGGATGATGCGACCCGACCTCCGCGCCAACGACGCCCTGCGTCCGGTAAGCATCATCCGCGATTACACGAAGTTCGCAGAAGGTTCCGTTCTGGTTGCGTTTGGCGACACAAAGGTCATCTGTACGGCGTCGCTCAGCAAACATGTGCCGCCGTTTCTGCGCGACTCCGGCACGGGATGGGTCACAGCGGAGTATGCCATGCTGCCGAGATCGACCCAGGAGCGCGGCATTCGCGACAACATGCGAAAGGGCCGTGCGCTCGAAATCGGACGGCTCATAGGCCGCGCCCTCCGCTCCGTTGTCGATCTCGCCGCGCTCGGCGAGCGGCAGATCATCATCGATTGCGACGTCATCCAGGCCGACGGGGGCACGCGAACCGCAGCAATCACCGGTTCCTATGTGGCCCTTCATGACGCCCTTACCCACCTCGTCGACAAGGACGTGCTGCCGTCATCGCCCCTTGCGTACCAGTGCGCAGCCGTCAGTCTCGGCCTCGTCGACGGCGAACTATTGCTGGACCTCTGCTACGAGGAAGATTTCCGCGCGGACGTCGACATGAACCTTGTCATGCGCGCGGACGGCGCTATCATCGAGCTTCAAGGCACGGCCGAGAAGAAGACCTTCCCGCGGACGATACTGAATCAAATGATCGACCTCGGCGAAGAAGGCATCCGGCGGTTGCTGGATATCCAGAATGAGGCGTTGAGCCGTGCATGAGCCACTCCTGATCGGATCTGGCAACCGCGGAAAGGCCGCCGAACTCGCCGAACTCCTTCAAGGACTCCCGTGGGACATCAAGAGTCTCGCGGACTTTTCCAACGTGCCTGCACCGGTCGAAGACGGCGACACTTTCGAAGCAAACGCCGTCAAGAAGGCCTCAAGCTTCAGCGCGTGCTTCAACGTGTGCTGCGTCGCCGACGACTCTGGACTCATTGTCGACGCCCTCGGCGGAGCCCCCGGAATTTACTCGGCGCGATATGCGGGCGCAGCATGCAACGATGCCGATAACCGGGCCAAACTCCTCGCGGCACTCGACGGAGTCCCGGAGAAAAAACGCACGGCGCGCTTCGTGTGCTGTGCCGCATTCATGAAACCCGGACAGCCGCCTCACATCGAGACCGGCGCCGTCGAAGGCCGAATCGCATTCGAGTGCCGCGGACACTTGGGCTTCGGATATGACCCGCTGTTCATCCCGGAAGGCTTCGAGGAGACTTTCGGCGAAATCGAACCCGCACGGAAACACCTCATCAGCCACCGCGGGCGAGCCCTGCGAAAACTGCGCGATTACTTGGAGTCGCTCGTTGAGAATCATTGCTCCGACGCCGCAAGGCATACGTGACGCCGCAACGGTCATCCGCGATGGCGGAGTTGTCGCCTACCCCACGGAAACCGTATACGGTCTCGGCGTGAATCCCTTCTCGACGGAAGCCATCGAACGGCTTTTCGACATAAAGGGGCGCGAAACTCACAACGCGATCCCTCTCGCCATAGGTAATATGCATCAACTAACATACGAAATCGCACATATAGCCCCTCGCGACATGGCATACATACATACATTCTGGCCGGGGCCGCTTTCACTCCTTCTGCCAAAGTCGCCCAGGCTACCCGCCATGCTCACGTCCGGGAACCCAAAAGTCTGTGTACGCTGGACCTCGCACCCGGTCGCGCGCGCCCTGTGCCTGGCGGTTGGGACGGCCATCACCTCCACGTCGGCCAATCGTTCCGGGGAACCGCCTGCGCGGTCCGTTGACGAACTTTATCTGCCTGGAATCGACCTCGTTCTGGACGGAGGCACGCTCGAACCGAGCGAACCTTCGACGGTCTTTGACCCGGAGACCGGAGCGATCATCCGTGCTGGCGCCATCTCGGAAGAAGCGCTCCGCGCCGTACCGAGGATAAGATCATCCGGCAAGTAAGCCGTTTCACTTGCCCCACGCACGTTCAAGCACTAGAATGGCCGTGGGGCAGGCTGTCAGTCTGCTCTTTGAGAGCAAGGAGACAATGATGGTGATAGCGGTGGGAAGCGACCATGCGGGCTACGAGGGCGACGTGCCCTACAAACCGGAGATCGCGAAGCATATTCTGTCGCTCGGCCACCAAGTGTTGGATTGCGGCACGAACGGACCCGACCCGGTGGACTATCCGGACTATGCACAAAAGGTTAGCGAGGCAGTTCTGCGCGGCAGTGCGGACTTTGGCGTGTCGATGTGCGGCACGGGCATCGGCATGAGTATCACCGCGAACCGAAACCCCGGCATTCGCGCGGCCGCGTGCGCTACCCCGGAGATGGCTCGACTCGCCCGCGAGCACAACGACGCCAACGTGCTCTGCATCGGACGGCGCATCCTTTCCCTCGAACAATGCATCGAACTCTTGGACGTGTTTATCAGCACACCTTTCAGCGAGGATGAACGACACAAGCGGCGCGTCGGCAAGATGGGTTGATGCGCGGCTATTGAAGGGAACAACCATATGAGCAGCTTGACACCCCGGCAGATTGTCGAGGAACTCGACAAATACATCATCGGCCAGGCGGACGCGAAGCGCAAGGTGGCCATCGCCTTGCGAAACCGCTGGCGGCGTCAGCAGATCCCGGATGACCTGCGCGATGAAGTCATCCCGAAGAACATCATCATGATAGGCCCCACGGGGGTCGGCAAGACGGAGATCGCGCGGCGGCTCGCACGCATGGCGGATGCGCCGTTCCTCAAGATCGAGGCATCAAAGTTCACTGAGGTGGGCTACGTGGGACGCGACTGTGAATCGATGATCCGCGAACTCGTCGAGGTCGGCGTCAGTCTCGTCCGCGAAGAAATGAAGAAGGAACTGGCCGACAAGGCGAAGGAACTGGCGGAGAGGCGCCTGCTCGACTGCCTGCTCCCGCCGCGCTCGCCTAAGGCCCCTCGCGCGTTTCGTCCGAACGACCCGAGCGCGGGAGACGAGGCCCCCGTCACGCCAGATCCAGGCGAAGCGGCCGAGGCCAGGACCCGAGAGATCCTTCTCGATAAGCTCCGCAAGGGTGAACTGGACGACCGCGAGGTCGAAGTTGAGATGCGCGAGGCCGGCAACATGCCGATGATGCAGGTCTTCTCGAACGCCGGCATGGAGGAGATGGGCGTCAACATCCAGGAAATGTTCGGCCGCCTCATGCCGCCGCGCACCAAGCGCCGCAAAGTAACCGTCAAGGAGGCCCGGGGCATCATCGAACAGGAAGCCCTGCATGACTTGATCGACATGGACGCCGTCGTCTCGCGCGCCATCGAGCGGACCGAGAACGCGGGCATCGTATTCCTCGACGAGATCGACAAGATAGCAGGACGCAGCGTCCCGGGTCACGGGCCGGACGTGTCACGCGAAGGCGTGCAGCGCGACATCCTCCCGATTGTCGAGGGGTCCACCGTCATCACGAAGTACGGGCCGGTTCGCACCGATCACATCCTCTTCATCGCCGCTGGCGCGTTCCCCATGACGAAGGTCCCGGACCCCATCCCGGAGCTCCAGGGACGCTTCCCCATCCGAGTGGAACTCACAAGCCTTCACGCGGCCGATTTCGCACGCATCCTCCGAGAGCCGCAAAACTCTCTGATCAAACAGTACCAGGCCCTCCTCGCCGCGGAGAACGTCGGGGTCGAGTTCAAGGACGACGCAGTCGAATGCATTGCGCGGATCGCACAGCGTGTGAACGAAGACACGGAGAACATCGGCGCGCGACGCCTCCACACCATAATGGAGTACCTCCTCGAGGACATCTTGTTCGAGGCCCCGGAGTGCAGCGGAAAACAAATGACCATCAGCGCCGCCGACGTAGACAAACGCCTTTCCAAGATCGGTGAAGACCACGACCTGGGCCGGTACATTCTCTAACCCGCATTGTTCCCAGCCCGGCGTAGCCGGGCTGGGAACAATGCGGGTTAGGGATCTTCCGGTTCTTGCGTACTTCCCTGGCTATAACCTTCGGAAAGGCGGCGCTATTCGTCGGCGATATGAACATCTTTCAGGACGAGTTGGATTGTCGTCTCGCCGCGCCACGTGTTGAGTTTCGGGGTGAAGGCGATGTCCACCGGCCGTGTGCCGATGGTCTGCTCGAGAAGGCTGGCCATGTTGAAACCGATTGCCTCAAAGAGGCGCGACCCCTGTTGGGCAGTGAACCGCGCATGGCCGCCGCGCAGCTCGCGAAGGGAATAGGGGACAGGCGTGACGCCGTACGTGCAGAACACGGGCGCGGGGTTCATACAGCCGAATGGTTCGAGGCGGTCCAGTGCACTCACAAGGTGCGGGTCGATTTCGCTGAATGAAAGCAGGGCGTCGACGGCCAGGGTGCGAAGCGGAGAGATCGCGCCCATGCGGCGAACCGCCTCCGCTTCGAAGGCTGCCTGAAAGGCCGGAACCGCCTCTTCGCGGAGCGTCAGACCGGCAGCCGCGCTGTGGCCGCCGAAGCGAATCACGTGCTCTTTGCAGGCGCTCAGCGCGTCGACCATGTCAAACTCGTCCACGCTGCGCCCGGAGCCGCGGGCTATCCCGTCCTCGTCAATCGCGAGCAGGATCGCGGGACGGTTGTACGCCGCCTGGAGTCTCGCCGCCACGATTCCAATCACGCCGGGATGCCATCCGCGGCGCGAGAGCACTAGCGCGCCGCGATCAGCGTATACCGTCGCCTCAGCCTCTTCGACGGCCTCGTCGTACATGGTCCTTTCGATAACCCGTCTTTCCTCGTTCGCCTTGTTGAGCTCCGACGCCATCCGGGAGGCTTCTTCCGGCGAATCCGTCAGCATAAGTTGCAGCGGCACAAGTCCGTTGCCCAGGCGTCCGGCCGCGTTCAGGCGCGGCCCTAGTGCGAACGCGATCTTCTCCGCGGTCACGTCTTTGATCTTGATGCCCGCGACGCTCGCCAGATGCTCCAAGCCGAGACGGGGCCGTTTCGCCATTTCCTCCAGTCCGAGCAGGACGAGGATTCTGTTCTGGCCGCGAAGCGGCATCACATCGGCCACGGTTCCCATGGTGGCAAGGTCGAGATCCGCGATCTCGCCCGTCAGCGCGCGTGCAAGGTTGAACGCCACCGCCGCCCCTGAAATGGACCAGCACGGATGATCATGCCCCTGCCGTTTGGGATCGATCAACGCCAGGGCGTCCGGCAGATCCCCTTCGAGTTGATGGTGGTCCGTAACGATGAAGTCAACGCCAAGGCGGCGCGCGGCCTCGGCGGCGGCGCGCGCATTGATCCCGTTATCGACCGTCACGATGAGCGAAACGCCGTCGCGGTGCGCCGCTTCGACGTGCTCGACGGCGAGCCCGTATCCTTCCGTGAGCCTGCTCGGCATGGCGTACGAATAGCGGCCGATTCCGAAGCGTCGCAGGGCATTGATCAGTATGGCCATCCCCGCAATGCCGTCAACGTCGTAGTCGCCGAAGATAAGGACATGCTCGTCTTCCGTACGGGCGCGCTCGAGGCGCTCGACCGCTGGGCGCATGTCGATCAACGAAAAAGGATCCGCAAGGTCGTCCAGCGTCGGGCTCAAGAAGGCCCTGCCCGCGTCCACCGTATCGATTCCGCGCGAAGCCATGACGTGCGCGACAATCCGGGGGATGCCGAGCCCCTTCGAGAGTTCAGCCGTCTTGGCGCGATCCTCCTCCGCTATGCGCCATTTGTCCGAGCGTCCTTGGCGCGTCATAGGCGGCTCCGAGCCAGACGGACGATCCTGTCGACGACCTCGTCCAGCGTCAGGTTCGTGGTGTCCACAAGGGTCGCGTCCTCGGCGCGACGCAACGGCGCGACCGCGCGGGTGCGCGTCTTCTCATCGCGCACGCGCACCTCTTCGCGAAGGGCGTCCATATCCACGGCGACTCCTTTCGCGCGCAATTCCGCCGCCCGCCTGCGCGTGCGTTCTTCCAAAGAAGCATCCAGGAAGATCTTGCACCGGGCCTCTGGAAAAACTACCGTTCCCATGTCGCGTCCTTCGGCTACCGTCGGACATCTCGCCGCGAACTCCCGTTGCAGCGCCACCAAGTGCTCCCGCACTTCCGGGTTCTCGTCCAGCTTGTATATCACCCGCGTGACCTCGGGCGAGCGGATCGCATCCGTAACGTCCTGGCCATCCACCACGACCTGAAGGCCGTTCTCCCGTTCGTTCAACTCGAGTCGCATGGCCCGGGACGACTCGACCGTCGCGGCGGGGTCATCCATATCCACGCCGCGCGCCAATGCCCGCCATGTGGCAGCGCGATACATAGCGCCCGTGTCGAGGAATGCGTAGCCGAGGCGGCGCGCAACGCGCCGCGCGACAGTACTTTTGCCCGCGCCGGCGGGGCCGTCTATCGCCACAATGTATGTTTTATCGTCCATATATGCGTCGATGGTAGCGCGACGTTTCCAACGTCGCAGTCATTTTCGATATGCAACCGCGATGTTGGAAACATCGCGCCACTGGGCGGATGGCCTCCGTGCGAGCTGCGGCACGGCCTTTAGCAGAAGCCCGGTGATCTTCTCCACATTCTTCGAGAAAATATCGAGGATCATTTCCCAAGTCACGGGATCTTCGTCCTCTTTCCAACTGTCGTAGTCCGTCGACATGGCGACCGCTCCGTAAGGAATCGCGGCTTCGTTTGCCAGGGCGGCCTCGGGCGCGACGCTCATGTTGACGATATCGGCTCCCCAGACCCTGAACATGCGCGACTCGGCACGCGTGGCGAAGCGGGGTCCTTCACAGGTGATGACGGCGCCCCGCTCATGGAAGGCCAGGCCGAGTTCCTTGGCGCAGTCGATCAAGACGGATCGGATTTCCTCGGAGAACGGGTCGGGCATCGCGGTATGCCGCGCGTTGCCCGGCTCGAACTCGTCGAAGAAGGTCACGTTCCGGAATCGAGTGAAATCGATGAATTGGTCTATGATTACGAGGTCGCCCCTCTTGATCTCCTCTCGCAGACTGCCCACGGCGGTTGTGGCGATGATGTGCGTGCAACCGGCCTGCTTCAGCGCCCATATGTTGCCGCGGAAGTTGACGTGCGTGGGCGTGATCGTGTGGTGGCGGCCGTGCCGGGCGAGGAGCACAACGTCGACACCTTCAATGGTTCCGGTGGTAAGCGGCGAACTTGGCGGACCGTACGGCGTTTCCACGTCGATTTCCTGCGCGTTCTTGATTATCCCAGGGTCTTCCAAGCCCGACCCGCCGATAATGCCGATTCTCACCATGATGAAACGTGCTCCGTGCTTGGGAAATGGACTCTACGTTCCTCGCGTCGCCATGAAACGCGCGATTAGCGGCGCGATTATGTCATCCGCGCTCTGAACGGATCAAACGGATATGGGCTTTCGCGCCGTGATGAGGAACTTGTTTGGCCTCCGTCGGCAATAGAGCGCCAACGCAAGTACGAACGGCGCTTTGAGCAGCCGCTGCCACAGCGGAAACACGTCGCGCACCACCTGCTGGGCGTCGAGATGGAACGGCTCACACCCGCAAGCATAACCCCGTTCCTGAAGATGCGGCAGCAACTCGCGCGGGTGGATGGCGGGCTCGTTGTCGAACGGCGCAACGCGAATCGGCGAACGCGGCGCCTGCGTCCAGCGCACCAACGGATTGCGCGCGTCAGGTTCGACGATGATCAGCGCGCCCCCGCATTTGAGGACGCGGTCAAGTTCCGTAAACACCGGTTCCCACGCCTGTCCCAGATGATGCAGTACGTCGATGCAGTAGATCGTGTCGAACGATTCCCCCGCAAAGGGCAAACCCCGGACGGCGTCGGCGACGACTGCCCGGAGGCCCTTCCGGTTCGCTAGTCGTGCACATCGCTCGGAAAGGTCGAGACCAACGACCATCTCGGATTCGAGGGCGGCCCCCAACGTCCCGTCACCGCAGCCGACATCGAGCAGGCGTCCCTTATGCCGCACGAGACCGTCCACCGCGGCGAGCGCCTCCGGCGTGTACTCGTAGAGGCAATCCCTCGCGGCCAGCCGATCAAACAGCGCAGCCTGTTTATCCCTCATCTTTCCCGCCTCCCCAACTCCACGCGCTCATCCCAAGCGAGCCCCAGAACAGCGTGCTGCCCAAGAGCACGTATACGGTCACGGCAGCGGCGATGACCTCGATCGGGACGCCGCCCACTTGATTCAAGAGCACACCGACCGCCACGTACGGCACACCGGTCACGTTCGGCAGAAACGGAATCGCCGAGATGATCCCGTGCATGCACTGTGCCGCGGCCAGCAACCCGAACGAGAGATGCTGACCGAATCCATTGTATATCAGCACGCCGCTGAAAATGTCCAATCCCGTGGTGAGCAGCGTGAGCCCGGCGGCGATGAATACTCGTGTCCGAAACTCCCATACTTCGCCGCTCACTTCCGCGAGGAAGGAAGCTGCCCGATGCGCGAGGCCCTGTTCCGCCGCTCTTTGTTTGATCCACAGGAAAAGGCGCCGCCGCGTGACCAGGAACACCGGCGCCACTACGAATAGAACGGAAGCGGCTCCCACCATCGGCAGCAGTCCTGAGCGGCTCGACCTAAGCATGACGGCCCCAAACGCGCCGTATGCAAGCGTGGCCGAGATCTCGAGCAGGCGGTCCACGACGATCCACGCCGCGACACGCGGCGTGCGAAACTTCCGAAGCAGCAGGGGCGAAAGCTCGCCCACGCGGCTCGGCGTCAGTTCCCCGCCCGCCTTCGATAGGAAGTACAACTGCGTGATGGGCCGCGTATCCAGCGCCAGCCGCCACTTCAGCACCCGCAACCAGATCGACGCCAACAACGTTGCCGCGACCCAAAGCAGCGCAACGGGTCTGAGATTCAGAAACGCGTCGCGGAACTTATCCCAACCGACGTACCAGATCGCCGTGAGATAGATGCAGCCCCCGATGATCCAGAGGTAGTGATAACGCGTTCGTTTTTTCGGTGTGCCTTCCAAGAGGACCGCCTTCTTCCCATTCGCGTCCCCACGGATTATAATGGCCCCGATCCAATGCAACAAGAACCTCCGCGCCTTCAACTGCCGAATCCAGGGTAACCGCATATGGCGACGCTAACACTAGCAGTTTGCGCCCACCAGGCAGAGAAGTGCATCGGCGCATGCCTGCAAAGCATCCGTGCCCAGACCCTAGCACCGGACGAAGTCATCGTCTGCGTCCACGAGCTTTCGGATCCGACCGCGGCCGTTGCAGAGTCCTACGGCGCCCGAGTGATAGCAAGCCACGGCGTCGGCCTGTTCCAGTCCCGGAACGCCGTCCTGGCCGCGTGCACGACCGAATATCTGGCATTCACCGATGCCGACTGCGTGCTCGTGCCGGAGTGGGTCGAGGCGGCGAAGCATGCGCTCGACACACATCCCGAAATGGCCGCCGGCACGGGACGCCATCCCTCGGTCGGGCCGCGCACCTTCGCGAGCTGGCTGCATCACATGTGGTTCCTCGTCGAGACCAGGACAACAGGCGAGACCGACGGCGTCGTCGGCGGAAACAGCTACTTCCGCGCCGAGGCGTTGCGCAAGGTCGGCGGCTGGCTCGATCTGCCCGGACACAGCAACGCCGAGGACGTTTACATCTCGATGGCGCTCATCAAAGCCGGTTATAAGATCTGGTTTGAAGAGCGCGTGGCCGCGCAGCACCACTACGAGACCAGCTTCCCGAACCTGATGCGCAAGAGCGTCCGCATGGGCAAAGGAATCGTCATAATGATGCGCGCGGCGGGATTTCGCGGCGGCCTCTGGTGGTACACGCTCGCGATCCCCGTTCTTGCCCTGATATTCCTGTCAGGGCTAGCATTGATGCCCTTTCGCCCGCTTGCGGGACTGGCCTTGTGCATCATGCCGCTCATGCTCACGCTCGCGTATCTCACTGCATCATTTCGCAGTTTCGCGAAGGCATTTCCGCGCTGGCTGGCCCGCTGGATCGTCATCTGGCCCTATTCCATCGGAATTCTGCAAGGCCTCATCGAGCCAATTCCCAAAAGCCGCCGTTGACGAAAACGCGGCCGCGCGCGCAAGCCTTCCGCGCCCGGAGGACGCCGCCTCACCCAAGCGACGCGTGCTTTTCGTGTTGGATGCGGGGCACGGCACCAAGGCCGTACAGGATGTTGGCCATCAGGCAGAATCCCGTAAACGCGAAGATCAGGAGATTGACGCCGACAAGACCCGTTAGGATCAGCCACCACGGGCTAACGAGCCACGCCAGTATCGTGCCGCCGAGGGTGAAGATACCCGCGATCAGCCAGATGATACGTTCGAGGTACCATCCGTCGGTCTTTGCCATATACATGACCACATCCTCCTTCTCTAAACACTGAGCTTTTTGCGGTCGGCTTTCTGTATCGGTGCTGTGCCGCAACGCTCTATCCAAGTAAACACCAATGGCGGACGGTATCTTCCCGTTGCGCCCGGGAGCCTTGTGGACGAAGTGGACGAGATGGACCTAGCACGGCATAGCCGCAACCAAACGGATAAGTCCACGTAATCTTAACCACAAAGAACTCAAAGAACACAAAAATCTTGGCAAGAAAACAAGATCTTGAAGTAGTACGGAGAGGGCAAGACTTCTTGTGCATCTTGACCAGAAACGATGAAGTGGATTTTGCGCGCGGTTGCCGCCGGTGCACGCAAGGCTTCCGTGCGGGCTTTGAGATGAAGGCATCGGTTCAGGCTGAATCGAAAAGATATTTGGCGAAGGACAGGTCGTCCGCAATGAGCCGTTCGACCGCGTCGTGATCGGAATACTCGGCGCTGAGACAGAGCACGCCGGTCCATTTGCGCCGTTTCAGTTCCGCCGCGACGCGCGGCCAGGATGCGAGCCCGTGACGCCCCGTCGTCCAATAGTCCGTCCATTGCGCGTACGGCGCCTCTGGTCCCGTGCGAAGTTTCCAGAATGCGTTCTTGAGATTGACCATGCAGAGATGCGACCAGACGATGTCTATCGCGTGCTCCGGCTCCTCGCCGTTGAGGGCGTTGTGGGCCGCGTCCCACACAACGGCTATCTTTCCCGGATCATACTTCTTGACGAGACTTCGCAACTGCATTGCGTTCGCCACGGATTTGCCGCAGTGGTTTTGCAGGCCCAGCTTCACGCCATGTTTTTCGAGCAGCGGAACCAGTTTGTCGAACTCTTTTCGCCGCCGCGCCTCTTCCGCAAGATAGTGATTGCCCTCGATGCCCACGCATATGCGGATGACCGGCACGCCCGCTTCTCCACAAGCGGCAATCGTGGCTTCGTCCGCCGGCCCCGCGATGCTGAAGATCAGAAGGCCGTTGTCGGCGAGGATCTTGGCCGCATTGAGCAATCCCTTCGCGACGAACTTAGGTTCCACCTGGTAGCCCGCCCTCACGGGCAACTCGATGCCGTCGAAACCGAGTTTCCTCACATGCTTCGCCAGGTCCGTCAGCGCCGTTTTCCATGGTTTCGTGAAGACGCTGTATAAGAATCGCTGCGCCACGCAAAGTCCCTCCCAAGCGCCCGTATTATGGATCGACATATGGGCGGGCACAATCATGCGGCCGCCATCGTCAATGTCGACTGACGCCAGGTTTCTCGGTCGGCGCCTTTTCCGCGACTTCGCGGCCCGCCGCCCAAAAGAGCGCATTCACAATAAGGGTCTGAAAGGTCTCGTTCTGAAAGTCATCGACGCCTCCGAGCGAGGTGTAGAAGACACGCCCTCCGCCCGTATTATGGACCGTCATTCGATGAAAGGACTATAGGCGTCCACGCAATCCGTGTCAAAGTGCGCCCGTTCTGTCAGCGAGTCTGGAACACTGCGTCATTCCCGCGAAGGCGGGAATCCAGCGCGGAGGTTGCGGAGCGGCGCGTGTGTTCTGGATTCCCGCTTTCGCGGGAATGACGCTGTTCCGGACTACAGAGTCGTCGCTCGCGGATGTGGGGGTGCGTCGCAGCGTTTGTTTCCGGCCTGGTTATTCATTAAGATCGTGACGCCTTACACTGGAATGATCATCGATGCGTGAATCCGAAATACCAGTCAAGTTCGAGCCGCACGGCCGCACGGTCTTTGTGTTGAAGGACACGAAGCTCATGGAAGCGGCTGGGCGGGTTGGAATTGCGCTCAACATGCCATGCGGGGGGCAGGGGACCTGCGGAAAATGCAGGGTAAGGGTGCTCGCCAACGCCTGTGAGCCGACCGCAGCCGAGGTGAAGGTCTTTTCTGTCCAGGAGGTCTCAGACGGCTTTCGTCTCGCCTGCCAGTCCTGTGTCTGCGGTCAGATGACCGTCGATGTGCCCGAAACATCCTTGCTAACCTCGACGTTCAAGATCCTGGCGGGTACGGACAGCCAGGCCATGGACGTTTCCGACGCGGCGGTGCGCAAGAAATACGTCGAACTCTCTCCGCCGGGCCGCGAGGACGAAGCGCCTGATGTGGATCGCATGCAGAGCGTTGCCGGTCCCTTCAAGCTGGACCTCGAACTCCTGCGTGAACTCCCGGGGCGTCTCCGCGCGTGGGATTTTCGCGGCACCGCGGTCTTGGCGGACCACCAACTCATCGATTTCGAGCAGGGAAACACGGAACGCGAATGCTATGCCGTAGCGTTCGACATTGGCACCACGACGCTCGTCGGCGTGCTGCTCGATCTCGCCACCGGCCACGAGCGGGCAAGCGTGTCGCGGATGAATCCGCAAACAATCCACGGGGATGACGTGATATCACGCATCCTGTTCGCGCGCGGCAACGCCGAGGGTTTGCGCCGGCTTCACGCCGCGATCATCGGCGAAGTCAATGACATGCTCCGCGAACTCGCGGACCTGTCCGGTGTAGCGCCGTCGCGCATCTACGAAGCCACCTTCGCCGGCAATACGACGATGCAGCACCTGCTGGAAGGAGTGGACCCGTCGGCGTTGGGCGAGGTGCCCTTTGCCCCGGCGACGGGGCACGGGTTGATGCTGCGTGCGGCCGAACTCGGTCTTAACATCCACTCGGGCGGCCGCGCGTATGTGTTCCCGGTCATCGGCGGGTTTGTCGGCGGCGACACGGTGGCGGGGCTTGTGGCCACGGGGCTGGCTGACGCGGATCGTCCGATGGTCCTTGTGGATATCGGAACGAACGGAGAGATTGTGGTTTCTCACGAGGGCCGGCTGCTGGCCGCGTCGACCGCGGCGGGACCCGCCTTCGAAGGCGCGCGTATCACCCACGGCATGCGGGCGACGGCGGGCGCCATCGAGAAGGTCATGTTCGACGACGACGTGCGCATCGGCGTCATCGGCGACGTTGCCCCTGTCGGGCTGTGTGGCTCGGCGCTCATCGACACCGTGGCGGAATTGCTCCGGCATGGGATACTGATGGGGCAGGGCCTACTCTTGGGTCCTGATGGAATTCCGGACAGCGTACCGTTCTCAATTCGCAAGCGCGTCGTTGAGACCGATGACGGTCCCGCGTTCACGCTCGCCACGCCGGAGGAAACGCGCACCGGCGCACCGGTCCTTCTGACACAGAAGGACATCCGCGAACTTCAGTTGGCCACGGCGGCGATTCGCGCGGGGTTCACCATTCTCTTGCGCCGCGCGGGACTCGAAGCGCGGCAACTCGACCGGGTCCTGATCGCGGGCGGTTTCGGAAACTTCATCCGGCGAAGCAACGCGCAACGGATTGGTTTGCTTCCCAATGAGCTCGAACGGCATCGGATCCACTTCGTCGGCAACACGTCGCTTGCGGGTGCGCGGCTCGCAGCAGTGTCGCAAGCGGTGCGCTGCCGGGCGGAGGAACTCGCCCGGCAAACGAGGCACATCGATCTCTCGATGGACCCAGATTTTCAAACGGAGTATGTTACAGGGATGTTTTTCCCGGAAATCGATGCGGTCGTGCCGTAAACGAAGGGAGCATATCATGACGAAAACACAACTGCTTGCGTTTCTGAGCCGGATATGCCCGGCGTGCAACGTCGCGCGGCGATGGCCAGACTCAAAATTCGCCGAGATGCTTGCGAAGGCCGAGAAGAACTGTCCAGCGTGCAACGCGTACAAACAGATCTACGGCAAGGGCAACCCGCCGACGTGACTAACCGGCGTGAGGTGGTGAAATTGTTGCGGGTCTATGGTGGAACGTTGGTTTCAGGTTCATGGGAGGAGACAAGTTATGCGGAAGTCGGTTATGCGGAAGTTGACTGCGAGCCTCGTTTGTCTGTTGTTGATAGTGTCGGTATCCGCCGACGCCGCGGTAAGCGTGCCGAACATCATCGGCGATCATATGGTGTTGCAGGAGGGCAAGGCGTTGCCGATCTGGGGCAAAGCGGATCCCGGAGAGAAGGTGTCCGTGACATTCAACAAGAGAACAGTGTCGGCGGTAGCGGACGAGAAGGGCAAATGGATGGTCAAGCTCCCGAAGATGAAGGCCGGGGGTGCGTTCGAGATGACCATCGCCGGGAAAGGCAACACTTTGAAGTTTTCGGACATCCTTGTTGGCGAGGTCTGGGTTGGCTCGGGCCAATCAAACATGCAGATGTCCGTCAGCGGGTCAAATGATCCCGAGAAGGAAATCGCCGCCGCGAATTATCCTGAGATCCGCCTGTTCTACGTCAAGCGCACCGTCGCGGGCGAGCCACGGGATAATTGCGAAGGAAGCTGGGTGGCTTGCAGTCCGCAGTCCATCCCAGAATTCTCGGCGGTGCTGTACTTCTTCGGCCGCGAACTCCACAAGGATCTGAAGCTTCCGGTGGGTCTGATTCACACTTCCTGGGGCGGCACGCCGGCGGAATCCTGGACCAGCCGGGCCACGCTCGAAAAAGATCCTGACCTCAAGTATATGGTCGAGGATTGGGACAAGACGCTTGCCGAATATCCGAAGGCGAAAGAGGCGTATGACAAGGCGCTGGCGGAGTGGCAGAAGGCAGCGGAGAAGGCCAAGGCCGATGGACAGCCCGAACCCAAGAAACCCGGCGAGCCGCGTGGGCCTGACAACCCCTGGCGTCCGAGCGGCCTCTTCAACGCGATGATTGCGCCGCTGACGCCGTTCGCCATCAGCGGCGCGGTGTGGTACCAGGGTGAATCCAACGCGGGCCGCGCGTATCAGTATCGCAAACTGTTTCCGACGATGATCGAGGACTGGCGGCGCGCGTGGGGCGAAGGGCCGTTCGCTTTCTATTTCGTCCAACTGGCCAACTTCACGGACACGCTGCCTGAGCCGGCGGATTCAGACTGGGCCGAGCTGCGCGAAGCGCAAACGATGACGCTTGCCTTGAAGAACACGGGGATGGCGGTCATCATCGACATCGGCGAGGCAAAGGACATCCACCCGAAGAACAAGCAGGACGTCGGGAAACGGCTTGCATTGAACGCCCTCGAAAAGGTGTACGATAAGGAAGTAGCCTTCTCCGGGCCGATGTACAAAGCGATGAAGGTCAAGGGTAACGCAATCGAGATCACGTTCGATCACGCCGATGGTGGGCTAGTGGCGAAAGGCGGTGGCGCGCTGAAAGGCTTCGCGATTGCCGGGGCCGATAAGAAGTTTGTGTGGGCCGACGCGAAGATCGAGGGCAAGGAAGTCGTCGTGAGTTCCGGGAAAGTCGCGCAGCCGGTGTCGGTGCGCTACGCCTGGGCGAACAACCCCGAATGCAATCTTTACAATGGCGCGGGGCTGCCGGCATCGCCGTTCCGCACTGACGACTGGCAGGGCGTCACCTACGGCAAGAAATGAAACCCGCGGGAGTAATCTGACGCAGGGCGATACGATGCAGATCATGATTACGGGAGGCGGCACCGGCGGGCACACTTCGCCCGCCGTGGCCATCATTGAAGAGCTTCAGAAACGCGATCCCCGGCTCATGATCCACTGGGTCGGCCGCAGAGGCGGCATCGAGCAACAGGTTGCCGAGCGGATCGGCGTGCCTTTTCGCGGCGTTCCCGTGGAAGGGTGGCCGCGCAAGCGTTCCCCGCGCCAGGCTTGGGTTGCTGCAAAGCTGGCCCTCGGCGTCGCGCGATCCATGATGTACATCAAGACGCTCCGGCCCCAGGTGGTGGTGGGCGTTGGGGGATACGTCTCGCTTCCGCTGTGTTACGCCGCGCAGCGGCTCGGCGTACCCACCGTTCTGCATGAGCAGAACAAACGGCTCGGCATGGCTAACCGGTTGCTGGCGCCGCGCGCCACGCGGCTGTTGCTGAGCTACCCTGACACGCTGGGAGACTACCCGAAGGAAAAGTCCCGCGTGGTGGGTAATCCGGTGCGCGCGGGGTTCGCGCATGCTCCTGACAAAGCATCCGCGCGCGCGGCGATGGGACTCGATCCGAACGTACCCGTGGTGCTGGTGAGCGGTGGCAGCCAGGGCGCGCACACGATCAACGCGGCGGTCGCCGAAGCCATCATGCAGTTCGGATGCGAGGAAGTGCAATTCCTATGGATGACGGGACAGGCTGACGCACAGTCGGCACGGGCCGCAGCGGCAAAGGCGCCGTGCAAGGCCGACGTCTTCCCCTTCATCAATGACATGGTGACCGCGTGCGCGGCGGCGGATTTCATCGTGAGCCGCGCGGGCGCCTCAAGCACGGCGGAGATCGCCATGCTTGGCAAGCCCTCGCTGCTCGTGCCGTATCCGTTTGCCACGGACAACCATCAGGAGCAGAACGCGCGCGCCTTCGAGAAGGCCGGGGCGGCCATCGTGGAACTCGACAAGGAATGCACCGGCGCGCGGCTGGTCGAGATTCTGAAAAGCGCGCTCGCCGATCCTGGACGGTTGCAGGAAATGGGGCGCGGCGCGGCATCCCTCGCGCGCCCCGGGGCCGCGGAAGCTATCGTCGAGGAGATCCTTCTCCTCGCCTTCGAGCTAAGGACGTAACCGCCGGAAGCGGAGGCATTGGGAGTGTCGCCATGTTGAGGACAGCTTCTTCCTCCGCGTCAGTGCTTGTCCTGCTGGCGATGTGGCTGATTGCAGGCTCGAATGCCGTCGCTGGGCCGATTCTCAAGGAAACGTTTACCCACGGGGCAATGGGCACGGAGTTCGCCTTCACGATCTTTACACGCCCGGGAGATAAGGATACTGGCGAAATCCGCAAGATTGCCGATGAGGCATTTGCCGTTGTGGATGACCTCGACAGCCGGATAAGCGTATGGCGGCCGGACAGTCAGGTCACGTACATCAATGATCATGCCGCCACGGGACCCGTCAAAGCCGCGCCGGACGTGATAGATCTTCTCAGCTACTGCAAGCAGGTCCACGCGGAAACCGGAGGAGCATTCGACGTTACGGTCGGGCCGCTTGTGAATCTTTGGGGCTTCTATCGCTCCGAGTCCGCGGATCGAAGGCTTCCCTCGGAGCAGGAACTTGCTGATGCACGTGCGAAGGTCGGTATGGACAAGGTCGAGATCGACCGTAATGAGCGCACGATCTCATTTTCACAGGAAGGGGTCCGGCTGGATTTCGGCGGTATCGGAAAAGGACTTGCCCTCGACCGCGCGCTGGGAGTGCTGAAACGTCACGGTGTCAAGGCGGCGGCCCTGAGCGCGGGCACGAGTTCAATCGTGGTACTTGGCGCGCCGCCGCATGAAGGCGCTTGGAAAGTCCGCATCCGAAATCCATACAACGATCAGAAGTCCCTGGACGAGGTTTTCCTGCGCGATCAGGCCCTTTCCACTTCCGGCAGCTACGAGAAGTTCTTCGAGTTGAATGGCAAGAAGTACTGTCACATTTTCGATCCCCACACGGGCCGGCCCGTCGAGGGCATGCTGAGCGTTACCGTCATAGGCCCTTCGGGGATGGAGACTGATGCGCTCGGCACGGCCTTCTTCGTGTTGGGACCCGAAAAAGTCCGGCGGTATTGCGAGGTCCATCCCGGATTGCAGGTCATACTCCTCCCGGAGGCGGAGGAGAGCGCCCTGCGTCCACTGCGCATAGGCAATGGGCGGGAAGTTGGCGGAAAGGGGCCTTGAAGCGGATCAGGCGGCTGGCCGGTTCCACTTCGACTCCAGATAGTTCAGATAGAACAAGGCGTTTTCGATTGGTACGTTGCTTGGTATGTGATTGCCGACTGCGCACATGAATCCCGGGCAATCGAACGCAAGGGCCAGGGTCGCGTCGACCTCGGCCCGGATCTCGGCCTGCGTTCCGAACGTGAGCGTCCGGCAATCGACTTTGCTGCTCGCGATGAAGTGCGTCTTTCCGTATGCCGCCACGACCGGTTCCAGCGGCGTCATCGGCTCGAAGATGAAGCCGTCGGCGCCGGCCTTGGCGATGTCATCGACGAACTCGCCGAAGTTGCCGTCCGAGCAGAATAGCACCTTCTTGCCGGCGCGCTTCAAGACCGACCAGAGTTCCGCGTAACGCGGAAAGATCACGCGCCGGTAGAATGCCGGATCCATGAAAGCGCCTTCCGTCCACACCATGTCGTCGTGGGAGATAAACACTTCGATGGAGGTCTTCGCCCACGCTTTGTAGTAGTGAAGGCTCAGGCGGAAGATGGAATCGAGGACCCGCTCAAACCGTTCCTGATCCGCCGCGGCCGTCAGCAGCATGTCCCAGCCGAACGCTTCGATTGCGCCGGAGACGATCGTCTTGTAGTATCCGCCGGTGAAGACCTGATTCGAGAAGGCCGCCTGACTCTCGCGGTAGTAATTCTCATAGAAAGAAACAAGGGCATCGAACTCCGGAAGGCCATACTCCTTGACGGCGTCGAATTCGAGGACCTGTTCGGGATCGGCGAACGGGCACACCTTCGGCGGACGTTTGTCCGCGCCGTTTTCAACGAACTCCGAGTGTCCCATGTCCGTCACGCGGCCGCGCTCGCCCCAAGGGACCGGGCCGTCGTGAACGCTCCAGATGAAGTCCATTTCCAGAGCATCTTCAAACTTGCGGCCGTCTTGGGTCAGTCGTCTGCGCAACGCATCGTTCGAACAATACTCCGTGTGCGCGAGACGTGGCGTTGGCTTCAGATGGATCGTGTCAATACCAACTTGATAACTCACAGCATTGTCCTTTGTGCGTTGGAGAATTGAGTCCTCACCGCTATGCGTCCCTCCGCAACTCTTTGAGCGCCGCCTCCAACTCGCGTTTCAGGGGCATGAGCGGCGATCTCACAGCCCACTGATTGAGGAGATAGATGCCGATATAGAGAGCGGTGCACCAGCCTATGCTTTTCAGGAACGGGCCATAGTTTAGGAGTCGGTCTTCCTGAAGAACCTGAAAGCATGCCTCGCCGGAGATGAAGAGGAATGCCAGTCCACATGGCAATAGGTACCACCACACGACATTGCGCAGAAGCCAGATCTGATGATCGACGCGCTGCAATGATTCCTCTATCGCTTCCACTGTGGTCGCATCGGCGCGGGGCTTGGGTTGTCTTCGCCGGTCTGCGACAAGGAAGATGGGGATCCACATACAGCAGAGGGCGGCGGCATACAACGGCCACTCGCGCCGGGCGAGGGTATGCGCCAACACAATACAGAGAACGGCCATCGCCACTGCCACAACCGATTCACGAACGTCGCGCCAGAATACGCCTCGGTCCAATTTCCGGCTGTTACGAATCGCCCTTTGCACCAGCGTCTCTTGGTCCTCAGCGGGTTTGGGAGGCTCCTGTGATTGCCACGCCTTGACAATTGCATCAATGTCCATGATCGCTCTCCCTTCCACGTTCCGCCAGTTGCTTTTTCAGGCGATTGAGTTTGACGCCGACGTTGGTCTCCGAGATGCCAAGGATTTCGGCCATGTCTCGGTAGCTGATGCCCTCTAGATACAGCAGAAGCAGCGAACGATCCGCCTTCGGCAATGCCGCCATCTCAGCGTACAGCCACTCGACCAATTCGTTATCCGAGGCTGAGTCATCGGGGAGCGCTCTCGGACACGGCAGATCTCCCTTGAGCGTCTCAGACTTCCTCCCGTTTCTGGAGTCGCGTCGCCAGGTCATCGCCGTATTTATCGCCACCCGGTATACCCACGTCGACTCACGCGCATCCTGCCGGAAAGACGGGATCGAACGCCACCACTGCATGAGTATTTCCTGAGAAAGATCCTCGCGATCATGTTCTCCGCTGGTATATGCCCTGCTCACCTTTACCAGTATTCCGCGATGCTCCTTGAGCCATCGACGGAATGTCTCTTCCTGTCCGAGCATCGCTCGCCTCCGTGAACAGTCGCTTCAGCAAGAATAGTGGCAGATGCCGGGCATTTCTTACAAAGGGAGCCACTCAGTCGCGGAATTGGGTTTTCAGATGGTTCCTTCGTGGTAAGAACTCAGGACTTCTTGGATAGCCCTTTCAGAGTCTCTTTCAACACACCCGCCATCCGCTCGACCTGCATCGCTATCGCTTTGCTTCCGCGCTCGACGCTTGCGTGCACGCGTGGGTCGTCGCCTCCGACGCCAAGCGGCGGCACGTTCGGGTCCGGATCGAGGTTCTCCATCGCGACCAGGTCGGGGCGGAGGGCCATCACCAGCGAGGTTTCATTGGCGGCGGCATGGTCCGTCTGTATTCCGAGGCCGTCGCTCTCGTCTTCACGCCAGCACGCGAACGCTTTGATGCCGTGCGCGTTCTCCCACTCGGTCTTCTTCCCAAGGAAAGCACAGACAGACGGCCCGTGCCCGTGGGCGACGACGATCTTGAACCCTGCGCGCACCAACTGCCGCACGATGGCGTCGAGGAGTTGCTCGAACAGTTCCTGCCGAATCCAATATGCGCTTCCGGCCAGTTGCTGTGGCGAGGCGCCCGGGTACGAGAGGATGTCCATGCCGTAATACTCGCGACCTTCGTGTTCCTTTTGCATGTCGGGTCCGAACGAGAGCATGGGGAGGACGATGCCGCCGGCGCGACGCGCAAGTTCGACGAAAAAGGCCTGCGACTGGATCCCGTCGCTGCCCAAAGGCAAGTGCTCGCCATGCCATTCCAACGTGCCCAATGGTAGGTAGGCGATGGGCGCGGCGGCGAGGCGCGCGCGGAACTGCCGCGGCGTCAGTTCGGCATATAACACAGATTCCACGAGTGTATCCTCCTTAGATCGAGGGAACGAGGCTATTGCGGTTTTGAGGCGGCGACTCCTTCGTGCAGGTAGATCCAACGATGGGCGCGCGCGGCGAGTTGTTCGTCGTGTGAGACGATGACGACGGTGATATGGTCGGTATCGTTGAGTTGCCAGAGGAGGTCCATGAGTTCCACGCCGGTGTGTTCGTCGAGATTCCCGGTGGGTTCGTCGGCGAGAATGACGCTTGGACTGTTGAACAGGGCGCGGGCAATGGCGACCCGCTGCTGCTCGCCGCCGCTCAGTTGTCCGGGCTTGTGTGTCATTCGATCCTCGAGGCCGACCTTGGTGAGCAATTCGACTGCGCGAGGCCGGCATGCGGAACGGCGCGCGCCTTTGCAGACGGATGGCATCATGACGTTTTCGAGCGCGCTGAACTCGGGGAGGAGATGGTAGAACTGGAATACGAAACCGACCTCTTTGTTGCGGATCTGATCGACGGCGCGGCGGCTGAGCTTCGAGAGGGGCTTGTCGCGGAAAAGGATCTCGCCGGAGGTGGGGCGGTCCAGGGTTCCGATAAGGTGGAGAAGCGTGCTCTTGCCCGCGCCGGACGGTCCGGTGATTGCCATGATCTCGCCTTCGTGTATGGTGAGATCGACGCCCTTGAGGATTCGAAGTTCGCGGCCGGCGTCGTAGTACGTCTTTGTGAGCTTCCTGCACTCGATGACTCTACTCATAGCGCAGGGCCTCCACGGGGTCGAGTCGCCCGGCGCTCCAGGCGGGATAGAGCGTGGAGACGAACGTGAGAATCACGGCGGAGATGGTTATCCAGGCGATGTCCCACGGCACAACGGCGACGGGGATGCGATCGAAGTAGTATATCTGACTGTTGAAAATGTCGAGGCCAAAGAGGCCCGCGACGAACTCGGCGACGGGGTTGAGGTTGTAGGCGAGCAAGGTTCCGCTGGCCACGCCCAGAAAGGTGCCGCTGAGTCCGATGAATAGGCCCTCGAAAACGAAAATCACGAGGACGCTTCCGCGGCTGACGCCGATCGTGCGGAGGATTCCGATGTCGCGTTTCTTCTCCATGACGACCATGATGAGCGTGCTGGTGATGTTGAATGCGGCCACCAGCACGATAAACGCGAGAATGATGAACATCATAAACTTCTCTTGCTTCAGGGCGCCGAAGAAGGCTTCCTGGCTTTCGTACCACGTGGTTGCGCGAAGGCCGAGTTCGCGGTCAATCTTGCTTGCCACGCTGTCCGCGAGAAAAGGATCGCGGAGCTTGCAGTGGATTTGTTCGACGCCCTTGTTCCCCGTGAGGAGTTCCATCGTTGCGATGTCAACGAACGCGAAGTACATGTCGAAATCGGACATCTGCGCTTGCGAAATGCCGCTGACGGTTAGCCACACGCCGCGTCCGGAACGGAGGCCCATGGGCGCGACGGTCTGGCGCGGCGTGAAGACCTGGACCTCGGTGCCGACCCGGGCGCCGATCTTCATGGCGATCTTGTAGCCTATCACGATTTCCTTCTCGCCGGGAAGGCGTCCCTCGCCGAAAATGCGCCCGTTCTTGTGTGTGAGGTTGTCGGCGAGTTGGGTGACGTTCTGTTCGCGCACGGGATCTACGCCGACAACGAACGCGCCGGAGAATTCCTCGTGGCTCCCGAATTTGGTCCTAAGTATGGCTTCGATTTGCGTCAAAGGGCCTGACGCAACGATCTCGGGACACAGGGCCTCGACCTGCTTGATGACTTCCTCAGGGGCGCCGATGGTGGACTTGCCGCGTTCTTGAATGATGAGATGCGAGCGGTTTCCGATGATGGTGTCGCGGAGTGCGATGTCAAAGCCGGTCATGACGCTCATTACGACGATGAGCGTGATCACGCCGACGCTGACCCCCGCGATTGAAATCACGGTGATGAGGCTGATGAAGCGGCTCTTGCGCTTGCCGCGCAAGTATCGTGACGCTACGTAGGACTCAAACCGCATTCTCAAAGCCCTCAAGGCGAGGATCGTTTGTGGTCAGATCACTCGCAGTTGCGGGAAGATTATTACCTCGCGGATCGACGCGGAGTCGGTCAATAGCATTGCGAGCCGGTCGATGCCCAAGCCGAGGCCGGCGGTGGGCGGCATTCCAACTTCGAGGGCCGTAATGAAATCCTCGTCGAGATACTGCGCTTCTTCGTCGCCCTGCTCGCGGAGTTCGACCTGGGCCATGAATCGCTGGCGCTGATCGATTGGATCGTTTAGTTCGGAAAATGCGTTCGTCATCTCGAGCCGCCCGATAAATGCCTGGTAGCGCTCCGTCAGCGCGGGATTTCCGCGCTTCCGTTTGGCGAGCGGGGAGATCTCGATGGGGTAGTCATACAGGAACGTGGGCTGCACAAGGTGCGGCTGAACTCTCTCGCTCATGACCTCGTCCACAATCTTGCCGTATCCCATCGCGGGGTCCACATCGACGCCGGCGCTTTCGGCCATCTTCGCGGCCGCGTCCCGGTCGCGTGTGGCCTCAAGGTCGATTCCGGCAAACTGCCGGATCGCCTCGAATAGCGCGATACGCTTCCAGGGGCGCTTTGCATCGATCTGCTCGCCCTGATACTCGAACGTGGTTCCGCCTTTTGTCTTTTCGATGACGGTGGCGAGCATTTCCTCCGTCTCGTCCATCAGTCCTATGTAATCCTGGTAGGCCTCGTATAGTTCCATCATTGTGAATTCGGGGTTGTGCTTCGTGTCGACGCCTTCGTTCCGGAATGAGCGGTTGATCTCGAAGACCTTCGTGAAACCGCCGACGATGAGGCGCTTGAGATAGAGTTCGGGGGCGATGCGCAGATAGAGGTCGCGGTCGTAAGTGTTGTGATGGGTGATGAACGGACGCGCGGTGGCTCCGCCGGGGATGGGGTGGAGCATGGGCGTCTCGACCTCGATGAAGCCGCGGGCGGTGAGCCACTCGCGCAACGTGGAGATGATGGCGATCCGGGTGCGGAACTTGTCGAGGATTTCGGGATTGGCGGCCATGTCCAGGTAACGCTGCCGGTAACGCGTCTCGACGTCCGTCAGGCCGTGGTATTTCTCGGGGAGGGCGCGGAGCGATTTCGTGAGGATCTGGTGCGAGTCGGCGAAGACGGTGACCTCGCCGGTGCGCGTCCGCTTCACTTTTCCGGAGACGGCTACAAAGTCGCCGATGTCGAGATCGTCGAGTTCGGCGTAAGGCGCGTCTCCGAGCGTCTTCTGGTTGAAGTAGACCTGGACGCGGGCGGTATCATCGCGCAGGTCCGCGAAACTGCTCTTGCCGTGGCTTCGGAAGGCCGTCATCCGTCCGGCAAGTTCGACGTGCAGATCGATATGCTCTTCGTCGGCGGCTTCCGCCTCGGCTTTCTCGAATGCGGCGCGCGCATCGCCGATGGAGTGGGAGCGGTTGAAGACGTACTTGAAAGGCTCGTCTCCTCGCGCGCGGATGCGCTCCATTTTGCGGATTCGGTTTTGAATCAGGTCCTGTTCGGTGGAGTGATGTTCTTGTTCGGTCATGTCCGTCAGTTACTCTTTCGTTTGAGATCCCACTTGAGGTAGCCTTCGATGAAGATGTCGAGATCGCCGTCGAGTACGCGATCCACATTGCCTGTTTCGACGCCCGTCCGGTGGTCTTTGATCATCTGGTATGGGTGCAGGACGTAGCTTCGGATCTGGCTGCCCCATGCGACATCCTGCTGTCCGTCGCGCTGAGCGGCGAGTTCGGCCTCCTTCTTTCGCATCTCGATGTCGTACAGCTTCGAGCGCAGGAGTTGCATGGCGACGGTCCGGTTGCGGCTCTGCGAGCGCTCGATCTGGCATGCGGTGACGATGCCCGAGGGGATGTGCGTCAATCGAACGGCGGAACTGGTCTTGTTGACCTTCTGTCCGCCGGCCCCGCTGGAACGGAAGACGTCCATCTTGAGGTCTTCCTCGCGGATCTCGATCTGGATGTTTTCGTCGACCTCGGTGAGCACCTCGATGGCGACGAAGGAGGTGTGGCGGCGCTTGTTGGAGTCAAAGGGTGAGATGCGGACCAGCCGGTGGACGCCGGCTTCCGACTTGAGGTTTCCGTATGCAAAGGGGCCGTTCACGGTGATGGTCACGCTCTTGATTCCCGCCTCTTCGCCGGGTTGGTAGTCGACCACTTCGGCAACATACTCACGGCGCTCGCAGAAGCGCATTACCATTCTGTAGAGCATCTCGGCCCAATCGCAGGACTCGGTGCCGCCCGCGCCGGGATGGATGCTCAGGATCACGGCTTTGGAATCTCGCGGATCATTGAACAGGCTTGTGATTTCGAGTTGGCGAAGCTTCTGCTCGAGTGAATCGGTCTGATCGAGGATTTCCTTTCCGAGCGATTCGTCCAGTTCTTCCTGTGCAAGCTGGACGAGTACGCGGGCGTCTTCCAACTCTTTGTGGATCCGATCCGGCGCCGCGACTGCGCCCTTGAGCGCCTTAAGTTTCTGGAGTATCTTCTGGGCGCTTTCGGGGTCGTCCCAGAAGGAGGTGGCCGTCATATCGTGTTCGAGGGCGGCAATCTGCGTCTTGATGCCGTCCACATTCAGGCATCGGCGCAGTTCGGCGAGGCGCGCGACGCAGGCTTCTGTGCGGGCGGCTTCGATTTCGTACATGAGTGTCTTACCTCTCGTCGGGGTCAGGCGCAAAAGAGCGGCGTGGCCATATAGTAAAGGACGGGCGCGGCAAAAAGATAGCCGTCACAGCGGTCGAGGACTCCGCCGTGGCCGGGAAAGACATGACCTGAATCTTTGACGCCCGCGGACCGTTTCATGAGAGACTCCGCTAGGTCGCCCGTCTGAGCTACGACCGACAAGACGGCGCCCGTGAAAAGGAATCGTGCAAAGGACCAGTCGGGTGCGGACAGTGCTGGAAACGCACGTCCGAGAAGATAGAGGACGGCCATTCCGGCGAGGGCCGCCAGGAATCCGCCGATAGCGCCTTCCCAGGTCTTGTTGGGACTGATTTTGGGCGCCATCTTATGTTTTCCGATGGTGGAACCGGCGAGATAGGCTGCGGCATCAGTGAGCGCGATGGTGACGAGAAGGATCGTGACCAGGGCGGGGCCGGTTCTCGAAATACCGTGCAGGAGCACCATGTGCGCGGCAAACCAACCGACGTACACGATGCCGAATACGGATGCCGCCAGTCCGGTAACGCTGTGCCGTCCGCGGACGAGGTGAAGCACGGACACAAGGACGCACGCTCCGTAGAACGCGAGGGTGGTTGCGGCGAGTTGATAGGTGTGGGCGCTCAGTGTGACGAGGGCGCCGGACAGAATGCCGCCGACGGTCTCGGGGACTGTGCCGCCTGAGCGCGCGATGGCGTAGTACTCGTAAAGGCCGATTGCGGCCAGTGAGACGATGAAGCCGGTGAAGGCCCACTGAAGCCTCGGCGCCCAAATGAGGAACACCATCAGCGGCAGGATGACCAGGGCTGTGAGGAGTCTCAGTTCGAAGGCGCCCGATTTACTCATCCGCGTCCGCCAAATCGCCGCTTTCGCGACTGGTATATCGCAATGGCTTGGCGCAGGTGGCGCTTGCGAAAGTCGGGCCATAGTACGCGCATGGGCACGATCTCGGCGTAGGACAACTGCCAGAGCATGAAGTTGCTGACGCGCATTTCGCCGCTGGTCCTTATGAGCAGGTCGAGTTCCGGGAGGTCCGGGACATAGAGATGCCCGGCGAAGCAGGCATTGTCGATCTGATCGATGGAGAGCTTCCCCGCCTTGACTTTCGACGCGATGGCCTTGGTGGCATCAACGATTTCGGCGCGTGCGCCGTAGTTCACGGCGACGTTGAGCGTCATGGACTTGTTGTTTTTCGTGAGGTCCATCGAGTGTTTAAGGTCCGCGACCGTTTGCGGGGAAAGGGCCTCGATCCGTCCCATTATGGTGATGCGTACGCCCTCCTTGTGAATGTTTTCGAGTTCAAGGCGGACGTATTTGCTCAAGAGACGAAACAGGGCGTCAATCTCGCCCTTGGGGCGCTGCCAGTTCTCGGTCGAAAAAGCATACAGAGTGAGCGCTTCGATCCCGAGTTCGCGGGCTTCCTCGACGACGGCGCGGACGCTCTTCGCGCCGGCTTCGTGGCCTTCTTCGTGGCTCACGCCGTGCCGCTCGGCCCAGCGTCCATTGCCGTCCATGATGATGGCGACGTGGCGCAACGGTTGGTCTGCGTCTTTTTTCGGCGATGAAACCAAGGTCAACTTGCCCTTTTCCCGATTTCAGTAAGGGACGTTCCGGGAGAGAGCCGCCTCTCCAACGTGGAAAATCCGAGTGGAGTATGCACAACCACGTCTTCCTATTTCAAAGACGCCCCTCGCGCGCGCGATTCCTGCTTGATCCGTCCAATCCGTCCGATCCGTCCGATCAGACGCCCCTCGCGCACGCGATTCCTGCTTGATCCGTCCAATCCGTCCGATCCGTCCGATCAGACGCCCTCGCGTGCGCGATGAAGACGCGGCGAGGACGCCGCGTCCACGGAGCCGTCACGAAAGGCTTGTCGCAGGGATGTGCGCCGAAACGCGGCGAGGACGCCGCGTCCACGGAGGCAATGCTAGCGCCAGAAGCCTTCGGACGAGTCAGACCTCCATGATCTCGTCTTGTTTTGCCTTGAAGACCTCGTCGATCTTCGCACAGCAGTCGTCGGTGAGTTTTTGAAGCTCGGCCGTGACCTTATGTGCTTCATCCTCGGGGATTTGGCCGTCCTTTTGCTTCTTCTTCGCCTCATCGACGAGGTGGCGGCGGACGTTGCGGACGGCCACCCTGGCCTCTTCGGCGAGTTTGCCTACGTGCTTGACGAGATCCTTGCGGCGCTCTTCCGTGAGCGTTGGGAAAGGTATGCGGATCACGTGGCCGTCGTTGGAGGGAGTCAGTTCGAGTGGCGATGTTAGAATGGCCTTCTCGATCGCGCCAATCTGGGTTTTGTCCCACGGCGCGATCACGAGGAGACGCGGTTCCGGCGCCGTAACGTTCCCGAGTTGGACGATTTTCATGCGGGTCCCGTAGCTCTCGACCTCGACGGCATCCAGCAAGCCTACGGAGGCACGGCCCGTGCGGATGTGTGTGAGCTCCTGTTTGAAGCTCTCCAGGCTCTTGGTCATCTTTTCCTTGGCTTCTTTTTCGAGACCGCTTGGCATAAGGTATCTCCTTTCCGTCAATCCCCTCTTACGACGGTTCCGATCTTTTTCCCTTGCAGCGCCTTCACAATGCTGCCGGATTGTCTCAGATTGAAGATGAGTATCGGGATCTTATTGTCGCGGCACAACGAGATTGCGGCGGCGTCAATGACGCGGAGGTTCTTCGCGAGTACGTCGGTGTAGGTGAGCATTTCGTACCGTTTGGCCTTCTTGTTGACGGCGGGATCGGAGTCGTACACGCCGTCCACCTTGGTGGCCTTGAGGAGGATCTCGGCGCTGATCTCGTTCGCGCGCAGCGCGGCGGCGGTATCGGTGGTAAAGAACGGGTTGCCGGTCCCCGCGCCGAAGATAACGACGCGTCCCTTTTCGAGGTGGCGGATTGCGCGGCGGCGAATGTAGGGC
>CAZPMT010000006.1:0-97121 GCA_964587655.1 uncultured Nitrospiraceae bacterium
TCGCACGTTCGCTGGCGAATGACCCGGCCATCATTTTGGCGGACGAACCGACGGGAAACCTCGACCTGAGAACGGGGAAGGAGATCATCGAACTCCTGCGGCGTCTCAACAAGGACAAGCAGGTAACCATCATCAGCGCCACGCATGACCTCAAGATGCTGGACGTATCGGACCGGATTATCTGGATACGCGACGGAGCCGTGGATAAGATCGAGCAGCGGTCCGAGTTGGACATCGCTGTGGGAACGCTTGAAGGTGAAGAGGCGTAGCCACGCATTGGAGGAATCAGAGGTGAAGTCCATTTTGGATTCTTGATTTGCCACCGCGCAATCCAAGATCCAAGATCGCTTTGTTACTGCGGTTCGCGGTTAGGGGAATTCGGAAGAGATGTTACACGCGCAGACAGTTCACGAACACGTGAGGGATTTCCTGATTCACGAGAGGCTTGTTGTTGGGCTTGCGGCGATGTTCGTTATCATGGGGGCTTCCGGCTATTCGTATAACGACGCCGTCAACAGCCGGCTCGCGACCGTCTACAGTCTGGTCAACTACGGCACGTGGCGAATCGACCGCCCTCCGGACCAGGCGCCCATTCGCTTTGAGCAAGGTACCATCGACAAAGTCGTGGCCGGCGGGAAACTGATATCCAGCAAACCGCCCGTACTGCCGCTGCTGATGACCGGCGAGTACGTCATCTTGAACAAGATCTTCGGCTGGAGCCTCGACGATGAACAACAGACGAACAAGATCGTTCGGGTCATGTCGGTGACCCTCATTGGCGGCTCGTACGTCATCGCCGTCCTCTTCTTCATGATGACTCTCCATTTATTCGTGGCGGACCCGCTGACGCGGGTCATTCTGATCTTCTGTCTTGCCTTCTGCACGCAGTTGTGGGGATACTCGACGCATATCAACAATCATGTGCCCGCCGCCGGTATGCTGATGGTCGCCCTGTACCTCGCGTTGGGAATCGGGACGGGCAAGTTGCCGGCGGCGCGGTGGCGGTTCATCTTGTTCGGATTCTGCGGCGGTCTTGTTCCCGCCATTGATCTGCCTGGAACCATCTTCGTCGTCCTGGCGGGACTGTATCTGCTCGTGAAACATCCGGGCAGGACGCTTGTTTGGGTCTTGGTCGGGGCCGCGATCCCGATAGGCGTCCATTGCGCCTCGATGTTGGCGGCCACGGGAGGCATCCTTCCCGTCCAGATGCGAAAACAGGTCTATCTCTATGAGGGATCCTACTGGCGCAACCCGCAGGGCATCGACGCGCTCAACGAGCCGAAGGGGACGTACCTTTTCAACATGCTCTTGGGCGCTTGCGGATTGTTCTCGCTTTATCCGATCCTTCTGTCGGGGCCGGCGGCGGCCGTTCGGGCGCTCTACAAGAAGAACATGCGCTACCGGCGCCACGTCCTCGCAGGGGCGTTGGGATTCGTTGTCCTCACGGCGTACTACCTTTTCAAGACAAACAATTACGGCGGTGAGGCCTATGGTTTCCGGTGGTTCATTGTGGCGATGCCCATCTTGCTGCTCATGGGAGCGCCGATATTAGTCGCGCTGCGCGCCCGCTGGAAATGGCTGTTCATCGGCGTGATGATTGGCATCTCGTTCTACTCCGCGTTCGAGTGTGCGAAGTCTCCCTGGGGAGCCAACCACGCGTGGACCTCAACGCTCTTTCTCGGACCCAGCTACGGAAGGAAATGAGGCTGAAGGCTGTAGGCCGTAGGATTGACGCGCCGTTCTCTGCTTCCTCTACAGCCTACAGCCTCCAGCCTGATATATGGCCGTTGTGTGAGCCGGAAGCCTGTCGGTCCACTCGCTTCCTTCCTTCAACGGCATGGGGGTGGCCCTTGGCGGGATTAGGCGCGTGACGGTTTCGCATTCGCCGGGCCACGCGAATGTGTGGGTGGCTTCTTCGTCGGTGTGTAAGAACAGGTAGGGTCCTACGACCGCCGTCATGCCCGGGGTGTCGCGGTAGAGATGGACGCCCGCGCGGTGGCAGACCTCTCGCATCAGTCCCACGGGCAGCCTGGGCGTGGCCGTGTAAAGACTGACCCCCTTGCCGAGTTGACGCGCCGCCGCGCTGACCTCACCTGTGGCTTCATACCGGGCAACGACGTCCACGTCCTTCGACGTTACCACGAAACGCGGACGCCACCCGGTCGGGTCGATCGCGATCGTCTCATCCGTCAGCGCGCTCTTGACGTTCATCGGCGCGTCATCGAACTTCGCTTCCACGGCGATGCCCGTAACGGCTTCGATGCGGCCCGCGTCGAGGCCGTCTGGTCCAATCAAGTCCGGGGCGTAGTTCCACACGACTGTTGCCCTACGGTCGAGGCATAACCTGATCGCCTTGGCTTCTTCCTTCGTCAGGACAAACGGGTCCGCGAGGATCAGGACCTTCACGCTGTCGGGAATTTGCGGCAGGTCGCTTTGCAGGTAGTAACCCACGGGCGCGCCGATCCGGTCGAGTTCCGCGCGCCAGTACGACAGGGATTGCAACAGCAAGGGATGGGTCGTATCGCGCAGGAAACACGGAGAGTTCTCATCGACAATAAACGCCACCTCAGGCTGAAACGGCGGTTCGCTTCTGGTTTCGGCCGCGATGCGGCGGAGCAGTTGCGTCGAATTCCATATTTCCTTTTCATACCAGCGTCCGTCCGATAGCAGATCGAAGAGCCACACGCCGCAACGGTGCATGATGGCCGTGCCAAAGTCGCGTCGCACTACCGACAGCGTCTCGGCGAGGTTCGCCGTTCGGTCGTTCCAGCCGGGGGCGATCAGGTTTTCCGGCACTTTCTGGGAAAGGTGCGTGAAGGTGTCCTCCTCGCATAACTCGAGCTTCCGGTGCAGGGCCACGGAGTCGACGGGGGCGTGGAGATGCCCGGGTTGACCCAGACCACGTTCGAAGTATGAGAACGGCGCGTGGAGGAGATCGATGTCGCCGCAGTCAAGCAGCTTTCCGAAGGCGAGGTGGCCGGAATGCACCAACGCGCGCGGTCCGTTGTTGTTCAGTTCCATGGTGTACCCGTAGTAGACGCCCACCAGGGAACGGCGTTCGGTCGCCTCCTTGGCAACCGCCGCGAAGTACGCAATTGTATCCGCCATGAGTTCATTCTGAAAGCGGGTCATATCAATCGCGGGCCGCTGCTTCACGGGATCGCGAAACGGGCCCCAAGAGGCCGCCTCGCGGTCCTTTGGCAGGGGAAGCGAGGCCGTGGCGAGGCCCGCCTCCGTCTGACCCCATGCTTCACGAAGCGCCTTGTCACGCTTGTAGGTCTTTTTCAACCACGCGCGAAAGGCGCGCAGATTCGCCTCGGAGTAATCCATGAAATCGTCTGTGCCGGGATAGAACCACTCGCCGGTCTGAAGGTAATCGAGCGTGACGCCGATGAAGCGGTCGCCATGGGGGCCTTCGACGATCTCGCGCAGGCGCTTCCGCAACAAATCCGCCGCCGTGGTCCTCCACGGTTCGCTGGAAGGGGAGGCCATGTTCAGGCCGGTGGTTTCCGGCGCGGCATCGTTTTCCGGCACGGCCTTCGTAACGCATTCGCCGGGGTGTTCCTTCACCCACTCGGCGCTTGGACCCAACCAGATCCGCACCATGAAGTACCCTTCCGGATGCGCGTTGCAGAAGGCGTCAATGACTGCCGCCTCTTTCTCCGCTGTGCTGTGCCAATCGAGTCCAACATTGATTCCGAAGAGCTTGATGCCTGCCTCGGCGGCTTGGCGCAATTCCTTTAGCAGGATGTCGTCTCGGTCGAACTGGTTGTTCGCGACGAAGAGCATGGGCGCATAAGGCGCACCGTCAATCAGAATCGCCGGGCTTCCCGCAACGCCGTTGCGGACGCCGCACTGCGGCCATTGCGGCGCGGCCGCCGCATACGCGCAAACGCATATCGACGCTGTCAGCAAAGAAGACCACTTCGACATCATGCAACTCCTGCCGGATTCGCCGTCACGAGACCGCAGCCTTCCTGGGTACCGGAACGTGGTAAACCCGGAGATTGGGCCAGCCTTTGAAATCCGTGTAACTGAATTCGAGTCTATTTGACACAAAACAGGCCTCGAGGTTGCCGGGATCGGACCAGAGCCACACGACAAACCAGACGTCGTGGCCCGCCGCGTGGGCCTCCATCACGGCTCCGCAAAGCTCCGACCAGACGCTAATGTGCTGCATTTGATTCTTGGGTAACGTCGAGTTGAACTCGAGGGCGATCAGGTTGATGTCCTGGAACACCAACACTGCGTCCTCCGGCGAGGTTTGCGATTCGAGATAACGGCTTACCGATCTCCAGTCCGGACGGAACGGTCCGACCGTCAGCGCGGACAACTGGTGCGCGTAGAGAATTAGAATGATGGCAACAAACATTGCCCGTATGTGCGGGCGGCGGATTGACGTCACGGCCGCGCCCGCGAGCACATATACGGGAAGCGAACTGAAGAGTACATAGCGATACACGAAGCAGGGGCGAAACATGTAGGACACAACGCAGAGCACCGCCGGAGGGATGACGAGCCAAATCACCATTAGCAACCAGTAGCTTTTCTCGCGCAAGCTGCTTGCCTGAGCGCCGCCTTTCGTCCCGCGAAGGAGCAAGGTTCCCGAGTACCAGAGAAAGAGAAGCAGCAACAGTCCGGCGAGAACGATGTCGAGCGAAACGCCGCTCGGCAAATGGGACGCGGGGTTTTCGTTCGATGCACGTCCGCCCGTGAAGAGCAGCCAGACCATGACGATCTCGCGGAGCCCCGGTTTCACCATCCATGAAGCCGCCTGGTTCAGCGTCGTCGTGTTGATCGCGGCAACCCAGGCGCCAAGGAGCGGCACAATCGCCAGGTGACACGCGATCCAGGCAAGCATTAAGCGTTTTTCAGGTCTTCGGCAAAGAAGGAGGAAACATCCTTGGACTGCGATCAGTTGCACGGCAAAGAGATGAGTGAAGACGAGGAGCACGTTCGCCGCGAGGTGTACGACCCACCAACCCGCTCGTCCGCCCTCAAGAATTCCGATAAAAGAGTAGATCGAGACCAGCGAAAGCAACAGAACGAGGGAATACACGCGGATCTCTTGCGAGTAGTAGATGTGAAGCAGAGACAAGGCGAGGAAAAGCGAGGCGGTCAACCCGGCCGCGTTGCCGTACAGCTTTCGCGTCAGCGCGAAGAGCATCTGGATGGTTAGGAGGCCCAAGAGGACTGAGAGCAACCGCATGCTCGGAACCGCCGTGCCGGCAAGACGAGACCAGTAGTACTCGATCGCGAAGTATACCGGGGTCATGGGCGGATCCGTGGAGCGTTCCCCTTGAATGAACGCCGTCAGCGTAGGTGCGTTGAGGTATTTCAGGCTGGCCACTTCATCCCACCAGGCCGACTCGTCGCCCAATCGCCATACGCGGAGACCCAAGGCCACGAGCGTGATTGCGGCGAGCGCGGCGCACGTTCGCAACGAAACGCTTCTTGATGCGTCAGCCGCCCTCGCCGCGCCGACTCTCTCTGTCGCCCCATTCTGCATATCGCGTTTCATCCGCCCGAATCCGCCGGAGGTAAAGTATGCTATATTACGCGAAATCGCGCGACTTTGGAATTGGAAGTTGAGGATGCTGAACTTCTTTGACGCTAACGTAGTGATCGGCAAGTTGAGAACGCCCATGCCCGGCGGCGTGTTGGACGCGAACCGTTTGCTTGCCGAAATGGATCGATATGGAATCCGGGAGTCCCTGTTCCATCATGCGCTGGCGAAACGCAACGCCCCCGTGCGCGGAAATGCACTCGCCGCCAAGGCCGCCGCGGCTTCGGAGCGCCTTCATGCGTGCTGGCTTCTCCTGCCGACCCATTGCGGCGAGCTTTCGCCGCTTGAAACACTGACTTCTGAAATGCGGGAAGCCGGCGTGCGCGCGGCGCGAATCGCACCCGATGCCGCCAATCACGCGTTCTCACTGTCGAAGGTCGTCTGCGGCGACCTCTTCGCGTGGCTTGCGCAAACGCGCATTCCGTTGTTTGTGGAACTCGGCCCGGTGTCGTGGGAAAGCATCGACGATCTGATGGAGGGATACGCGGGGCTGCGCCTCGTGCTCGTCGACATCAGCTATCGTGCAAACCGCGACCTCTATCCGCGACTCAAGGCGTACGAGGGCCTTTACGTCGAGACTTCTGGCCTCGAGCAGCATTGCGGCATTCAGGACGTGTGCGAGCGTTTCGGTTCCGGGCGTCTGTTATTCGGGTCGCGGTTGCCCCTGATGTGTCCCGGCGCGGCGCGGCACGCGGTCGAGTGCGCCGGCATTTCAGAGGAGGACAAGGCGGCCATTGCGGGGGAGAACCTGAGCCGCCTTCTCGCGGAAGTCCGCTGGTAGGCTTTCGTTTCTTTGTCAGCGACATCTACGCGGGAAACGTAGATGTTGCTGACAAAGAAATCACACACTTGACTATAAGGTAGCGCCTGGGCCGCCTCAGGAATCGCGGACCAGGACGAACTCTGCAAGGCCGAGTATCGAGTCCTTGTAGACGCTCGAAGGCAGCGGATCGAGCGCGGCGCGCGCGGTGTCGATGTAACCGCGGGCCAGACCGAGCGCCCGTGCGCGGGCGCCTGAACGTTCGACGGCCTGCGCGGCCCATGCGCGATCCTGGTCGCCAATTGTGCGCCCGATCATCCCCTGGTCGCCGATCGTGCGCCCGATCATCCCGTTGAGCCGCTCCCGATCCTCCGGTCCCAATTGTTCGCGCATGAACAAGATGGGAAGGGTCTTTTTGCCCTCGACGATATCGCCACAGGACGGTTTTCCGAGCGCGTCCTGCGGCTGGGTGATGTCTAGAATATCGTCAATCAGTTGAAATGCGACGCCGAAAGCCATTCCGAATGCGTGAAGCGGTTCGCGGTATTCCTTTCCGACGAGGTACGTCGGCGCCGTGCATGCGGTGGCGAAGAAGGTGCCCGTCTTCTCTTCCGCAAGGCGGATGCAGTCCTTTTGCGTGAACCGTTCCGTGTTCCGTCCGAGACTGCCGAGCTCGCCTTCGGTCATGCGGCGAACCGCGCCGAAGATGTCGGCAATCAAGGGGCAGGAATCGAAGGTCGTCAAGAACTCGACCGAGCGCGACACGAGGTAATCGCCGCCCAATACGGCCGTCCGGTCATCCCACAAGGCGTTCAGAGATGTGGTCCCGCGCCGTAGGTCAGCCTTGTCCACGACGTCGTCGTGCGTCAGGGCGGCCATGTGAAGGAGTTCGCAGGCGGTCGCCATTTTCGTGAAAGAGCGGATATCCCGGGCGCCAACGGCGCCCGCGGCGAGAAGACACATTGCCGGGCGCAGCAGTTTCCCGCCCGCCTTCGGAGGCGAGACGGAAGGCCCAAGTACGAGCGCCAGCGCCTGAGCCCACAGCTCCGCCACAAACGACTGCGTCAACCGCAGCTCGTCCTCGATCGGTTTGTACAATGTCTCAAGGGTAGTTTTCATCGCTGTAAATTCTAACACATTGACCACGGCGCGGAGAAATAAGGGACCCATCCGGTTTTTGTGCACTTCGTTTCCATCCCGTCGTGCTCGTGCTGTCGCTGGCCGGAGAGTTGTGCTAGAATCCCGGCATGGTTGTGACGGAGAACCTTAGCGGCTTAGAACGAGTTGCCGTGTTGCGCCGGCGATTGCGGGAGCGGAAATCCCGGAATGAAACCGGATTTCTGCGCGCAAAGGCCCTTGTCACGGCGGAATCGCTGCGTGCATCGGAGCCGGTCGCGTCGTGGCAGGTGCGGCGGGGCCTGCTTACTCGCGACCGCTTGCGCGAGGCGGCCTTCGACTACGATCCGCTCGAAGCGTTTGTCGGGCGGCTAAGGCTTGACGCGGATGTCGCGAATGATGCCGCATATGACGGTGCCGTCGAGTATCTGCAACGCTATCCGTCCCCGCCGGGCCAGACGGGGCATTGTGAATTGGACCTCTCGCGTCTCATGTCGCTGGGAATCGACGGACTCGTTCTTCAAATATCGGGCCTGCGCGACAGCGCCGCCGGCGACAGGCGCGACGTGTATCAATCCTTTCTCCACGCATTGGAAGGCCTTTGCGGCATGGTGGAGAACGCCGCGGACGCACCGGGACTGGAACCGGAGACGGCGGCGGATTGCCGCCGGATCGCGCATCACCCACCGGAATCATTCCGGCAAGCCCTCCAGTTGCTGTGGTTCACGCTGTTCGGCCTGATGTACGGCGAAGACGTCGGGCTAGTCGTTCCCGGGCACATAGATCGGATCCTGTATCCGTTCTACGCGGCCGACCGCGACCTCAAGCTGATCTCCCAGGAACAATCGCTATTGCTGATCGAGAACCTATACCTGTTCATCAACGACTTCATTCCGGACGGTTTGGCAATGTCGGTGATGGTGGGCGGGCGCGATGCCGAAGGAAACGATGTCACCAACGAACTGTCCTACCTGTGCCTCGAGGCCTTGCGGCGGACGCGATTGATCTATCCGACGGTCGGCGTATGCTGGCACGAGGGAACGCCGCCGGACCTGGTGGAACTCGCCGTCGACCTCATCGGCCACGGTAATCCGAATCCGGCGTTCTTCGGCGATGAGACTATTCAGCGCGGTCTGCGGGCGTTAGGCGTCCCGCACGCCGAATCGCATTACTATGTCAACTCGACGTGCGTCGAGATCACGCCGGCCGGTTCGAGCAATGTGTGGGTGGCCAGCCCATACTTTCCACTGTGCCATATCCTCCTCGACGAGATCGCCGAGCAGGCCGGCGCCGGAAACGCGGCGGAAGATTTTGACACGTTCCGCGCACGCTACCTGGAGCGCCTGGGCCGGCACATTGCCGCCGCGGTCGAGACCGAGAATGAAAGCCGACGGCGCCGGCGCGAGTGCGGGCGCAAACCGTTGCAGAGCGTATTCACGCGCGATTGCATCGACCGAGGCCGCGACATAGACGACGGCGGCGCACGATACAACTGGGTTGAATGCTCGTTTGTCGGGATGGCGAACTTAGCCGATTCGCTCTATGTCCTGCGCGAGGAAGTGTTCAAGACGAACCGCCTGTCACTCGTCCAACTGAAGGAATTCCTGGATGCCGATTTCGCGGGACACGAGACCGAACGCCGGCGATTCCTCCAGGGGTACCCGAAGTACGGCCAGGGGTATGCCGAACTGGATGCGCTGGTGGGAGAGACCGTCGCATTTCTCCGCGAAGAATGCGCCAAACACAGGGTAGAGCCTGACGGCAGCCCCTATGTTCCGGGCGGCTTCTGCTGGGTCATGCATGAAGTGCTGGGACGCGCCTGCGGCGCCACGCCTGACGGCCGCAAAGCCGGCTGGCCGTTTGCCGACGGATGCGGTCCCGCGCAGGGACGCGAGACCTGCGGCCCCACTGCGGCAATCCTCTCCACGACCTCATGGGACCACAGCCCAATGATCGGCGGACTCGCCTACAACCTCAAACTGAGCACCTCGCTGTTCAGCACTCCAAGAGGGTTCCAGGCATTGCGCGATCTAATCCGAACCTTCCTCCGCCGCGGCGGGTTCGAGATACAGGTCAACGTCGTCGATACGCAAACCCTGAAAATGGCACGCGCCAACCCCGACGCCTACCGCGATCTCATCGTCCGGATCGGCGGCTACTCCGACTACTTCACCCGCCTTTCTCCCGAAATGCAGGATGAGATCATCCACCGAACCGAGTTCGCGAGCGTCTGAACCAGGAACATCACCAAGGCCGACTGCCTTCAGGACATTGACCGTGGACGGTGGAGAACAAGTGGCGTGGCAGTGTATGCTGCGAGTGGAGCCGTTCGTGAATGTGATGGGAGATCCTGAGATGAAGCAATCGATTTCACGACGTTCTTTCTTCAAGGGCGCTGCTATCGGCGCAGGTCTTGTTGCCTTGGGCGGCAAGGCAACCGCCGCCGACAAACCGATACAGGGCTTTGATGATACGAAAAGCAACACCGAGAAGGACAAGCCTTGGACGCCGGTGTCGGATCGCAAGATCCGGGTCGGCATTGCCGGCTACGGGGTGTGCAAGTTCGGGGCCGCGTTTGGTTTTCAGAACCATCCCAATGTGGAAGTGGCTGCCGTCAGCGATTTGATCCCCGATCGCTGTCAGGAACTGGCGAAAGAATGCCGCTGCGGCAAAACGTATCCTTCCCTCGAAAAGCTTGTCAAGGACTCATCAATCGAGGCGGTATTCGTGGCGACCGACGCCCCGAGTCATGCCCGGCACTGCATGGAAGTGCTCAAGCACGGCAAACATGTCGCCAGCGCGGTACCCGCGGTTTTCGGTTCCATCGAGGAGGCCGACCGCTTGTATGAAGCGGTGAAGTCCTCCGGATTGAACTACATGATGTTTGAGACGACCACCTTCCACAACGACTGTTACGCCATGCGGGAGATCTTCAACGCAGGCGGTTTCGGCAAAATGGTCTACACCGAGGGTGAGTATTTCCACTACATGGAGACGCCGATTGATTCGTATAAAGGCTGGCGCGTGGGCCTGCCGCCGCAGTGGTATCCGACGCACTCGAACGCCTATTACGTTGGAGTCACCGGCGGCAGCTTCACGGAAGTCTCCTGCCTGGGCATGCCGAGCATTCTGCCCCACCTGCAACCCGCGAACAACCCTTATGCCAATCCCTTCGGCACGGAGATCGCCCTGTTCCGCACGAGCGAGGGCGGTATGGCGCGCATGGCGGTCAGTTGGGACACACCGGGTCATGGGGGCGAGATGGGGCGCGTGCGCGGACAGAAGGGCTCGATGCTGGACATGGCCTATGACGGCGCCGGCGACGTGTCCAAACTGAACCTGGCCAAACCACCGCTGCCACCCACGGTTTCCGCCGGCGGTCACGGCGGGTCACACGGCTACCTGTGCGAGGAATTCGTGACGTCCATCCTCAAAGGGCGTACGCCGCTCGTCAACATCGCATGGGCGTTGAACATGACGGTTGCGGGCATCGTCGCCCACCAGTCGGCCCTCAAGGGCGGCGAACTGCTGAAGATCCCGCAATACACGCTACATTGATCCGTCACACGCCTGATGCCTCCGCTGACATCCAGCGCATAGGTATACCCATCCAGGACCGTCCCCCATACTTGTGATCGAGCTTCGTCATCCGGTTCCGGTTGTCATAGGTGTACGCCGTGGTCATCCCGTTAGGCAGCGACACCGCCGTCACCTGCCCCAACCCGTTATGCTCCATACTTTGCTAGTGTCCTGAACGACAAATCATTTCAATAACTCCCAGTGCATCATGTGTAAGAAAAAGGAGATGAGGAGATGAATGGGGATTGTGGGGATAAAGAAGAGACAAGGGGTTGCAACCCCTTGTCTACACTAGGCATCTTTGCCGACAGAGGGCTCACACATCGAAAACCTCTTCTCTCTTGCATCTCCATAATCTCCATCATCCCCCCATCTCCTTTCCTTACACGTTATCTTTACGGACTTATCAAAGGGACTTCTCGTTCAGGACACTAGAAGCCAGCGCCAAATAAAGGGCGGCTGTCCCCTGTTACTGCTTGCGTCATCTCGTTGTCGCTCCCGCGCTCGTCGCGATACATCTTCACGTTTGCTCCGTCGCATCGTACGTATACATCATACCACACCCCTTGCGAAGTCCTAGCCGGAGTGTTCGTATCCAGCGTTGTGTTTGCTTCCTGCTGCCCGCAATTCTCATCGACGTGCTCGAACAGCTCCATCTTGTCCTTACGTCGTCAAGAACGGGGAGGTATGTGATTGCAAGACCTGACCCCGAAACCTGACCCCGAAACCCTGACCCCGAAACCTGTGACCCCGAAACCTGACCCCGAAACCCTCGGGAAGATGCGACGAAAGAAATCACCGATAATCAAAATCAACCGCGGCCTCTTCGTCTTGCCCCAAAACGACCTTCTCTAGTCGTTTTCCCACAAGGAGACGCTCTGAGTCCTGTTGCTGATAACACAAGCCGGCAACCGTATAGGTGCCGGGCGGAAGCCCATGAATTGAATACTCACCCGCCTTGGCGGTGTCCCAGGTCATCGCGCATACGCGCTCATCTTCAGCTTTGCCGTCAAAATCGGCCACCTCCCCATATAAAACGAAGACCTGTCCCGACATGTCTCTATCGGAACACGTGAACTTTCCGGAAACCCCAGACGCCGCCTGAAACTGGAAATCCGCTCGTGTTTCCATGCCCGGCTGGACAATGACCTTAGCTTCTCTATTAATTTGAACACTCGTACGCAGGCTTCGATCGGATAACGCGCCGCATGCACGCACCAGGTACTTGCCCGCCGCCAATTGATCAAACCTGTACTCCCCGCCTGCCTGGATCTTTGTGTCACGGTTGCCCGGTACCCCATCCATGGGTGAAAGCAGCACGTAGAAGAAAGCGGATTCCTGTCCGTGCCAGTCAACTCGTCCCACAAGCCACCCCTGGTTTCTAAGGGCGAAGTCTTTGCTGGCCGTCTGTCCTTGAGGTACATGTATCTCAAAGCGTTCACCTCCAAAACCTGCGGCGGATATTTCCAGCGTGCAGATTCCGGGAGATACGCCCTCGATCAAGAATGTGCCCGGGCCGCCGCCGGAATTCTCGACCAGTTTTCCCAAGGAAGGCGTGCTGCTGCCGCTGTCGACTTGGACCACCTTCACCGAAAAGGATTCAATCGGCTTCCGGTTTAAGGCGTCAATCACACGCCCCTGCACGTTACCCAGATCCCCCAAGGCCTCCATGAAGACATCCAATTCCCTGACGGTATCGCCCGCGTTCACCTGCAGGGGTGCATTGAGGGCTGCCCGAACAAGGTTGGGTTCAGGAGACAACTCAAAACGGTAGGAGCCTGCCGGGAGACTACCGAATAAAAACTTGCCCTCGTTGTCCGTCTCCAACCAATCAGGCGGCTTGGGGACCGTTGTAAGAGGCGGGTATTCAGGAGCGGCTTCCGTCGGTGTCATTCTTAACCGGGTTCCAGGCTTTACATCTCCCTGCGTGTCAACCAGCCGCCCCGATACAGAAGCCTCTTTCTCAAGGATGACATCCGCCAGAAGCGTGTTGCCATGGCTCTCCGCAACGGGCACGTTCTGGATCGGATGCACTTCCCCCTCTTCGTCTCCCACGGCCATGAAAGCCGCGGCCGTCTTAACTATGTCCTCGGTAACGGCGGGGATGATACTGGTTATGGTCAAGTAGCCCTGCGCCCCAACCTCAAGGATGTAGGTGAAGTTCAGGCCCCGGCCGGAGAGATAGTAGATGGCCGTCTGCATATCAGCGGGATAGAGGCCATCCAGTCTGTAGCGGCCATCTTCAGCCGATGTCGTTTCTGCTCTTATGCCGTTGTGGGGTGGCACACGATCCGCCTGCACGATTTCAGTCTGCGAGACCTGAGCGGACACCGTGGCCCCTCGGATAGGCCGGCCACTGACATCACTGACGACTCCGGCAATCGAAGTACAATCCGCCCTGAAGGACAAGTCAATGCCTTTCTTGCTCTCGCCAGGCTCCAACTTGACCTTCTTGCAGCGGTCCGCGTGGTCATCCGGCAGTACAACGACAGCTCCCGCTGGATTGCCCGCCTGCACCGTATAGGATCCGGGGCGGAGTTCATGAAATGCGAAGCCGCCCCCCGAATCGGTCTGGACTTCCTCGTGAAACCACTGATCATAATCGGCTTTCAACACGACAGGCGTAGCGGGCAACGGCGAATCTTGGAGGCTCATATAGCCATCGGTGCCGGACCGTTGAGGATGGTAGATGACTCGTCTGTTTACCACGTGCCCGGATATGGAGCCGGTGTCACACAGGTACAGGACAACACCAGTCCTGGATTCGCCGGGCTCAAGATTAAAGGCTTCCCGACTTACCGTTGTCGTTCCCTGTTCATTACTGAAGGCATCCAGCCAGTAGGAAACCCCGGGCAGGACCCCTTCCAGGGTGAATTTGCCCTCTTCATCGGTGTAGACGGCGACCGTTTCAACGCGGGCATTCGACGCGGCTACGCATACAGAAGCGACAGGTTTATTGCTGCCGTGACGTAATACCCTGCCTGAGACGGAAAGGGTTACGTCTCCGTCTTCGACATTCAGTCCTTCCGAACCGCTCCCACCCGATGACGAGGAGGGCTCCGCCTGGGCTGAAGATGGGGATCCCTTCCTGGACTGTTCTGGAGAGACGCCCTTCCACTCTGTGTATACAAGTACTGCCACCACGAGCGTGGCAACTGCAACAATCGCGAACAGCCATTTTCGCAAGGCAAACTTCCTCTTTCAATGCCGTTACACCGGACAATGACCCACTCCCGCTGGTGAAATCAAACGGCACCAGAACTACCCTTGCTCACCTCACAAGAATACGTTGAGCGTGCTACACGTCGACCGAGGCCCCGCCGCCGGGACAGTCGTCGCATGCCGTACCCTGGCCTTCCGTGCATACGTCTTCAGTGGGGTTATGGGGGTTATGGCAGGTTATGGGGTCAGGTCTTGCAATCACACATCTTCCCGTTCTTGACGACGTACCGCGCGACTCACCGTCGCATAGTGGACGCCAAGGCAGGTTATGGGGTCAGGTCTTGCAATCACACATCTTCCCGTTCTTGACGACGTACCGCGCGACTCACCGTCGCATAGTGGACGCCAAGGTGGTCCCCAATCTCCTTCATGGTGTAGCCGTAGAGAATATGGGCTGCTCCTATCGCCTTGTCCCGAGCCTTCCTGGCCTTGTCAGCGCCTTCGAGAAGTTCAGCCAAGTTGGGCCGTCCCGCGAGTCTCTCGCGCCGGGGCACTTCGCGAAGATCATCGGCGTTCGACAGCCGCGCGCGCATGGCCGCCACGAACTCCTCGCCTCCCAAGATAAGCCCTCCAACCAATCCGCCCCGGGGGTTTGTGTCGCTCACTGACGGGTATTCACTCTCGTCGGCCGCGGAGCGGATCAATCCAACTATCTGGGGATACGGAAATATCGACGACCTTGCCATCCGCGCTCAGGCCTGTTCGGCTCAAGGGCGCGCTTTCCTTTCTATCCGTAGTGCGGCAAAGGCCCCCATGCATGCCGGTATCTCACCGCTTCGTCTCGGCGAGGCGGTGTCCTTCTTCGGGAGAAAGCAACCGGGGCTTCAAAGACTCCCAAAGGGAATCGCCCTCCAGAGATTTGCGAATCCACTGGCGTCGCTCTTCCCATGAAAGTGCTTCCGTTTCTCGGTCAATGCGGGTTCTTTGCTCGCGCATCCAGCCAACCGCATCAAAGTCCTTTTTCATAATCCAATACCTCAACGGGCGTTCGAATCTCCGGCGTTCCATACCCGAACTCAATGTTGACGGCATGGAACCGCCGGATTCGGCCCACGTTTACAATGTGTTTGAAGTTCCAACTTACGAGTACATCAGCCTGGGCCACCGTTGCCAACGCTACATGTTGCGCGTCCGCGCGGGATCCTGGACCCACGATGTCTCGTCGCAAATACTCGCCCGCAAGTTCGTCCGCTTCATCCGAATCCGGAAGCAAGACCACATTCGCGGGCGCAATCTCTTCAATACGTCTTCTTACTGCGGCAGGCGCGCCTTTCAGTTCGTTGAGTGTCAGTTCCGACAGCGCCATACGATAGCGTCGTTCCGTGAAACACCGCCAAAGCAGAAGGCTTCCTTCGGAGAACTCAAGATCTTCGCAGCCACCAACCACAGATGCGTCCACGTAGATCAGCAAACGTTTCATGTCCCGAATCCTATGCTTCTCAGTATAACATGTCCTGATTGTTTCGGCGATCTTCACGGTGGGGACAAGGGACATGACGACTGGACAAGTAACAAGTAAACAAGCAGAACAAGTAGGGACGGTAACCACTCTTGGCCATGCGATGATAGGTCATTGTCACGTCTTAGCCCTCTGTTAAGCCCTTGAATGCGATTCTAACGCAGAGCCGCTGAGACCGCAACAACTGGTAGAGGCGGCCGTTGCACCGCCACCTCCGCATCTTGGCGTCTTCGCGTGAGAACGCGTTCGAGTCCAACAAGATGATCGCGAGCTTCGCGGAGGTTTGTTCCAGCGTCATAATATCATGCATCATTGATGGCGTCAACCGCTTCGATTTCATTTCGCGGCGCTTCCACGCGCACCCCGTTGTGCGAATCAGGTGGGGTGTCGCCGGAACTGGCGCCGGCCGGAACTCCGGAAGGGCTAAAGTTGCGGGCATTCCCTGCCGATAAACCGGATGGACGTTCCAGCGACGGGGCGTATTACACGACCGAATGGGCGGTCGGGGAGTGCCGACAATGGGTCAACTGGCATTTTCGCCAAGCATATCACGTCTCTTCAATCAAGCCTTCTTACCGGCTTCTCTGAAAGGCGCGCCATCCCTTCCGGACAACAAAGCCCAAGGGACCGCCGTGGCTTCTTCCGTGGCAGCCACCGCGCCATCGGCGCCTTACGCCGACACGGTCTCGCTTCTAGGGAAGGACCCGCAAGCGGGCACGCTTGAAGCCGTTACGTATCACTCCCAAATGCAACGCTTGTCGCTGGCCGTCACCTTGCAGCAACTCCAGGCCACGATTTCCGAGACCCAAAGCGACGGGACCCAGACCAGCTCGACACAGTCCCAACAACAGATAACCTTCGAGTTCTTCGGCGAGGTCCGTTCCGAAGAACTTGCCATGTTCCGCCAACGCACCGACAACGTTGCACAGGGACTGGAAGGAGTTCAGCAGGAAACCTACATAGAAGTGAGCCAGAAGGTCGCCGCGCGGTTCCAGATATCGCTGACGATTTCCGGCGAAGCGCTGAGCGGCTTCACCCGCGCCTCGGAAAACCTCAAGGACGGTTCGTCTTCCCTCTTCGACAAGTTCCTGGGCTTTGGCAAGGATCTCCTGTCGAATCCTGACGAGGTCATGAACGAAATCCTGAAGTTGCTCGATGGTTTCTTCAGTGGGAAGGGCGATTTCGAGGCGTCTTTCAACAAGTTCTTGAAGGACCTGTTTGGGTCCGGCATGCTCTCGAAGGGATCCGGAGTCCCGGCAAAGGACGGGAGTTCGAGTACTAGCTCTACGTCATTCCAGTTGAACATCCAGATGGAGTTCTCGTTCGAGTTTTCCGCGACGATGCAAGTCAGCGAGACGCAAGTGCAGGAATCGGATCCCATCACCCTGGACCTCAACGGGAACGGCATCGATCTCAGCAGCTACCGCGAAGGCGCACGGTTCGACATCACCGGCAAAGGCGAAATCGCCACAACCGCATTCGTCAAGGGCGGCGATGCCTTCCTGGCCATTGACCGCAACGGCAACGGGGTCGTCGACAGCGGCAAGGAGCTCTTCGGCGATCAGAATGGCGCCAGAAACGGCTACGAGGAACTCGCCAAACTCGACTCGAATCGCGACGGACTCATCAACAAACTCGATAAGGACTTCGCCAAGCTTCTGCTCTTCAAGGACAACGGAAACGGGAAGACCGAGCCCGGCGAACTGGTCTCCTTGGCGGAAGCAGGCATTGCGGAACTCAGCCTGAACTACCAGAACGTCAATATGACGGGCGGCGGCGGCAATCGCATCGCTCAGATCGCTTCCTATCGCCGTAACGACGGGGCAGTTGGCCGCACCGCCGACGCGGTCCTCTATTTCACCGCCTAGGGCAGCCCGGAGAGCGTTTCAGGCTCACGATCCACGGCCCTTGGGGGGTGCTTTCACTTTCTCCTCGACTTCCGTCGAGATTTCGTTATAATGGGGAAGGAGGAAGACCTATGATACCCCTCGAAGTCATCGGCGTCAGTCAATCGGAAAAGGACGGCTTTCCCGTGGTGTGGCTCCGCAACGAGAACCGCGTCCTGCCGATCGTCGTCGGCTTGCCCGAAGCCAACGCCATACAGATCGTGCTCCTGGGCCAGAGTCCCCCGCGGCCCCTCACGCATGACCTCATCTGCAATCTCCTCGCCGGACTCCGCGGGGAATTGCAGTCAGTCACCATCTACAAACTCGAAAACGAGATCTTTTTCGCCCACCTCAACATCCAGCAGAGGTCGCCGTCAGGCCAGGTCGAGCAAGTGCTCCGCGTCGATTCGCGCCCCAGCGACGGGATCGCCATCGCCGTGCGCATTAAGTGCCCCATCCTGGCCGCCGAAGAAGTAATGGACGCCGCGGCCCAAGACGCTTCGCTCCTGGCGGAAGGAAGCGATGACGACGGGGAAGAGGGCAGCGAAGAACCCGGTGAAACCGAGTTCGGATCCTAGTCTACACCCCTCCGAAGGCCGTGGCCGGCGCGCGGCACTGCCATGCCGTGTGATGAATCCGGAATGGCCATATCGAAGGCTATCTCGAAAACCCTTTGCTGGTTTAGCGCATGTGTGCTATGCTGCAACACTAAGGTGATCAAGCAAGATAGGGCTGTGATCGGAAAGTAGACCAGAATCATGGGTCGCTGTGTCTGCTTCCTTGGCGTTGGGCCGTCGGAAAGAAGATGGGAGCGGGAGACATGCGGAGAGATCTCGCTTTAGCGGTGGGGATGCTGTTGTGTTGGACGCTGACCGCAGAGGGCGCCGTTTGGTACGTTGACAAGGACAGCCACGGCGGCAAGAGCGGCGTCTCATGGAGCGCGGCGTTCGATACTATTCAAGCAGGTGTTGACGCGGCGGTGAATGCCGGCGGCGGTGAAGTGTGGGTGAAGGCTGCAATCTACGACGAGGGGCGCAACCTGGACCCGTCCGGTGCGTTGATAATGAGGGAGCATGTCGCCCTTTACGGGGGCTTCTCGGGAAATGAAGGACATCGAAGTCAGAGGCATTTCAGGTCAAACGAAACCACGATTGACGGCAGCCGTGCGCGTGAGGGAGCGGCAGCGTACCACGTGATCATTGGGAGCAGCAACTCCACGCTGGACGGATTCACCATTACTGGCGGCAGCGCATGCACGTACGGTCCTAGCGGCAGCAGCCCCGAACGATTCGGCGGCGGCATGTACAATTCCGGATCTTCTCCATCCGTGTCAAACTGTACGTTCGTCAGCAATACGGCTTGCGCAAAGGGCGGCGGAATGTTCAACTGTAATGCCGCTTGTCCCAGTATCCGGAACTGCATCTTCGAGACCAATACTGGTGACGGCGGAGGAGGAGGAATCAGCAACAACGCATCATCTCCTCTCATCTCGGGCTGTATGTTCACAGACAACTACGCTGACAGTGGCGGTGCAGGGATTCACAATGAGGCAGGGGCATCGCCGCAGATACTCAACTGTGTATTCGCGCGGAATTCCGGCTATGGCGGCGGCAGTGGAATACGCAATGAGTTTAGTTCCAATCCGCTCGTTGTCAACTGCGTTTTTGCGGACAACGCGTCCCAGAACTTGGGCGGCGCGATTGGCAATGTCGTCTCCTCGCCCACGGTAATCAACTGCATTCTGTGGGGCAACTCACCCGATGAGATCAGGAGTTCGGGCGGCAATCCGGTCGTGATTTACAGCGACGTAGAAGGCGGATATCCCGGCGAGGGCAATATTGACGCAGATCCGCAATTCCTGCCTGGAGGTTTTTCGCTGTCGCCGGAATCGCCGTGCGTCGATGCAGGGACCTCTGACGGAGCGCCTAACAACGACATCCTAGGTGTACCCCGTCCTCAAGGCGACGGCTGGGACATGGGGGCCTACGAATGCACGGATCCGGACTCCGTGCCCTTGAGCGTTTGGATCGTGCCCATCATTTTCCTCTCGTTGGCCGCTGCTGCGTTGCCAAGAGGCGAGATCTCTCAGGAACCGGATAAGCCAACCGGAATGGCGCCGCCTGACCTCTGAGAGACGAACTCAAACAAATGAAGGCGGGCGCTAGGGCCGGAAGGGTTTCAATTCCAGTTCGGAGATCGGCCGGAAATGCTTCGTATTGCCGGTGCAAAGTATCTCCTGCCGTTCCACGGCGGTCGCGGCGATCAAGGCATCAACCGGCGCCAAACTCACCTTCAACGCGTGCTGCTCCATATAGAGGAAGCCCCGATAACCGATGTCTTCGGAAAGCGGTATGGTCTCGAAATCAAGCAGGAAGCTGCGAATGGCCGCAATTTCCCGTTTGTCCCGGGCGCCTTGGAAAAGCTCCATGCAAGAGACGACGGAGACGGCGCGGTTCTCATCGTTCTCAATGACTTGGGCCGCCTTCTCGTTACCGCGCAGGGCCCAGATAAGAACATCGGTATCAAAGATCACCGAGCCGACCCTTTCGCATCCGGCGCACGTATTCGGACGGATCGTCCATATCCGAGCGGTCTTTCCACATGCCGAAAGCGGGACTGTCTTTGAGAGACAAGGCGCCCTTCGCTTCCTTCTTGGGAACAATGTATGCAATCTTACGCCCGCGCTTTGACAGGGTTACCGTTTCATTGCGTTCGATGGCCTCGAGGATCTTCCCCGGGTTTCGCCGCAGATCCAAGACGGTGGCTTTCATAATCCGGTTTCTCCATTGTTGTGATCACCAGAAGTATGCACTTCGTTGCCGTGAAAGGTCAAGAGCGATCACAACCACGCCAGTTTTTGACTTTTCTCGAATGCGGGCGTTAGAATCGTAGCGGGCTGTTGGCCTTTTCCTTCTGTTGGATGATGGTATTTCTGTTTGAAAACCGGAGTGTGTCGTGGAAAAAATAGTTAGTCTTTGTAAGCGGCGTGGTTTCATCTTTCAGTCAAGCGGGATCTACGGCGGCATCAACGGCTGCTGGGACTTTGGTCCCCTCGGCGTCGAACTCAAGCGCAACCTGAAGAACGACTGGTGGTATGTGTTCGTCCAGCAGCGCAACGACATGGTAGGTCTGGACGCCAGCATCATCATGCACCCGGACGTATGGGTCGCAAGCGGCCACGTCGAGCAGTTCCACGACATGCTCGTGGACTGCAAGGAATGCAGGCGCCGGTTCAGGCAAGATCATCTCGAGGGAGATCGCTGCCCGGACTGCGGCGGCGAGCTGACGGAACCCAAGGCCTTCAACAGCATGCTGCGCACCAGTCTCGGCGTAAGCGACGATACCGCCACCCACACGTATCTCCGTCCGGAGACGTGTCAGTCCATTTTCGTGGACTTCAAGGAAGTCTATTCCACGTCGCGGATGAAGATTCCGTTCGGCATCGCGCAGGTCGGCAAGAGTTTCCGCAACGAAGTAAACCCGCGCAATTTCATTTTCCGCAGCCGTGAATTCGAGCAGATGGAGATCGAGTTCTTCTGCAAGGCGGAAGAGGAAGTCAAGTGGTTCGACCACTGGCATGAATGCATCTGGAAATGGTATTTGGACATCGGGATCAAGGAGAAGGGGCTGCGCTGGTTCGAGCACCCCAAGGAATCTCTGGCCCACTACTCGAAGCGCACCGTCGACGTGGAATACGAGTTCCCGTTCGGCTGGGGCGAACTGCAGGGGCTCGCCAATCGCGGAACGTACGACCTCACGCAACACGGCAAGCACAGCGGCAAGGATTTGTCGTTCTTCGATCCGGACACAAAGGAGCGATTCATCCCGACGGTCATCGAGCCCTCGGCGGGCGTCGACCGTACTTGCCTCGCCATACTGTGCGACGCCTACGATGAGGACGTCGCCGACGGCGAACCGCGCATCGTGATGCGGTTTCATCCGCGGATGGCGCCGATCAAGGCGGGCGTGTTCCCGCTGGTCAAGAAAGACGGGCTTGCCGAGATCGCGATGGACCTCGAACGGAAGCTGCGCAGAAAGTTCGTCACGTTCTACGACCAGGGCGGAGCCATCGGCCGCCGCTACCGCCGAATGGATGAGATCGGCACCCCCTTCTGCATCACGGTCGACTACGACACAAAAGAAAATGGAACGGTCACCATCCGCGAGCGCGACTCAATGCAGCAGATCCGCATCGCGATGGATGAAGTTGCGGCGTATCTCGAACGTCATTGCACTTCGGCGCGAGACTGAAACCTCGGCGGCAAACCTGTCAAGATGAACGTCGACTACGACAGGATCTCAACGCGATACGACAGCCACCGGCGTGGCGGCGGCCCCTACCTGCGCAGGCTGGCCGCCCTTGCCGGCGAATGTAATGCGTCAACCGCCCTCGAGATCGGAGCCGGCACCGGCCTCAATACGCAGGCGTTCCTCGAAGCCTATCCCTGCACCCTCATCGCCCTGGAGAGGTCCAGCGGCATGCTCGCCAAGGCAAAGACCAAGGCGATCCCGGCGCAATGGCTGCAAGGCTCCGCCCTGAACCTCCCGATTGCATCGGAAAGCGTCTCCTTCGTGTTCGGCGTCTACGTGCTTCATCATCTGCCCGAGCTTGAAGGCGTGTTTCGCGAATGCGCGCGCGTCTTGCGCGACGGTTGCGCGGCCTTCGTCACGGCCTCGACGGATTTTATTGAGCGCCATCCCATGAACCGCTATTTCCCAAGTTTCGCAGCGATTGACAAGGCGCGGTTCCAACCCATCGAAACCGTCGTGGAGAGTTTCCGTCGCGCGGGGTTCACCGCCGTGGAGACCGAGCACTTCGTCGATACGCCGCGCCCCATCGATTCCGCGTACGTGGAGCGGGTGGCGAACCGTTTCATTTCGACGTACGACCTGATTCCGCCCGACGAGTTCGAGGAAGGCGTCCGGCGTCTCCGCGCGGACGTTGCCCGAACGGGCCGCCTCGATGTGGATATGGTGTGGGAGTCCGTCGCCGTCTGGGCATGGAAATGATCCCCGCGTCCGCGATCTGATACAGTCTCGTTGGGGTGTCGCACATCCGCCAAGAGGGTTATGAAGAACAAGAAAAGAGGACAGAAGATCGTTCGCACGCGGGAATGGCGCGACAAGTACGACGACGCCTTCACGCATGACCGCGCGAAGCACCGCAAAGCCCTCGGCGCGTCGGCCGTTCCGTTTGCCCCGCCCATGTCCGCCGATGAGATCCGTCCGAACGCCGTGGTGATTTCACATAGCGGCCAATATGCTTTCGTATCTCATGAGGGACAGGAGCTTCTCTGCGTAATGGATCCGATCCTCGGCGGCCCCCAAAGCTCGGTATTGGCCGCCGGCGACGACGTCATGGTCGAGTTTACCGAGGGCGCTCCCCATCCCATCGTGCGCGCCGTGGCGGTGAGAAGGTCGAAGCTGAGCCGGCTCGCGCACGTGCACTCGCGGTTGTCGGAACAGGTCATTGCGGCAAACATCGACTTGCTGGTCGTGGTGGCCTCCGCGGCAAAGCCGCGCTTCAAACCCGGGGTTGTAGATCGATATCTCATAACCGCGGACATCGGCGGAGTGACCCCTCTTCTCGTCGTCAACAAGATGGACCTCGTCGACGCGCCCCCTCCCGAAGCGTCGGAGTATAGCGAACTCGGTCTCGGCGTGTTTTACTCAAGTTGTGTCACGGGCGCGGGTATCGACGCATTGCGCGAAGCCCTGCGGGGCAAACTCAGCGTGTTCGCCGGGCACAGCGGCGTGGGAAAATCCTCGATACTGAATGTCCTCGACCCCGCTCTCGAACTCCTCACGCAGGAGGTGAGCACGGCCAACGAAAAGGGCCGCCACACCACCACAGGGGCACGGCTGCATTTCCTCCAGGGAGACATTCGCGTCATAGACACTCCGGGCGCCCGAAACCTGGGGATCTGGGACGTGTCGCCGGATGAGGTCTCGTACTACTTCCCGGAGTTGGCCGAACTCGCGACCGCATGCCGCTACCGGGATTGCACACACACGCATGAACCGGACTGCGCGGTTCTCGAAGCCGTCGAAACCGGCGCGATGGCGAAGCGGCGTTTCAACTCGTACCTGCGCATCCGGGCGAGTTTGCAGGATTAGCCGTCACCTCCGTTTTCACGTAACCGGAGCAGCCCCGGATACGTTCCCAGAACATGGGAAGGCCGTAAAATAGACGACGGATCCCCTCGCGGCTACCTCTTCTTGAGGATGCCGCCGCGATCGCTCTGGAACGTAAAGCCCTGAAGATTCCCGCGAAGCGCTTCCGGATTGTCCGAGGCCCACAACGCCTCTTCTTCGGAAATGAGGCCCTGACGCACGAGACCCAGCAGACTCAAGTTGAAAGTCTGCATGCCGTCTTCTTTTCCGGCGGCAATTGCGCTCGGGATTTGCTTCACGTTGTTCTCGCGAATCAGCGCGGCGATCGCGGGGTTGTTGAAAAGCACCTCGATGGCGGGCACGCGCCCTTTCCCGTCGTTCGTAACCAACAGGCGCTGCGCGACCAGCGCCCGGAGTTGCAGGGAAAGCTGTGACCTGATCTGGTCGTGCTGGTTGGACGGGAAGAGGTCGACGATGCGGTCGACCGTCATCATCGCGTTCGTGGTGTGCAAGGTGCTGAACACGAGGTGCCCCGTTTCGGCCGCCGACATGGCCGCCGCGAACGTCTCCTGGTCGCGCATCTCGCCGATGAGAATGATGTCGGGGTCTTCGCGCATCACCGCGCGGAGCGACGTCGAGAAGTCCTTCGTATCGAGTCCGACCTCGCGCTGCGTGACTATGCTCTTCTTGTTGGTGTGCAGGTACTCGATCGGGTCCTCGATCGTCACGATGTGACACCGCCGCGTCTCGTTGATCCGGTCTATGATCGACGCGAGCGTCGTCGACTTCCCGCTGCCGGTCGTGCCAGTCACCAGCACCAGGCCGCGCGGCGTCTGGCAGATGAGTTCCATGGATTCCGGCAAATGCAGTGAACCGAAATCCAGGATCTTGCCGCGGACGTGCCGCATGACGATGCCCACCGACCCGCGCTGCCGCATCACGTTCACGCGGAACCTCCCGAGACCCGAGATGCCGTGGGCAAGGTCAAAATCTCCGGTCTGCTGGAACCGCTCTCTCTGCTCGGCGCTCAGGATCTCATCCAGAAACCCCAGCGTATCTTTCGGCGTCAGCGCCTCTCCGCGCAGAAAACGGATCGTCCCGTCGACGCGGACCGCCGGCGGACTTCCCACGGTTAGATGCACGTCGGATGCGCCGTTCTTCACGGCATAGGTGAGAATGTCCTCAAGAAACCCCATACACATACCCTCTCCTGGCGCTTATCTGATTCCCTAGCGCGGATTATATCACATTGCTTCGTCGCTTCGCGCGGCGCTTCGGTGCGGGCGCGCCCGCCTTTTCCGCGAACCGCCAAGGATGGCCGCAGATGTGGCAATGAGCATCATCAGCCGGACGCTCGTAGCGGCAGTGTTGACAGGTGATGGTCTTCACCGTGGCGGCGGCTTGTTTTCGATCCTTCGGTTTCATTTCTGTTTGCGCCGCTTCGCGGCCAGCCGCCTCAGTTCCGGGACCGTCAAGATGTCCTGCACCAGCTTGCGCGTGAACCCAATGCTCCCAGCACCGATCATCGCAACCTTCACCGACATGATTCACTCCTTCAGTTCTCGCACGTGCCCCTTGATCTTCTCGAAAATGCGGATGATATCGTGCATGTCCTCTTCCGACCCGAGGAGGATCGAGTGGATGAACCACATCCCGCTACGATAGCAGAGGTCTTCGGTGACGGGGCAATGACATTTCGAGTAGTCGCGTCCCTGCCAGTCCTTTTCGAACACCGGCTGCTTGTACAACGGCATCCCGTAGCCGCTGCCGATCGGCAGCCCCTCCGCCTGCGCCGCCTCGACGAACTTCTCGCGCGTGCAGCCGAACTTTTCCGGATCGATCCGAACACAGTAAAGGTGATACGCCCTGCGCGAGATTCGCGCGTCTCCGGGTTGCACTGTGATGCCTTCGATACCTTTTAGCGCCTTATCGAGTATCGCCGCGTTCCGCTCGCGCAACAGCGTCTGTTCCTCAAGACGGCTCAACTGCGCGTTCAGGATCGCCGCGGCGAATTCGGTAATGCGCGCGTTCATTCCGACCATGACGTGGTGATACCACGCCGAACCCTTGGCCCGCCCGCAATTCGTGATCGCCTTGCACGCCTCCGCGAAGCCTTCATCGTCCGTGACGATCGCGCCGCCCTCCGCTGCGGTGATGTTCTTCGAATACTGGAAACTGAACACGCCTGCTTTCCCCAGCGCGCCCGTGCCCTTGCCCTTCCACTTGCCGCCCCAGGAATGACACGCGTCTTCCATCACGGTAATCCCATGTTTGGCGGCGATGTCGTTGATGCGATCCATGTCCGCCACGCGTCCCCCGAAATGCACCGGGACAATCGCCTTGGTCCGCGAAGTGATCGCGGCCTCGATCGCATCCGGGTTCATGCACCACGATTCATCCACGTCGGCGAAGACCGGCGTACCGCCCGCGCGCATCACCGAACTCGCCGTCGCGATGAACGTGTACGGCGGAACGATGACCTCGTCGCCGGGTTCGATCCCCATAGCTTGAAAACAGATCTCGGCGGCGGTAGTCCCCGTCGTGCACGTCACACAGTATTTCGCATCCTGGAACGCCGCGTAATCCCGCTCGAACTGTTTGACCCGTTCGCCGTACCACCACTGGCCGCTCTCGAGGACTTCGTTCAGCGCCGTGCGCTCCGCGTCGCCGAAGATGGGCCACTTGGGCCACGGCTTGTCCGCCGGGCGCACGGGCGCCCCGCCGCATACAGCCAGTTTCGTGCTTTTGGGATTCGCCATGTAATTCATTCTCCATGATCAAAGGGAGTCGTTCGACACTTGACGCCGCACGCCAAGCTAGTAGAACGTTTCCGAGATAACGTTGCTGCACCCCGAAGGGGTACAATGTGAATAGCCGTGGGTGAAACCCACGGAGACAGGTTCCGCGGACGGACGACCCTGACGGGGTCGAACCGCATGGAAAGGGGCGTCAATATTGCCTGTTCAACCACTTCAGGGTTGTCTATCATTGACACTGGTTCCGTGGGTTTCACCCACGGCTACTCACATTACATCCCTTCGGGATCTCATACCGAACCTGTAACGTTATTTCAAGAACGCGCTACTAGACACCAAGTGTACAAAGTTGTTGATGCCCAATTCCAGTCAGGCGCCGCGCACGTTGCGGTCTTTTGGGAGAGGTAGTGGTGTGTGATAGACTTTGCGAATGAAGTTCGAGCCGATTGATGTCGTCCCGGCCCGTTGCGGAATTGTGACAACTGCGAGAGTGCGAAGTTGACGTTGATGGGGGTGAAAGGAGCGGGTTATGAGAATCTGGCACGTTACGAGTTTGGCTGCGGCCGTTGTTATTTTGGCCGGCGTTTGTTTTGGCGAGGAGGCGAAGGGGATGAAGAACCAGCGGACCACGTGGTTCAAGAATGCGAAGTGGGGCGTGTTCACGCACTATATGGCGGACACGGTGCTTGCGGCCGCGACGGTCGACACGTGGAACCAGGCCGTGAACGGTTTCGACGTTCAGGGGCTGGCGGATCAATTGAAGGCGGTCGGGGCCGGTTACTACATCATCACGCTGGGCCAGAATTCGGGATTCTACTGCTCGCCGAATGCCGCCTACGACAAGTACGCCGGGATCGCGCCGAGCAAGTGTTCGACGCGGGACTTGGTGGCCGATCTTTCCGAGGCGTTGCGCACGCGCGGGATCGCGCTGATGGTCTATCTGCCCGCCGGCGCGCCCGACCGGGACCCGGCGGCGATGGCCGCACTGGAGTGGAAAGCGGGCAAGCATCCGCTTTGGGACAAGAGGCCGATCGCCGCCGGCGATGAAGATCCGCGTCTCGAGAACTTTCAGCGCAAGTGGGAGGAAGTGATCCGTGAGTGGTCGACGCGGTGGGGAACGAAGGTTGCTGGTTGGTGGTTTGACGGTTGTTACTTCCCTGATGCGATGTACCGTTTTCCCAAGGCTCCGAACTTCGAGAGTTTCGCGGCCGCGGCGCGCGCGGGCAATCCGAACAGCATCGTGGCGTTCAACCCGGGAGTACGGGACCCGATCCTCCCGATGACGCCGGTCGAGGACTACACGGCAGGAGAGATCAACGAGCCGGAGAAGGTCAAATGTCCGGGGCGCTGGGTGGACGGCGTACAGTTTCAGATGTTGAGTTATCTGGGGCCGGCATGGGCGCAGAGCCCGCCGCGTTTCACCAACGCGCAGGTGATCAAGATCACCGAAGACATCGTGCGCAAGGGCGGCGTGGTAAGTTGGGATGTTCCGATTCAGGCAACCGGGTTGATATCGCAGCCGTTCTTCGATCAGCTCGTGGCATTGGGCATGGCGATTAGGCAAGAAGCGAAGGGAGGATTCAGGGGTGGGCATGGCAGTACTGCTTATTCCGCTGGTAAGTCTTACGGCCGCGGACTGGCTGGTGGAACCGGTCAAGGCGCGCGCGCAACTCGAAACGAGCGTATCGAGAACCGAATTAGTCCTCCGCAACGACCTCGTAAGCCGCACAGTGCGCCTGGAACCCAACGCCGCGAGTATTGATTACCGGAACCTTGTAACGGGCGCGAGCCTTCTGCGCGGGGTCAAGCCCGAGGCCGTGGTGGTGCTGGACGGGCAACGGATCGAGGTCGGCGGCCTTGCCGGGCAACCGGACTACGCCTACTTCGATCCGGCATGGCTCGCGCTGATGACGGCCAACCCCGATGCCTTCCAGTTCGCGGATTACACCGCGGGCGAACCGGAGGCGCGCTACGAGTGGAAGCCGAAGCGGCATGCGCCGAACACACCGTGGCCACCAAAGGGCGTCACCCTGAACTTGCGTTTCAAAGCGCCGGAGAAGTTGCGGGCGAAGTACGGCGGGCTTGATATCTTCGTGCACTACGAGTTGTATGACGGCCTGCCGGCGATGGCGAAGTGGGTCACCGTGGTCAATAACGGCCCGGGCGAAGTCAGCATCGACGGGTTGGAGAACGAGATCCTGGCCGTCAACGAGCAGGAGAAGGAGCGCCTGCACGTCGAGAGCAACTACGCCTTCAACACGATGGTGACGACGGCATGGGGACCCGACCCGGACTACAAGACGCAGGTGGACTACAACTATCAAAGTCCCGTTATGATGACGAGCCGGTATCCTATGGGGCCGGGAGTGAAGGTCAAACAGGGGGAACGGTTCGAGTCTTTCAGGACGTATACGCTCCTGTACGACAGCGATGATCGCGAGCGGCGCGGTTTGGCGAAGCGGCGGATGATGCGCGTCCTCGCGCCGCAGGTCACCGAGAACCCGATCTTCATGCACGTGCGATCGTCCAGGTCGGCGGCGATCCGCAACGTGGTCGACCAGTGCGCCGACGCCGGATTCGAGATGATCATCATGACGTTCGGGAGCGGGTTCGACATCGAGAGCGAAGACCCAGCCTATATCGCAAATCTCAAGTCGGACGTGGCCTACGCGCACGAGAAGGGGATCGAGGTGGGCGGCTACACGCTCATGACGGCATCGCGCGACGTGAGCCCCGAGTTCAATTGCGTCTCGCCCGAAACGGGAAAGCCGGGCAGCATGTTCGGCCAGAGCGTGTGCCTTGCGAGCGAGTGGTCCGACGGTTACTTCCGGCGCGTGCTGAATCTAATGGACGCGACGGGAATGGACATGATCGAAACGGACGGCCCGTTTCACGGGGACAAGTGTGCGTCGACTCAGCACAAGTATCATCTCGGTCTCGCGGATTCGCAGTTCCGGCAGTGGGAGCGTTGTTGCGGTTTCTATCACGAGTGCCGCAAGCGCGGGATATTCATCAACACGCCGGACTGGTATTACCTGAACGGGAGCAACAAGTGCGCGATGGGATACCGCGAGACCAACTTCAGTCTCCCGCGATGGCGGCAAGTCCTCATTTCACGTCAGAACATCTACGACGGGACCTTCGAGAAGACGCCGAGCATGGGATGGATGTTCGTGCCGTTGGTCGAGTATCACGGCGGCGGCGCGGCGGCCACGATGGAGCCGCTCTCGGAGCATCTCGCCGAGTACGAGTGGCACCTCGCGCAGAATTTCGGCTGCGGCGTTCAAGCCTGTTACCGCGGCCCGCGCTTGTACGACACCGACGCCACGCGCGCGGTCGTGAAGAAGTGGGTCGATTTCTACAAGAAGCACCGCGAGATACTCGACTCCGATATCATCCACGTGCGCCGCCCGGACGGGCAGGGCATTGACTGTATGATGCACGTCAACGCGCGGTTGAAGGAGAAGGCCCTCGTGATGGTCTTCAATCCCACGGATACGAAGCAGAAGGCGACGCTGACGCTGCCCCTGTACTACACCGGCCTGACGCACAAGGCAGAGATCCGCGAACAGGATGACGCGCCAAGAACCTACGAACTCGATCGGGAATACCGCGTAGACCTACCCGTGAAGGTCGGCCCCAAAGGGATCACGTGGTTCTCAGTTGAGTGATCTACGTTGTAGCCCCTGCCGCCAGTCACCCTGGACCACTGAATACACAGATCTAGAAGAAGTCATGCAAAGCGGCTGCCGTACTTGCTGGTTGCCTTGGGTTTCGGCTATAGTACGTGAGGATGAGATCGGCAATGAGCGTCATGGCTGAAATAAAGATCAACCTGGCAGAACCGTCTGAGCACTTGTCGAAAGCGCCCATTGTGGAAGCGGTTGTTGAGATCCGTGCGCGAGCGAACGTCAAGTTGGAGGAAGCTCAAGTTAGGGCTAGACTTGAAGCTGAACTAGCTGGCTACGCATTTCTGGATTCGCAAAGGGAATTTCGGCATGAACTTAAGATCACGCCTAAGAACGCTCCTAGACAGGAATTACACGATCTCGGATGGAAGGGGCTGCGTTTCCAGTCCACAGACAAGAGGCATATCGCACAGTTCAATCGGGATGGCTTTGCGTTCAGCCGGCTTCACCCGTACGAAACCTGGGACCAGCTTTTCGAAGAAAGTCTTCGTCTTTGGCGGCTCTACAAGTCCATAGCCGATCCTAATGAAGTTCAGCGTATGGGGCTTCGCTTCATAAACCGAATCGAACTTCCACCACAGGATCTGAGTTTCGCGGACTACATTTGCCCCGCTCCTTCACCACCGCGTGATTTGGGCCTGCCATACCTTTCTTTTCTCTATCAGGATAGGTTTGCGGTGCCGAAGTATCCGTATGCCATAAATGTCATCCGAACGATTCAGCCTCCAAGAACAGAGGTGGATTCTATGGCCATAATTCTTGACATCGACGTGTTCACCATTGAGGGGTTCGCCCTAGATGATACGCTGTTGGAGGTGCGGTTGCCAGAGATGCGCTGGTTGAAAAACAAGGTGTTCTTCGGCAGTATTACCGAAAAGACGTTGGAGATTCTTCGATGATTCCTGAATTGGCTATTGCATTCGGCGGCATAACAACAGGCTGTTCCAGTGAGACTGCTTCCTTTGTGACAAAGCAAGCAACAGAAGTCCGTTGTCGTTTGCAGGACTCCTACACTCTAGGCATGGGTGGAAAGGGCGTACTGGAGGAGCTAAACAGAGTGGGGGATGAGTTCAGCGTGCCGAATTGGGATGGTTATGGCGCGCTACCGGTATCTGAGGAAGCGTACTGGGTGGCCCATGACCTCCTCGAAGCGTTGCCTCTTGGCACGCCGGCTCCTTCCGTCGGCGCAGAACCGGACGGCGATCTAACCTTTGAGTGGTATCGTAGCCCTCATCGCGTGCTATCTGTGAGTGTTGGTCCGCGAGGCGAACTTCATTATTCCGCACTTGTGGGTTCAAGCAAGGCCTATGGAACTGAAACTTTCTTGGGCGAAGTTCCACGAGTGATACTTGACCAGATCTGCCGGGTGCACGCTGCATGACCGCGCCTGCGCAAGTTCCGCGGGTCTCCTCCGACGAGTGTCTGTGCAGATTCATCACTGTTCCCAAATGGGTAAGGGCCGACAAGACAATTCGTTCAGATGCATTCTTTCCTCCGGGAGACCTGAATCTGTCCGTCACACGTCGCCGCGAACTCACTGAAGAGCAACTTTGGAGGCTAGGGCAAAGAGTGGCAATGCAGGTAACGGGGAATTCGCGTGCCACTTTTCCAGGAAGAGCGGATCTCTTTGCCGCCGAGGTGATTGCGGTGAACCTAAACGTCGAAGCGGCTCCTCGACCGGACAATCCGAACCACGCGCATATTAGTGGGTGGCCTGAAAAGCCGGCGCGAAAGAGTGTTGCACAGCAACTTGCCGCTGTGGCCAGATTCGTCGAAGTCCCGAGGTCCTTTGACGCTGGTCGTTAAGCGTCATTACTGACAATCCTCTCTGCAATTCAGGGACCACAAAACAGCTATTATTTCGTAATCCCTGAACTGCGTTTCGCCCGTGGCGTCGGCGGAAGATTGACGCGCTAGACTATGAGCGCAGTAGGCGGTCCGAGTGGTAGGAGCGCGCATGATCGTCGCGAAAGCAGCCGTGGATCACAAACGAAGCACAAATAAGGTTCAACAGGCCCAACCCATTCATCTCCATGTCTCCTTTGCTCTGGCTTGGCACGACATCACGCCTTACCCAGGCCAGCCGAGCGTTCCCCTCTATGCGACAGAGGCCACAACTATCATTGCCTTGCTTCACGCCATTCTTGCATGACTACGCTCACAAACCAAAGTTGATTTCAGGCTGATGCCGGATCGCGATTATCCCCTGCTGCCGTCACTGATTCAATCTGCCATTTCACAGTTTGTCAAGCCACGACAAACTGTGACGTAGTTGTCGTTTGCCAGAATAGGGTCTGGCGCGGTGATAAGGGTTTGGTGTGTGCGACAGGTCGCCACGAATTCCGATTCCCCTCTGTGCGCCTTAGATCCCCGACCGCCCGCTCGGCCTATTGACAACCGCCTAGCATGGATGTCCCCTGTTAACCGTCCCCCATTAACCGGCATCCGGCATCCTGTTGGGACTGGCCCGCATCCCGGTGGTGTGGGGGTGCGGGCCAGTCAACACTCAAGAACAGCGCAGGAAGTTGTCCGTGGTTACTTGCCGCCCAAGGGAAGCGACAGGAATGCCATTTGCGCGTCCGTTAGCGGAGCCACCAAACCGTCGGCCATCTGAATGAGGTCGGCGGAATCCGCCGTGCCGGCTCCTGACACCAACTCCCATGCTTCCCTGTACTCCGGGGTGACCTCGGCCGGGGTTGCCGGAACAGGGTCGTTGGGGTCGCCGGTATAGGTCAGGAAATCGAATCTTAGCGAGGTCTTGTAGTCGTCAGGTATCGGCACGACGCCGGTGATGGAGGAGAGCGTGTCCGTGTCCTCATTCCACGTGGCGATCTTGAGTTGCCCCGTGGTGTTGTAGGTCTGCACGTTCGCGTTATTGTGGCATTTGTCGCAGGTCCGGGCGGCGCCCTTGACTACCGTGTGGCCGTGGAACGCGCCAATCGCCACAAACTTCTTGCCCTCGTGGGTGACGGACTGGTACGAGGCGGTCTGCACTTGGTTCTTGGTCAGGTTGTTCACGAGGAACGTGAAACCGGATATCATCGTGAAGGCCCGTTTCTTGTGCCCCTCCACCTCTGACTCGAAGTGGCAGTTGTAGCAGGAGATCACCGTCGTAACGTGGCATGCGGAGCAATGCAGTTTGCCACCGTGCGGCTCGTGATCTGCCGCGGGCGCGGGGGCCGTGCCGCCGTCCACATGGCAGTCTTCACAGTCGACGCTGGGCGACTCAAGAATAGAGGCATAGGATGTGCCGTCGCCGTGAATCTCGTCGAAGCCGTGGCATGACGTGCACGTCATGCCCTCGTTCCGGTGCACATCGTCGAATAAGGGATTGCCGCCGTTGTCCATCTGGATTTCGCGTCCCTGGCGGCCGTGGCATCCGGTACACACGGCTTGATTGGTGACGGGTTCCGGGTGCGCCGGGTCCACGTGGCAGTCGCCGCATCCGGGCGTATAGGTAGCATCATTAACTGGTGTGCCATTTGCATAGTTTGCCGCGTGGCAACCCATGCAGGGCAGGTCATTGAACGGAATTTGGGTCAAGCTGGAAAAGCCGGGTTCATTCTGGGTTCCGTTGTACCACGTTGCCTTGCCTTCGCGCGTGCCGTGCAGGCTCGTGGCAAAGCGTGCCGTGATAGCGGCCAGATCCTCGCCCTCGCCCTCGCCCTCGCCTTCGCCCTCACCTTCGCCCTCGCCTTCGCCCTCGCCTTCGCCCTCGCCTACAGATGCGGTCACGGTGACTTGGACCGCATCGGTTTCGCCGCTGTGCGAGCCCGTTACCATGATCACGGCTGCTCCTTCGGCGACGGCTGTTACGATAGCCCCGGAGGTATCACCGACTGGCGCAACGGTGGCGACGGTAACGTTGTCCGAAGTCCATGTGAATGTGGTATCGCTCTCGTCCGTGGAGGTCACGGACAGGTTTCCCGTGGCGCCTACTTCCAGGGCAAGGGTCTCTGGGGCAACGCTCAACTCGATATCTTTGGGACAGCCCGTTAACCCCAGAATCATTACCAGAGTGGCCAGCGCAACGCCAGCCTTATACGCGTCTCTAATACCCATGATGCAAGGCTCCTTCCAATGTTGTGAATGCCTGTTGCTCCGCATCCTGTAACGGATGACCAAACCCGTCGTTACACAGCCGCTCCTCAACTCCTGAGATTGAACGCATTATGGCGCGTAATAGGCAGCATTGCAATGGACTTTTCTACGAAGTGTTGACTATTCCTACGTTCTGTGCTTAAATACAGGGAGTTTTCTTTTGGACAAATCTAACCAATGGACATATGGCGGTCGGCGCGCACGGAGAAAACCCATGATCCTCTTGAGTGAAGAGACGCGGAAGAGCCGTATTTTGGAGCGTCTGGAAGCAATGGCGCGGAACCTCGTGAACGCCTCGCTCGTGGTGTTGGCGAGTAAGAGCGACGATGTGGTGCGTCTTGATTTTTCCGGGCAACCTGCCCCATTGGCCTCTTTCTGCGCCATGATGCGCAGTAGTGCAGGAGGAGGACGGCACTGCCTCACCTGCCGGCGCCTCATCGTGTTCTCGTCCCATTTTCGCGGCCTGACGGAATACACGTGCCATGGGGGCATTCAGATGGTGGTCGCCCCAGTGCCGGGGCGCGTAGATGACCATGCAATGCCGTTTGTGGTCGCTTCCTCCGTTTTTGCCAATGGAGCTCGAAATGAGGGATGGAAGGCGGTCCGAGCGCATGCGCGCGACCTGAATGTCAACCTGAAGACGCTCCGCGACGCATATTACGCTCTCCCCGTGCTTACCGAAGAACGAAAAGCGATCATGCGTTCGATTGTGGATGTGGCTGCCGCGACCATCGCCGAGGCCGCCTGCCGCTTGGACTGCATGGACGCGCGAGACCCCCAGAGGGACACTGCCGCGAGACCAGACCTCAAGATAACGGCCGAACTGCAAGGCTTGCTGACGAGTCTGAGAGACGCTTCCTTCGAAAGCCCCGAACACACGACCGGAAGCGCCCTCACAGACCTGATCGCCGCGATGGTGAACCGCGACCCGACCCTGCCCTTCAACGTGGCCGGTATCGCCCGCGCCGCCCGCATGACCCCGAACCACTTTTCCGCCCTGTTCCACAAGAACGCGGGAAAGACCTTTGTAGCTTTCCTCACCGAGCGACGTCTGGAGCGGGCCAAGTCGCTATTGCTCGACGTCACCCTGAAGGTGCACGAGGCCGCGGAACGCGCCGGATTCCAGGACACGGCTTATTTCTCGCGGCGTTTCAAACAGCTAATCGGACAGTCCCCCTCGCAATGGCGGCAGCGCTCCCAATGAGGGAAAGTGCAGGCCGCCGACTTCTCTCCGGACTTCGTGTACTACGGATGTGAGTCGGCGACGGCGCTGGATCCGCGGCGACTGGCAGATCGCATGGTGGCTACTGCCGCCCGTGCCGGGACAGGATGCCAAGTGGAGCCCAAACCCGATTTCGGGCCTTTCTCTTATCGTTGAGAAGCGCCACGAAACGATAGGCCCCACAGTTTGTCGTGGCTTGACAAACTGTGGAGATACTCGGCGTAATCCAGATAGAACTTCTGAGCCTGCGCTACGGGCTTCTCTGACGAAGCGCCTGGGGATTGAAGAAAGCCATGGTATGAGTAGCCGGTCAGCACCTCGGCATAGCGGCACTCAATGTCGATTTGCCGCTTGACGCGGCTGAACGACGCTGGGTAACTGCCGCCATACCCTTGGCTGCCGTCCATCTCCCAGATTTCGAGGTCAGACCAGAAGTGTTTTCCGGCGTTCGCATGCCACGCGCTGTATCTCTTGTAGATATCGTCGAGCATAGCAATACGGTTTTCCGGGCGATACGTGTATTCGTACGGCACGTAGCCGGCGCCGACAGCGTCCTGGTAGGCAAAAATGTCCACGGCGCTGGCCGCGAGTAGCTCGGGCGTGATAACGGGCGTGCCTGACGGTGCGACCAGGACGGGCTTCTCTGCCGCCAATTCATGGCAATACCGGGCGAGCGGGTCGTAATAGGCGCTTGCGCGGGCGAGGTCGCTCATCTCATGCGTGAGGTACCAGCCATAAAAGGATCGGTGCGCACCGTACTTTTGCCAGAGCTCGCGCGCCACGTTTTTCGCGATGTCCATTACCTTGGCATTGCGTGAGTCCCAATCCGGCTTGTCGAATTCCCACAGCAGACGAGTATCGCCGCTCCTGCCGAGCCCGAGAAAGACGTGCATGCCGTGCGCATCGGCTTCGGAAAGGAAAGCGCCCACCATGTCGAAGCTGCAGTCCGGCCCCTTCGACGTGCGCTGAACGTCCGCGTCAAAGAACTCGATGCCGGACGGGCAGAAAAACTGCCCGAGGTACTCCACATAGGCGATAATCAGCACGCGAACCCCGAGCCGGTCCATCGCAGCCACGCTGTCTTTGATCGCCTGCCGCAATGTCTCCGGTTTCGTGTCCGCCGCGCCGAGGAGGACGGCTAAAGGTTCAATCCACATCCCCTGCAGATATGGCAACGCCCGCGTTGCCCAATCGACAATTTCGACGGGCCACGTTCCCGTGCGTTCTCCGGACGGGGTCTTCAGCTTGTAGCGAATCTCGCGCGTTCCGGCAGGCGCGTTGCAGGTGTGCCAGACTCGCGCCAGCCCTTTTCCATGTGCTGGGACAGTAATTGTCTGCTCTCCGATCATTGAATCTGGGGATTCCGCGTCCAGGAAAAAGGCCACGTGTGCAGGCATCTCAGTATCGGCGGAATTCTGTACCGCGAGGCGAACCTCCAGTCGCGCGCCCAGCGCAACCGGGCCCGGCGGGATTACCGCAAACGACGGTTCAACCGTGACCTGAGGCGCTGCACCGGCCGCCGGAATCAGCACGAATAGCATAGTAACAGCATGAGATAGTCGCAAAACTCGCAACGCAATTCTGACGGGCACGGCGGCCTCTCTACTTGGCCGGTGGCTGGGCGAGAAACCGGAACTGGTAAGCCATTGAGAGCGACTGGCCGGGCTTGACTTCTTGTTCCCGCGAGAAGATCTCGAGGTTCACCTGCTGGTACTGGGGGCGCCACCACAACTGCGGGTACTTGACGCATTGCGGTGCGTAATCGACTCGGACGCCCGCCTTGGCCTCGTGATTGAAGTAGGCGAATCCACCGCCCCGCGCGGCCAGCATCTTGTCCTTATCCGGCCCTTTGTTGTCTTTCCATTCGCGGTTGACCTTCTCCCACGCGTCCCCCTTGATGTAGACGCTCACGACATCGGAATCCGCCGAGTCTGTAAACGCATTGAACTCCGGCCGCGCGCGGAACTGGAAGAGCTTCGGCGCGGCGCCGCGATTGGTTACATGCGACTCGAACGAAATCGCATCCTTCCGCAACTTGATGACACGGTCCACGGTAGAGCCGTCGTCAAGCGTGCGGGTCAGCCGAATCGTATTATCCCGCGTCTCGGCGTGGAACGGCGTGAACGCGTTCGTGGCAAAGCCCAACTGCCCCACTTCGTCCAGCGCCCCCTGCAGGATGTTATCCCGGGTGATGGCGGGCAGCAGATACCGTCCGCTGGGCTTGTGGAACATCTCTATCAGCTTTCCGTTCTGTTCCGGCAGGACCGTCAGTCTCCACGTATCGTTTTCGATACGGACCGCGGGCATCGCCTCCATTTTCTCGAGGCGGTCAAAGTAGTCTTTCGAGGGAAGCTGCTCCGACACCATTGACATGTTGTACTTCTTGCACAGCGCGACGTACTGTGGCACAAGCTGGCTGTACTCTTGAGGCAGCTCCCGTTTGCAGACTCCGTTTTCGACCTTCCACGGGAACCCGTTGACCAGAATCAGCGCCCGATAGGCCGGAATGGACGCCTTTTCGATGCGCGCGCGCACGGCGTCGCTCTTGGCGGTCGCGAGCGCCTTCTCGAACAAGTTCACGGCTTTGAGCGCCACCTCGGGCGTCAGCCCGAGTTCCCCCGGGGCCGCGCCACAGTTCGGGTGACAATGCAACCGCTCGGCGTTGTCGTGGATGAACTTTATGTATTCGAGAATGATTGGCGCGGCCTCTTGATAGTGAAGGTTGCAGAACTCCTCGACCAGCGCCGCGCTGTCCAGTGACGGGTCCCAGAGCGAGCGCGAAAGCACGTAGTTGCGCAGGTCGCAAAACTCACCGGCGTTACCGTTGCCATTGGCCTGCATGAACACGCCCCGGGCGTTGTTGTCTTTGAAGAACCGCAGGTTGGGCCCGATCACGCTCAGGTTCGGGAACGGCAGGTCGTAGTAGGAGAAGTTCGTGTTGTAGTTCCACACCCACACATTGTCGCAGATGCTCTTCCAGGCCCGCATGTCTTCGCAGAACTCGCGGTTCTTCGGGCAATTCGGGTCGTTGATCGGGTGAAGCACGCAGCATTCGATGCTGCACAACTGAATCTGGACGTTCCTGCGCGGCGCGATGGTCTTGGGCGCTTTGCGGGTATACCAATAGGCCAGCGTTCCGACCTTGACGTTGGGGTATCTCTTCTCGACCTGCTCGGCCACGGCATTGACCAACGCCAGGTTGGCCCCCATGGGGGTGCCTTCGCGCTGGTTAATCGCCTCGCACTGTGGGCACCGGCAATAGGCGTCGTTATCGTTTTGACTGACCGCGACATTCTCCATGTCGGGATTGGCGTCGAGGTCGGCCAGCACGCCCTGCGTGATGATGTCGATTACCTCGAGATTGGTCACGCACGGCTCGGTGCCCGGGGTGGCCAGCGTGCATTTTCGCTCGCCATCAACGAACGAGAAGTATTCGGGATGCGTCTTACCGTACTTCTCGGTCGTAATCCAGCGGCAGTAGCTGTGCCCGATGAGCGTTTGCCGAGTCGAGCCGCCAAGTTTCTCGTCTTTCACGACGGTGTTGACCCGCATGCGCGCCGCGAAATCCTGACGGTCGGCATTTTCCTTGTAATAGCTCCAGCGAAACGAAAACGGCGGCGTATACGAAAAATCGACCTCCTTCAACGGTTGTAGCTGGCCCTGGTCGGGGAAATGGGTCTGGTCCGCTGTCAGAAAGCGAACTCCGCAATAACGCTCGAAGAACTCGTACACGCCATACAGCGTTCCGCGCGTCCGGCCTCCCGCGATGACTATGTTCTTGTTGTCGATTCGGATGCGCAGCGACTCCTCCCCCATGTCGCTTGCGTCAAAGCCCGACTTGCCCGCGGCGGCCGCCGCTCCGGGGCCGATAAAGACATTTTTGGATTTGCCGCGCGCCTTGTCCACGATCGGCAGGTTAAGGCCGGTCAACTGGCGTAACAATGACTGAAACTCTTCCCCCGCGTACCGCTCGCTTGCCGTGGCGTCGGCGGCGACAACGACCGACCAGTTTTTCATCTTTTCGAACTTGACTTCACCGGCAAATGACGTTCCGGCCGCCATGAGTACAAGACACGCAAGTATTCGACACTTCATAATGAACACCCTTTCCATGGATTGAAGAGACGTTCTTACTTTTTCTCCCCTTCGGCAACGTACCGTGCCCACTCCTCGGACCCGCCGATGAACGAGAAACCGATGAACCCACAATTATTCAATTATTCCGCACTCGTACTCCCATTCTTGCCCTTGCTCTTTCGTGCGCCTTCGGGAATTCCGGCGAATTCCGGGGACACCATACTTAATTTCAGGTTTCTCTCCTTTTCGGTCGTCATTGGCACAGATTAAGTAGGGTGTCCCCGGAATCGGCCGGAATCGGGAATCGCGCCGGAATCGCGTCAGCATTCTAGAATCCGCCCTGGGTTGTGTGCCGTGATTTGTCGAACACCCAGATCAGCCGCGAGCGCCACCGCGTTGCCGGGCGCTTGTCAGATGCATCTGCTTGTTCGCCGGCTTCTTCATTGCACCAACTCTTGCATCCGTTTCGTGACACTCTCCCACGTGACCACGAACGCCACGCCCTCTGCAAACGACAGAAGGGCGCCTCCAACCACGGCTTCCAGCGCTAGGCCGGGAGGGAGAGCCTCTCGAAAGACGAGCACCATTGGCGCAAGCGGCAGGCATGCGCCGAAGAGAAAGACAAGGCTCCCAAATACGACACCCCTCCGCATCGCGCTCCGCCCAGGAAGGCGACCGCCTACTATTAGGTAGCCAACCACGAGCACCACAGCCTGAATCGCGAACGTCATCATGTAGCGCGGAAGGCTCTCCCGCGAAAGCGGCGCCAGATACCCAGGCAACCCGCCGGTTGTAGCAGCAATCACCTCCACGCTGGCATGAACGGCGATGCTTGCCAGCCCCGCTGCAAGTGCAGCGACGATCGTCTTCACGTGTCCCATCCCCACGAGGCGCCGACGTAACAGCTTGACCTTGTCCGCCGCCGCGAAATGCTTCCGTTGCTTCTCCATGACTCCTCCTCATTGGCCGTCTACACATTCTTGCCATCGGAGAAGTCCAATTCCAACGCGGGCGGGACACTACCGCTCGTCCGTAGTTAGATTCGCCGGCCACGCATGACCAGACGTCCCAACAATGCCGTGAGCACTGCGACAACGAAACCCAGTGAGATCCACATCACGCGGGCCCCGCCGATGGCGACGTCGACGGGTGCTGCGCTGCCCAGCTTTACTTTCACGGGCTGGGCCACTTGCAGCACGCCTGAGTGATTAACTTGGATCTCGATGTAGGTTCGTTCATCGGCAGCGACTTCACGCCGGCTGTCCGGAACCATCCACCCGGCCACGTTGACGCCTCGATACCAGCCGGCATGCGTAGCAGCTTCGCTGTAGTAGTAGATTTCGAGGCTGGCGGCATCGAGTCCGGACGCTACGGGGATTTGGACCGTCAGCGGACGATCAAACACACCCGCGGGAGCGATTCTATACACGGGGGATTTCGGAGACGCCAGAACCTCCGGCAGAGCGGTGACATTGACCTCTTCGCGAAGGGCAGGCTCTCCGGGCGTGGCTTCTTTATCGGCGCTCACGCGGAAGCTCTGCGCCACGGGGCCGATGATATTGCCGGTCATCGTAACGGCGCCGACGGTCATCTTCACGATCTGCCCGGCAGGCAAAGGTTCGGCCGGTGTGAACACGACCCAGCCGTCATGGTCGTCTCCGGTAACGGCCGGACGCCATGCGCCGCCCGAGGCAAACGCCCCGCTCGCGCTCTCGAGCACGGCCCAGACCGAAGCCGGATCAACCGCGTCCGCTTCGGTGAGGCGGATGGCCAATGCGCGCGTGGGAGCCACGGACGTCTCGGAGGAGGATTCCTCGACGCTAAGCGGCAGAACTTTCTCGGCCACCTTGCTGTCCAGACTCTTCAGGAACGGCGCGCATCCTCCCTCTGACACAATGGACGGCCGCATGAGGATCGTCTGAGCCTCTTGTTCGTCCCGCTGGAGCGTGATCGATTTTATTTGCAATGCGTAGGACGCCGCAGAAACGGAGAGGAGGTAGTCGTTTGGACGGACGTTGTTGAACACGCAGAAGCCGTTTGCGTCGGTCGTGAGGCTGCGCGCCACCGCTTCAAGGCGCACCGTGGCGCCGGCGATTGGATGCTGCGTCAACTGGTCCAGCACCGTACATTCCAGCGTGGCCGCGCCGCTGAAGTAGTCAAAGCCTTGGAGAAGTGTTGCGGTGCCGCCAATGGTGGTGACGGCCACGTCGGCGGGGCCTTCGGCGTTCGGCGGCGTCACCACGGTGATCTGGTCCGGACTCGATGATGTGACGGCGCCCGCGACGGCGCCGAAGAGCACCAGGGAAGGATCGGCGAGACCGACGCCGTTAATCGTGACGGTGTCCCCGCCAGCGATGGTTCCCTCGTTGGGAAAGACGCCGAGGATCTGGGGATTGATCATGTAGGTGAAGGCGTTGGTTAGCGCGGCCGTTCCGGAGGAAGTGGTTACCTGAATGTCAACGACGCCCGGGTCACGGGGCAGGGTAGAAACGTAGAGACGCGTGTCCTCCGATGCGGCAATCAGCGCGGGCGCGCCACCAAATGTCACGGTCTGGGCGAGGCTCAGGTTCCGCCCGCGGATCAGGATCACGTCGCCGCCACTGACGGATCCTCGGTTCGGCGTCGCTGAACCGAGTTCCGGCGGAGGCGGAGGTTCGATGAACGTGTAGCCGGCGGGCTTAACGGTGCGCCCGATGGCCGTGTTCAAGACGACATCCACGGCGCCTCTCGGATTGGGATGCTCGGAAGTCGATTTCGGCGTAAGAACGCTCACGGTCGTATCGCTTGCGGAGATAATCTTCGATTCGTTCTCGCCAAAGAGCACCGAGGTGACCGTCGTAAGCTGCACGCCGAAGACGGCGACCGATTCTTCGCCGGCAATCAAGCCGCGGTCGGGGGAAACGGCCGTGATCACCGGCGTCTTGCGGAACACTGCTTTGGCGGTCTTGTCCGACGTCATTGTCAGCAAGGCGACGCTGGCTTCGCCTCCCACGTCCCCTTCCCAGTGGTCAAAGGTCCAGCCCAGCTCAGGCGTTGCCACGAGCGTCACTTTCTTGCCTGCGGCATAACCGCGCTGACCCTCGGACGGCGAAACTCTTCCGCCGCCCTGAGCGGAGGTGGTCAATGTGTAGATGACGGGGGCGTACAGGAAGACTGCCTGTACCGTCTTGTCGCTGTCCATGGTGACAGTGGCCGGATTGTCTTCGCCGGATAAGGAACCGGACCAGTGATCGAACACGTACGTGTCCGCGGGAATCGCTCGAAGCACGACCTTGTCCCCGCTAAGGAAGCGATGGAAGCCGGTGGCGGGAAGAGTGGAACCGAGTCCCTCGGTGGTCATGGCCAAGGTGTAATCGAAAGCGTCCTTCGTGAAGACCGCTTTAATGCTCTTGGCGCTGGTCATGACGATGGTTTGGGGGTTCACTTTGCCGGTTAGGTCGCCCTCCCAGTGATCAAAGACCCAACCGAGGTCGGAAATGGCCCGCACAAGCACCTCGGTTCCTTGAACGATGGAGTTGTTGCCGACGGGAGGTTCGGTTGTCCCATTGCCCACGACCGTCATGCTGAGCGTCAGTTTTCTCTTGAACACGGCGACGACCGTTTTGTCACTCGTCATTGCGATCGTGTTCGGATTCGCCGAGCCGGAGAGATCCTCTTCCCAATGGTCGAAGGCCCAACCGGCGATGGGAGTTGCGGTCACGCGTACGGCATCGCCATCCATGTATTGGTGGTCGCCCTCGGGTGGATCGACGGAGCCCTTGCCCTCTGGAAAGACAACGGTAGTGAGCGTGTATTTGGGAGGCTGCCGCTTGAAAACGGCGCGCACCAGCTTGTCGGAGTCCATTCGGAGGTCCGTCGGGTTCGACTTGCCTTCGAGGTCGCCTTCCCAGTGGTCAAAAAGCCAATTGTCGTCGGCGACGGCCGTGACGGTTACGAGCGCTCCGCTTGAATAGGGGCTCGAACCGGTGGCCGTGACGTGTCCGCCGCCTTCGGCGCCAACGGTGAGCGTGAGTGTGTAGGTAATGGTCGCATCGCGAAAGAAGGCCGTGACACGGAAATTCGAGGTCATCGTGATGGCGGTCGGATTCACGTTCCCCGTGACGTCGCCTTCCCAGCGGTCAAACTGCCAGCCCGTTGCGGGCGTGGCCGTAAGGGGCACGCGATCACCCGCGCAGAAGCGGCGTACGCCCGGGGGCGGACTCACGAGCCCGGACCCGGCGACCGCGGTGGTCAATTCAAAACTCTCGCTGCAACACGTACCGTCGAAACTTACTTGCACGTCTCGCTTGAGGAGGACGGGGATCTCGTTGCACAGGTTCTCCTGACTGAGCTGGTTGCCGCGGACATCGAGCCTGTCCTGCGCTTCCTGGCTAGAAGGACGCGTTCCAAGTCCCGTGTTTGCCGCAAGGGGACTGATATCGCTGACGCCGTTGTTCCGCAGCGTGAGCACGGCCAATTCAGGAAGTCCCGCAAGGGCGGCGGTGTTCGAGATGTGGTTGTCGTCCAGATAGAGTTCCTGCAGCTTCGTCAGCCCCACCAGAACGTCGATGACTTCGATCTGGTTTTGAGAAAGGTCCAAGTAAACCAGATCCGTCAAATTGGTCAACCGTGAGATCGTTTTGATCTGGTTTTTCCACAGACCCAAGTGGTTCAGCCCGGTGAGCCGGGAGATGGAGGCCATATCGTCGTCGCCGAGCTTGTTCCCGCCGAGGTCAAGCCATTCAAGGGTGTCGATGCCGTCCAGGATGCTAACGTCGCTGATCTCGTTGCTGCCTAGCGAAAGTGTGTGCAGGTTCAGCAGCCACCCGAGCTTGCTGATATCGGTAATGGCGTTATCGTGAAGGTACAACGTGGCGAGTCCGCCCAGAAACTCCAATCCGTCAAGGTCCTTGAGGACCTTCGTTCCCTCCAATGTGTGCTGATTCTGGAGTTCCAGATACGTAAGTCCGTAGACCTGCACGAGCGGGGTGAGGTCGCTAATCTGGTTTCCGCCCAGATACAGCGAGGTGAGCTTGCCCAGCGCGCCGAGGAGTGTAATGTCTTGGATCCGGTTTCCGGCGAGATTGAGGACGCTGAGGTTCTTGCAGTACTCGAGTCCCGTCAAGCTGACAATCCCGGCATCGGGAGCGCTAAAGGACGTCAGGTTGATCAGGTCCGCGTCGTGGATGTCGCCGGTCAACTTCAGGATGGTGCGGCGGATCTCCGTTTCGAGCTTCTTATCGGGGATATTGACGACAACGGTTCCGCACTCGTATGTCGTATAGACGGTGACGCCGGCCGGCCGCAGAATGCCGTCCACAACGTCGCAGAGGCCTCGTTGGTTGATGGGGTTTCCGCTCAGGTTGACGACGTCTCCGACGGCGAGGCCGGGCGGGTCCATTTGCGCGTTGTGCCCGAGCGCGGTAATGTCCAGGATCTGGTTGCCTTGCATGAAGAGGAAGCGCAAGTCTGGCAAGTCGGCGAGGGCCGAGATGTCTTCGACCTGGTTGTCCCACAGGTAAAAGTCTTGAAGCTTACCAAGGCTCGCGACCGGGGAGATGTCCTGAATGAGGTTTCCGTGCAACTGCAACTGACGGATATTGCCGCAGAATTCGAGACCGTCGAGAAAGCGTATTTCCTTATAGGACGCGTTCAGCGCGGTGAGTTCGAGCAGTCTTGCGTCTTGGATGGGTCCTGTAGGCTGATCCAGCGCGGTGCGAATCGCCGCTTCGAGATGCGGGTCGCGGAAGTTCACTTCAAACGCGGATGCGGGCGTCGCGTATATCAGCAGCGCGATCAATGATAACGCCACGCTTGACAGTTCCTTGACGCAAACTGCTGTTCTTCGCATTGTCGCCTCCTCATTCAAGCACACTAGACGCGGCGCCCCCGGCATTTCTCCCAGGGCGGCTCAGCCGCAACACCAAAGTCAAAGGTGTGAATTCTTTGCTCGAGACGTACACGCTTACCGCGCAGATCTCTCGAACAAAGAATCTGAGCTCGCGTTCGCAAACAGTGTCCCGTGCAAGTTTACCCGGTCTCACACAAAATGTAAAGTGATTTTACACTGGCCCACGATTGGCACGTAATGGCAAACCCAACACCTTTCGGCACTCGTGCGATCCCATAGCCGCGGCGTACGCAAACCTGCAATGAACGGCACGCGCTGTGGTATAGTAAATATGGAGTGGGACTTCCAAGACGGCAAGGCCGCCAAGGGCCTGCAAGCCCTTGTCTCTTGAATTCTTCGTTCGCGGCGTGCGCACATTGCACGCGTTCGCCGCGGGGAGTTTAGCAACGGGTCTAACTCATGGAGGTTACGTACAATGGTGAAAAGAACCCTCGTCGGAACAGTCCTGCGGCGTACGGGTACGCCGTTGCTGCTTATAGCGGCGGCGCTGGTGAGCGCGGGTTGCTCGCAGAGCATCACCGTGCCGATCAATCTCGTCAATGGTTTCATGATCCCGGACCTCGGAGGCATCTTGGCCGGCGATCCGATCCCAGAAGACCTCAATATCCCGCCACTGCCCATATGCGCGCCGCTACCCAGCCGCGCGTATCTTGAGGACCTCTTTGCAGGAGCCGTGGGCCCCTTGTTGGCCCAACTCCTGCATATCGAATCGATTGAACTGGTTGATACGACGTTGACCGCCACGGCAGGAAACTTCAAAGATATCACCTTCTTCGCCATGTATTGGCAGCCGTCGCCCGTACTGGGTGATCCTCAACCGGAAGTTGACTTGGGCAGTGGGTCTTCGACTGGCGGGTTGGATTCGCCGCTTGTGTTGACCCCGCCGGACCCGGTGGACTTCCTCGGCCTGTTGGACATTGAAGCTGGCAATCCCGAAGGCGAGTGTCCCGCATTGGGCGTGCGGGTCCAGGGCCTGGTCCCGGCCCCGGAGGACATGCCCACCATAAGCATGGGAATCCGAATACGGATCACGGGAAGACTCGGCATATAGTGTGAAGACCGTAGGCTGGAGGCTGGAGGCTGGAGGCTGGAGGGAGGCTGTATTCTGCCGCCTCCGGCCTTGCACCTTGGAAGGATAGCCATGCGTATTCGTGTCAACGGGAACGACCGGGAGGTCGATGACAGCATGCCGCTCGTCAGGCTGATGGAGCAGTTGGGACTGAAGCCGCTGGCCACCGTCGTGGAACGCAACGGCGGGATCGTCGAGCGATCTTGTTACGGCGGCATCATCCTGGCGGAAGGCGACGAATTGGAACTCGTTCGTTTCGTCGGAGGCGGTTGATGGACCACGCCGCGCGCATGGCCCTCTTCGGGGAAGCGGATCTTTACGTCGTTATCACGGAGCAGTTCTGCGCGGGGCGTCGCGCGCTTGATGTGCTCGATGACGTCCTTTCCGCGGGGGTTCGGCTTATCCAGGTCCGGGAAAAAGACTTCGATGACGGGGAAATGTACCGCCGCTGCGTTGAGTTCCGCGAACGGACGTGGGCGTCGCGCGCGCTGCTGATCGTGGACGACCGGCTGGATATCGCACTGGCGGTCGACGCCGACGGCGTCCACCTGGGGCTGACGGATCTGCCCGTGGCCGCGGCGCGGCGTATTGCTCCGGACCTAATCGTCGGGGCCTCGACGCATAGCCTGGACGAGGCGCTTGCCGCTCAGGAAGCCGGGGCCAGCTACGTCAACATCGGCCCAATTTTTCCAACCCGGACCAAGTCCGTTCTCACCGGAGCCCTCGGACCTGAGATGATCGAAACGATTGCCCCGCACTTACGGATACCTTTCACCTGCATGGGCGGCATCAAGGCCGGAAACGTGCATGAGGTACTGCGGCGTGGCGCCCGCCATGTTGCCGTCGTTACGGCCGTGACGGCCGCCCCGGATGTCCGCGCCGCAGCCTTGGAATTGCGGCATGCAATGGCGCGCCGCGAGTCTCGCGAGACTTGAACTCGTGTGCCGGCGGGCTTCGCGAAGACGGCAGAGTTGACGCTTCCGGCGCTGACGTGTATGATCAGGCCTCGCGTCAGTTTCCCAGCAGGGGGCGCGAGTGTGTGCACATCAACAAACGGAAAGGGAGTAGACATGAAGACGTTAGTGATTTCTATGCTTGCGGTTGGATTGGTTGCGGGACTGGTGTGCGGGTGCCAGACCGCGGCGAAGGGGCCCTCTGACCAGGAACTCATCAACAAGGTTGTCGCCGATTGGAAAGCTGCCGCCACGGCCAAGGACCTTGACAAGGTAATGGCTCTGTATTCCGAGGCCTTCAGCCACTTCGAATACGGCGACAAGGCCGGCATGAAGAGCTTCATCAAGGACGCCATTGACATGGGCTATATGGAGAACGCGGAGATCAACACCGCGAACACAAAGGTCACGATCGAGAAAGACAAGGCCAACGCATATCCGATCGAAATGAAGGCCGCCTTCGGTTCCGCGACGATCAAGCTGGATCTCAAGAAGGAAGCCAGCGGATGGAAGATCACCGGCTCGGACATCGAACAGAACTAGTTCGTTCGGCACTCTGAGTTTTCGCCCGGCAAACGAGGCGCGCGCGTCGCGGCCTTGTTTGCCGGGTTCTTGATCGTGGAGCAAGACAGGAAGATCGCCATGCTTCAAGCCGCACTCGAATACGCCCGCTCGCATAACGAGGCGTTCCTCGAGGACTACAAGAGGCTATTGGCCATCCCGGGCATATCGACGCTGCCGGAGTTCGCGCAAGACGTGCGGCGTGCGGCGGAATGGCTTGCGGGCGCGTTGCGAGAACTCGGCATGACGCGGGTGGAGGTGACGCCGACTGCCGTGCATCCCGTGGTGTATGCTGAGTGCATCGTCGATGACAAGAAGCCGGTCCTTCTTGTGTACGGCCATTATGACGTCCAGCCGGTGGATCCCCTGGATGAGTGGCGGTCCGATCCTTTCAAGCCGGAGATCCGAGGCGAGAACTTGTATGCGCGCGGCGCCTCCGACATGAAGGGATCGATGTTGGCCCTGCTGAAAGCGATCGAGTCGCTGAAGGCGGCCGGGTGCATCCCCGTCAATCTCAAGTTCCTGCTGGAAGGCGAAGAAGAGATCGGTTCTCCGAGTCTGCCGGACTTCATCGAACGGCATCGCGATCTTTTGCGGTCGGACGTGGCGCTGAACTGCGATGGTTCGATCTACGCGCCTAACGCGCCTTCGATCACGTATGGTTTGCGGGGACTGGCCTACTTCGAGGTCGAGGTACGGGGTCCTGGGCATGACCTGCACTCGGGAGTTTTCGGCGGATCGGTGCACAATCCCGCGCAGGTCCTTTGCGATCTGATCGCGGGCATGCATGACGCCGACGGACGCGTGACCTTGCCAGGTTTCTATGATCGCGTGAGGACGCTGAGCGATGAGGAGCGCACCGTCCTGGCGCAAGCGCCGCATTCGGATGAGAATTGGAAGAGCATGGCGGAGGTGGGGACGCTTTGGGGCGAGAAAGGCTACTCGACGGTGGAGCGCGTGGGCGCGCGGCCCACACTCGAAGTGAACGGCATCGTCAGCGGGTTCACCGGCACGGGCGCGAAGACGGTACTGCCGGCCCGGGCGATTGCGAAGATCTCGACACGGCTCGTGGCCGATCAGGATCCGGCGGCCATTTGCAACCAACTCCGCGCGTACTTGCGCGACCGTGTGCCCGAAACGGTCACATGGGAAGTTCGGGAACTCTCGCACGGGTACGGGGCGTTGATGCGTCGTGACTCGGCCCCGATGCGCGCCGCCGTCAATGCGCTGGAGGAAACGTTCGGGACCAAGCCTTTCTTTAAGCGCGAAGGCGGCAGCGTACCGGTGGTGAGCATGATGCAGCAGCAGTTGGGGATCGACTCGATCATGCTCGGGTTCGCGCTGCCCGACGACGGGATTCACGGCCCCAACGAGAAACAACACCTCCCCACTTTCTTCAAGGGAATCGAGGCCTACATCCGCTTTCTCCTGAATCTGGCGGACGTGAAAGCGTCTATCTAATCCGGATTGGTCCGGTTTTCCCGTGCTTCGTTTCCACCTTTTCGTGCTACCTCGAAAATACTTCGTGGACGTCCTCAAAGTGCGATATACGTTGACGCTGTGATCGGATTATGCCGCGGGTTGGAGTTCGACCGCATGGCCGAGGGACTCCAGCCTTTCGACAAGATACCGCGTGAGCCGTTCTTCGTCCAGATGATCGAAATAGTCTTGACCGAGATCATGGTAGTACGCTCCGGTGGACAGCAGACAATGGGCAATGAGAAGGATGGTGTGGCCGACTGCGACTATAGCCCGCTTCTTGCCTCGCCGACGCGCGATTCGACGGTAGAGGCTCTTGAGATAAGAGCCGGGCTTTTCGTGGGTGGCAGCCCAAGCCGCCTGCGTGAGAACGCGACGCAGCCAGCGGTTGCCGTGGCGCGTCCTGGCATTGTGGCGTTTACCGGGATGGACTCCTTGTGCACATCCAGCCCCGCACACCGCCGGTAGATCGTTTCCATGCTTGCTCCTTTCCGCGCCTCTTGCGAGGGGAGGTTGCGAGCAGATCATTCTACCTCGCGTGCTCGGCACTATGGCCGGCAACAATCGTGAGTACAAAGCAACCTCCAGGCCAGACTCGTCAACGGGCTCAATGGTGCCAAACACAAACGGCCACTCCACCTCGCGCGGCGCTAACGTATCATCCTTCACCTGAGACCCAATTTTCATCCTCGCGAGTGAAGCCCTGCTTCATGATGACTCGTAATCGAGTCTCGTAATCGAGTCTCTCGTAATCGAGTCTCTCTCGTTCCTTCTCGTTCCCAAGTTGCGCTCTTCCTTCTCGTTCCCAAGTTGCACTCTTGTCATTACCCATAGGTTTGATGTTGTATCGCAAGTATATATCCGTCAGTCATGAGCATGAGCCTGAACCATCCGCGGCAAATGCTGAGCCAGCCAGGAGGTCCGTCGTGTTTTCGTCCAAGGTAGCCGCCCATGCGAGCGATGGCGCGCATCGTAGATGGGGCGCAGACCCAAGTCGTGCTTGTTGATGCGGAAGCTGTCTTCGATTTGGGAAAGCCCGATGTGGGTCTTCCAGAGCGTGACGGCATCCCAGTCTTTGAGGTTGGTGCGCAGCAAGTAACAGCCATCGGTCAGTTCGGCCCATTGCCCGTGTTCCTCTTTGGGCTCGACGCGGATCGAAAGACGCTTGCCGCTCTTATGGCCGGCATCATCGCGTTCGCCGATGTCGACCCGGAAGAAGCGGGCCGCGCGCGAGTACTTCTGGAACAAGCGGCCCACACGCCTCTCCGCGGTACTCCGGTCACGCAGCGCCCGATAAAGCCGGTCGTCGTTCACTTGCTCCGCCGCCACACCCAGCAAGTCGTCCAAGGCCGTCTTTCCGTACCAGAACTCCGCGATCTGCAATTCCGACGATGGCGAACAAAACCGGGCCAAGCTCAAGATGCACGCCATCGTGCCCCACGAGATCGCCTCCCGGCCAGCCTCCACCGCCTCGTCAAGAAACACGTCCAGCTTCAGACGACGCCACAACGCCAAGCCCAGATAGACCTCACCGAAACGACGCAGACGCTCCACCTGCGCACGCGACGTATCCACCGCGGCCCACACCGGCGGATCAGGGTCCGCATGTAGCAGATCTTCCTGATGCAGACGCCCGTCCAGGATCTCGCGGAGGCGCTCCCAACCTACCCGCACTTCTTCATTCAGTCCCGGCAGCTTCCCCAATGTTGCCACGACTCGCTGACGAGGCCCGTCCTGAGTACGCACACTCTCCACCAGCGTCCAATACTCGTATGCCGCCCCACCACTCTCGCGACGGTTCCGCTTGAGATACGCGAATCCAACTCCTCAAGATTGGACTCATGATCCCACAAGTTTCCCGTCACGACAAGAGGGTTTTCTCCACTACACCCGTCGCAGCAAAGCGAACTAAGCAAAGACACAACTTGCGAAGACGCCCACACCGAATCAACCTGACTCGGAACCAATTACTGCGGAAGATGGGTTAGGGACGCAGGATTTTCCGACATACCCGGTTCCGGCGGGCCCGGCTGACCCCGTTTCAGCATAGTCGGGTAAATCAAACGAAGCGTTTCGATAGGGGTAGGGAGAACCGGTTGTCCGGTCCCCCCTCCCTCCGAACCGGACGGGCGGTTTTCCCGCATCCGGCTCTCCAGTTGATGGTTTACCCACGAGGGGATTGACGGAGCCGTCCATGGGCTGTGCTCAGGCATAGCAGCCCCTGATCGGCGAAGAATTGGTTGGGCCAGCGTTGATGGTCGGCGCCATGCCCGCGTCCTTTGCGTTCTTGGCGTTTGCGTAGGATGGACCGCATGCGCATGCGCACCCAGCCATCCACTTCCGGAAAGACCGTGTGCCGCAAGGTTCGCAAGCGCGTACACTTTATCCATCGGGCTGAACCATACCCCTCCTTTCACGCCCTGTTCGAGCGCCGTCAACATCCGTTCCGTCCAAGACCGCTGGTTCCGTCCACGTCCACCGGGCGCGCACTTCTCCGCCTTGTCTAGCCTCAGTTCCCCGCGGCACTGACGACGGTGTCGTTTCCCTCGATCTGTCCTTCACGATTCCATCTCTCTGCGTCCTTTCGCTCCACGCCCGTTACGGCGCTTCAACGCTACTACGGACGCTCTGACTCCTGCCGGGCGGCTCTTCGGGGTTACAGCCCATGAACACCGTCCTGTTTCCCGGCAGGTCTCCCTGCTTCACGTACTCCGCCTTCCTGGCCATTACGTCTCCAACCGCCCCCGCATCCCCCGGCGTCGCTTTCGCACGCTACCCATCAGCGCGCCGGGCGCGTTCCAGACTTCGCCTCTCGCTAGCAGGCTCGTCGAATGCGCAGGCCGAATCGAGTTCGTCATCCTACGGACTGGCCGTTCACCTCCTGTTGCTCCCCACCTCGCATCACTGCGCCGCAGTTACAGGCGGTTACAGGCCGGAGAGCGTTTACCTGGAGTGGACTTTCATCACTCTGACTTAGTACGCTCGCAGGCGCACTAGCAACGAGCGTCATAGCGACGTTCGGGGCCGGTTTACGGAGAAACCGGCCCTTGGACGTCGCGATAGGGACTTTCCAAAGAAGATGCTTCGTTTTTCGGCGTTGGAGAGCTTGGGCGTGGCGGTGGCCGCCATGTCGGAGATGCGTGATGGCGACTGCGGGTTCAAAGCGCCGGACCCCGCACGCGCGGCACACAACCGCCAACGCGTCTGCGACTCGTACGCGGTTGACCCGCGCGATCTCGTCTGCGCACAACAAGTCCACGGCTCAAAGATCGCATGGGCGACGGACGCTGATCGCGGACGCAATCCAGCCGGTCCCCTCGATCCCTTTCCCGAGACCGACGCGCTGCTGACCGGCGTGCCGCGTCTCCCCCTTGCCATTTTCATAGCCGACTGCGTTCCCGTTTTCCTCTACGATACGCGGAACCGCGTCGCCGGCCTCGTCCACGCCGGACGCGAAGGAACCCTTGCCGGAATCGCGGCAAGAGCCGTCGCATCCATGCGCGACAAACGCGGGACCCGGCCCGCCGACGTCCATGCCGTGATCGGCCCATCCGCCGGCCCATGCTGCTACGAAGTCGCACCCGAGATGGCCGCGTCCTTCGCCGCCGCCGGACTTCCCATCAACGGACGCAATCTCGATCTCTGGAAAGCCAACGCCCTCCAACTCACCACCTCCGGCGTGCCCGAGTCACACATCACCACCATCGGCATCTGCACCATCTGTACAACCACCTTCTTCTCCCACCGCCACGAACCCAACGCCGCACGAAACATGGCCCTCCTCGTCATCTGAATCCAGCGCCGCATCGCCCGACGAGCATTCCACGCTCCGTCCGCTGTTCACACTCAACTTTTCACACTCAACTTGAAAACCCGCGTGGCGCGATGCTACAATTCTATCCACTGAAAGAGTATTCCGCGATAGCTCAGTTGGTAGAGCGGGTGGCTGTTAACCACTAGGTCGCAAGTTCGAGTCTTGCTCGCGGAGCCAGAGATCCCAGCCACCCAAGAGGGTGGCTTTTTTTGTGTCGTACTGGGTCTACATTCTCCGATCCGAGACCACCGGCAAGACCTACATTGGCCAGACCGACAATCTTGAACACCGTGTACAACAGCACAACGACCCGAGTTTCCGCTTAACCCTTTACACGAAACGAAATCCCGGGCCGTGGAGACTCATCCACAGTGAGGAATATGCTACAAGAGCCCACGCAATGCAGCGCGAGAAATGGCTAAAATCCGGCCAGGGACGCGAATGGGTCCACGCCCTATTGGCCCGGCAAGAGCGGGAGGCTCTTAATCCGCCTACGGCGGATGCGCAAGTCGAAGATCCGCCGTAGGCGGATTCGAGTCTTGCTCGCGGAGCCACCAGTAATTTACGAACTTTGAGGGTTCGTAATTCAAGGATATAGAAGCCATCACGAATCAAAGCGTGGTGGCTTCGTTGTTCTTGCCCCTTTCGGGCAGACTGATCTCACATTCCATCGCATAGCAATGAGTTAAGAGTCTCTTCTCCTCTTCGCCGGTTCGTTCCATATCGGCGGAAAGCACGGGGCGATAATGAGAGAAGAGGAAGTTCGTAGATGTCGGGGAATTGAATTATCAATCCTGAATACGAACTCGCACTCAGCCTGACGCGCTTGGAGAAGGCATCCCGCTGCTTACTCGAAAAGGTTCCCCTCACGTGGCCATTCGCCCGCAATGTTGCACGTCCCTATCTCAAGATCAGGGTTCTTGCACCCGCAGACAGCGACGTCAAGTCCGCATTCTCGAGCGGCCTCACCGACCTTTGCGTAAATGAGACCCCGCTTTTCGCGGGGTAGCGCCATAACGGAGGATCTCTCCGCATGAATACGGAGCGGGACGGCCCGGGCATAGTGAGAAGCCAATAGGTCCAATAAACGCGAACCGGCAAGGTGCCGTTTCAGCGAATGCAGGACTGCTGGGCGCACGAAGAGCACACCCAGCGCAATCTGCCGCACACCACTTGCGGCAGTTTGCTGGCAAAGATTCCGCAAAGAGTCGGCACTGTCTGTGATCCCGGGCAGGATAGGGTCGAGCCGCACTTCCGTTTCGATATCCGCTTCGACAAGATCCTTGGCTTGGCGAAGGCGGATATCAGGAGGTGCCGCGTTTGGTTCGAAGATACCTAACACATCCGCATCCAGAGTGGTCAGACCGATCTGCGCGCGAACGAGTTGCGGATGTGCCTGCAATAGGCTCATGTGCCGCTCTGGAATCGCGCCCTTCGTCAGAAACGCCACGCCGATTCGTCGGTCGAAGAGGAACTGGATGATTTCATACCCCAGGTCGAGAACTTCAGGTACTGGCTGGAACAGATCGCTTGACGGACTGAAATAGATGGCCACCGGCAGTTTCCGTTTGCGGCGAAGTTCTTCACACAACATTGTCAAAGTGTTGGAATAGACATTGACTTTCTGCTCGCCCGGATAAGTGCTGTATCCCCGTGTGTAGCAATAGAGACAACCGTGCGCACATCCCGCAGTCAAGTTCACCGTCGGGATATGGGAAAGACACAACAAACTTGACGGCGTCAGCACCGGCGACTTTCGTTCGACGGATAATACCTCTAGCATAGCTCTTCCTCGCAGGATGAGGAGTGTTTATTCCACCGCCAATGCGCAAAGATAATCTGAAAGTACCTGCTCGAGCGCATCGGATCTCGACAACATCGGTTCGTCCAGGCGCTGTGCTGCACGATCAAGCGCCTTTCTCAGCAATCGCTGCTGCTTGGAGGTCAGCATAAAGCCGACGTACTGCCGGGAACGGGATTTGATCGACTTGGGCTTCTCGCCCAAGCACCCGCCTCCTGTAACTTCCTTTGCCGCAAGTTCCAATTCTCTGGCAAACTCATGTTCGCTGAACCCAAGATCCTCCAATGGCTCCGAGACGGACTCTAGCAAAGACACAAGCTCGGGAGCGTTCCAATATCCATGAATTTGGTTAAGTTTCACCGTAAGGGCTCTTGCAGTTTCCTCGCTGAAACTTCCGATAAGACAAGGAATGGAAGCGATGCGCAGTATCCTCGCCGCGCGCCAGCGATGTTCGCCATCCACGATGACAAGCCCCGTGCGAGTCTCATTGGCCAGAACCACACCACAAAATCCGTCGCGAGCGATTGTCCGCCGCAGCGCGGCAAGCTGCCCGTCCGTCATTTGGTTCGGATTGTAACCATTGGGCCGAAGCCTATTTGTTTCCACAAACTCATAACGCATACGTGAATCTGATTCCATAGTAAGCAACCGTTTTCCCCTTGTTGAACGCGACCATACGTTCGTCCATAACCAATCCGTGGCGTCGAGCTAAGCGGCGCCACCATGGCCATACGAAGTATTCCACATACGTCGCGGCATGGCGTGGGCCGCGATACAGCCCTTTCCTGTCTTCTTTCCACAACTCCAATGGAAGCCTTCCTTCGCGCTTGAAGCGAAGAAGACTCGCGTCGCCAACGATCACGACAAGCGGAGCGGTCCACATCTGGCCTTGGAGGAACGCCCGCATGGCAGGATATAGATTTCCGAAAGCGTCAAAATCGGCAACCTGGTACTTGACGCCACGCGGCCAATCTGAGAAGGTCCCAATGTCGGCGCACCTCACGTCCACGCGAGGAAAGTGATGTCTGAAATCTCTCACCTTCGCGGCGTTGATGTCCAGCGCCAGTGTATACCGCGCTTTCCCGCGCCAGACGTTCCGGAACATCTTTCCAAGGCCACATCCTGCGAGGTATACATTGGATCGTTTCAGCTCGCGCGCAATATGGCTGCGAATTCTCACCTTGCGAAGCCATTCGCTATTGTCCTTTTGCCCCGATCGGCGATTCAGAGTGCGCAGTTGCACCGCGGAACCGCGCAGGGCAAGCCTGCGTCTCGCCATATGTCCGTTGTCTCCTTGCACAAGCCTGTGGTCACATTGGCGCCGAGTTTGTCTCTGAACCACGAATAGATTTCAGCGCGCTGACTGCGCGGCAGACGGAACCGGCCGTCGGCTCCGTCCTGTGACGTGGCGAAATCGAAAACCGACGCGTTCCTCCCGCGCGCCCTGGTACATTCGCGCAGCCCGGGATTATGACGAATTGTGCCGAGGGTTATGCGCAACGAGTAGTCGCCAAATGTGCTCTTTATCAACTCGACCAATGGAAGATACAATTCCCGCCATCCTCTGACGGGAAGGATGGGATCAACTCTAAGGCGGACCTCGTATCCAGCGTTCTTGCAGGCCAGCGCAGCCGACAACCGCTCATACGGATGAGGCGCGCCGTGCTCGAAATGGGCGGATACGTCCGGTGCGTTCAGACTGAACGATACGACGGTGTTCCTCTTTTCTTCCACCGCCAGAAGTCGTGCAATGTTCGTACTCTTGGTGACAAAGAGGAGTTTGTGCGGGCGCTCTTTCGGAAAGAGCAACCCTTCATCCTGTCGCGCAAAGAGCGGAACAAGCTCGGAAGACAGCCCCGTTAGATGGTCCAAGGCAAGACTGTCGCTCGATTCGCCCGCGCTGAGCAACCGGGCGCGTCCACGTTTCAGGAAACTCTTGACTTCAGTAAGCATCTGTTCACGGTTGTCGAAAGCGACAGGACCGTGAACGTTCTTCAGGGGCAACTGAAGACAGCAGTAATCGCACCGGTATGGACAGCCATTTGCATGGGACAAGACATAATAGGACGGACACACGACCCCTACCGCAGATGTGTCCATTTTGTGAATAAACGGCGTCTTTCTGCTGCGGCTGTCAAGTCCTTGAGTCTGGGCTTCTTCCTGCTCCATCAATGCCGCTCCAGCGATTTCAGGCGCGGTTCCTATTTTCGCGAAGTTCGCGGTTGACTCCTTTGAAACAAGAGAACCGTTTTCGCCTTGAGCAACCGGTCCACGAAACTGTTGAGTGTGCCATCAGGGTACACCATGCCATTACCCGAAAGCATTTTGAGCTTCTCGGTGGCGGATCGGACCGAGGTCCCGCTCAAGGCGGCAAGATCGTCCATGGAGAACTCGACGTTTCGCCAAAGCCACTGCCAAATCGCGGCCCTTTCGCATGTTGGCGGTCCCACAGGCCGCCTCTTCCTTGACAGCGTAAGCCTCTTCCAGGCCACGAGTATACGCAACATGGAATTGTCAACAAGAAGTGCGCACTCCGGTGTCTCGTTGGCCTTGAACCATTCCAATTCGCGCTCATAAGCGATCTTTCGTTTTCGATCCACAGTTATGTTTCCTTCCCCGGCAATTGATCCTTGATCCTAAATTCGGCAGTTGAATTGTCCAAATTGCTGGCTATGCGAGCATAAGTAAAGGAATAACAATTGGTTACACCGCCTATTTCCAACTGCCGTGCAGTTGAAAATTTCACCCTTTGGGTGATTCTTGTCATGAGATAACTCTTGCGTTCGCAAGACCTTCGCTCAATGAACTGCCTAATTTAGGTTGATAGTCATAGAGCCACCGTCCTCCTCGTAATGCAGCAATCACCCTGCGCACATGACTGTTCTTCCGGTTCTTCCGTCCATCCGTCGCTTCGCTCCTCCGGCAACAAGGTCGTCAACATCGACCTGTTTGAGGCGTGGACAACTGCACGTGCTCTCCCATGCTTTCTCTCTCCCCGCATGCTGCCGGTAAATCCTGTTTCCCAACCTTCTATCTATTAAGCCACCGGTGCTACGCGAAAACGACCTCAATGCCTTGCCGTTGTTGGAGTTGTGGCGCACGAAAAACGGTGTCAATATGCAGATCAGAAAAATAAATAGTGGACGCGCAAGATGCACAATCGTACAATGGTTCTATGCGAAGAATCGACGCACGAAAGCTTAACGGAACCGAATTGCAGTCGCTACGCCGAAAGGCTATCGCGCTCGCTTGCGAAGGGAAGCTCCACCAGGAGGTCGCCGCGGAGCTTGGCGTCTCGCGTTCGGCAATCGCGAAGTGGTTGCGGCTGTGGCGCGCGCAGGGCGAGAATGCACTCGCGCCCCAACCGCGCGGAAGACCCTCGGGCACAGGCGCACTTTCGGATGCCGCCATGCGCTTGATCCTTGATGCCCTATGTAACCACACGCTTGAAGAGTTCGCGCTGGCCGTCAAGCTTTGGAGCAACCGAGCCATCCGCAGTCTGATGCGCAGCAAGAATCTTCCGCCCGTAACGCCGACCACGGTCTTTCTGTGGATGAGGCAATGGGGCTTTCATGGCCCACAGCCATCCGTTGACTTGATTGGCGAATACGATGACGAAGTGTCCGCGAGCGCCCTATGGCATTTGCAGGAATATCCCCAGGTCAAACGGCTGGCGCGAAAACACAGCGCACGCATTCTGTTGTTTGACGAAAGGCCCTTGCCTGATACTCTCGGCCTATGCAAGCGCCCACGATATTTGTTGTGCGCCTTCGATGGGCGCGGAACACTCCGTTTCAGCGTAGCCCATTATCCCGTGACCGCTGCAAAGCGCACCGATTTCATGGAACGGCTCACAAGGGACATCGGACGCCCGATAGTATTGTTGCTCGACTCACATCCCAATCATAAGAACCGAACTATCCACAAGTGGCAATGCGACCGAGCCGAAAGCATTAGTCTCGTTCACATTCCGATATCTGACCTCTGCCGTCTTCCGCCCGAATGCTGGCCTTTCAGGAACATGGATTGAGCGACGTTCGATGAGAACCTGACGGAAGTCCGTCATGCAGAAGAAAGTTAGATCAGCGCGCACATTTTTCTGAATGCTGTCGTCTGTTTCTTTGGAGACGAAATTTGCGTGATGGGACGCAAGCGTCTTTCGGAAAAGAGGTGGACTTGGTTATCCGGCAGATTCAGCAAGGTGTCAAGGATTTCCGGCGCAAGCTTCAGGAGGTTGAGCGTTTGGGTAACTCGTGCTCTGGACATGCCCAATTTCTTGGCCAAGTCTGCCTGGGTGGCACACGTGCCATTTTCGAGGAGGCATTTGAGAGCGAACGCCTGTCTTACGAGATTGACGACGGGCATGGTCGGTTCTTTGTGGGACGCCGTTGGTTCAGTGCCTGCGGGTTCAACGCCCGATACGAAGAACTCGCTCTTATGCATTCTCGAAAGGTCAATCCAAAAGGCCAGATCAAAAAAGTTCGTGAATCTTTCGGACGCGCGGAGCCACCAGTAATTTACGAACTTTGAGGGTTCGTAATTCAAGGATATAGAAGCCATCACGAATCAAAGCGTGGTGGCTTCGTTGTTTTATCACCCGCTGCGCTAGGCAATTGTGGCGCGGCATCATATTGAATAGCAGAGACTTACGGATATTGTCTTCCGCATTCCGCTTTACTTCCCGTCGTCAGCAATCCTGCGTCGACTAACAAGGGAGAAGGAAGTTCGTATATCTCTAGGATTGACGGAAACAATCAGTTTGAATGACGAACCCTGTTCACTATCGTCGTAAGTGACGGAAAATAAAGGATATTTGTAGCTCGTGACACTAACCTCAATAAACCGAATTCGTAATTGGCAGATACCCGATCTTCTTGCACAACAGCGGATTCTTAGTCCCGCTCAAAGGGGTTGAATATACTGTACGGGGTATGGTATATTGGGCGCCTTGAGTAGCGCTGGACGTTCCTGCGCGCGTTGGGCAAAGCAAGAGAACCGCGGACAAGGATTTTCGTATGAGCACTCGTAGATGGGCTTCTAACGCCGCCGAGGCAGACCAGGCAACGCCTTCCAATATGTGGGTGTCGCCTGGAAGGTCAGCATGCCTGATAGCGGCGTTGCTGGGCTTAACCTTCTTAAGCGTTTCGTGTGATGCGCTGAAGGACCGAATCACTTCGGGCAAACAGAATTCGAGCCAAGCCGGTGACGGTCATGACCACGACGATGGTGACCACGACCACCCCCACGCGGACGGCAAGTTGCCGGACGGCTGGCATGTCGATCCCGGCGATAAGACGCCTCACCGCGACCACGATCATGATGACGAGGGGCACGATGACGGCGCCCACGCCCATGGAGCAGAGGAGGAAAAAACGTCCCGTATCACCTGCTGGAGCGCCGGATACGAAGTCTTCATCGAGCACCCGTTTGTTGTGGCGAACAAGGCGACGCAGTTCACGACGCATCTGACGTATGCCGCCACGGGCAAGCCGCGGGAAACGGGGCCTGCGATATTCGTGCTGCAACAAAGCTCGGAACCGCCGATTGAGGCACGGGAAGACAAACCGGCCCGGACTGGCATTTACTTGCCGCAACTGGTCTTTCCTCGCGCAGGGGACTGGAAAGTATCCATCCGGGTGCAGGATGAACAGAAAGAATCATGTATAGAACTGCCGATAGTGCATGTGTTCGAGTCTTACGAGGATGTCTCGAAAGCGTCGGAGGAACCAGCGCCGGAAGGCATCAGTTTTCTGAAGGAACAGCAGTGGAAAGTGCTTACAACTACCCTTCCCGTGGAGCGGCGTGATTTGACGCAGCGAGCGCGTGTCACAGGCGCCGTCTCGGCATGTCCAGGGCACACGGCGGCGCTTGCCCCGCCGGTCTCGGGCGTACTCATTCCTTACGAAAGCGACGTGCTGCCTTTTGTGGGTGATGCGGTGGAAGCCAACGAGGTCTGTGCCGTCGTTCAGCCTCCGGCCGTGGGAAGCGAGATGTTGTCCTATGCAAGCAATCAGACCCAAGTCCGGAACCTGGAACTGGAGCTGACGGCCGGGATTGCCAAAGCGGAGGCGGCATCGCACCAGGCCCAAGTGGCCGTCGAGCAGTCCGAGCGAGCGCTCAAGCGGACAGAAGAGCTCTTACAGAAGAAGGCGCGTTCCCAGCGGGAATTGGAGGAAGCGCAATACGCCTTTCGCCGGGCGGAGGCGGAGCGGGACGCCGCGAGCCGAATATGTGCATCGCTCAAGAACGCACTGGCTCAGTCACGATCCAGCAATGGGAACACCAAAACGCCGGGCGAGCAGCCACGCGTCGAAATACGATCTCCGATTGCGGGCCATATCGTGGAAGTCGGTTTTCACGCTGGGGAACGCGTACAACCGGACCAAGCGGTGTTCACGGTTGTTGACACTTCGAAAGTACTGATTACGGCGCGCGTGCCTGAAAGCCTTCTGCCCAAGCTGGGAAGTCCCGAAAACGCCCTCTACGAGATTCCGGGACTAGCAGGCCAGTATCGCCAGATAGACGAAGCATCGGGCGGACGCCTTATGTCCATGACCGGCCTTATTGATCCTGAAACGCGCACACTGCCTCTCGCATATGAAGTGCCGAATCCCGAGGGCATGCTACGCATCGGGATGTCCGTTACGGCTCACGTACAGACTGGACGCAAGGAAAAGGCCTTGAGCATCCCCGAATCATCCATTGTGGATGAGGCGGGACGGCCCGCGGCATACGTGATGGTATCCGGCGAAACGTTCGCGAAGCGCGATCTGATACTCGGGATTCGAGACGGCAATCAGGTCGAGGTCATCTCCGGGATCGCCGAGGGCGAGCGTGTGGTGGTAACCAGTGCGTACGCCATCCGTCTTGCCGCGCTGTCCAGCGCCATCCCCGCCACCGGCCACGTGCATTAGGAGCAGCCCATGTTAGATAAAATCATAAACTGGTCGCTGCAGAACCGGGCCCTTGTGACGGTTTTGGCCATACTGTTCCTGGCCTTGGGCCTGTACACATCCGTCACGGCCCCGGTGGATGTATTTCCTGACCTCACGGCCCCCACCGTCACTGTCATGACGGAAGCTCACGGCATGGCGCCGACCGAAATGGAAAGCCTGATTACGTTTCCCATAGAGGCCGCGGTGAATGGCGCTACGGGCGTTCGCCGGGTTCGTTCGGCCACTATCGTTGGCCTGTCAATAGTTTGGGTCGAATTCGAATGGGGACAGGATATCAAGGTTGCCCGCCAGATCGTTACGGAAAAAGTGGCGCAAGTGGCAGGCAGTCTGCCCGCGGAAGCCGAGCGGCCCATCCTGGCGCCACAGTCGTCCATCATGGGTGAAGTGCAGTTTGTGGGATTGTGTTCGGAAACGCACTCGCCGATGGAACTCCGTACAATGGCGGACAGTATGGTGCGCCGCCGGCTTCTTGCGGTGCCCGGCGTCGCACAGGTCACGCCGGTCGGCGGGGAAGTGAAGCAATACCATGTGCTGCTTTCTCCGGACAAACTGGCGGCCTATGACATCAGCGTACGAAAAGTGATCGGCGCCGTTGCCGAATCCAACTACAACGTTTCAGCGGGTTTTCTCAACGAACGCGCCACGGAATATATGGTAACCGGAATTGGACGCATCGCGTCTGTCGAGGATGTGCGCGAGACCGTGATTACATCCCGTACTGGCGTGCCCATACGGGTGGCCGACATCGGAGATGTCAAGATTGGGGCCGCGATAAAACGCGGCGATGGCTCCGTCAATGGAAAGCCCTCCGTGGTCTTGGGTATTCAGAAACAGCCCAGTGTGAACACGCTGATACTCACGAAAGAGTTGGATAAGGCTTTGGATGAAATCCAGAAGCGCCTCCCGGAGGGGATGCTCCTGAATCGGAAGCTGTTCCGCCAGGCGGACTTCATCCAGGTAGCCATAGCCAACGTGGCCGAGGCCATACTTGCCGGAGCCGTCCTCGTTCTTATCATCATGTTGGTGTTCCTGGCCAATGTCCGGGCCACGTTCATCACGCTAACCGCCATACCGCTTTCCATGATAGCGGCCGTCATGGTCATCCGGGCGTTCGGTGGAACCATCAACACTATGACCCTCGGTGGTCTCGCCGTTGCCATTGGGTCTTTGGTGGATGACGCGGTTATCGACGTGGAAAACATCGTACGCCGCCTTCGGGAAAACGCGTGTCTTCCCGAAGCGAATCGGAAGGCTGCGCTCAAGGTGGTGTACGACGCGAGTGTCGAAATCCGTTCATCCATCGTCTTTGCGACGTTCATCATTGGGCTTGTCTTCCTGCCTGTGTATTTTCTGTCGGGCGTGGAAGGCCGTCTCTTGCGCCCCTTGAGCACCGCGTATCTGATATCGCTGTTTGCCTCGCTGGGAGTGGCTATCACCCTCACCCCGGTTCTGTGCAGTCTTCTGTTGCCCCGGAGCCGGATGATTCGCGAGGGTCGCGAGCCTCGCTTCTCTGCCATGATCAAGCGAATATACGCAAAGATTTTGAACCCCGTGCTCAATCATCCATGGCGCGTGACCATTCCGACGCTCGGTCTTTTTATTCTGGCGTTGGGCGCGTCGTTGCAGTGGGGGCGCTCCTTTCTGCCCGAATTCAACGAGGGCGCACTCAACATCTTGGTGGTGACCATGCCGGGCACCACTCTGAAGGACTCAGATGAACTCGGGCGTCTGGCGGAAGAAGCCATAATGAAAGAGCCAGAGGTGGTCGCGGTTGCGCGAAAGACAGGCCGCGCCGAACTCGATGAACATGCGCAGAGCGTCGAAAGCGCGGAACTCGAAGTGAACATTGTGAGGAGGGACCGCGGCAAGCAAGAGCTCCTGGCTGCACTCCGCAAGAACCTCTCCACGGTCCCCGGAATCAGTTTCACTCTGGGCCAGCCGATATCGCACCGGATCGACCACATGCTTTCAGGCAGCCGCGCCAATATCGCCATTAAGATATTCGGCGACGACTTGTACATCTTGCGGAGCCTCGCCGAACAAGTGCGCAAAGCGGTCTCCACGGTGCCCGGCGCCGTGGATATTGCGGTGGAACAGCAGACGGACGTGCCCCTCGTGCAGGTGGTCTTCAATCGGCCTGCACTGGCCCAGTATGGCTTAAGCGTCCGCGAAGTTGCCGACACGGTGGAGGCCAGCTTCCAGGGGGTGCAAGTCACGAAGGTCATAGAAGGGCGAAACGCCTTTGATCTACTAGTGCGATACGACGCGGGCGAGGCCCAATCGGTTGATTCGTTGGGAGAAGTAATGGTGGACACGCCGCAGGGGGCAAGAGTGCCGCTGAGCACACTCGCCAAGATCGTCCGCACCACGGGTCCCAACGTTATCGCTCGCGAGCAGGTTCAGCGGCGCATTGTCGTCACCTGCAACACCTCGGAACGCGACGTTGCCTCCATTGTTCGGGACTGCCGCGCGTTGGTGGACCCTATCATCAGTAAAGCGCCAAGTTATGTAGTCGAGTACGGTGGGCAGTTTGAAAGCGCCGAAGCCGCGGGACGCTTGTTGACGATAGTCGGCCTGGGCGCCGTATTTGGCATCGCTTTCCTGTTGTACCTCGCGTTCGGCTCAGGGCGCGACGCGGCCTTCGTGATGATTAACCTGCCTCTGGCGCTGATTGGCGGCGTCGCCGGCGTATACGTCGGCGGTGGCGTGCTGTCGGTCGCTTCGCTCATCGGATTTATTACCGTATTCGGCATCGCCGCCCGCAACGGCATCATGCTCGTTTCGCACATCCGCAACCTTCAGTTGAACGAAGGCGTGACTGACTTTCGTGACGCTGTGTTCCGCGGCGCGAGCGAACGGCTTATTCCCATTCTGATGACGGCGTTGGCAACCGGACTCGCCCTCATCCCCCTGGCCATTAGCGGAGACAAGCCAGGGAACGAAATCGAGACGCCCATGGCTAATGTAATTCTGTTTGGACTCCTCACGTCGATGCTGCTGAACATGGTCATTGTCCCGGCACTCTACCTGCGGTTCGGAAAGCCTTTGACCGCCACGGAGATGGAGAAATAGAGATGACAACAAGAAGTCTATCATCATTTGTCTTGGTTTTGGCGGCGAATATTCCCATGAGCGGCCAAGCTATCGCTGAGCCGACGACGACTGACGCCGAACCTGTGAAGATGACGCTCAATCAGGCCCTGGAGATGGCCGCCGCTCAAAACCCGAATGGAACTGTTGCAGACGCGCGAATCGACAAAGCCCAGGGCGAATACCGGCAGATGCGGCTTTGGCCGAATCCGCGGTTGGAGGTCAGCGCGGAATCAGTCACGCCCGCTAGCGAACGCTCTTCAGGAAAGGGCGGCGCAGACGAAACGCAGCGTCCCGACCAACAGCAGGCTCTGGTGGCCGTCAAACAGCCCTTGCCGATAGCCGGTGGCAGGACGAAACTTCGGCAGGCGGCCCAGCAGGAAGTTCAATACCAGAAACGCATGCGCGAGGTCACACGTCTTGACGTTCAAACACAGGTCAAGAAGGCCTTTCTGGAGGTCTTGTTCAAGCAACAAACCCTGCTGACCCTGCAGGAGATGGCTCAACGGCTTCAGCAGATCGTGACGATAACGAAGGCGCGTTTTGATGGCGGCGACATTGCGGAATCGGAACTCCTGCGGGCCGAAGCCAACCACAGCCGTTTTCTACTCGATGTGACGGCGGCACAAGAAAACCTTGAAACCGCGCGTATCGCCCTCGCCCAAGCCACCGGCCGCCCGGATCTCAGTGTTGGCGAGTGCCAAGGCTCGCTGGAGATTCCCCCCCCTCAGATTGACTGGTCGGGCATTGAAGGGCAAATCGCCGCGAATCCGCGCACTGCCGCATTAGAGACCCGCAAGGAAAAGGCGGAACTGGACCTCCGGGTCGAGAAGGCCAAGCGGTTTCCCAGCCCCGTCTTTGGCGTGGGATACCGCCATTACCAACAGACCGGCCAGGACACATTCGACGTATCGCTCGGTATCGACTTGCCCTTGTTTGACAGAAGGCAGGGCGATGTCGCGGCCGCCCAAGCCAACGTCCGTGAGATTGAAGCACTCAATCAACTCGAGAGCAATTCCCTTCGCGCGGCAGCACTCACCATCAAGAAGCGGCACGAGTATCTCGTGCGGGAATTGGATGAGTTCAAGGGCGCCATCCTGCCGAAAATGACGGAATGCCTCTCGGTTTCTCAAAATGCCTTCGATGCCGGGGGTAATTCCATGATCGAAGTCCTCGACGCGTACCGGGCGCTTGCGGAAACGCGTCTCAGCTACCTTAAGACCAACCGCGACTATGCGGAGCTGCTTATCGACCTGGATGCACTGACAAATCACGAGTGGTTCAAGCCGTAGCGGCACAACGCAAAGGAAGAGGGAAGCGATGTCACATACGACAAAGAACAAACAAAACCTTGTTGGCCGTATCCGGCGAATCAAAGGCCAATTGGAGGCCGTTGAACGACAACTTGAGACCGATGAGCACGACCCTTACGAAGTACTTCAGACGCTAACCGCCTGTCGAGGGGCCATGAATGGTCTTGTGGCTTCGATAATCGAAGGACATGTCCGCCATCATGTGATCAATCCTGAAACGGCGGGCTCGGCGGACCAAACAGAGGCCGTCGAGCAGCTTATTGAGATTATCAAGACTTATCTGAAGTAGGGCGTGGCGCCGGGAGGAAATAGGGGGCAGCCACCTATTTGCGTCTTTTCCGCATCTCGGATTTCTTTTTCTTGGGCCGACCGACCGGCAGGGGGCGCAGTCGGCGACCAAGCTTGCGTTCGAGCTTGCTGAGGAATGAGTCGCCGACGAGCTGACGTCCGGTTTGCGTGTTGAGGCGCAGGGAGGCCAGGGTTTCGTTGTCGTCGCCGTCCTTGAGCATTCTCTTCCAGTTGATGCCGGGAACGAGGTCGTTCCAGGCTTTCAGGTCGAGCAGGTGCGCCGGGGCCGGCCTGCCGGTGTACGCCGCCGCGCTCGACCACGGGTACGTCCGGGGGACGCGCGTCATCTTGGTCCGGACCGGGTTGCGTTCGACGCAGCGCATCGCGGCCACCGCATGCGAGTCGTCCATTGGACACGAGTTGAACAGCCCCTGCCACAGGCGTCCGCTCAGGCCGTGGCGCCGGTTGACGGGCTGCGTATGGAGGAAAATGCGTCCGCCCCACGGCCAGGTTCAATGAGTTTTCCCGGGCGGGCGCGAACCCGGCTCGACGTGAATACGCCTTCTCCGAGCGATCAATAATCCGCCTGCCGCGGACGCAATAAGGAGAAGGTCCCCCTTGGAGCCTGTTCCAGGCATACCTGACGCCGCTGCCTTTTCGCACAACACGTAAGTACCGGAGATCGTGCTGGTCTGGCCGTTGGCAATGGCCACTGTCTGGTTCACTGGCGCAATCCAGGAACGTTTTTGAGGTCCCATACAGTCGGACGGTTCCTGGGGCGGAATTGCCTTGAATTCCACGACATGCCCGCCGACGGCAAGCCCGGATAGTGTTACGCCGCTGTCCTGCCAAGGGCCAACGTCTACCCGCCACTGCGCGCCGAGGCCCAATGCATCTTCCGGCTCGATGATAACGCTAAGCGAACCCGACTCGCCCTCTCCTTCGCCCTCTCCTTCACCGCCAGTTACGATAATAGACCCCGAAACGCCGAGGGCAGGAATGGCGCGACCCGCAGCGTCAGTCATAATGATTCTCTCCAAGACGAGGCTATAGACTTGTCTTGCAGGCTGGTCGGACAGGTCAAACAGGACTTCGGCAACGCTCCCCGTCGCAATGGTATTCTTGTTCATGCCGGACACGACAATCGTAGCTTTCCCAGCGGTGGCGACATGAAAGGACGCCGTCTTGCCGGCAGCAGCGGCGGCTTGCCCCGTCTGCACTTCGTTCAACGTCACATTGGACGCATCGTAGACGAGGTCGAACTGCACTCCGGACACGGCGTCCTCGCAGTCCGGTGCGAGGTTTACGGCGACGCGGACATCCTTGGCGGAAGGCGCGGCAATCACGTTTGCGACAGTTAGCGTCGCAGCCCGGGCGTCCTGGCCGAACACATAGTACCCCGCCAAGACGGCGAGCGCCACACAGCGCAACAGTTTGTAAAAGCATGACAAACTGTGGCCAAAGGGCTTCATTTGACGACTCCTTGCCTTCTTGCAGAATGTGCTGCCAGCTATTTCTGCCCCTTTCCGTGCAACGTGCGGCGGACGACCCCTGCGATGAAGATCATTACCACCGTGAGAAGCACCAAACAGACTACCAACTTGACAGGGTGATCGTGCAGATTCCTGTAGTTTGAGAGAAAGGGAGCCGCGGAGGAAGCGCCGCTTTCCCGGTCGGGATCAGCGGGGCGTCCAGCGGAAAGCGCTGCCACATCGAATGCCTCGCGCGGGTCGGCCGGCGCGGAGGCATCCGAAGACGACCAGCCTCTTGACGCAGTCGACTGCGCGTCGTTGGGCGTCAGTCCCGAACCTCCCGTGGTTTCTGGCGGCGAGCCAGCAAACCCACCCGTCGAGTTACGGTTCTGATCGTTCTGCCGCGATGAGGCGGATGTCCAGAGGTTCCCACCAGGAACACGACCAAGAGTCTGGCCGGGCGCCCCCTGTCCCCGTTTCGGTTCCAAGGAAGATCCAGCCTTGTTCACGAGGAGCCTCTTGCTCACCGCATTCTCCTCCGCCGCGCCAGAACGATTGCCGGTCTTGCCAGTTTCGTCTGCACCGGTTTTGTCAGAGCTTGCGGCCTTTGCCCCCTTGTCTTCCTCAGCGGGCTTTTCCTGCGACGGGATCGAACAGGTGATTCGCCCGTTTTCTATGTAGGCGTCAACTCCGTGGCCCGTGGGATCAGAGAGAACAGGAGAATCGAGCGCCACGGAAGCCGCATCGCCGGATTCCCGGGTAGCCCTCAGATGCACTCGCGCCACCTCTCCGTCCGCAATTCGCTCGAGGTTCATGCCCGCGACGACCACCCGTGCGCCGTCACTGAGCGCGCTGCACGCGGCTTCCTTCCGGGCATTGGCGGCGGAAGGTCCCGTGACCACATCCACAACGCTAAACCCTCGCCGCTCGAAACTCAGCCTGAACTGGAGACTGGCGACGTTTTCGTTGCTGCCGGCATGGAGCAGGACGGGGATGCCCCAAAGGCCGTTGTCCTGCAACACGGGTTGGCCGAAACTGAGCGTGGCGGCCTCGACCGCTCCGCCCATCATAACAGTAGACAAGCACGCAACAAGAAGACATCTTGTCGGCTTCCGCAACCACGGTCGTATCGTCACTGTTGTTCACTCCTCTATGCATAATGAGACCCGCGAGGGGAGGACAGACTGAGGGTCTGAGGCCTCCCCTCGGGGGCGAACTCCTCAACGGGCTCGCCTGGGGTCTCTCGTTGTGTCGTTTGCAGTATTCGGAACTAACATGCGTGGCCTGCTCAGGCTGCGCCGTGTGCCGGTTGTCCATCACTGGTTACTGGGGGCGGCACGGATACCTCCGTGTTCAGGGAGTCCAACGGGCCCGCGTCGCAGTAGTTGGGCACCCCGTCACCATCAGCGTCGACATCGTCAGTGTCGGGGATGCCGTCACGGTCGAGGTCTCCCACCGACACGAGGGTCGGGTCCTTGATATTGGGAATCCCGTCCCCGTTATCGTCCTCGGCCCAATCTGGCACCCCGTTGCCGTCCGAATCCATATCATTGACGGTTCCGGGGTCGGTCATGTACGGCCAGACGCAGTCAGGGAGACCGTCTCCATCTAGATCCTCACAACCCAGAAGTCCAAAGTCCGTCAACAACCAGACGCTTCCGGCCACTGCATCCGCCGCGCTCCGCTCGGCAATATCCGATTTTCCATTGGCGTCCGCATCCTCGAGATCAGGAACGCTATACTTGGCGCACCAATCAGGCAGGACCGTAAACAGGCAATCCACGGTTGACTGGAACATATCGGGCACGCCATTGAGGTCTGCGTCCGTCAGGTCATACTCGACGGGAGAGTCGAGCGATCCGTTGGCGTTTGCGCACGCGACGATTGCCTTGACCAGATCGACCATGGCTTCCTCGCTCAAGTAAGTGGGCAGGTCAAGTATGGGCGGGTCGGTAGGTCCCACCACCACATCGTCCTGGCTCAAGACGCCGTCGGAATTGGCATCCAGGTTCCTGAACGTGTCGTAATCCAGTTCCGGCATAAGCGTCTTGGCCTCGTCAAAGGTGACGCTGCCGTCATTGTCGGGATCCATCGCCAGCAGGGCCATCAACGTCCGGACCGGGTCCGGCTCAGGCGTCGGACCCGGATCGGTCGGAGGCTGCAACACATGGATGTCGTCTTCGGTAAGTACACCGTCGCCATTAGCGTCAAGGCGTCCAAGCATCTCGTCGGTCAGTTCCGGCATGAGTATCTTGGCCTCGTCAAACGTGACGCTGCCGTCATTGTCGGGGTCCTTTGCCAGCAGGTCGAACAATATCGACTCCAGGTCCGACGGTGGTGCGGGATCGTCGGGAGGTTCGACTACTGGATCGTCGCCAACCGGGCCTGGATTGAGATCGGTCACGATCTCAATGCTGAACAAGGCTTCATTGGAGGCCGTGATGGTCGCTGTAACCGTGACATGCGTGATCACTTGGGCAACAGAGCTGTCTGCCGCCGGAGGAGTCACGGTAATGACCACGGACACCTGCTCCGGGTAGGACTCCGCGACGCGAATCACTGGGTCGCTCACGGCGTATCCCGCGGTCGGGAAACTGAATTCGCCTTCCAGGCACCAATCCGCGTCGGTGAGTTCCTCTTTTGTCAGTGAGCCGGTGAAACCGTAAGGGCCTTCGAGACTGTAGCCGAATCGACCGGAGAAAGGAACCAGACGCACGACCGTCTCCGGGTCAGGATCGATGATCACTTCTCCCGATCCGGCTTCCTTTCCGTAGATGGCCCACGCCGTGTTTCGCGCCAACTGGTCAATCAGATAAGCGTATACTCTGTCAACCGTCGCTGGTACTCCCGGGATGTCTCCTATATAGACACCCACTCCCGGAGCGCTTCCCTCCCAAAATCCCGACTGGGAGAAATCGATAACATCCAGAAGGTCCACGGGAACATCCACTATGCGCTCTTCTCCGACTTGGATGGTTCCCAGGTTCCACACCGTGCCGTCCGATATCTCGGTGACCGGCAGAGTCCCACTTCTTCTCCCCCCGATTGGGAAACGAAACACGGACACCATGGTATTCGTCTCGGCATCGAGGAGGGACATCGTCCATGCGGTCTTCGCGCGCAACGAAAGCATGAACTCGCCAGTCACGGGATCAACGGGGACTTCGACGGTGAGTCCGTCCTCCGAGACCGCGACCAAACGGAGACCGTCCAGGCATTCGGCCTGAATCGTTCCCGTCACGGGTTGGTAGATGCCGCCGTCTTGCAGGGCCGAATTGACGAGTTGCTGCACGTCGCGGACGTCGATTGCCGCGTCTCTGTTGATGTCGGCTTCAGGCACGGGCGCCGATGCTCCCAACGCTTGACTCACTCCCGCCTGAACGTCGCGAACGTCCACGACGCCATCCAGCGTGGGATCACCCAAGAACCCTCTCATTTCTCCGATCCCCGCCGCTCCCACAGTTTGTCCTGTCTTGACAAACTGTGCGGAAAGGCTTCCTAAGACAACAAGAGCACACAGCAGAAACACTCTATTTCTTCTCATTGTGTTCTCCTTCAAACAGGCCGTATGCGGCCAGAATTTGCCTCGCAGGTTGATTGGAATTCATCCAAACAGTTTGTCAAATCCCGACAAACTGTGTACTGGGAACTCAGCCGATCACCGGTTCCCTTTTCGCGGGAAGCTTCTCGGGGATGCGAACCACTCACGGCGCCTATTCCAGGAGAATGATGCCCCGCGCTTCAGTACAGATGCGACGAACAATGCCAAGTACTAGGCGAGTACCGGAGGCGCATGAGGAGAGACACCAAATAACAACCGCGTGGTCCCAGTTGGAGGGATAAGTTCTGCAAGCGCCACGGCAGATTCCTGGCGCGGGGAGAAAGGCGTGCTGTCCGCGCCGGTCTGCGGGTGGAGGTAACCAACATCGAGGAATACGCGGTAGGGACGCGTCAATGGCAGGGTACCATTCCCGGAATCCCAAGGGGAAGGCTCATTGCTGCCGGTCTGCTCAACCATGCTTCGAGCCAGGACGAATTGGAGATCGCGAACATCGGCAGTTCCATCTCGGTTCACGTCGGCCGCTGAAGCGTCGCTCGCTCCCCGAAGTCCCGCGACAACGACCTGGACATCGCGGACGTCCACCGCGCCATCCCTGTTGGCGTCCCCCTCATCAAACGCGGAGTAGACGTAAGGGCATACCGTGGCCACCACCAGCGCGGCGGACAAGAGGCCGGTAATTCCTCTCCTTATCGCAAGGGACATAAGCGTCAACTCCCTGAACACAGTATACACTATACCGTCAATACGTTACAAGGAACTTATCGATATGAACAGGGCAAACGCATCTAATTGTGCTTAAGACCAGGATTACCTGATTGCGGACCTCGCCGACGTTCCTTCGTTCGCGGTAGGGACGTCGGTTACCCGACGCCCCCGCACAGATCCGTACTCGGAGCGCTACTCCATACGGCTCCTGCCTTGCGTGGACGATCAGCCTTTGGTCTGGGTACGGGTGCTGGATTGTCACCTTGGGAATCCATGTTTCGATGAGTCGCTCGAATCGTTTCCATGTCAGCCTCCTACCTTTCCGTTGGCTGCGTCTCCTGATGGCACGCAGCCACATTCGGCAGATGTGCTTGCGGAACGCGCTTAGGTTTTCGACGGTTCCGGGCACCGCAAAGTAGGCGCAGTACCCTCGAATCACGCTGCGGACCCATTGCCCCTGTTCGGGCACCGGTCTGTGGCGGCGTTTCATCAGGGTCTCCTTGATGGCCTTGAGCGTCTTACTACGCATGCGCTTCGCCTCCGGCTTCCGCCCGACGGTGAATTTGCCGCTCTTGCGTGTGGTGCCGCTCCAGTGCGTAAAGCCGAGGAGATCGAATGTTTCCGGTTTCCCCTCGCCCCGCGGTGTGCGGGGCTGGATGTGCACAAGGAGTCCATCCAGGTACGTGTCCGGATTATGGACAACGATGGTCGCGTGGATCAGCGAACAGAGCGGTTCGGCGCGATGACGGGCGACCTTTTGCGGTTGCGGGACTGGCTGTCTGAACTGAAGGTGACTCACGTAGCGATGGAATCGACGGGGGTGTTGTGGAAACCTGTGTTTAACATCCTCGAAGACGCCTTCACCGTGTGGGTGTGTAACGCGCAGCACATCAAACAGGTCCCTGGCCGCAAGACGGATGTGAAGGATTGCCAGTGGATCGCGCAGTTGTTGCAGTGCGGACTGCTTCAGCCCAGTTTCGTGCCGCACCGTGGGTTGCGTGAGTTGCGCGACCTGACGCGGGAACGCGCGCAGATGATGGGCGAGGTCACACGGGTCAAGAACCGCATTCACAAAGTGCTCGAAGATGCCAACGTCAAGGCCAGTTGCGTGATGTCGGATGTCTTGGGGGTGTTGCTTTCTTGGCCGGGACGGGAACTCAAGAGTCGATCATAAGGACAAATTCAAAAGGACGAAGGACAAATCATCTGTTGCGCCGAGCGGAGACTATGATGGCGGACACGATCTTCATGATTTCTTCGGCCTCTTGGATAATCGGCGCCATCTTTTCTGCTGGTTGGAAATCCGATTCGGCGATGATACGCAGCCAGTATCGCGTTTCCCGTGCCTCCTTACGCGCAATGGACATCTTCGCAATGAAATCGGCCTTGCTCTGTCATCCTTGCGCCTCTTCCACGTTCGCGCCAATGGACGTCCCCGAACGCAAGACCTGATTCATCAAAATCCGTCCGACGCGATCCTTTTCCAACGCCTTGCACAGCCGGACGATTCTCAAAGAAAACTCGAAGGTGCGCTTCTCAATATCGCGTTCACTCATGCACCCATCTTATCCGCCCCAACTCCACGCCGCAACACATTTGTCCCTTCGCCCCCATTTTCTGTTCTTTGTCCTCTTGCTTTTGTCCTTTTGCCTTCACCCTTTGTCCTTCGTCCTTGTCATCCCGCCGCGTCCTTTCCTCCATCCCACGATGGAGAAGTACCGCGACCAAGTCGAGGAAAACTATCGCAGAACCATCCGGAAAGATGGATCTTAGTCAGGGTGCCTGCGATCCTGCCCTTGCCCTGACTGAATAGCAGAAATCCCCATGTGCGGCCACCTGAAGCTCCGTCAATTCAGTCTTGAGCTCCCCTTGAAGCGACCGTTTGAGCAATTCTGACACCGCCGTCGCCGCGATGCGGCGAAGCCCCACGTCGTCAGCCTTAAGGGCCATGCGCATAGAGAAAAGCAACAGTCTCCAACTTGGATCATCCAAGCTCAAGGACTCGCGCCCCACAAGAGCATCAAAAGCCATTCGCGCGGCATCAGGGTCAGGATCGCGGGTCCCCATGATTAACGCAGACACAGCGCTAGATGGAAGGACGGCCAGTTCTCTGACTGCTGCGAATCCAAAGAGCCTCATTTCTCCGTCCTCATCGGTGAGCGCCTGTTTCAGAGCGCGTTCAAATTGCTCGCCAATTCCACCCTCTTGAAGACTGGAAAACTTGGCAACAGCGATAAGCGCCTCCCCGCGCAATTGCTTGGGATTACCCATACTCATCTTGAAGGGATTTAGAGGGCTTTCGGCTTCTGCGTGGGTCATACCCGTGGTCGGCTCAACAATTCGACCATGATACAAAGGTTCCAAGGCTGAGTGCACTTCATGGTAAAGGCACTGGGGAATCGCGTCAGCGAAGCTTCTTAGTGCGTTGACAAGAATACGCTTGTTGTTGATGGAGTTCTCCGGCTCCATGAGCATTTTACATAGCGCGCGAGTTAGTTCCTCCATAGCATCTGGGTTCATCTTTGTCCGATTTCCAAACAGCGCGTCGAGGTAAACTCCACTGTCAATCTGGACTACTACTTGCGGTTCATCGGGTTTAGAGAAGCTTATATGTGTTCCGTAGCTCCCGAATGCCACAGTTGGCTTGTCTCCCTTAGCAATTCGCCGTACATGCTGACTGACAATACCAGCAGCAGATCTGGCTCTCTCAGACCATAGATGCTCATCTCCGAGTTCTATCCCAATTACCGAGGCCGCCTGAAGTTTCTTCGGATCAGAAACGTTTTGTCCTGGCGGAAAGAGGGACTTCGCCATCATCTTCTGCTGCCCATCGTCAACGCGCAAGTACACATTGCAGACTAAATTGACCGCGTCAGAGTAGTCGAAGTCACTCTTCCATTCACCAACTAGTCGCAAGCAGTCCTCGGACAGTTGCGAGACGGTTTCAACGGAGGCGGATTTGACGCATACGTTCACAGCCGAGATAATATGCTTCCGTAACTGCCCCCGGTTCTTCCAGGCCGGATCTCCTTGTGCCTGCCGAATGACTTTGTCAGCTTCTTTCTCGGAGAGGCGATAGGCTATCCTCGCCAAGGCTTCCCATGCTGCAGTGGTTGTCTTAGCGAAAGGGGGAGCCAAATCCGTTCGGCACGTCCAGTCCGCAAGCCATGCAGCCACTTTGGGAAGGTCCGATTCTACGATAATGTCGCCAAGCTTTCCCAGAAGTGAAGCAGCGAAGGCCGCATGCCTGGCAAGCTTCGCGCCACGCAGCAGAATCGCTACAGTGCCCGAAACGAACTCTGGATTTCGTTTTTGAAACAGCATTTCGGCTATTCGTTCGGTCAACTTGTCAGTTTGAGCCACCATTGCATGAAAGGCTGCTTCATGAGGCAAGCCTAGAGCCAAGCATTCTTGCGCCATGCGCTCCGACGCCCACCAATAACCTCTCCAATAGCGACGCCTATATGTCCTGACTAGCTCGCTCCAGTATCTCGGAAGCGCATCGTAATGCTTGCCTTCGGATGCGGCCTCATCCGCAACCAGAATCTCATGCGCGTCCCACAAGTCGATATTGCGTTTCCGGCGCTCATCAACGAGAGCATAGAAATCCTTCGCGGAGTCTGGGTCAAGACTGTGAGCAGCGACAACGTTTCTGTTGTCAGCGACGGCAAGGGTCAAATCGCCGCCGTCGTCTGGCAGAACGGGGTCCATCTCCGTGCAAAATACTTCCTTCGCGGCTGCCGCGTCCCCATCGAGGAAGATTATTTCGGCCTTCAGCATTAGTGCGGCAGTCTTTTCCAGACCAGAGATGGAGCGTGCAGTACTCTCTATAAGGGGAAGACAAACGCAACGCCCCTCTAACATCGCAAGGTTTCGTAGCGCAACAAGACGTTCACGCGTGTTGTGTCTAGGATCGCGAACATCACATAAGGCCTCTTTGGTCAAGTCACGAACTTCCTCCAAGTCTCCTCGCAAGAAACGATGTTCTGCAAGTTCCGCAGCGAGCATCTTTCGTTCATTTTCGTCGGGGCACAATCTGATTGCTTCTACATAAGCATCTACGGCTTCGTTGATACACGCAAGTGACAAAGCCCTAGCCCACACGGCAGAGAACCGACGCCTTGTTTTGTGATTCTCCGGGAGTTCCGCTGAAAGCCCTTGAATTTCGGCCAAGACGCTAACCGATTCACGCAGGAATCGGTCTTCTAGCATCATCTCGGCAAGACTCGTGCCTGTCTCTAGCCGGTCTTCAGGTTGCAGGGCAGGCGCGTACTTGTGGTACGCACTGGCCAGTAACATCCAGCCACTCCTTTTCCCTCCTGCGTTCCAAAGCTCACGAGCTTCTCTTTGGAGTTCAGCCATGAGTTGATCCACGGGCAATCCTTGTTCAGGCAGAAGCCCTATCTGGTGTATCAGCTCCCTGCATCGTTCCGATGACTCCCGTAACGCAAGAAGGTTTGTTCGTTCTCTTTCTTGCTCATCCTGACGACGCAGTGTGTTCCGCATCTCGTCAAAGACTTGGCTGGGCATTTCTTCAGCAGCGGAGTAATCTTTCTTTGGGCATTCGTATTGGATAGTGTAATGAAGGCCATACGGGTTAAGGACGTGACCGTGAATACGGATCTCGTTTTCAATCAAAGGCATCTGTAAGCGGGGAACAACGCCCCGGTATTCCTCATAGCGGCTCAGTGGCAGGTCGAAATGGAGCGTGATCGTCTTGTTATTGGGACAGACAACAACAGCCTCGACATAATAGTGCCTCCACCAATGGACCTGTGATTCAAGGTCCAGCAAAAGGGTCCGCGCCTTTTCCCGCGCTGCCCTCCTGCGCGATTCCTCCAAAATGTCCGCTATTCTGAGCAAAACTGCAAGCAGGGACATTCGCAGCCCCGCAGCGGGCTGGGTTAACTTATAATATCTGGCGGAGAACGCGTCGGTAGCATGGGATTCACAAAGGCAGGCTATTTCGTTAGAATGATCGGTATCGTCGAGTTGGATACCGATCGGTGGCGTGGCTGATCTGACCGAGTTCTGGACCATTTCAGCCGAAATCTGGTGATGATGCCTGCGGAGAGTAATGCGCCTGGTTTCCTCTGCGAGACCCTCCCAAGGTTGTCCTGGGTAAAGCTCAGAGACCGTTCGCGTCTTCCCCGCATTTTCGTATTGCATTCCGATGTCATGTAGATAGCACGCAGAGTAGAGCACAAACAACTCATCATCCTGAAGTTTGTGGGGGTTACCCTGAGCTTGAATCGGCTCGATCAGCTTGTCAATGAGTGTCACTATCTCATCGGAGTGGGCAAGGCTGTGGTCTGTGAAGTGCGGTAAGAGGTTGTTGGCGAGAATGGGTTTTACAGCGGTGCGTAAGATCTCCAGTTTAGCTCGCTTGCCTGCGTCCTTGACGTGTTGAAACCGACTGTCCATCACGCTATTCTCTCCTTTCACTGATCGCTAAGTGTACTGCAACGAGAAAGCACGCTCAACCGCGGGCGCTGATTAGACTCCGGTTCAAGAGTCCAACAAGGTGCCACCCTTTTTCTTTGATTTCCGGCAGATAACCTGTGAACAAGATTTGCCGGAGACGAACACATGATGTTGCTGCGCGAAGTGGTGGGGGACATGTCGAGCATGCAAGACGTATACAAGCGGATGATTCGGAAGCTCCCGCCCGAGTCACCGGAGTGCCTCTACGCGAAATCGGAACTCGGGATGTAGCTTACCGACCTCGCCCTCCCGATGCCATACTCATTTCGAGTAGATTTTTACTTGACGCAACGGGTATCCCGCCTCTTGTGGCGGGAGCCGCGTCCTTGACGAATGCCTCACAGAACCTTCTCCCAGATTGCCGCCCGCAAGACCTGTACGTATAATGCCGCGGAATGCCCTTCGGCCTATTGAACGAAAGGAAGAGCCATGCCTGATGAATCGCAATGGATGATTGTCCCTTCGGACGTTGAAGTGCTTCGAAGACTCGCCGAGCGTAAGGTCGAGATCGCAAATGATCCGGCCAACGTCGAGCGGCGGCGTCTCTGGTATGCGCTGGACGCGGATCGCGGCGAGCGGCCGATGATCCTGGCCGAGTCGTGGGTGGCGTTTGACGATCTGCCGGCGTCGCGAACGGTCTGCCGGGAGGAGTGGGCGAAGAAAATCGAAAAGGATCTCCGGTTCGAGATCTGGCAGTTCGAGGAAGTTCGCGACGATCATATCGTCGAGCCGTGGTTCAACGTGAAATGGCGCGTCGAGGTCAGCGACTACGGCGTTGCTTCGAAGCAGGAATACGCGGAGCGCGTCAGCGGGAACGTGTCGAGCCGGCGCTGGGAACCGCCGCTCAAGGATCTCGACGGGGAGTTCGAGAAACTCCGTCCGAGGACGTACTCTGTCGATCGCGAGGGCACGCTGGCATGGAAAGCGCATCTTGATGAGGTGTTCGGCGGGATCCTGAAAATCCGTTTCCGCGGCGGTTTCTATTGGACGACGGGCCTGACGCAAGCGGTCATCGATCTCGTGGGACTCGAACAGATGATGGTGTATATGTGCACCAATCCCGAGGGCATGCACCGCCTGATGGCCTTCCTTCAGTCGGATTGTCTCGCGTTCATCGATTGGCTCGAGCGGGAACGCCTGCTCTCGTTGAACAACGAGAACGACTACATCGGTTCAGGCAGCATGGGCTATTCGCGGGCGCTGCCGCAGCCCGGCTGGAAGGAAGGCGGACCTGTCCGCGCGAAGGATATGTGGACGCTGACGGAATCGCAGGAAACCGTCGGGGTCAGTCCGAACCAGTTCGAGGAATTTGTCGTCAGCTACTACCGTCCGATCGTCGAGCGGTTCGGGCGCGCCTACTATGGGTGCTGCGAGCCGGTCCACGACCGCTGGCAGTACGTCAAGACCCTGGCGAACCTCAAGCGCGTGTCAATCTCGCCGTGGTGCGACCAGTCCATCATGGCCGAAATACTCGGGCGTGACTACGTCTTCAGCCGGAAGCCGAACCCGACGCTCGTGAGCACGCCGGAGTTCAGTGAGGACCTTATTCGGGACGATCTGCGCCGCACGTTGACCGCGGCGCGCGACTGCAACGTCGAGGTGATCCTGAAGGACGTCCATACGCTTTGCGGCGAGCCGGGCCGCATGGCGCGATGGGTGAGCATTGCCCGCGAGATGATTGAGGAATGAGATCGGCAGGGGGTTACCGCATTTCCTGGCCGCCGGTGACGTTGATGGCCTGGCCTGTCATGTAGGCTGCGTCGTCGGAAGCGAGGAATACGAGTACGTTTGTTACGTCGCGATAGGTGCAGCTACGCTTCAAGGGGACCTGATCGATATACTTCTGCCGGACCTGTTCCTCGGTGATGCCCTGGTTCGCGGCGTACTGTTTGAACAAGCTGTTGACCCAGAGCGGCGAGTCAAGCAGGTTGCCGGGGCAGATGGCGTTCACTCGGATGCCCTTTTCCGCGAACTCGAGGGCGAGGCTCTGCGTCACGCCGATCCCGCCGAACTTGGAGGCCGCGTAGGCGCTGTTCCTGAAGCTGCCCTTTTTCCCGGACTTCGAGTTGATGTCGATGATGCACCCGCCGCGTCCGCCGGCCAGCATCACGCGTGCGGCCTCGCGCGCGCAGATGAAGTAGCCGACGAGATTCACGTCTATGACCTTGCGCCACTTTGCGGCGTCGAACTCGATCGAGCCTCCGGAGACGAGGATGCCGGCGTTGCAGACCATGATGTCGAGGCCGTGTAGAAGCTCCGCGGCCTTGTCCATCGAGAGGCGGACGGCGTCCGCATCGGCAATGTCGACTTGATCAGCTTCGACTCGGCGGCCGGACTTGCTCGCGACGGCCTTCGCCGTTTCGCGCGCCTTCCCGGCGTTTACGTCCCAAATGACAACGTCGCACCCTTCCTCGGCCAGGCGTTCGACGATGGCGGCTCCTAGACCTTGCGCGCCGCCGGTTACCAACGCTTTCTTTCCTTCCAGACGTCCCATCACGCGTACATCTCCAGCAAGGCTTCCTCGGCCTCTTTCGTCCATTCCCCTTGCGGGCCGAGCGTGGTCTTCAACTCCGGGATTCTCTCCGGGATTTCCTCGATGGCCATCAGCGGAAGCTCAGGGATCTGTGTGTAGATGACCGTTTTCCCCGGGAAACGCGCCGCCTTGACACCCTCAAGACCTTCACGTCCCGCATTGAGCCCGCCGATGGCCGCGACGCTCATGTTGGTGTTTAGCTGCTTGTTTTCCACCATATCGAGGACCTTGCGCAAATCCCGGATGCGCGATCCGCTCGAACCGACGATCTTCACGCCGCGGCACAGGTCCTCGATCAGGATGCCGGCCATGCTGCCGATACCCAGCCCGGCGAACACGTTCATAAACGCATTGTCGGCCGCAAAAGCCATCGCGCCGGAAACCAGCGCCGGCACCGGCGCAAGCACCACTACATCATCATAGCCTTTAGGGGCGAGGGCCTTGACGGCTGCGTCCATGGCCGCCTGCGAGTCGAATTCCGAAGGCGCGAACGTCCTCAACTCGATGCCGTTCTTCTCCGCGAGACCCGCGAACCGCGCCTGAATGTGGTCCAAGCGCGCGCGATCGAGATCCGTCACCACTGCGAGACTCGGACCGTTCTCGATCTCGAGTGCGCGCTGCACGTGCATCTGCCCCATGGGTCCGCCTGCGCCGATGAACAGCGCCCTCCCCCCGGGGAGAAGGTCGTTGCGCCGGTTGGCGTCCGCCAACGCCGTCATGTCGCCGCCGCCATAGAACCGCAGGTTGTCATAATGGATGCGGCCGATATCGAGAGACACGGACCCGGTTTCGGCTGGAGCGCCCAAGAGGAACATTACGCCGTTCTTGCGCATGCGCGGCGCGAGCGCATTGACCATATCAGGCGTGGGCGCGCAGACGATCATGTCGTCGAACTTCTCATCCGTCAATCCTTCGAGCGTGCGCGGCACAACCATCGCGAACGGGTTCACATCGCGCCAATTGCCCGGATCGTCATCGGTGACGATGAGTAGCTCGCCGTCTCCGGGCGTCACGCGATCTTCGAGACAGTATGACATTTCAACACACGCCCACGGCTCGGCCAGCGCGGCTTCGCTGTACCCGGTATCGGGCTTAACCGGAATAAGGTAACAACCCTCGTCGCCCGCCAGGGCGCGCTCATCCAGATAGCAATACTGCTGCATTCCGCCCGGAATTAGATACCCGAACGCGTAGCCCACGCCGTTCACGTAGATGTCGGCCTGCACGACGAAGCGCTCGCCGACGCGAAACGTGTCCTTCCATTGCTCGCCGATCTTCATGATCGTCACCGAGCATTCGTGCCCGAGCACGGTCGGATCCTCCGAGAGGTCGCGGCCGCGCAGGCGAGGATGCGCGCTGCCTTGGTTGATGATCTTGATGTCGGAAAGACAAAGGCCTAGCGCGTCAACGCGCAACAGGATCTCGTTTTCCTTCGGTCCGCGCAATTCAAGTGTGGTGGGCTTCCCCTTCTTGCCCAGATTGTCGAATCCGGCGCCAAAGACCTGCCACGCCAGGTACGTCTTGGGAAGCGGCCCTTCCCCTATGCGGTAGTTTTCCGGCTTCGCCACGGTTGACTCCTTCATTCGGCAATTGTCTTTTCGCGATATTTCTCGTCCGGACGCGTGTAGATCCGATCAATGTCCTTCGGCGGCATGAAACGCGGCCCGCCCAGTGAGTATGCGCCCACCATGATCCGCGATATCTTCTCGGCCATATCCGTAATGTTAGTCACGGCCTTCGGCGTGTCGCCCATTGCGATCAATCCATGTCCTTCCATCATGATGGCGCGCGGCAATACGCCCTCCTCCTCGACGTACCGTCTGACGCGTGAGCGGATCTCTCGGGCAAGCACCAGGCCGGGATCGACGTAAGGAACGTACACGCTCTTGTGGCCCATGACCACGACGTGGTCCGGACAGATGCGGCCCGCCGAAACTTCCTCCGCAAGGACCGAGCACAACAGCATGTTCGTGAACGTGGGATGCGTGTGACCGACGAAGTTGCACCCGGGGCAACTGAGAAGTGCGGCGTGAAACATCGTCTCCACCGAAGGGCGGCGCGTTTCGTTCTTATCGACGAGCGCGTCCTTGAGGACCTGCGTCACGGCGGAGTCGTCCGCCTTGGGATCGTCGAGGATCGCCAGAACCTTGGACATCGACACGGCGACAAATCCGCCCGCATCGATTGATGCCAGCATGAATCCGGACGCCTTCACGTAGAATGCGTCATAATCGATACGCGCGGACGTGTTCCCTTCGCCGAGGATAACGTAGCCCCGGCCGGGATCGCCGAGATACCGTGACATCTCGACGAGTTGCTGCAAGACAGCCTCACTCATAAGCGGCTCTCAGATGTTTGGAGATAAGACAAGCCAGTATATCAAGCGGGCCGTGTGCAGGGCAACGAATTCACTTGCGAAGGGCCTAGTGCGTGCAGGCTTGCGATCTAACGCAAAGCGTGTAATACTTGGCAGGACAGGAGACGTCCTGCATCATGGGCTGTAGGGAGACGTTGCATGACGTTGCGGGTTGGTGACGGCGGAACGGTTGACCAAGCGGCTGTTGTGGCTCAACGCGGCGTGGGGGCGCCACTTCTTCTCCATGAGGAACTGGTGGGAAAGCGGCTCTACGTCAACTCGCAGGTCCGGTTCCTGGTGGCGGTGGGAATTGTGGCCGGAGCATTCGTTGCCAGGCGCTTGCTGGGTATTCCCGAACTCGATGTTGTCAGGCTTCTCGAGTTGGCCGCACTCCTGGCGGTCTTCAATGTGGGGATCTTTCTGTATGCCCGCCGGCATAGGACGATCGAGCGTCGGCTTCCTGAGTATCGCCACTTGGTGGGGATCATGCACCTCTCCATCGCCGTGGACTTCGTGTTCTTGACCGTGGCTGTGTGGTTAGCGGGTGGTGCGAAGTCTCCGTTCCTGACGTTCTACCTGTTGCACGTGATTCTCGCGGCGGCATTTCTGTCTCCAAAGGCGGCTTCTGGACATGCGCTTTGGGGTTACGCACTGTTGAGCGGACTCCTGTTTGGCCAATGGTGCGGCATGATACCGCTGCATCTTCCTGTAGGGATTGTGAACAGCGCGCAGCCGCTCGACGGGCGATATGTGCTCACCGTGCTCGTTGTGCAAGGCGTTCTGATGGCGCTGGGCATCTATTTGGTGTCGGGGTTAACCGGCCTTCTTCGTCGCGGCGAGCAGCAATTGCGTAACGCCAACCGGGAACTTGAGCGGGTGTCGCGCATTCAGCGGGACTTCCTCCACATTGCGCTGCACGATCTGAAATCGCCGGTGAATGCCGCGATCATGCTGATTCAAAGTCTCAAGATCGCATCCAGTCCGCCGCTCTCGGAGCAGCAACTGCAATGGGTGGAGCGGGCGCGCGCGCGGCTGAATGAGGCGGTCTCGTTCCTGCACGATTTCAGCGTGCTGGCGCTCTTGGACGCGGCGGACATCCGAAGGCAGGCGGAGCAAATCGACACCGCGGCCCTATTGCAGGGCGTGATCTCGGAAAACGAGGACGCGATCCGGGAGCGCGATCAATCCCTGGAGGTGGAACTCGTGGAGCCGTTGCCTGCGCTGCACGGCATCGATCGTCTCTTGCACGAGGCGGTCGCGAACCTTATCACGAATGCCAGCAAGTACACGCCGCCGCAAGGGACAATCACATTGCGGGCGTGCCGTAACGAGCGGCACGTCCGGATTGAGGTGCGGGACAATGGGATTGGGATCGCCCCGGAAGATCAGAGGCGGCTGTTTCAGGAGTTTGTGCGGATTAAACGGAAGGATAGTCCCATAGGTGAAGTCACGGGCAGCGGGTTGGGCCTTTCGATTGTTCGCCGCGTCGTGGAGGCCCACGGCGGCCGGGTGGGCGTAACCAGCGAACTGAACAAAGGCAGCACTTTTTTCATCGAGTTGCCGGTCCATGCGGCCCACCTGCTCGAACGCTGACCGGCTTCAGGATGGCGTGCGTGAACATGCCGAATTCCGCGGAGAGGATGTGCTCGACCATCCGCGGAACCGTCGCCGCGACCGCGTCCGTCATGGACGTGCCGAATGTCGTGATGTCCTCTACCTCGATCCCGTAGACGCGGACGGTCCTTGGGACTCTCATGTTGAGGCGGCGCGCCAACTCGAGTCCCTCGATGAGTCCCACGTGGTGGATCATAGTGGGGATCTCAGGAGGCGTGGCCGTCGAAAGATCAACAAGAAAGAACTCGCCCGGGGACGCATGATCGGTCTGCATCGCGTCGACTATGATGGCCTTGTCGTAACCGTAGAGCATTTCGACGAGTTCGAAGCCGCCGACGCCGGCCTCGATGAAATCCACGCCGGCATCGGGGTTGAGGGACTCATACACGCGGCGCGCCACGACGATCCCTACCGCGTCGTCGGAAAGGATCGGATTGCCGAGACCGACGATCACGGACTTGGGAGCGGACATGGTTTCAGGCCAGCGGCACGCCTGTCACTTCCGAATAGTTTGCAGCAGGCGGCCTTCGTTGTCATAGATTCGAGCTTCGAGCGGCGCGTGCCCGACGGCATGGGTCGCGCACGCGTGACATGGGTCGTATGGGCGAAAGGCCATTTCGACCATGTTGAGCAGGCCGTCCGAGACGTTCCCGTTCTTGATCATGCCCTTCGCCGCCTTTTCCACGGACATGGCCATGGGCGCCGCATTGTGGTTTGTCGCCACGATGAGGTTGACCTTGGTGAGGATGCCGTCGTCATCCGTCCAGTAGTGATGGATGAGAGTGCCGCGGGGCGCTTCGACGATCCCGACGCCCTCGCGCGGCGTCTGCGTGGGCACGACCCGGATGTGCAGGCCTGTAATCTCAGGATCTTCGAGCAATTCTTTCATTCGTTCAGCGGCATACAGCGCCTCGACCAGCCGGGCCCAGTGAAACGCGAGCGTCGCATGCGCGGGCTTGCCGCCAAGCGTCTCGAAAAACTTCTCGTATGCCTCCTGGGCAAGAAGCGTAGCCATGCCATCCGCGGCGTTCAGCCGGGCTAACGGCGCCACCCGATAAACACCGCTTGCCGGCCCGTCGACAAATCCCTTCCAACCCACGCTCTTCAGAAACGGGAAGGTGATATAGGACCACGGCTCCACGTGTTCGGCGATATGCTGGGCGTAGTCTCTGGGATGGAACTTGGCGACTTCCTTTCCTGCAGGATCAACGACGCGGACCATGCCGTCGTAGAAGTTCACCTTGTTGTTCTCATCGACCAGGCCCATGTAGTAGGTCTTGTGCGCGTAGGCGTCGTTGAGAATAAGATCGACGTATTCTTTGTTGGCCAGGACGACGTCATCGAACAATTGGAGTGCGAACTGGGCGAAGTCGATGGCGAAGTTGGCTGTTTGGAGAAACTTCTGGCGGTCTTCTTCCGTGAGACCCTTGGAAACGCCGCCCGGCAAGCCGAAGACCGGGTGAATCACTTTGCCCATCATCGTTTCCAGAATCTGGCGGCACTCGCGGCGCACGCGGATGACCTGCCCGGCGATCTCGAGTCCCACCTTGGCAATAACGCCCAGAATATTCCTTTCGGCGGCGGGCGCAGTGGGACCCACCACGAAGTCCGGCCCTCCCAGGAAAAAGAAATGCAGGAAATGGTCCTCAACAATGAAGGTGCTATATGCCAGTTCCCGGAGCTTCTTGGCGGTCGGCGGCGGTTCGACCTTCCACAGGTCGTCGAGGCATTTCGTCGACGCCATGTGATGTGCGGTGGGGCAGACCCCGCAGATGCGCGGGGTAATGCGCGGCATTTCCTCCGCGGGCCGTCCGATGGAGAACGTTTCGAAGCCGCGCAATTCGGGCACCTGGAAAAACGCCCGGTCCACGTTGCCGGAGTCGTCCAGAAAGATCTCGATCTTGCCGTGGCCTTCCAATCGCGTCACAGGATTGATGGTGATTCGCTTGCTCATCGTGCATCTCCTACGGTACGCGCCGCTTCAACAACGATGCCGGAAGACTGAACCGATACAAGGTCCCCAAGGGATCGACCATGGTATCGGCGAGCGCGCGGGCCGCCTCTTCCGTGTTGGCTTCGCCAAGGGATCCCAAGGCGCTCAACATCTTCGTGCCCATGTCCAACGCCCCAGGGGTAGGTCCGAAACATCCGCGACATGGCATGTTCCCGTGGATGCACCGTTCGCCGCAGCCGGTGCGCGTCGCCGGGCCCAGGCACACGTAGCCCTGCGCCAAGAAACATTCCTCGGGATTCGGGGTGCTGGTCGCCACCCGCTTGAACGTCTTGATGACGAGGGTCTCCGGTTTGGTCTCGTTCAGCGGGCAGGATTCGCAGAGGGACTTCTCCGGGGCCAGCACGGAACCTTTCGGCGGCAACTCGCCTTTCAGGATAGCGCCGACGGCCTCGGCCACGAGCTTGGCCGGCGGCGGGCAGCCCGGCAGGTAGTAATCCACGTCGATTACTTGGTCAAGCGGTTTGACATCCTTCCAGAACACCGGGAGATCGAGATCATAACCATTAACCGTAGTGTGAATTTGCGGCTCCGTGTTGCTCGGATTGTCCAGCGTAATGGCCCGGTGATATTTATTGGCCAGGATCTCTTCGCGCGTGGTGCAGTTCGCAAGGCCCGGGATGCCGCCCATGTGCGCGCACGAGCCGAACGCCACGACCATCGAACACTTCTCGCGCAACAACCGAACCCACTCCTCCTGTTCCGAAAGGCGGACAGCACCGTTGATGAAGGCCACGGCGACGTCCCCAGGCTGCCAGGCTTCGACGTCTTTGAGCTTGAAGTCCAGGGCGACGGGCCACAGGACAATGTCGACGGCGTCCACCACCTTGAGGATGTCTTCGGCCAAATCCACGATGGTTTCTTCGCAGCCGCCGCACGAGGCGCACCAGTAAAAGGCCACTTTCGGTTTTGGCATATCGCCTTCCTCAATGAGTTCTAGGCGCTCTCACACAGCGCCTCCGTCCGCTCTCTCCAGTTCAACGGTCCCAATGCGCGCACCTGCTCCGTAAACTCCCGCACCAGTACGGCAAACTGTTCGCCCTCGGAAGCGGAGACCCATTCCAATCGGACCCGTCCGGCTTCGATTCCGAACTGCTCGAGCAGCCGCACCAGCATGGGGTAGCGCCGCATGGCCTTAAAGTTGCCTTCGGAATAGTGGCAGTCGCCGGGATGGCACCCGGCAATGAGCACGCCGTCTGCGCCGTCCGCGAGCGCCTTTACCACAAACGTTGGGTCAACGCGCCCGGAACACATCACGCGGATGCCCGCAAGGTTCGCCGGATATTGCACGCGGCTGGTTCCGGCGAGATCGGCCCCGGTGTAGGAGCACCAGCGGCACAAAAATCCCACGATTCTCGGCTCGAATCCCTCTACGGCCATCGTCCCATCTCCTCGGTACGACGGGTTTCAAACCCGTCCTACTTGCTAGACCAACGCCTGCGGCGCGTCGGCCAGGATCCCTTCCATTTCCGCAAAGATCTGCACGTCCTCGAAGTTCTTCTGTCGCGCTGCCCCGGAAGGACATGCCGCGGCGCATGTGCCGCAGCCTTTGCACAGTTCTTCAATTACGACGGAGATCTTTTTCTCCTCGTTAAACTCGATCGCGGCGTACGGGCACGTCGAAATGCAGAGCCTGCATCCTGCACAAAGATCCTCGTTGATCTCCGTCGTAATCGGTTCGAGGACGACCTTGCCTTTGTCGATAAGGGACAGTGCGCCCGCGGCGGCGGCGCCCCCCTGAGCGACCGCGTCGGGGATGTCTTTGGGTCCCTGGCATGCGCCGGCAAGATAGATGCCGTCGGAGGCCGTATCGACGGGCGCCAGCTTCGGATGCTTTTCGAGGAAGAAAGCGCCCTGGGTGCAGCTCAACGAGAGGGTGCGAGCGAGGTCGTCAGCGCCCTTGGCGGGTTTCAGGCCCGCCGAGAGAATCACCATGTCGACCGGGACGCGGCGCGTGATGCCCAGGAGCGTGTCTTCGGCCACGACAATTAGCTTGCCCTCTTCCTCGCTCGACTCGGCGACGTCCGTGACTTCGGCGGCTTTGCCGCGAATGAAATGCACGCCTTCGCTCAACACGCGCTTGTAAAACTCCTCGTATCCTTTTCCAAATGCGCGCATGTCGATGTAAAAGTTGTAGACGTCCGCGTGGGTCTTCTCGTGGATGATGTGCGCGAACTTCAGAGAGTACATGCAGCACACGCGCGAGCAGTATTTCTGGTAGTTCTCGTCGCGGCTGCCGATGCAGTGCAGGACGGCGACCGCCTTCGGCGGGGTACCGTCTTTGCGGAGGATCTTGCCTCCCGTGGGTCCGCTGGCATGGCTCAGGCGTTCGAACTCCAGCGCCGAGATGACGTTGTCCAGACGGCCGTAGCCGTACCGTTCGATAGGTTTCGCGTCAAACAACTCGAAGCCGGTCGCTACGATGATTGCGCCGACCTCCAACTCGACGGTCGTGTCTTCCTGTGCGTGATTGATGGCCTTGTTCTCGCAGTTGTCCTCGCACACCTTGCAACCGCCGGTCTTGAAGTTCATGCAGTTCACGCTGTCGATCACGGGCACGCGCGGAACCGCTTGTGGAAACGGTACGAAGATGGGCTTGCGATTCGTCAGTCCCTGTTCGAACTCGAAAGGGATCTTCTTCGGCACGTGCGTCCAGATCCGCTGATGTTCGATTGCGCCGGTCGGGCAAACGGAACTGCACGCGCCGCACGTCATGCAAACTTCGGCCGGTTCGCCGAACGGCGTGGTAATGCTTCGGCTGCCGCCGCGCCCCGCAAAGCTCAGCGCGCCAATCTTGAGTACGTCGTCGCACAGGCGCACGCACATGCCGCACATGATGCAGCCGTGCGGGCCCGTGATCGTGCTCGGCTCGCCTACGGGCTTGCGAAACCGCGTTTTCCCAACGCCGAATTGCACCGCCATCCGCTTTATGACAGGCGAGTCCGGACACCGCGCCAGGAGCAACTCCGCCAGCATCTTCCGTATCCGCAGCACCTTCTCGGATTCCGTGCTGACCTGCATGCCTTCGGCCACGGGAAGGGTGCACGACGTGACTAGCTTGGTTTTGCCGCGGTGCGTGACTTCCACGATGCACAGCCGGCACGCCCCATACGGCGGCAGCGACTCGTGGTCGCACAGCGTGGGGATGGGAATGCCCGCGGTCCGCGCGGCCTTCAACACGGAGGTCCCGCTCTCCACGGAAACCCGTCTGCCGTCAATCGCAAGGTTGACCATGCCTGCAACTCCTTGTCGCTAGTTTCGGACCACGGCCTCGTGCTTGCACGTGTCGTAGCACACGCCGCACTTGGTGCACTTGGCGCGCTCGATGCGGTGCGCCTTTTTCCGCTCGCCGGTGATCGCGCCCGCAGAACAGTCGCGTGCACACAACATGCAGCCCGTGCACTTCTCCGCGTCGATGCCATACGTCACCAGCGCTTTGCACACGCCCGCGTGACACTTCCGGTCGCGGATGTGCGTCTCGTACTCCTCGGGAAAGTAGCGCAGCGTCGTCAGTACCGGATTGGGCGCGGTCGCCCCCAACTGGCACAGCGAGGCCTCCGTAACGACTTCCGCCAGTTCCTGCAACAACGGGAGGTCTTCATGCTTGCCCCGGCCCTCGCAGATTTCCGTGAGGATCATACCCATTTGGACAATGCCTTCGCGGCACGGTGTGCATTTGCCGCAAGACTCGTTCTCGAGGAACCGGGTGAAGAAACGGGCGAAGTCCACCATGCAGTTGTCCTCGTCCATGACGATCATGCCGCCGGAACCCATCATAGTGCCCGCCTCGACCAGTTGGTCATAGTCGATGGGCAGGTCGAGATGCCTTTCCGCCAGCACGCCTCCGGACGGGCCGCCGGTCTGCACGCCCTTGAGTTTCTTGCCGTTCTTCACTCCGCCGCCGATGTCGAACACGATGTGACGGAGCGTGGCGCCCATGGGCACCTCGACGAGCCCGGTGTTGTTCACCTTGCCCACGAGCGAAAAGATCTTCGTGCCTTTACTGCCGCCCCACGGGTTCTCCGCGACGTCGCCGGTCCCGATCTGAGTGAACCATTCGGCGCCCCGGTTGATGATGACGGGGATGTTCGCCCAAGTCTCGACATTGTTCAGGTTCGACGGTTTGTCCCAAAGGCCGCTTTCCACCGTGTGGATGTGCTTGGCGCGCGGTTCGCCGACCCGCCCTTCGAGGGACGCCATCAGCGCGGTTGACTCGCCGCACACGAACGCGCCGCCGCCGCGTACGATCGTGATGTCGAACCGCAGCCCTGTGCCCAGAATGTTCTCGCCCAAAAATCCCGTCTTCCGCGCATCCTCGATGGCCTGCGCCATGAGGTCGACCGCCAGGGGATACTCGGTGCGGACATAGATGTAGCCTTCCGTTGCGCCGATCGCGTAGGCGCCGATGATCATGCCATCTATAACGGAGTGCGGATTGCCCTCCAACAGGCTGCGGTTGGCATAGGCCCCGGGATCGCCTTCGTCCGCGTTACAGATGACGAACTTGAGATCGCCGGGCGCCTTGCGACACGACGCCCACTTAACGCCTGTCGGAAAACCTGCGCCGCCACGCCCGCGCAATCCAGACTTCGTGACCTCGTCGACGATCTGCTCGGGAGTCATTTGCGTCAGCGCCTTCACCAACGCGCTGTAACCGCCGATGCGAATATAGTCGTCGATGCTGCGCGGGTCGAGTTCGAGGTTCGCGCCGAAGATGAGGCGATTCTGCCGTTTGTAGAAGGGAAGGTCTTCGTGGCGCTTGATTATGTGTCCGTCCGGGTCCGTGTAGAACAGGCGCTCGATGTGCTCCCCGCGCAGCAGCGTCTTCTCCACGATTTCCTCGACGTCGTCGGCCGTCACCGAGACGTAGAGCAGTCCTTCGGGCTGCAGCACCATCAGCGGTCCGCGCTCGCAAAAGCCGTGACATCCCGTGACCCGGATATCGATTCTTTTCCGGATGCCTCGCTTCTCGAGTGCGTCCCGCAAGGCGTCGATTACATCCTGGGCCCTGGTGGCGAGGCAGCCGGTGCCGCCGCAGATCAGGACCGTGGATCGTTCGGGATCGCGCTCGGCCAACACCCTGCAACGGTACGCGTCAACTTGTTCGGGTACGGTGAACTTGGGAGCCATAGTGATTTCATTCCTGCTTGTAGCTGTCCAAGACCTTCTCCAACTTCCGGCGATTCAGGTTGCCGTAGTATCTGGCATCTATGACCACAAGCGGCGAAAGTGCGCACGCGCCCAGACAGTTCACGGTCTGAAGCGTGAACTTGCGGTCCTGGGTGGTTTCGCCGGCCTTGACTTCCAGCCGTTCTTCCAGGGCGTCCAACAGGCGTTGCGCGCCTTTGATGTGGCATGACGTTCCCAGGCACACCTTGATGGTGTGTTCCCCGCGAGGGACCAAGCTGAACGCCGTGTAGAACGTGGCCACGTGGTAGATCCGAGAAAGCGGCATGTTCAGGTGCTGACTGATGTACTTGAGGCTTTCCGGGGGAAGATGGCGATATTCGATATTGATGTCCTGCAGCACGGAAATGAGCGGCGCGCGTTCGTGGCGATGGAGGTCCAGCGCCTTATCGATCGAGAGTTTCAACTCCAGCCCGATCTCGACGGGCTTGGGCCGCCGCGCTTCGCCGTTCGTCGGCATGAAGCGCACCGGGCAACGCTCGATGCACTGGCCGCACCCAGTGCACTTTTCCTCGTCGATGTACCGCGCCTTCCGCCGCACTTTCACCTTGAAATTGCCGACATAACCCGAGACGTCATCCACCTCGGAATACGTGAGCAATTGGATGTTGGGATGCTGGCCCACGGCCACCATCTTCGGCGTGAGAATGCACGCAGCGCAGTCCAGCGTCGGGAAAGTCTTGTCGAACTTGGCCATGTGGCCGCCGATGGACGGTTCCCGTTCCACCAGATACACTTGCTTGCCCGCGTCGGCCAGCCGCAGCGCCGCTTCGATCCCCGCGATGCCCGCGCCCACCACGAGGGCCTTCGGCTTGACGGTGACTTCGCGCTGTTCCAGCGGCCGGTGATGGCGGACTCGCCGCACCGCGGCGCCGACCAACCGTTTCGCCTTGGATGTGGCTTTCTTACGGTCCGAGTGAACCCACGAGCACTGCTCGCGGATGTTCGACATTTGGAACAGAAACCGGTTGAGGCCGGCGTCTTCGCACGCCCCGCGGAATGTCCCTTCGTGCATCAGCGGCGAACACGAAGAAACCACCACCCGCGACAGAGCCTGTTCCTCGATGTCTTTCTTGATGAGTTCCTGGCCCGGCTTCGAGCACATGTATTTGTACTCGCGGACCACGGCGACGTCCGGAAGCGTGCCCGCGTACTCCGCCAGTTCCGTGATGTCCACCGTTTGCGAGATGTTGGTCCCGCAATGGCAAATATACACTCCGATGCGTGTGCCGTTGTTCATACGCTCGCCACCTTTCCCGCCAACAAGGGTTCCACGGCCGTCAAGGAATCCCGCAAGGCCAATTCCTCGGAAGACAGACCAAACGCGTGTCCCATAAGCTGCGTGAAATACAGCACGGGGATGTGACAATCGCATTGCATGGCGTCGCTCACTTCCCGCTGATAGGCTTCGAGGTTCATCTGACACAGCGGGCAGCATGTGATGATGCAATCCGCGCCCTTCGCTTTGGCGACTCTCAGCAGCTTGCCGGTCAGCTTGCGCCCGATGTCCGGCTGCGTCATCAGCATCATTCCGCCGCAGCACTTGGTCTTCAACGGGAACGGGACGGGTTCCGCGCCGAGCCACTCGACCAATCGGTCGACACGCTCGGGAAGCTCTTCACTGTCGATCTCCCCGAAGGGGCGGCTGACCTGGCATCCGTAGTAGCACGCGACGCGGAGACCATCCAGCGGCCGCACGACGCGTTGTTGTATTGTCTCTTCACCCGCGTCATTCAAGACCAGGTCGAGGAAATGGCGCACGCGGACCTTGCCGCCGTAGGTCATACCGCCTGCGGCGAGGGCGCGCCCGATCTTGGCGTACAACTCCGGATTGTCGGCCATGTACTTGTTCGCCTTGCGCAGGACCACGTAACAGCCGCTGCACGGCGTTACCAGGTCGCGCCCGGCTCTTTCGGCCAAGGCGAGATTGCGCGCGGACAGCACGAAGGCCCGTTCCTCGCGGATGGCGACGTAGGCCGTCGCGCCGCAGCAGTTCCAGTCATCCAATTCCACCAGTTCAAGACCGAGTTCGCGGGCCACGCTCCGGACCGAGACGTCGTACGCCTTGTTTGTGGCCATCTGTGAACAACCGGGGTAGTAAGAGTAAGTTGAAGGGCTCGTCGTCATTTGACGTGGTTCTCCTTGATGGCGGCCATCATCTTGCGGAGGTTTTCCGCACCCTGGATGTTATGGGGGCGCACGCGGGCCCGCCGGCGCATCAGCAATCGCAGCACCAGCGGAATCTGGCGGAGAAAACGGAAGGGATTCGTCCGCAGGTAGTACTTGCGGAGCAGTTCGGGTTCGTGGCTCCGGCCATGCGCGTCGACCGACTCCACAAACGCCTGGGCCATTACCGCATTCGTCGTTCCCTTGGGATAGAGCCCGTGCTGCACCCCCAGGCGTTTCAACTCGTACATCACATCGGTGAACGGAATGCCCGCGGGGCAGCGCACCGTGCATGAATAACAGGAAGAACAGAGCCACACCGTGTTGGACTTCAACACGCGGTCGAGCATGTGGGCGCGCAACGCCGCAATGACCTCCCGCGGGCTGTACTCCATCGCGGTGCTTGTGGGACAGGACGCCGAACACGTCCCGCATTGAATGCATTCGCGGATCTTCTTGCCATTGGGGATGGCGCAAACGTTTCTCAGAAACACATCACACAGGTCTTCCATCGCCACCGCGTTCATGCTCTGCTCCTCAAGCCACGATCAAGCGCCCATATTATGGATCAACATGTGGGCGGCTATACGATAGATATGCGCAAAGACGCACATCGGTTTACTTGGATCTGTAACGACGCTGCACGGCAAGAGAAAACACGGAAAGACCGCGTAATGAGTAAACTTGGACGAGAGAAACACGCGCCCGGGATGAAAGGCGACTTCCCCGTTGCCTGGCTCATTGCCACGAGAGCCCGCCCGCACACGAACCCTCCTCCCCAGAGGACTACCGGTACCACGACATCACCTTCTTCCGCGTTCACACGCGGACCTACAACTGCACCTACACGAATAAACTCCACCCGCTACAGGCTCCGGCTCACTTCCGCTACGGCCGGACCTCAATTCCCACTTGGCCATTATATCATGTTCCAAGCCTGTGTCAAGAAGTTTCTGCGGGAAGGCTTTCGAGTTCACTTTCGAGTCGTTGCCGCGCGCAATTGTGCGGCGGCATATGGGCGGGTATACTTCCCTGCATGAACGAGAGCGTCTTTCGTCTCATCAACGGCGGGATCAAGAACGGCTTCTTTGACCTTGTCCTGCCGGTTTTTTCGGACCGTGATTACGTGTCTCTGCCGGCAGTCGTGCTTTTCGTGCTCGTGTCCTTCTTCGGAGGACGCTTCACGCGCGTATGCATGGTCGCGCTGATCATCGCGCTTGTCATCGCGGACCGGGGCTCGGAGAACGTCTTGAAGAACGTGTTTTCCGAGCCGCGCCCTTATGCCGCGCTCGAAGGGGTACACGTATATCGGGGAAATACGTGGTCAATGAGCCATCCGAACCCGCTTGACCCGAAGTCTTCCGGGAGCAATTCATTTCCATCGACGCACGCCACGGGCGTCGCCGTGGTCGCGGTCGTGCTCGCCTTTCTCAACCGAAAGACCCTGTGGGCGACGGTCCCGTTGGGGTTGCTAGTGGGATTGTCGCGCATCTACACTGGGAATCATTATCCCGGAGACGTTCTCGCGGGCTACGCCTGGGGCGGCTTCTGCGGCACGGTCGCAACCATGATCACGTTGCGTGTTGCCCGCAGTATGTGGGCGCGCCGCCCGGAGGAATTGCCGCGATTGCCAATGCCTCAGGAGCGCAAGACCTTCTTATGGATACTCGCGCTGTGGGGTTTCGTGAGTTTCTGCTTCGTTTATTTCAGTCCCTTCTGCCTCGCGGAGGACGAGGCGCAGTATTGGGACTGGTCCCGCCACTACGCGCTGGGCTACTACAGCAAGCCGCCGATGATCGCCTACGTCATGCGGGCGCTCACGCACTCGATGGGCAATAAGGAGTGGGCGATACGTTCCGGGGCCGTGCTGTGTTCACTTGGGACGCTGGCCTTGCTGTACGCCCTTACGCTGCGCGTTGCGAAGCGCGAGCGGACGGCGCTGTTCGCCGTCTGCATTACGCTCGCCATGCCGTTTACGTGGGCCGGGTCCGTCCTGATGACGATTGACCCGTTGCTCGCGTTGTTCTGGGTGCTGGCGATGTATGCGTTTCATCGGGCGGTGAACGGCGAGCCGCGCATGTGGTGGCTGACGGGGCTTGCCCTGGGACTTGGGATGTTGAGCAAGTACACGATACTCGTTCTCGTCGTGTCCTTCGCGCTGTATCTGCTACTGGTCGATCGTGCCCCGCTCCGAACGTTCGGCCCCTACGCGGCGGTCGGGGTCATGGTCGTTTGTCTCAGCGGGGTCATATATTGGAACGCGACGCACGACTGGGTTTCGTTGCGTCACACGGCCAGTATAGGCGCCAGCGCGAGCCGGTCCTTCGGAAAGACCGTGAGCCGTCTCATCGAGTACTTCGTTGCGCAGGCCGGCGTGGCATCGCCGATCCTCTTCGGCCTCTTCGTGTGGAGCATGGCGGCGCTGGTGCGGCGATGGCGGCAGCGCGACGCCGCTTTTCTCTTCCTATGCGGCGCCACGCTATTTGGATTCTACGCCATCGTCGCTCTGTCGCGGCGGCCGGAGGCCAACTGGCCGATCTGCTCGTACCTTGCGGCCATTCCGGCATTTGCATGGATGTGGACCGAACGCGAGCGTGGACCGTGTATGCGGAAGCTGCTCGTCGTCGCGGTGGCGCTGGGCTGCCTGATGGGCCTGGCCACACGTTCGACAAATCTCATTTACATTCTTTCCGACGCCGTCGGCGGGCGAGACGGCCGGACCGATCGGATACAGTTTGGCCGGTTCTCGATTGATCCGGACCGGGACCCGACTAACCGGCTCATCGGCGGACGGGAACTCGGCGCGACGCTGGCCAAGTATGACGCCGACGATTCCAGACCCCTCTTCATCTTCACGCCGCGCTACCAGCTCACGGCATGGGCGGCGTTCTATACACCCGGGCGCCCCCGGACCTTCTATGTGAATCCCGAGGAGCGGTACAACCAGTACGATCTGTGGGGCGGGTGGGAGAAGCTTGCCGGCCAGGACGCGTTGTTCGTGACGGGTGGCGACGAAGCACGCGCGCGCGAAGGGATCGCCGAGTTCGTCTCATGCGGGGCCTTTGAGCGCGGAGAGTACCTCGAGACCTTGAATGTCTACCGAGGCAAGACCCTCATAAAGCGGTTCACCATCATCAAGCTGTACGGGTACTCCGGATACAAATGGGCGAAGGAGATGGAGAAGTTCTGAGCGCACGACGCTAAGAGCGTGTACGGAAAGCCCATGTAGGTCCGGTTTGTAACCGGACCAAGTCATGCGCAATATACTGC